>NZ_JARJBE010000002.1:0-856614 GCF_029269915.1 Rhodococcus sp. C3V
TCGCACCGATCTTCTCGATCAACTCGAGCAGGCTCTTCGCATCGTCCCAGCCGACGGTCGCCGCATCCGCCATCAGCTCGCCGTACCCCTCACGGTTCACCGGAATACCAGCGAGAGCCGTTCCGGCAACGTGCATTCCGTGATACGCCTTCTGGCGTCCGACGATGATCGTCTTCTCCGGCTGCCCCACCTCGTGCCAGTACCGGCGAGCCAGCTTCGCCGCAGTGTCCACCGAATCCGAACCACCCGAGGTGAAGAAGATCTTGCTCCCGGCAACCGGCGCGATGGCCGCCAACCGCTCCGCCAACACCTGCGTGGTCTCGGGAACAAAATCACCGAAGTTGGAGAAATGAGCGATCTTCGACAACTGAGCCGCCACCGCATCCGCGATCTCCGTGCGCCCGTGCCCGACATTGGTGAACCACAGGCCCGCCGTCGCATCCAGATACCGAGTGCCCTCGCGGTCCCAGATGTACGCGCCCTCACCGCGAGAGACGACAAACGCGCCGTTCTTCTCCACAGCGCCCATGTCCGCGAACCCGTGCCACAATGCCGAAGCCATCATTGTCCCCTTCGAATACAAACGATGCTGGTGTGCAAACGATGTGCTGCGACTATATCGACACCAGGAATCCGCGCACGACGGCGCTCGCCCGGCACCGGCTTTCACGGGCGCACCCGTAATCTGTCGACCATGACTTTCGCCGACAATCTTGCAGCACTGCCCGCCATCGATCATCTGGCCGCCATCGAGGTACTCGACGCCGACGGAAACGTCATCGACACCGTGGAGAACAAGCCCGGAAAGTCCGGCTCGGTCAAGGTGTACAACCATCTCGCTCAGGTCTACGGCGCGCTGACACCCGAAGCCGCCTCGGCAGGATTGACGATCTTCGCCGAGCACACGGAGGACGCCCGGGCGAACCCCGGTAAGCACCCGAACGTGGACCGCCTCGAGCAGGTGCTCGCCTCCGGCAATCCCCTAGGACTTCGCAGCGTTCCGTCCGCGTAACCCGGCTCCCAGCCGTCCGACGGCATTGACCGCCAACGCCATCAAGGCCATCGCGATGCCCAGTACGACGAATCCGATGAACAGGGCCAGATAGCCCTGGTGGCGAGGATCCATGAACGGATACGGATACCAGTCGACGATCGGCCCTCGAATCAACGTGTACACCGCGTAGATCACCGGAAACAGCAGCCACTGCAGTGAGCGGGCTTCGGAGATCCTGTGCCTCGAAGCGAAGAACACCCAGTCGAGAAGCATGACCAGGGGAAGAATCCGATGCAGTGCCGAGTTGATCCAGGCATCGTTCAAATTGACGTCGATATCGGCCAGGAGCACGGCGTAGATGATCCCGGTGATCACCATGTACAGCGTCACCGCCCCTCGGATCGACTGCCACGCCTGCGATTGTGGATCTCGAATTGCACCGACCAGCAACACGATCACCGCAAGAATGTTGCTCTCGATGGTGAAGTAGCTCAGATAGTTCGACAGAGACAGCTCAGCCGCGTCACGGATCGGGATCCACAGCAAAGCGGCAAGTCCGAACACAGCAAACAACAGTCTCAGGGCTCGCACGGCGATCGGCGTCGACAAGACAGGCACCGATGACTCATTTGCGGTATTTGTCGTCACTGGTCGATATTTGCACATCAGCACGATCTGCGAGCGGTAGTTGTGAACGCGTTCGATAGGCTGTCATCAGCATGTCTACAACACCACCGGCCCCGCTCTCCCCCAAGCGGAGTGACCTGAAGAGCGCGCTGGCGCAGATCTCACTCCGCGACGAGAGTCGACTCCGTCGCAAACTCGACCGTGCCCGCACACCAGACGCTTTGGTGGCGCTGGCCGAGGAAATCGAAACGGCGCGCACGCGGTTGGCCGCACGCTCCGCCAATGTTCCCGCAGTCTCGTATCCGGAAGCTCTGCCCGTCAGTCAGCGCAAGGACGACATCGCGACCGCGATCTCGGAGAATCAGGTTGTCATCGTCGCCGGCGAGACCGGCTCGGGTAAGACAACCCAGATCCCGAAGATCTGTCTCGAACTCGGACGTGGCGTCCGCGGTTTGATCGGACACACACAGCCGCGCCGGTTGGCAGCACGCACCGTTGCCGAACGTATCGCCGAAGAACTCGACACCGAACTCGGCGACGCCGTCGGATACACCGTGCGGTTCACCGACCAGGTCTCGGACCGCACCTACGTCAAGCTCATGACCGACGGCATTCTCCTCGCCGAAATTCAGCGCGACCGTATGCTCCGACGCTACGACACGCTGATCATCGACGAAGCGCACGAACGCAGTCTCAACATCGACTTCATCCTCGGTTACCTGGCTCAGCTGCTCCCCCGCCGACCCGATCTCAAGGTCATCATCACGTCGGCGACCATCGATCCCGAGCGCTTCGCCAAGCACTTCGCTGTCGACGGTAAGCCCGCGCCGATCGTCGAGGTATCCGGGCGAACATTCCCTGTCGAAATGCGTTACCGGCCACTGACCGTCGAATCCGGCGACATCACCTTCGACCGCGATCCCGTCGACGCGGTCTGCGAGGCGGTCGACGAGCTGAGCGCGGAGGGCGAAGGCGACATCTTGGTCTTCCTCTCCGGCGAACGCGAAATTCGCGACACCGCAGATGCTTTACGCGATCGGCGTCTTCGCAACACCGAAATCGTCCCGCTGTACGCGCGGCTGTCTGCTGCCGAGCAACACAAAGTGTTCTCGCCGCACACCGGCCGACGCGTCGTCCTTGCCACCAACGTGGCCGAGACCTCGCTGACCGTTCCCGGCATTCGGTACGTCGTCGATCCGGGAACCGCGCGCATTTCGCGATATTCGGTGCGCACCAAGGTTCAGCGGTTGCCGATCGAGCCCATTTCGCAGGCGTCAGCTCGTCAGCGTTCCGGGCGTTGCGGCCGCGTCGCCGAAGGAATCTGCATCCGCCTGTATTCCGAGGAGGACTTCGAGTCACGGCCGGCATTCACCGAACCGGAGATCCTGCGAACCAACCTCGCATCCGTGATCTTGCAGATGACGGCCCTCGGCCTGGGCGACATCGCGGCATTCCCCTTCGTCGAACCGCCGGACCAGCGCGCCGTGAAGGACGGAATTGGACTCCTCGAGGAACTCGGCGCCATCGCGCGAGGTTCCGAGGCCAGCCACCCCGAACTGACGCCGGTCGGCCGCGAGCTGGCCCAGATTCCGGTGGATCCGCGGCTGGCACGGATGCTGGTGGAAGCCAAGAACAACGGTTGCCTTCACGAAACCCTTGTCATCGTCGCGGCGTTGTCCATCCAGGACGTTCGCGAGCGGCCCGCCGAGTTCCAGCAAGCCGCCGACGAAAAGCACGCCCGCTTCAACGTCGAGAACTCCGACTTCCTGGCCTACCTGAAACTGTGGGACTACTTACGCGAACAACGTAACGATCTGTCCTCCAACCAGTTTCGCAAGATGTGCCGGAACGAGTTCCTGCACTGGCTCCGCATCCGCGAATGGCAGGATCTGCACGGGCAACTCCGGCAGATCACCCGCGGTCTCGGCTGGACAGTGGGAGAGACACCGGCAAGCGAGAACGCGATCCATCAGTCGCTCCTTGCCGGGTTGCTCTCGCATATCGGGCTACGCGAGGGCGAGAAGCGGGACTACCTCGGCGCCAGGGGCAGCCACTTCGCGATCTTCCCCGGATCGGGACTGTTCAAGAAGCCACCACGCTGGGTCATGGCCGCCGAACTCGTGGAAACGTCGAGGCTGTGGGCGCGCATGTCCGCGCGTATCGAACCCGAGTGGGCTGAAAAGCTCGCCCCGCACCTGGTGAAACGGACCTATTCCGAACCGCACTGGTCCTCCAAGCGCGGCTCGGCGATGGCATACGAGCGGGTCACTCTCTACGGAGTTCCTCTGGTAACCGGCCGCGCAGTGACGTACTCACGAATCGATCCCGAGGCCTCTCGCGATCTCTTCATCCGCCATGCGCTCGTGCAGGGCGAATGGCAGACGAACCACAAGTTCTTCCACGAAAACCGTGCACTCCTCGACAACGTCGAAGAACTCGAGAACCGCGCGCGCCGACGCGACATCCTCGTCGACGACGAAACTCTCTACGAGTTCTACGACGAACGTATCGGCCAGGAAGCCGTATCCGCCAAGCATTTCGACCAGTGGTGGAAGACCGAGCGGCGCAAGAATCCGAGTCTGCTGACTTTCACACCGGAAACGGTGGTCAACTCCGACGCAGCTGCAGTACTGGGCGGCGAGTACCCGGACGCCTGGCGCCAAGGCGACATGCAGTTTCCACTCACTTACCAATTCGAGCCGGGAAAGGACGACGACGGCGTCAGCGCGCACATCCCGGTCGGCCTGCTCGCGCAACTTCAGCCGGTCGGCTTCGACTGGTTGGTCCCCGGTATGCGCGTCGATCTCGTTACCGCTCTGATCAAGACGTTGCCCAAGAACATTCGACGCGCTGTCGTTCCGGCTCCGGATTATGCCGCCGCAGCATTGGCAGCAGTCAAACCTCGATCCGAGCCGTTGATGACCGCGATGGCCCGCGAACTCTCGCACTTGGGCGGGATCCAGATCGACGCCAAGGACTTCGATCCCGCCGCGCTGCCCGACCATCTTCGGATGACATTTGTCGTCGAGGACGAATCGGGCAAGGTTCTCGCGAAGGGTAAGGATCTGGCGCAGCTACGACGCACGCTCGCCCCGCGCGTGCAGAAGGAAGTGGCCAAGGCGGCAACCGGAACCGAACGGGCAGCGGCAACCGTCTGGACATCCGAAACGCTGGGCGCATTGGAACAGACCATCACTCGCTCCATCGGCGGACAGCAGGTGACCGGCTACCCAGCTCTGGTGCCGGAGAACGGCGGAGTTGCCGTTCGTGTCCTGAGTACGCCGGCCGCGCAGGCGCAGGCGATGAGGGAAGGTACGCGGGCGCTTCTCCTCGCGGCCGTTCCCACCCAACTCAAGGCAGTGACCGCCGGCTTGTCGAACACGCAGCGTCTGGCTCTCGGCCAGAATCCGGACGGCGGCTTGGAGGCCCTCGTCGAAGATTGCCGGGTGGCAGCTGCCAACGAAGTGATCGCGGCTCACGGTGGACCGGTACGCACGCCTGAAGCGTTCGATGCCCTGGTGAAGATCGCACGCTCCGAACTGGCCGGACGCGTTTCCGCGATCCTGCGCATGATTGTTCCGATCCTCGAACAAGCACACCAACTGAGCGTCGTGCTGGACCGCTCGCGCGGCGAGGCAGCCGACGACGTCCGAGAACAGTTGACCTCACTGCTGTTTCCGGGATTTGTCGCCGAACTGGGATCGGCCCGCCTACGCGATTTACCGCGGTATCTTGCCGCAGCAAAATTCCGTCTCGAAGCTCTGCCCGCAAGTGCACAACGAGATCAGCAGGCTATGGATGTCCTCGACCGGGTGTACGCAGCGTACGACCGGTTGTTGAGTTCGCTTCCCGAAGAGCGTCGCACTGCTCGAGATGTCGACGCGATCAGTTGGATGATCGAGGAACTGCGCGTGAGCCTGTTTGCGCAGTCCCTCGGTACACCCACACCGATTTCCGAAAAGCGAGTCCTGAAAGCTATCGAAGCGATCAAGCGTTGACGTTCGGCGAGAATTGCGCGATCAGTAGATTGTCTGAATGTTGACGTTGGTGAGGAAACCGCCAAAGGTGGCAACAGTGTTGGCGAACCCGAGGGTTACCAGGCTGTTCACGACTCCGAGAACTGCAACTAAGTTCATAACGCCTCCGTGAAGATCCGAGATGCGGACGAACGTACCTGGTAGACACTAAGCGAATAACGTGCCCGATTTGTTCGATTGTTCGCTTTGTGTTCTCAGCGTTACCTAAGACCGCTCTGTGCTCTCAGCGTTATCTGAGGCGAAGGCCTCAGTCGACGGAAACGGTCTCGGCGCCGGGAGCCTTCTCGGCGGCACGGGTCTCTGCATGCTCGCGCATGTCGGTGATCTCACGTTCGAAATCCGCAGCCGAGCTGAAGGACTTGTACACCGATGCGAATCGCAGGTAGGCGACTTCGTCGAGATTTCGAAGCGGATCGAGGATCGCGAGCCCTACCTCGTTACTGGGAATTTCGGCAGAACCCGAAGCTCGAACGGCATCTTCGACCTGTTGGGCGAGCAAATTCAGCGAATCGTTGTCCACTTGGCGGCCCTGGCATGCGCGACGCACACCTTTGACAACCTTTTCTCGGCTGAAAGGCTCCGTGACGCCGCTGCGCTTCACGACCGAGAGAACTGCCGTCTCGACCGTGGTGAATCGGCGGCCACACTCGGGGCACGAACGACGCCGCCTGATCGCCTGGCCCTCGTCGGCCTCGCGCGAATCGACCACTCGGGAATCAGGGTGCCGGCAGAACGGGCAATGCATCGGGGTTCCTTCGTTGTCGCCGAAATGGCCGCAACTCAGATTCGCTACCGACTGCAAATCCTCCGACGATTTACAGAGCAGATCCACGTACTCAACGCGACCACCCGAGGTGGTGGGACTGTCAAGTGGACAGCTTACTCGCTGTGAACGGACTGCTCTCACGCTCGGTACGCCCCCGCCCGGTACGGGGTAGGTCAGCGCCCCGAGGCCGGCACGATCAGCGTTTGTCCCACTGACAGTCCGGAACTCGACATCGCATTGAGATCCATGATCTGCTCGATCACCGAACCGACAGCCTGGCCAGGTGCAACCTTGGCAGCAATATCACTGAGGGATTCACCCGCGGCAACACGAACCACTTCGGTCGCGCCGTTTGTCGCAGCTACGTCACCACTCGACAAAGCGCCGATCCCCACCAACGCCAACACTGCGAATGCGGTGAATACGGCGCCCAGGAAAACCGTCTTCCAAGTGACATCCTCGGCGGCCACTTCATGTTCGACCCGTGACACACCGACCCTGTTTCGGTGCGCGAAACTTCCTCCGTACGGGCGTGACGAATCGTGCTCGCTGTCCCACCGGCGAGGAGATTCGCGCAATGAACGCGAACCTGAAACCGCGCCCACCGCCGGAACCCGGCGAACGACGGCCGCCTGCGGTTCGTTGTCGACATCCCTGGCCACGCCATGCATTTCGGCCGCTCCGCGCCGTTCGAAGGACACAGCGTCTGCATCGGGCCCATAGAACGAGGGGTGGTACTTCAGTGCCGACGTACCGTCGAAACCAAACGCGTCGAAACCAATCGCGTCGTCGAAAACCCTGTTGCTTTTCAGTGCTGCGTTACCCATCGTGACCTCCGCTGGTCGACACCGATCGATGTGTTCGATCATGCGTTCGATGGAACGCATGTTCGAATTTCTACCACGCCTGGCCGACAATGTCTCTACTTGGAGCGACACGAATCGAACAGATGTTTGAAACCGCGAGCAAATCCGGCTAGATTCGTGTCAGACCACACAGCGGGAATTGCGAAAGCCTCCGTGTTTGTCGACAGCTCGAATGTTGGCAGGAGGCACCGACAGGTTTCTGCGCGACTTGCACCAGGCACTTTGCAGGCAGTTTTCAGACACGACTTTTTCAGACACGACTTCTTCAGACACGACTTCTTCAGACACGGAGGCAACAGGCCATGAAGGACGATCGCTCCAGCACAGCCGCGGAGGCAGGAGCTTCTGCAGTTCCGTCTCCGTCGAGCGAGACGCTCACCGAGCGTCAGCGGCGCGTTCTCGAAGTGATCCGCGATTCGGTGACGGAGCGCGGGTATCCGCCGAGCATTCGCGAAATCGGGGATGCGGTGGGGCTTACCTCCACGTCGTCGGTCGCGCATCAACTGCGAACGTTGGAGCGCAAGGGCTTCCTTCGACGCGATCCCAATCGCCCTCGTGCAGTCGATGTTCGGGGTCTCGACGAGGTTGCGGCCGATACCGCCATCGCGTCGGTGTCGAAGCATTCCGGCGAGTACAACAGTGCCGACCCGCTGCCAGAGCCGGCGTTCGTCCCCATCCTGGGCCGCATCGCTGCCGGCGGACCGATCCTCGCCGAGGAAGCTGTGGAGGATGTGTTTCCACTCCCCCGCGAGCTCGTCGGCCAAGGTTCGCTCTTCATGCTCAAGGTTGTCGGTGAGTCGATGATCGATGCAGCGATCTGCGATGGCGACTGGGTTGTCGTCCGTCAGCAGAACGTCGCCGAGAACGGTGACATCGTGGCCGCAATGATCGACGGCGAAGCCACCGTGAAGACGTTCAAGCGTACGAAGAAGGAGGTGTGGTTGATGCCGCACAACGACCTCTTCGAGCCGATTCCCGGCAACAACGCCGTCATCTTGGGCAAGGTTGTCACGGTCATGCGGAAGATCTGAATTCGCTCGCATCCCACGACCTAAAGACTCTGGGCCCCGGCATCAGCCGGGGCCCAGAGTCTTTTACGTGACGATCAGCGGTGCATCACCCGAATCAGAGGTTCAGCGAGCGTCCGATGATCTCCTTCATGATCTCGGTTGTGCCACCGTAGATGGTCTGCACACGAGAGTCCATGTACGCCTTGGCAACCGGGTATTCCTTCATGTAGCCGTAGCCTCCGTGCAGCTGGAGGCAGCGGTCGATGAGCTTGACCTGAGCTTCGGTGGTCCACCACTTTGCCATCGCAGCTTCCTGCACGGTCAGCTTCTCGGCATTGAGCTGCTCGATGAACTTGTCCACCAGGATGCGCACTGCCGTGGTCTCCGTTGCCAATTCGGCCAGTACGAATCGGGTGTTCTGGAAGCTGCCGATCGACTTGCCGAATGCCCTGCGGTCACGGCAGTACTGGATCGTGCTCTCGAGAACCGATTCCATTGCGGCGGCAGCAACGACGGCGATCGAGAGTCGTTCCTGGGGAAGGTTCTTCATCAAGTAGAAGAAGCCCATTCCCTCTTCGCCCAGCAGGTTGGCAGCGGGAACGCGTACGTCGGTGAAGCTGAGTTCGGCGGTGTCCTGAGCCTTCATGCCGATCTTGTCGAGATTGCGTCCTCGCTCGAAGCCGGGCATGTCCCGCTCGACCACGAGGAGGCTGAAGCCCTGAGCACCCTTGTCCGGGTCGGTGCACGCGACAACGATGATGATGTCGGCGTTGATTCCGTTGGTGATGAAGGTCTTCGAACCGTTGAGTACCCAGTGGTCCCCGTCGCGAACTGCTTTCGTCTTGATGCCCTGCAGGTCGCTACCGGTACCCGGTTCGGTCATCGCGATCGCCGAGATCAGCTCACCCGATGCGAATCCGGGTAGCCAACGCTGCTTCTGCTCCTCGTTGGTCAACTCCAGGAGGTACGGCGCCACCACGTCGTTGTGCAGCGTGAAGCCGATACCACTGAAGCCACCCTTGGTGGTTTCCTCGGTGATGATCGCGTTGTAGCGGAAATCCTTGACACCGCCGCCGCCGAATTCCTCAGGTACCGCGGTTCCCAGGAATCCCTGCTTTCCGGCCTCGACCCAGACGTCACGATCGACGATGTTCTGCTCTTCCCACTTCTCGTGGTTCGGTGCCACGTGCTGTGCCAAGAACTTCTGGTACGACTCCCGGAAGAGTTCATGTTCCGGTTCGAACAGGGTGCGCTCCACGCCGACTCCTTGCAATTCGATATACGGCACTTCAGTGATGTACCCGGTGGGGACGATGTACCCGGTCGGGATGTTTTCGCTGAGACTGGGCACGCCGAAGTTCGCGGGCCCACGTCACTGCCTCCGACGGTAGAACCTGTTGCGATACCCGTCGATGACCCGAACGATCACGATTCGTGACTGTAGCGGTTATCTGTTACTCGAAGTACGGAATTTGGCTAGGTATCGCATGATCGGGTAGGCGACCAGGATGCCGATCGACCCCCAAGCGATGCCGCCCAGCTCGACCGAACCAATGGTCAGCGTCAGGTTCCCGATGCCGGCAACCAGTGCGGCAGCGGCGACGGTCAGGTTGACCGGATCGGTGAAGTCCACCTTCGCTTCCATCCAGATGCGCACACCGAGAATGCCGATGAGTCCGTAGAGAACCATCGTCGCACCGCCGATGACGCCGTTCGGAACCGTGAAGACCAGTGCACCGAATTTGGGCGAAAATGCCAGGATCACGGCGGTGGCGGCCGCTACCCAGTACGCCGCGGTCGAGTACACACGCGTCGCTGCCATGACCCCGATGTTCTCGGCATACGTGGTGGTTCCGGATCCGCCGCCGGCGCCCGCCAAGGTCGTGGCGAGACCGTCTGCAAACAGCGCATTGCCGGCCAGATCATCGAGGGACTTACCCGTCATGGCGGACACCGCCTTGACATGTCCGACGTTCTCGGCGACCAGAACGATCACCACGGGCAGCGCGAGCACGATCACCGACCAGTCGAACGACGGTCCGTGCAGACTCGGCAGCCCGAACCAGTCGGCTTCGCGCAGAGCGGACACTCGTTCACTGTCGAGACCACCGATGACCGCGGCGAAGACCCAGCCGATCACGACGCCGACCAGAATGCCCAACCGGCCGAGCAGCCCGGGACCGACGACCGTGACCAGCAGGATCGAAACGAGCGTGACCGTGGCGATCAGCGGCTGCGATTCGAAGGAGCCGACCGCCGTCGGAGCGAGGTTGAGACCGATCAGCGCGACGACGGCGCCTGTCACTACCGGCGGCATGACGGCGTCGATGACCCGGCTGCCGATCAGACGCACGGCGACGCCGATCAACATCAACACGATGCCGACGGCCATGACGGCACCGAGCTGCGCGGCCGGGCCCGATCCTGCCGACGCTGTCAGCGGGGCGATGAACGCGAAGGACGAACCGAGATAGCTCGGGATCCGGCCCCGGGTGATGAGCAGGAACAGCGCGGTGCCGATACCCGAGAACAACAGCGTCGTCGTGACGGGGAAGCCGGTGATGGTCGGAACCAGCAGTGTCGCTCCGAACATCGCGATGACGTGTTGCATCCCGATTCCGATGGTGCGCGGCCAACTCAGTCGTTCGTCCGGCGCCACGACGGCTCCGTCGGCGATCCGCTTGCCGTCTCCGTGGACAGTCCAGCCGATTCCGCCGGCCCCGGTCATTGTTTCTCGTTCGATCACAGGTCGAAATACTAGAGGTCAGGCGCTCGGTCTCCGACCGAGACCAACGAAACCAGTTCAGCTGATTGCGTCGGCCGCCGCTTTGCGCGCTGCCACCGGATCACCGGTTGCCAGCACCGCCGCCGCAGCCGCCTCACATTGCGCCATGGTGACTGACCCGACCTTCGCTCCCACACCCGCGACCGACGCCGCAGCGCACGACAGCGAGGAAACTCCGAGTCCGGCCAGAACACACGCCAACAGTGGATCGGCGGCCGCCTCACCGCAGACGCCGACGCGCTTGCCTGCCGCCTGACCGGCCTGGGCCGTACGTGCGACAAGGGCGAGCACCGCGGGCTGCCACGGATCGGTCAGGTCGGCGAGTTCGGAGGACATCCGATCAGCGGCCATCGTGTACTGAGCGAGGTCGTTGGTACCGATCGAGAGGAATTCGACGTGTTCGAGAATCTGGTCGGCCAACAGCGCCGCCGCCGGGATCTCCACCATCACACCGGGAACAAGATCGCGTGCCCGCACCGCATCGGCAAAACGTTTCGCCTCGGCCGGGGTGGCGATCATCGGCGCCATGACCCACGGCGACGAGTTCGTCGACGCCGCTGCTGCGGCGATCGCGTCGAGCTGGCGGTCGAGAATCCCCATGTCCTGCCAGGCGATTCGGACCCCACGAACGCCGAGGGCCGGATTAGCTTCCTCTTGGTGGTTGGCGAATTTGAGCGGCTTGTCCGAACCCGCGTCCAACGTGCGAATGATGACCTTCTTGCCTGCGAAGGCCTCGAGAACTTCGGCGTAGATCGCCGCCTGCTCGTCTACGGTCGGTTCGGTCTCACGGCCGAGGAAGCAGAGTTCGGTCCGGAAGAGCCCGATGCCTCCCGCTGCGGTCAACGCCGCGGCGCGAGCGCCCGCGCCGTCTTGAACATTGGCGAGAACGTCTACCGGCCGACCGTCCGACGTCCGGCCTGGTCCGGTCCACGTGCTGACGCGTTCGCGATCGATCCGGGATTGTTCGACCAGTTCGCGTGCCTGTTCGGGATCCGGCTCCGCGATCACGTCGCCGGTGGTTCCGTCGATCAGAATCGGTGTTCCGGCCGCGATGGATTCCAATTCCTTCGCAGCCACGATGCACGGGATGCCCAACTGCCTCGCGATGATTGCCGTGTGGCTGGTCGGGCCGCCGAAGATGGTCACGAGTCCGATGATCTTGGTTGCATCGAGGCCCGCGGTGTCCGCAGGAGCCAGATCGTCCGCGCACAGCACCGACGGCGTCTCGGGCATCGGAACTCCGGGTTCGGGCAATCCGGAGAGTTCGGCGATCACGCGGTCGCGGATGTCCTCGAGATCGGTGACGCGCTCGGCCATCACACCGCCGACCTTGGTGAACAGCACCACGAACTGCTCCGTCGCCGCGATCGCAGCCTGCACTGGGGGCACTCCGCCGGCGATCGACTTCTTTGCCGCCCCGATCCAGCCGCGATCGGCTGCCATCGCCGCGTTGGCCTGCAAGACCTCGGCGGCCGCGCCTGTGGCTTCGGCAGCCCGTCCGAGAAGGCGGTTCTCGACAGCCTTCGCTGCTGCGACGAAGGCGTCTGCAGCGGCCTCTCGATCGGCCTCGTCGAGGGCCGGTGCTTCGGTGACGAGTTCTGGTCGGCTGGACGGCCAGATAGCCGGGCCGTAGGCAACTCCGGGCACCACGGGGGTGCCGTGCACGGTGATTCGGTTGAGCTGTTCGGTCATCTGTCCTCCTTGAGCGATGGGCCCGGTGTCACACCGGATCACCTCGAGCGCGTAAAGCCCTCACCTTCGTTGTGACGAAGATTACTCCCAAGTCTTGACATGTCAACACACTCGGGCGTAAAACAACATAAAGCAACATTCACTGTGATCCACAACGCACCGTCGGATCACATTTCGGAATCGGAGAGCACGTGTACGCGGAAGAACGCCAACAAGCGATCGGCACCATGGTGTCGCAGCGCGGACGCATGTCCGTGGCGGCGCTGTCGGAGACCTTCGGTGTGACCACCGAGACCGTGCGTCGCGATCTGGCCTTCCTCGAGCGGATCGGACAGATCAGGCGTGTACACGGCGGCGCCGTTCCGACCGGATCCCTCCATGTGACCGAACCGGGCATGGCGGAACGCGATCAGACCCGCGCGCAACAGAAGGACCGGATCGCCCGCTGCGCGGTCACCTATCTCCCTCCTACCGGCGGCAGCGTCATCTTCGACGCGGGCACGACCACGGGCCGCATGATCCCCGAACTACCGACCGAGAACGACTTCACGGCCGTGACCAATTCCGTGCCGATCGGCGCACGACTGGCATCGATGAACTCGATTTCCCTGATCCTGCTCGGCGGACGAGTGCGCGGGGTGACGCAAGCCGCGGTCGGCGAGGACGCTCTGCGCCTGCTGAGCACGTTGCGGGTCGACGTCGCCTTCGTCGGAACCAACGCGATCAGCGTCGGGCACGGACTCTCCACCCCGGACAGCGAAGAGGCCGCCGTCAAACGAGCGATGGTCAAGGCCGCCAATCACGTTGTCGTGGTGGCCGATTCCAGCAAAGTCGGCCGCGAGCACTTGATCAGCTTCGCGCCACTCGACAGCATCGACGTCCTCATCACCGACGAAGAGATCAGTCCCACAGACACATCCGAGTTCCACGACCACGGAATCGAGGTGGTGATCGCATGATCGTCACACTGACAGCCAACCCGAGTATCGATCGGACCGTACAACTCGAGCAACGGCTCGAACGAGGCTCCGTCCTACGTGCCCACTCCACTCGCAGCGACCCCGGCGGCAAGGGGGTCAACGTCGCGCGTGTTCTCGCCGCAGCCGACCTCGACGTGCTCGCCGTTCTACCGGGAAATGGTGGCGATCCGTTGCTGTCGGCGCTCGCGGCCGGTGGGATTCCCCACATCGGCGTCGCCACAACGGGTCCGGCTCGCACCAACATCACCATCGCCGAACCGGACGGGACCACGACGAAGATCAACGAACCCGGCGCAACGCTGTCCGGTTCGACTCTCGACGCCCTGGCACAGGAGTTGATCGCCCGCGCCGATACCGCACTGTGGTTCGCGCTGTCCGGCTCACTGCCTCCCGGCGTTCCGCTGGGGTGGTACGGCGAACTTGTCGCGGCGCTGCGCGATCACCCGTGCAAGGTGGCGGTCGACACCTCGGACGCCCCGCTGACGGCACTCGCCGAATGCTTCCCCGGCTCGGCACCTGATCTGCTCAAACCCAACGGCGAGGAACTCGCGCAACTGACCGGCGTCGACGGCCACGTCCTCGAACGTGCTGCCGAGAACGGTGATCCCGGGCCTGCGATCACGGCGGCACAGCGATTGGTCGATCGCGGCGTCGGCAGTGTGCTCGCCACACTCGGCGCAGCCGGTGCCGTCCTCGTCACGTCCGACGGCGCGTGGATCGCCACCGCTCCCCCGATTGTCGCAGTCAGTACCGTCGGAGCAGGCGATTCGTCGCTGGCCGGCTACATCCTCGCCGAAGCGGGCGGCAGCTCGGAATCCGAGCGGCTACGTCACGCGGTCGCCTACGGAAGCGCCGCTGCCTCCCTTCCCGGCACAACCCTTCCCACACCCGAACAGATCGATCTGGCAGCGGTTTCGGTATCTGCAGCAGATGCCGCCTCTCCCATCCCCGTCCCCACCGAACTCGCCTGACGCCCTAAGGAACCTGACATGTCCGATACCACCGCAGCCGGCAGTTCCGGCCCGGAGATCATCAGTCCCGAACTGATCTCACTCGACACCGACCTGGGTTCGACCAAGGAAGATGTCATTCGTTCTCTCGCAGCGCGATTGACTGCAGCGGGACGGGCGAGCGACGCCGCGGGACTGGTCGATGCCGCACTCGCTCGCGAAGCGCAGTCCGCGACCGGACTGCCCGGCGGAATCGCAATTCCCCACTGCCGCGCCGAGGCTGTCTCGTCCGCGTCCCTGGGGTTTGCTCGACTCGATCCGAAGGTCGACTTCGGTGCACCCGACGGCCCCGCCGATCTGGTCTTCCTGATCGCGGCACCCGAAGGCGCCGGGGCCGAGCACATGAAGCTGCTATCCTCGTTGGCCCGAGCACTCGTCAGGCCCGCGTTCGTCACGTCACTTCGTGAAGCGTCGACGCCGGACGAGATCGTGAGACTGGTCGACGAGGTACTCAATCCCGCACCGAAGGATCCTGCAGCAAAGGCTGCGGCAGCGACACCCCCGGCACCTGTTTCCACCGGGAAACACGCTACCGAGGAGACCCCGGCACCAGCGCCCGCGGAGCGTCACATCGTCGCGGTCACCGCCTGCCCGACCGGAATCGCTCACACCTACATGGCGGCGGACTCACTCGTCGCCGCGGGTGAACGCGCCGGCATCAAGGTTCACGTCGAAACGCAAGGTTCGAGCGGAAGCACCCCCCTTGACCCTTCGGTGATCGCGGGAGCCGCCGCGGTCATCTTCGCCACCGACGTCGGAGTGAAGGGCCGCGAACGATTCGCCGGTAAGCCCGTCGTCGCTTCCGGTGTGAAGCGGGCAATCAACGAGCCGGACAAGATGCTCGCAGAAGCGTTGCGCGCCTCCGAGAATCCCGCCGCCGCCACCGTTGACGGCACCGCCGCAGCGGCCGCGGATTCCGATGCCGGTTCCGTAGGGTTCGGCACCCACCTCCGTCAGGTCCTCCTGACCGGTGTCAGCTACATGATCCCGTTCGTCGCGGCCGGCGGTCTGCTGATCGCACTCGGCTTCCTGCTCGGCGGATACGAGATCTCCGGTCCGGCCAAGGACATCGTTCTCAACAACTCGATCACCAACCTTCCCGACGGTGGTCTGGCCACCTATCTCGGCGCAGTGCTGTTCCAGATCGGTTCGTTGGCATTCAGCTTCCTGGTGCCCGCGTTGGCCGGCTACATCGCCTTCGCCATCGCCGACCGGCCTGGCATCGCTCCCGGCTTCACAGCCGGCGCGGTCGCCGTGTTCGTCGGTGCCGGTTTCATCGGCGGCTTGGTCGGTGGTCTCATCGCCGGTGTCGTCGCGCTCTACATCGGCCGGATCGCCGTCCCGCAGTGGCTGCGAGGCCTGATGCCGGTGGTGATCATCCCGCTGTTCGCGACGCTGGTCGTCGGAGCACTGATGTTCATCGTCCTCGGGCGTCCGCTCGCCGCGATCACCTCCGGTCTCACCGACTGGCTCAACGGACTGTCCGGCAGCTCGGCCATCTTCCTCGGCATCATTCTCGGCCTGATGATGTGCTTCGACCTCGGTGGACCGGTCAACAAGGCGGCTTACGCCTTCGCCGTCGCCGGACTCAACGTCAACGACCCGGCCACTTTGCGCATCATGGCGGCTGTCATGGCTGCCGGTATGGTTCCGCCGCTTGCCATGGCACTTGCCTCGACGGTGCTGCGTCCCAAGCTCTTCAGCGAAGCCGAACGGGAGAACGGAAAGGCTGCCTGGTTGCTGGGTTCGGCATTCATCTCCGAGGGCGCGATTCCGTTCGCCGCTGCCGACCCGCTTCGCGTGATCCCCTCGATGATGGCGGGCGGCGCGGTCACCGGCGCGCTGATCATGGCTTTCGACGTCACTCTCAGCGCCCCGCACGGCGGGATCTTCGTCTTCTTCGCAGTCGGCGGAATCGGCTGGTTCCTGGTCTCGCTCGCCGCGGGAACCGTGGTAGCTGCGCTCGCCGTCGTCGGAGCCAAGGAGTTCTTCCGCAAGGGGCCGTCCGATGCCGAACTCGACCCCGAAATCGTGCCCGCTGCGGCATGATCGACAGCAGGCAACACTGCAGTCACCACCTGAGTCACCAGATCTGCCCGAACACCCCATAACGTCCGCAACGACAGTTCTACAACGAGGAGATCCCATGCCCAGCAAGACAGTTGCCGTCGGTTCCGCAGTCGGCCTCCACGCCCGCCCCGCCGCTCTCATCGCCGAAGCAGTCGGAGCCTCCGGCGCCACGGTCACCCTCGCAGTCGCCGACGGCGAACCGGTGGATGCAGGTTCGGCACTGATGATCATGACGCTCGGAGCCGCCAAGGACACCGAAGTAACCATCGAGTCCGACGACGCCGACGCACTCGCCAAGGTCGCCGAGCTGGTAGCCGCTGATCTCGACGCCTGACCTGATGTCAGTCGGTGCTGTCTAGCGGGCCGGACACTCTCACGGAGTCAGTGCGAGTGTCCGGCCCAGCCAGTCCATTTCGAGTTCCAGAGCAGTGCCCCACACATCACCCGAGTGCCCGCCGGGAAGGGTGTAGTAGTCCACGTTCATGTCGGCGGCGCGTGCAGCCTCGAACATGATCTCCTGCTGAGGGCGGTAGATGTCGTCGTCCTCACCCGCGACAAATACACCCGACAACTGCGGATACCGATTCTGCGCCATCAGGTCTCGGGCGTTGACCGCGTCGAACGCGCTTTCGTCACCGTCGAACATGGCCGCCACGGTGTCCTCGTGATCACCGGTCGACGGTTCGTCCTGCCCGGAGAAGTCCAGGAACGACGGGTATCGGTCCGGGAAGTTCACGGCCATCTCGATCGCGCATGTCCCGCCGTAGGAGAACCCACCGATAGCCCATTGCGCAGCGTCCGGATTCACTTGAAGGTTCGATTCGATCCAGTTCGGAACGTCCTGGTCCAGATACGTCGCGACGTTGCCGAGCGCAGAATCCATGCAGCCGGGGTTGGCGTCGTAGTCCCCCAACGCGTCGGGCACCACCACGACGGGAGCAAGCCCGGAATGCCTCGACGCATAGGCGTCGACGGTGGTCGCGAGCCGGCCACTGTCCAGCCAGTCGCTGGGGCTGCCGGGCTCACCCGCCACCAACACCAGTACGGGCAACTCGGCACGCGGATCGGCAAGATAGGCCGGCGGGAGATACAGCGTCGCAGGCCTCGCGTCGAATCCCGAAACGTTTCCTGGAATCGCCGCTTCCGTCACGACACCGTTGCTCGGCATCCGCACCGGAACCTGCCAATGAGTTTCGGTGGGCAGTCCCCGTTGTACCCAAGGTTCGGCCCCAGGGAGCGAATCGAAGGCAACGTTCTCGACCGAGCCCACCGGCCAGTGCCCGACCAGTGAGCCGAGTGTGGGATAGGTGCCGGTCTGCGCGTTGACCTGACCTACTGCGACGATCGCGGCCAGCCCGGCGAATGCCGTCACCGAAAGGCCACGCGCAAGCCCTGGGCGCCGAAGGAGAACGAGTGCGGCGCCGATGACTCCGAACATCGCCAGCGCTATCCAGACAAAATTCGACGCCGGTAGCTGCGCGGGCAGCGGCCGAAAGCTGAGCCACACGAATGTCGCACCGGTGGCTGATCCGAGCACTGACAGACCTAGCGCAACCAACGCGGCCCTACGCGGCAACCACCGAAGCAGAAGCAACGTGCCGACGCCGACGATGACGGAACCCACGAGCAGCGCTGCGGTGATGTGTCCGTGCTCGAGTGACATACGCGAGAGCCGCGTCAGGAGTTGATGCCCGTGCATTCGTTCCAGTATCCACATCTACCGGCGGTCTGCGAATTCGTGGAATTATTTGGGAATCAGCGGCGTCGTCGAAATCTCACGAACGCCGCGCCCCCGATCGCACATCCTGCCGCGACCAACCCGGCCCACACGAATGTCCACGGATCGACCCCGACACCGACCGAACCGTCAGACGAGTCAGCCGTCGCTTCTGTCGCGTCCACGAGCGCTCGCATCACGTACACCGGCGGCAACGCTCCGCCGGCAGATTCAGAACCGATCAGAACATCGCCCGCATCGTTGAATGCCACCGCCTCACCCTGAGGCTCCTTCGGGAGCGGGATCCGCAGCGGTTCGGTACCGGTGAGCGTCGCGCCGATTCCGCCGTCCACGACTTCGTACAGGTACAGGTCGGAGTAACTCCGAAGTGCGATCGCCGAACCGTCCGACGACACCGCTCCCCCGGTGAACATCACCGACACGGGCTTCTCCGGTCCGAGGGACACGGTCCCGACGCGCTCGAGCGGCGTCGGGCCGGGCTGCGCCAAGTCACTCAGTTTCTGATCCCCGACCGGTGTGTAGACACTGCTTTCGCCGAACAATTCCTTGGTCACGACAAAAACGTGGCCGTCGGGGTCTAGCAGTATCGACTCGGTGTCGTGCGCACCGTCCGGGTACGTGAGGCGGTGCAACGTACCGTCACCGGAATCGAGGTCCATCGTGATGAACGCCACTGTTTCGCGGGTCCGGAGGTTGTCACCGGTGTCCGACAGAACGAGCGTTCGCCCACTCACCGCAAGATCTTCGACGTCGTAAGGATCTATCGGGACCGGAATCTGTTTCTGGACAACACAGTTCAGGTCCATTTCGAATACGAAGTCGTCACTGCCGCCGTCGCCCATCGCGTAGATCCGATCGTCGACGACGACCATCCCCGACAACTCCTGGAGCGCAGGATCGGTAGGCGTACAGAGTGGGGCGAACTCGCTCGGTTCGAACGACGACGCCTGTGCGAGCGCTCCGGGAAGCAGTGCGGTTGCCGTAGTCGCAGCAATCACCGCGACTACGGCCCCGAAACTACGCACTAGGTGCGTACTCGACCAATGCCGAGGCCAACATCTGTGGCACGCGTGCGTGCACCCGCGTTCCCGCCTCTTCGTGAGTCGATTCCAAAATCGTTCCGTCCGAGTGGATTCGAGCCATCAAGTCACCGCGCGTGTACGGCACCAGCACGTCGACCTCGACCTCCGGCCGAACCAGCACCTCGCTGAGATGTGCTCTTAGTTCGGCGATTCCCTCACCCGTCCGCGCCGAGACGAACACGGCACCAGGCAACAGACCACGTAGTTGCGTCAACGTAACCGGATCTGCCGCGTCGATCTTGTTGACCACGATCAACTCCGGCGGAGCCTTCGAATCCGTCTCGCGCAGAACATCGGTGACGACTTCCCGAACAGCCTTGATCTGTTCTGTCGGCAACGGATCCGAACCGTCGACGACGTGCAGCAGCAGATCCGCGTCGGTTACTTCCTCGAGAGTCGAGCGGAATGCCTCGACCAACTGAGTCGGCAGGTGTCGCACGAAGCCGACCGTGTCGGTGAGTACGTACTCGCGGCCGTCGTCGAGTGCTGCGCGGCGAGTGGTCGGGTCCAAGGTGGCGAACAACGCGTTCTCCACGAGCACACCCGATCCGGTGAGCGAATTGAGCAGACTCGACTTGCCCGCGTTGGTGTATCCGACGATGGCGATCGACGGGATGTCGCTCTGCAGTCGACGTGTGCGCTTGGTGTCGCGAGCGGCCTTCATGCCTTTGATCTCGCGGCGCAGTTTTGCCATGCGCTCACGAATACGGCGACGGTCCGTCTCGATTTTCGTCTCACCGGGACCACGCAGACCCACACCGCCGTTACTGCCGGCACGGCCACCGGCCTGGCGCGACATCGACTCGCCCCAACCACGCAGACGCGGGAGCATGTACTCCATCTGAGCAAAAGCCACCTGGGCTTTACCCTCACGAGACGTGGCGTGCTGAGCAAAGATGTCGAGAATCAGAGCTGTCCGGTCGATGACCTTGACCTTGACGATCTTCTCCAGCGCAGTGAGCTGCGCCGGCGTCAGCTCACCGTCGCAGACGACGGTGTCGGCGCCGGTCGCCAGGACTACTTCGCGCAGTTCCTGCGCCTTGCCGGAACCGATGTAGGTGGCAGCGTCGGGTTTGTCGCGACGCTGAACCAGTCCTTCGAGGACCTCGGAGCCGGCCGTCTCGGCAAGTGCGGCCAACTCGGTCATGCTCGCCTCGGCCTGCTCGGCAGTTCCCTGCGTCCAGACGCCGACCAGGACAACTCTTTCGAGTCGAAGCTGGCGGTACTCGACTTCGGTGACGTCCTCGAGCTCGGTCGACAGACCGGCCACGCGGCGCAGGGCGCCGCGATCTGCGAGTTGCATCTCACCGGTCGACGGGTTGCCCGATGCGGACGCTGCCGTGTATTCGGCCTGCGCGTACTCGGACTGCTCGTGAGCGGTGGACTCTTCGTTTTCATGTGTGTTCGTCATACAGGATCCATGGTCCCACGAAACCTGGCCACGGTGCATTCGTATTTCCTGCAGGCGTATTTCCCGCGGGCGATATCACACAAGCGATTGCCACCAGGCATCGCTGATCGTCCCGTTCACCACCAGAACCGAGGGCCCCCGCAACGACCCTTTGCCGCCTTCGACGGTGACCTGTACCTCGCCGCCTAGCACGCGCACCAGTACCGAGCCTTCATCGCGGCCGTCGTACCTCAGCGCCGCGGCCGCAGCTGCGACCGTTCCGGTTCCGCAGGAACGAGTCTCGCCCACACCGCGCTCGTGTACGCGCATGTGGACCCCACCGTCGTGGATCGGAGTCACGATCTCGATATTGACGCCGTGCGGGAAGAACCCGGGATCGAAGCCCGGCGAAACACTCAAATCGAGCGAACTCAACACTTCTGGCGTCACGTGCTCGTCGACACACGCCAAATGCGGATTACCGACGTCGATCCCGACACCGGCGAAGACGCGGCCGTCGATTGTTGCCGAGCTGGTGCCGAGGTCCTTGATCGGGCCCATCGCCACAGTCACGTCACCATGCGTGGCGTCGTAGCCGTGCACCACGACCGGACGCGCTCCAGCGCGGCTGCCGACCACGAACTCGTCCTTGCTCTCCAAGCCCGAGGCCTTGAGATAGTGGGCGAATACGCGAACGCCGTTTCCGCACATCTCGGCGATGGAGCCGTCGCTGTTGCGGTAGTCCATGAACCAGTCTTCGGCAGCGACGCCGTCGGGCAGCGCACCGAGCACGCCCGCGTCCGCAAGTGCGCCTGCCCGGGCGACACGAAGGATGCCGTCGGCGCCGAGGCCACACTGACGATCACACAACGCTGAAACTCGCGTCGGCTCGAGATCGATCCGAACGTCGAGGTCAGGGAGAACAACGAAGTCGTTCTGCGTGCCGTGGCCCTTACTGAAATCCATGGTCGCCATCCTATCCGGACCTACCGAGCGATTTACGCAGGTGACGCGGTGACCACCACGTTCTGTTCGTAGGTGAAGCCGGACGGCAACGAGGGATCCGGCACCGTCGCGCCCCCGCAGGTCACCAGGACAAGCCTGGGCGCACCGGATTCGGAGAAGAACTCCGCAGGCAAAGCCACCTTTTCGTACAACTTCAGGCTCGCTGCGTGATAGGTGAACATCGTTCCGGTGTCGTCACTGACATAGATCGGTGTTCCAGGCTTCATCTGGTGCAGCGCCCACAAGGCGCCGTGCGTGCGGTCACCGTCGTCGACGTGGCCGGCAACAAGATTGGTGCCCTCCGAAGATCCGAACTGCACACCGTTGGTGAAATGCGAAACCTTGTCAGGATGCGGAAGGATCATTCCGCGGTTGGCGCCGAACCCACTGGTCACGATGTCGGCTCGCACATCGAGATCGGGAATCGCGAGCGTGTTAGGCGGCAGATCCGTTGGCGCAGGCGCCCAACTCGCCCCTGGATCGGTTGGAGCTCCCACGTCGAAGGGTGCTTCGGGAACAGGTGCGCTGATGGGCTTCCCGGCCGCACTCACCGCAAAATAGACGAGCACCCCGCCGACCGCGAGAAATGTGACGAGCAGTAGGAGAAGCGGCAGCCGACCCGCGCGTCGGCCTCTCGGTCGCGCGTGTGTCCCGGTCTGCGCCATGTTCGTTGTCCTCCAGTCCGTCGATCGCGAAACGAATGGATCGCGAAAGAGCTAACTGTAAGATAGCTGATCCGCTCGATCGTGTTACAGACCGCGATCTGCGAGCGCCGCGAAGGCGGAGTTGGGCAGCTCCGGATCGGCACCGTCGAGCCAGTGCACGCGTGCGTCACGACGGAACCATGATCGTTGGCGGCGAACGTAGCGCCGCGTCCCGATGAACGTCCGTTCGAGCGCTTCGGCCAGATCGTATTCACCGTCGAAATGTGCGAGCACCTGTGCGTAGCCGATGGCTCGCGGCGCTGTGACGCCCTCACGCAATCCTTGCTCGACGAGGCCGGCAACTTCGTCGACAAGTCCGCCTGAAAACATCAGTTCGGTTCGCAACCGAATCCGGGTGTCGAGTTCTTCCGTATCCCGATCCACGCCGAGAATGCGAGTTCCCCATCGAGGGTCACCGATCTGCGGCGCCGAGGCCGCGAACGGCAGACCTGTCAGCTCGACGACCTCGAGCGCCCGAACCATCCGCCGGCCGTCCGTCGGCAGTATCGAGGCCGCCGCTACCGGATCAGCAGCAACCAGCGCCGTATGCACCGCATCGACCCCTCCTTCGGCGAGCACCGCCTCCCACTTCGCACGAACCTCGGGATCGGTTGCCGGAAAGGACCATTCATCGAGTAGAGACTGGACGTACATCATGGATCCGCCGACGATCACCGGAACCTTGCCCGCCGCGATCAGATCCTCGGCGATCGCGATCGCGTCGCTTTGATAACGCGCGACGGTGGCGGTCTCCTTCACATCGAGAACGTCGAGCAGGTGATGCGGAATCCCACGGCGCTCGGCCGGTGTCAGTTTGGCGGTCCCGATATCCATGCCGCGATAGAGCTGCATCGCGTCGATGTTGATGATTTCACCGCCGAATTCCTCGGCCAGTGCCAACGCGAGATCGGACTTTCCCGACGCTGTCGGACCGACAACTGCGATCGGGCGAAGTTCTTCAGGGACGTTCACGGCCGCCACGTCCCGACGTGGTAACCGACGCCGAACGGCGCATCGCTGTAGTCGACCGTCGCGCGAGGATGGGCCGACCGAGACGAGCCCGTAAAGACACCGGCCAGGACCTGCCACGCCGCGCGCCCCTGGGCTCCGACACTGCGGCATAGCCGCGGATCGAGAGCAAGCAGCGCCTCCGGGTCACCGGCCGTCAGGGCGTCGACGATGGCCGACTGCACACCCGCGGCGCGCTCGTCGAAGCTTCCTGGCGCCTTTGCCGTCAGCGTGGACGCACCGTCAGCAACGATCAGAAGCCCTTGCGGTCGGTTGTCGCTGTCGAGTTGCTTGCGCAGCTGCTGCCCGAACTCACGACATTCATTCGCCGACGCCTTTGCACTGACGACGTGCATGTCGACGGTGATCTCCACGTCTGTTCGGCCACGCAGCCAGCCGGCCACGAGGGCGCAGAGTTCGAGTGATGGTACCGGTTCGCCTGCCGCATCTGCGTCCAGTGACGTCCGGACATCGGCGCCGAATCCGGCGAACGTACCGATCTGTCCACGTCCGACGCCAGTTCGCCAGAGTTCGCCTGCTGCTTTCTCGGAGTCGACACCGACGCCCACCCATTGAACTGCCTCGTGAGACAGCCGGCGCACGGCGGCCGATGCCGCAGCGCGCACGTGGGCGGACTCGGCCGAATCACCGGACAATTCCGGCACGAGTAACGGCGCCGAGGGGACGAGAACAGCGGAAGTCAACACAGTTGCCACGCTAGTCGACCCCGAGGTGGCGACCTCACACCCTCTTACCTGATTCAATAGTCGGAGAACGTGAGTACCGGGTTCAATGGAACCAGGAATGCGATCAGGCAGCCGTGACGCGCGGCAGAGACGAGGACCGATGACCGAGAACAGTGAACCCACCACCGGCGCCGACAGCAGTTCGGCCAGCCCGAGCCCGGCAGCACCCAAACCCGGCGCTCCCAAACCTGGTGGACCACGCCCCGGTGCGCCCCGCCCCGGAGCACCTCGCCCCGGACCAGCAGCCTCGCATGCCGTCACCGCCGCACCGGCCAGCGACCCGAGCAAGTTCGGACGCGTCGAGGAAGACGGAACCGCCTGGGTGAAGACCGCTGACGGTGAACGTCAGATCGGTTCGTGGCAGGCCGGCGACGCCACCGAGGGCCTCGCCCATTTCGGTCGTCGCTACGACGACCTCGCGACCGAGGTCTCGCTACTCGAGGCGCGACTGACGTCGGGCGCCGGAGACGCCAAGAAGACCAAGGCTGCCGCCATCGCTCTGTCCGAATCCCTCTCGACCGCTGCAGTGATCGGTGACCTCGACGCTTTGGCTCGCCGACTCGACGTGATCGTTGCCGGTTCCGACGAGGCCGCAGCGCACGCGAAGGAAGAGAAGGAACAGTCGCGCGCGGCAAGCACCGCCCGCAAGGAGGCCCTCGCAGTCGAGGCCGAGCAGATCGGCTCGGAGTCGACCCAGTGGAAGACCGCGGGTGATCGACTGCGCGAGATTCTCGACGAGTGGAAGACGATTCGCGGAATCGACCGCAAGGTCGACGACGCACTGTGGAAGCGTTACTCGAAGGCTCGTGAGTCCTTCAACCGACGACGTGGAGCCCACTTCGCCGAACTCGACCGGGATCGTGCGAGCGCCCGTTCGACGAAGGAAGAACTGGTCGAGCGCGCCGAGAAGCTGTCGACCTCCACTGAATGGGGACAGACCGCCGGGGAATTCCGCGATCTGCTCAGCGAGTGGAAGGCTGCCGGCCGCGCACCGCGCGAGGCCGACGACAACCTGTGGAAGCGCTTCAAGGGCGCTCAGGATGTGTTCTTCGCCGCGCGCAACGCTGCTGCATCCGAGCGCGATGCCGAATTCGAGCAGAACGCGGTTGCAAAGGAGGAGCTGCTCGCTGCCAATGCGAACATCGATCCGGCACACGGACTCGAGAACGCCCGCGCAGCGCTTCGCGACCTGCAGGAGAAGTGGGACGCGATCGGCAAGGTGCCGCGCGACCGAATGCAGGAACTCGAAGCGAAGCTCCGGGCCATCGAAACCAAGGTGCGCGACGCGGTCGACGCCGAGTGGCGTCGCACCGATCCGGAAGCACTTGCCCGGGTCGCGCAGTTCAAGGAGCGGGTGAGCCAGTTCGAGGAGCAGGCCGCCAAGGCTCAGGCTGCCGGCAAGACAAAGGACGCCGAGAAGGCTCTCGCTCAGGCCAAGCAGTGGCGTGAGTGGGCCGAAGCTGCCGAAAGCGCCGTCAACGAGTAATCGACGACGAGCTGTAAAGACAACAAAAACGCCGGCTGACTCCGAAAGGAGTCAGCCGGCGTTGTCTTGTGCTTTGGACGGACGGCCTGCTGTGTCAGCCGACGTTCCATTCCTGATGCTTCTCGGCTTCGGCCGCAGCGATCCGGCGTTGCTCCTCGGCAGCGAGCTGAATGTTGGTTCGTGTCCAGACCACCTTGAGCCAATGGAACGTCAAGAACACGACGGCAAACCATCCGATGATCAGCCCGATCGACGGTCCTGCCACATTGAAACCGGCGGGAATGGTCTGACGCGACCAGACGGCCATCATGCCGAGAGCGCTCGCCACGGCACTGCCGGCGAGTGCGACCCAGGCCAGACTCCAACGCCGCGTGACCAGCGCGAGCATCGAGAATCCGATGCCGAAGATGACGACGAACCACACGAACAAGCGTGAGAACAGTGCAATCCGTTCGGTTTCCGCGTCCTGGTTGTACGCGAGCACATCCCAGCCGTTCGCAACTCCCGCATGGGGCAGTGCAAGGGTGCCGACAAGCACGAGCACCGCAACCGCGACAACCATGGCGCGCACACCCGGATCGATTTCTCCCGCGACCTTGCGTTCCGCGTCGTCGAGATCCTTGCGGTAGCCCTCGAAGGCGTCGTCGCCCGGCTGTGGTGTCGTGTTCTCGTGTTGCGAGGTCATGCGTTGCATCCCATCTGGACGGGTTGTGGGGCCGGGGCACCGATCTTCGGTAGTCCGAGACCTACGCCGATGGGCGGGGTCTTGGGTGTGATGCCCTTTTCGAACGAATCACCGGCGCGGGTCCGACGGTGCGTGAGCACTCCGTCATCTGCCACGAGGTGATGAGGGGCTCCGTGGGTGACGACGACCGTCACCACGTCACCGGGTCGGATTGTGCCGTCGAGGTTTCCCTCGGGGCGGAAATGCACCAGGCGGCCGTCTCGCGCGCGACCACTGAGACGTTGAGTCGCCGCGTTCTTCCGACCCTCCCCCGCTGCCACCAAGAGTTCGACCTCGGTGCCGACGAGCTTGCGATTCTCCTCGATGTTCACTTCTTCCTGAACGGCGAGCAATCGCATGTAGCGTTCCTGGACAACCTCTTTGGGAAGCTGATCGGCCATCTCCGCCGCCGGCGTGCCCGGGCGCTTGGAGTACTGGAAGGTGTAGGCGTTGGAGAATCGCGCCTTACGCACGACGTCCAGCGTCTCCTCGAAATCCTCCTCCGTCTCCCCCGGGAACCCGACGATGATGTCCGTGGTGATGGCGGCGTGCGGCATTGCGGCGCGCACCTTCTCGATGATCCCGAGGTACTTCGACTTGCGGTACGAGCGCTTCATCGCTTTGAGAACCTTGTCCGAACCGGACTGCAACGGCATGTGCAGCTGCGGGCAGACGTTGGGAGTGGTTGCCATCGCTTCGATGACGTCGTCAGTGAATTCTGCCGGGTGCGGCGATGTGAACCTCACCCGTTCGAGGCCGTCGATGTGTCCACATGCCTTCAAGAGGGAGGCGAAGGCTCCGCGATCGCGCGGTTGTTCCGGATCGGCGAACGACACGCCGTAGGCATTGACGTTCTGTCCGAGCAGGGTTACTTCCGAGACACCCTCGTCGACGAGTGCCTGCACCTCGGCCAGAATGTCGCCGGGACGTCGATCCACTTCCTTGCCACGCAGGGCCGGAACGATGCAGAACGTACACGTGTTGTTGCAGCCCACCGAGATGGAAACCCAACCTGCATAAGCAGATTCGCGCTTGGCTGGCAGTGTCGACGGAAACGCCTCGAGTGCGTCGAGGATTTCGACCTCGGCGCGCTGATTGTGACGCGCACGATCGAGCAGCGCGGGCAGCGAGCCGATGTTGTGAGTGCCGAAGACGACATCGACGAACGGCGCCTTCTTGACGACGGTGTCACGATCCTTCTGCGCCAGGCACCCGCCGACCGCGATCTGCATGTCGGGGTTCGCCTCCTTGTTCGGGGCGAGCTGGCTGAGGTTGCCGTACAACTTGTTGTCCGCGTTCTCGCGGACCGCACACGTGTTGAAGACGACAAGATCAGGATCGGTTCCGGTCTCCGCCTTCGAATACCCGGCGTCCTCGAGCAGACCGGACAGTCGCTCGGAATCGTGGACGTTCATCTGACAGCCGTACGTCCGCACCTCGTAGGTGCGAACAGACTTCGCAGTCGGCTCCGGAACTGCAGTCGGCTCCGGAAGTGCAGGGGACATTTCGTCGATCAGTGACACGCTTCAGCCTAGCTCACGTCCACTACGACGTGTAATAACGCCCTGATAAACAGCCGAAACGCGACATAAACGTCGTCACAGTAAAATTTCCATTACATATGGCAAGAACCATGGCGAAATCACGGGCGTCGACGCAAACTACGCCTAAGGTTCTCGTTTATGACCCAAGCCGACGATGCGACGACGCCGACCACCTCCGGCGATTCCACATCCATGATTTCGATGACCTCGGTGAACAAACACTTCGGGGAACTTCACGTCCTGCAAGAGGTCAATCTCGAAGTACCCAAGGGCCAAGTGGTGATCGTCCTCGGTCCGTCGGGCTCCGGTAAGTCGACTCTGTGCCGCACCATCAATCGCCTGGAACCCATCGACTCGGGCACCATCGCCGTCGACGGCAAGACGCTCCCCGAGGAGGGCAAAGCACTTGCCGCACTTCGTGCCGACGTCGGGATGGTCTTTCAGTCCTTCAACCTGTTCGCACACAAGACGATCCTCGAGAACGTCATGCTCGCACCGATGAAGGTCCGCAAGGCGAAGAAGGACGAAGCCAAGAAGACGGCGCAGGCATTGCTCGAGCGCGTCGGTATCGCCAATCAGGCCGACAAGTACCCGGCGCAGCTTTCCGGCGGGCAGCAACAGCGTGTCGCGATTGCTCGCGCTCTTGCGATGCAGCCGAAGGTGATGTTGTTCGACGAGCCCACCTCCGCTCTCGACCCCGAGATGGTCAACGAGGTTCTCGACGTCATGACTTCCCTCGCCAAGGAAGGCATGACCATGCTCGTGGTCACGCACGAGATGGGATTCGCCCGAAAAGCCGGCGATCGTGTGCTGTTCATGGCTGACGGCCAGGTCGTCGAAGACACCACGCCCGAAGAGTTCTTCACCCATCCCAAGTCGGATCGGGCCAAGGACTTCCTCGGCAAGATCCTCACTCACTGATCACAGTCCCCTCCGACAGTCCTGTCCTCGTCCACAAGACAACTTGCTCGACTGCACCGTTCACCTCGGCTGCACCGTTCATCTCGACTGCACCGTTTGCATGTCGACAACTGAGAGGATCTTCATGAAGATCAATCGCTCCGTCCGTTTCGGAATCGGAATCATGGCTATCGCGTTCGCTGCCACGGCTTGTGGTGGCGGCGAGGAGAGCAAATCGATCAGTGAGAACGCTGCTGACGGCAAGCTCACCGTCGGCATCAAGTTCGACCAGCCAGGACTCGGCTTGCGCAATTCGGACGGCACGTACACAGGTTTCGACGTCGAGGTCGCGAAGTACGTCGCAAACGAGCTGGGCGTGAAACCGGAGAACATCACGTTCAAGGAATCACCGTCCGCCCAGCGCGAGACGTTGATCCAGAACGGTGAGGTCGATTACATCGTCGCCACGTACTCCATCACGGACGCTCGCAAGGAGAAGGTCGGATTCGCCGGACCGTATTTCGTCGCCGGCCAGTCGCTGCTCGTCAACGCGGACAATACCGACATCACCGGCCCCGAATCTCTGAACGGCGGCAAGATTCTCTGCTCGGTGGCTGGTTCCACTCCTGCACAGAAGGTCAAGGACACCTACGCCAAGGACGTCCAGCTCCAGGAGTTCGACACCTACTCGGCGTGCGTCGAGGCGCTACGCAATGGCAAGGTTGACGCAGTCACCACCGACGACATCATTCTTGCCGGCTACGCGGCTCAGTCTCCCGGCGCATTCCGTATCGCCGGTGAGCCGTTCACCACGGAGAATTACGGCATCGGCTTGGCGAAGGACGATTCCGAAGGTCGCGGCAAGGTCAACGATGCCATCGAGAAGATGATCTCTTCCGGTGCGTGGGCCGAAGCATTCAACGAGACGGTCGGACCGTCCGGTTACACGATGCCCGCTCCGCCCACCGTCGACCGATACTGATCCAACTGAGCAGTAGCCATTCCAGGTGGGATTTCCGTATTCGGAAATCCCACCTGGGCAAGCACTTTCAACAACGACCCATGAACTGGGGAGACCGTAAGTGAAAATAATCGACGATTACGGAAGCCAGATACTCGAAGCGTTCTGGACCACTATCCAGCTCACGATCTTCTCGGCGATCGGCGCATTGATCCTCGGAGTGATTATTGCCGCCATGCGGGTGTCACCCGTACCCGTGGCCCGATTCCTCGGCGCCGCCTACGTCACTGTCTTCCGCAATACGCCGCTCACCCTGATTCTGCTCTTCTGTGTGTTCGGTCTGTACCAAACTCTCGACATCAGTCTGGCATCAACCAGTTCGTCAACCTTCGTGATCGACAACAACTTCCGTTTGGCGATCCTTGGACTTAGCGTCTACACCGCGTCGTTCGTGTGCGAGTCGATCCGCGCCGGAATCAACACCGTCCATGCGGGACAGGCAGAAGCAGGACGATCCCTAGGGCTGACCTTCCTCCAGAACCTCCGACTCATCGTTCTTCCTCAGGCATTTCGCGCCGTGATCGCACCGCTCGGTAGCGTCCTCATCGCTCTGACCAAGAACTCCACCGTCGCCGCCGTCATCGGCGTGTCCGAGGCATCGAAATTGATGAAGGAGATTCTCGAAAACGAAGCCGCACTCTTCTTGACCGCAGGAATCTTCGCCGTCGGCTTTGTCATCTTGACGCTGCCGACGGGATTGCTCTTCGGCAAACTCGCCAAGAAATTCGAGGTCGCACGATGACCAAACAAGCAACCGTTCTTTACGACGCGCCAGGCCCGAAGGCCCGGGCACTGTACCGATTCGCGTCGGTTGTCGTAGCCGTCCTCGCCCTCGCCATTGCGTTTGTCGTGTATCGCGCGCTCGACGACAAAGGGCAGTTGACATCGGCCAAATGGGATCCCTTCCTACAGGCGGACGTCTGGACGACCTATCTGCTTCCCGGCATCAAAGGCACCTTGATCGCGGCGGCACTATCCATCGTGCTTGCACTGATCCTGGGCGCAATTCTCGGCATCGGCAGATTGTCCGATCACCGCGCAGTACGCGTTGTCAGTGGTGTCATCGTGGAATTGTTCCGCGCAATTCCCGTACTGCTGCTGATCATCTTCATGTATGCGGTTTTTGCCGAGTACAAAATTGTCAAGCTCGACTACTTGGCACTCTCCGCCGTCGTGGTGAGTTTGACGCTCTACAACGGATCGGTGATCGCGGAAATTGTTCGCTCGGGAATCAACTCACTCCCCCGTGGACAAAGCGAAGCCGCCAAAGCTCTCGGCATGCGCAAATCTCAAATCATGGTGACGATCTTGCTACCCCAGGCGGTCACAACCATGCTCCCCGCACTGATATCGCAAATGGTTGTTGCACTCAAGGATTCAGCGCTGGGCTACATCATCGGCTACACCGAACTTGTTCGGCAGTCCACGCAATTGGGCGCTGCATTTCAGAACTACCTTCCGGCACTCATGGTGGCTGCGGTCATCATGATCATCCTGAACTCCTCGCTCACGTACCTGGCAACCAAGGTGGAGAAGCGCCTGCGGTCCGGGAAGCGAAAGGGCAAGGGGCCCGTCGCGGCTCCGGTTGGCGACGCTGCCGTTTCGGTACCGGGTATGGACCTGACCAAGCCGTGAGCTGATCGACCTGCTGTTCCACTGACACGAGGAGCGGGGTGTGTCACCGAATCCGGTGACACACCCCGCTCTTGGTATTCGATGCCGACGGTGCTTTTTGCCTACGGTCTGGTTACCTACAGCTCTGCAGCAGCCATCTCGGCTCTGACCACCTCGTACGACATCCCAGCTGAATATCCCTTGCGTGCCAGCATCGAGACCAGTCGACGCGTGACCTTGTCGCGATCATCGACGGGCTTGTTCTTCAGCTTCCGCCGAACCAGCTCCGCTGCTCGCTCGCGCTCGTCTTCCGGATCGATCTGTGACAACGCTTCGGAAGCGGTGTCCTGGTCGATTCCTTTGAGCCGCAACTCGACTGCAAGCGCACGCTTTCCCTTGCCCGAGTACGTGTGCCGCGAATGAACCCATTGGTTCGCGAAGTCCGCGTCGTCGATCAACCCGATTTCTTGGAGTCGATCGAGGACCTTGGCAATGATCTCGGGCTCGAAGCCGCGCCCGCTCAGCTTTGTTTCCAGCTCGGAACGACTGCGCGCCCGGTCGGTCAGGAGGCGTAGGCAAGCATCTTTGGCCTGCGCCTCCGTCCCACCTTCTGCGCGTTGCGACGGCTTCTCGGATCGTTGACGGGATCGACGCCGAGGAGCGCCGTACTCTTCACGAGCATTCTCGCCGTTGTCACCGTCGTCGAAGCTCATGACTGAACTCAGAAGTCGGCGGGAGCTTCGTCGGTTGCAGTGACGTCAGCACCGATACCGAGCTTTTCCTTGATCTTCTTCTCGATCTCGTCGCGGATATCGGTGTTCTCCAGCAAGAACTTACGAGCATTTTCCTTGCCCTGACCCAACTGGTCACCTTCGTAGGTGTACCAGGAGCCGGACTTGCGGATGAACCCGTGCTCGACACCCATGTCGATGAGCGAGCCTTCCTTGCTGATGCCCTGGCCGTAGAGAATGTCGAACTCGGCCTGCTTGAACGGCGGCGCGACCTTGTTCTTGACGACCTTGACGCGAGTGCGGTTACCCACTGCGTCGGTACCGTCCTTGAGAGTTTCGATACGACGGATGTCGAGGCGGACCGAAGCGTAGAACTTCAGTGCCTTACCACCGGTGGTGGTTTCGGGAGAACCGAACATCACGCCGATCTTCTCGCGAAGCTGGTTGATGAAGATGACGGTGGTGCCCGAGTTGTTCATGGCACCGGTGATCTTGCGCAGCGCCTGGCTCATCAGTCGAGCCTGCAAACCGACGTGGCTGTCACCCATCTCGCCTTCGATCTCGGCGCGAGGAACAAGAGCGGCCACGGAGTCGATCACGACGATGTCGAGGGCGCCTGAACGGATCAGCATGTCGGTGATTTCGAGGGCCTGCTCACCCGTGTCCGGCTGTGAGACCAGGAGTGCATCGGTATCGACGCCCAGCTTGGCTGCATAGTCGGGATCGAGTGCGTGCTCCGCGTCGATGAACGCCGCGATGCCGCCGTTGGCCTGAGCATTGGCAACTGCGTGCAGTGCCACGGTGGTCTTACCCGAGGACTCCGGGCCGTAGATCTCGATGACGCGGCCACGCGGCAGTCCGCCGATACCCAGCGCGACGTCGAGCGCGATGGAACCGGTGGGAATGACGGCGATGGGCTGGCGGACACCCTCACCCAGGCGCATCACCGAACCCTTGCCGAAGTTCTTGTCGATCTGCGCCAACGCGAGGTCGAGTGCCTTGTCCCGATCAGGTGCCTGTGGTGCCATCGTGATCCCCATCCTTGTTTCAGTCTTCAGTGCCTGCCTGAGCAGACTCCGTCTCTTCAGCGCCTGCCTGAGCCGACCCTGTTGGTGTGTTGCGATCAGAGTAGATCCGGCCACCGACAGACTTTTCGATCTTGCTTTAGCGCTTGTCGATCACCGCGTTTGTAGGTCACCGCGTTTGTAGAACATCGAAAGTTCGCAGTTACCAAAGGAGCGTCACCACCGAACAGCTTCAGCATAGACGAACACGTGTTCGAACAGAAGATGGGAGACGTTCGACACGCCGAAGAATCAGCGGCGGGCGGGTGGTACGTCGAACTCCACACAGAGCGCACGCCACACCTCGCGAGGCTCCCAGCCTGCTTCGACGGCCTCCGCAGCAGTCATTCCGTCGAGACTCTGGAGTACATGGTCGATCAGCATCGAGTCGCCTCGTACCTGCCCGAACTCTTCGCGCACCATTTCATGAAATTCGGTCAACCGCACAGCCGCCACCGTAGTCCACAGAGCGGTGCACCTGCATTCAGGCGCAACGTGCTCACGCCGTCACACCACCGCTGACCACCTGTCGGCACACCGCCACTGGATCGATGACCTGCGACGCAGTCGCGGCAGCAGACTTCGCAGCTTCCGCAAATCGTCCGTCGGAGAGCACCTGCAGTACCGCATCGCGAATCGACTGAGCATCTGCGGGCCGCACGATCACCGACGTCCCTGCCCGCGCAGCGCGATTGGCCAACTCCCACTGGTCCCCACCCCCGGGAACGACGACCGTCGGCACGCCGGCCAGCAGGGCCTTCGCCAACATGCCGTGCCCGCCGCCGCATACCAACACCGACGCGTCACGCAGCATCGCGTCCTGGCGTCCGAGACCTGCACGAACCCAATCAGGATGCTGACCTTCAGCCCCGTCGAGCATCGACGCGATCAGCCTGACACCGGCGCCGTCGAGTCCTTCGACGGTGCCCTCGAACATTCCCACTGCGCCGGTGTGCGCCGTGGACGGCGCCACCATGACCAGCGGTTCGTCACCTGGCGGTGGATCCAGAATGACTTCGGTCGGCTCCCAGAGAAGCGGTCCGACGACGTGTGCGCACTCCGGCCAGTCGGGGCGAGGCACTTCGAGTGCCGGAAGTGTTGCGATCAGCCGCGCTTGCGGACCGGGATCCAGAGCGGGCAGTCCGACACCGACACGGGCCTGGGATCGCTGGGCCAACCCTTGCTTGATCGAACGTCCCGTCGCTGCGCGCATCAGGGTATCGCGGAGTCGACCACGAATTCCGACGCCGGGCGCGAGCCCACTGCCGATCGGCGGCAACCCCCGTGAAGGTGAGTACAGCGGGTGAGGCGAGAGTTCCACCCAGGGGATGCCAAGTCTTTCGGCGGCCAATCCGCCTCCGGCAGTGAGGATGTCGGAAACGACGAGATCCGGGGAGACGGACTTCAGGTCGGGAAGCAGTTCGGTGGAAATATAGGCGGCGCGCGAATGAATCCGAGCGCCTGCATCAAGATCGTCGTCTCCCGGCCGCGGGGCCAAGCCCTTGAGCGGCTCGGCTTCCACGCCGGCTGCTCGCGCTGCCTCGACCCACCGGGTCCCCGTGTACAGGATCGGTTCGTCGCCGGCCTGGATCAACGCCAGCGACAACGCTATTGCGGGAAAAGCATGACCCGGGTCCGGCCCGGCAACAACGGCTACACGCACCGGATCAGAGTGTCACACCGAGTGAAAGGCCTGTTCCGCCGCACCCAGTGCGCGTTCGCGATCCGAAGCCACCAATCCGATTCTCGTCCTGCGATCGAGGACGTCGTCGACGTCGAGGGCGCCTTCATGCGACACCGCGAAATCGAACTCGGCACCGCAGATCTCCAAGTCCGCAACCGACCGGAGACGATCGCCGCTCGCCGCGGCAACGACCTCGGCCTCGGTGCCGTATCGCGCCACCAATGACGCGGGTGCCTTGATCTTCTTCAATTCCGCCGGTGATGCAGCGCCTACCAGCGGCAACGCGCGTGTCCGACATGCCCCGGCGCTCAGCGACCCGACCTCGACCGCAGCGTCGACGGCGTCTTCGGCCATCTTGCGGTACGTCGTGAGTTTTCCGCCTACCACCGTGACCAAGCCCGAGTCCGAACGGACTACAGCGTGATTGCGCGAGAGGTCGGCCGTCGAGCCTTCACCGGTGTCCAGCAGCGGACGCAGACCCGCGAAGGTCCCCAAGACGTCCCCACGGGTCAGCGGAACTTCCAACGCCGTGTTCACGGTGTCGAGCAGGAAGTCGATCTCGTCCTCGGACGCCGACGGCACGTCTGGCACCGGCCCCGGCGCTGCTTCGTCGGTCAACCCGAGGTAGATCCGGCCGAGCTGCGCGGGCAGGGCGAAGACGAAACGGTTGGTCTCGCCGGGAATCGGCACGGTCAGCGCTGCCGTGGGGTTCCCCAATCGCGCTGCATCGAGCACCAGGTGCGTCCCGCGGCTTGGGCGCAGGGTGATGCTGGAGTCGACCTGATCAGCCCAGACACCGGTCGCATTGATCACGACGCGGGCACGCATCAAGAACTCGGATCCGGTCAACTCGTCACGCAAGGTGGCCGACGTTCCGGATACGTCGTATGCACCGACGCGGGTCAGGATTCGCGCGCCGTGCGACGCTGCGGTTCTGGCGATACCGACGACGAGGCGAGCGTCGTCGATGAGCTGCCCGTCGAACGCGGTCAAGGCGCCTCGTAGGTTCTCCTGCTTGACCGCGGGAGCCAATTCGCGCGCCCGCGCAGCGCTGACCGTCCGTGATCTGGGCAGCACCGAAGCCGGGGTTCGCGCCGACATGCGCAGAGCGTCACCGGCCAGGAAACCGGTACGCACCAGGGCCTTCCCGAAGAACGACGTTTCGGGCAACAGCGGTACGAGTTGAGGCATGGCGCGAACGAGGTGAGGCGCGGTGCGCGTCATGAGAATGCCGCGCTCGACCGCACTTTCACGCGCTATACCGACATTGCCGGAAGCCAGGTACCGAAGGCCGCCGTGTGCCAGTTTCGAACTCCAGCGGCTGGTGCCGAACGCGAGGTCGTGCTTTTCGACCAGCGCAACACTGAGCCCACGAGTCACGGCGTCGAGAGCGACACCGACACCGGTGATTCCGCCGCCGATCACCAGGACGTCGACCGAATCGCCGTTCGCCAACTGCTCGAGTTCACGAGTACGCCGTTGTGCGTTGAGCGCTGAATCGCTGCCTGCTGAATCTAGGGGGCTCACAGCTATTCTCCCGAATTCTTGACGGGTGCCAGATAAGCAGCGACCGCATATCGAAGTTGCTCGACCGACGCATCGGAGGAAAGCTCCGGCTCGAGAGTCGGCGCAGAAATGACGACGGACTGAGCCATCAGTAGAACCATCGCCGCGATCTCGTTGACGCTTCCCTCACGAATCGAACCATCCTGTTGGCCGGCCGCGACAACGGATGTGATCAGCTCGAGAATCGACTTCTGGCTCGCGCCGAGCCGGTCCACGATGTACGTCGTCAGCAATTCTTGATCGGCTTGCCGAATTTTCACGAAGAGCGGATGGTCGCGAATCTGGCCGACGACGTCACCGATCGCCTCCACGAGCAACGTGCCGGCAGACCCGTTGAAGGTCACCTCGGGCAGCACCGATCGAATCTCCCGGGTGAGCAGGTCCGCGACGACAGCTCGCGTGTCCGGCCATCGCCGGTAGACCGTCGGTCGGCTCACGCCGGCCCGACGCGAGATCTCGGCAAGTGTGGTTCGCTGCATTCCGAAATCGAGGACACACGACCTTGCTGCGTCGAGAATCACGTCGTCGATCTCGCGGCTGGGGATGCGCTGACCATCTGCCTTGCGAGGGGCAATTGAGTCATCTGCGTTACGGATTACCATCGTGTGTAACACAATACCGGACAAGTCACCGGCAATCCCGTCGGGACTTGCGATTTCTCTCGCTCAGAGATCATCAGAAATAGTACAACTCGAAACCAACTGCTCGCTCGGCGTCGAAACCAGGCTTCGGTCCGCTGACCATGTCGATCTGTGCGCGCGCCTGTTCCCGGATCGGCGTGGAACTCAGCGCCGCCAGATATCGCGCATGTTCCGCTAGCGAATCCACGGCGCGATCGACCGTCGACGTCACGTCGACGCAGTGTGTGGGAGTCATCGTATTGACCGCAACCCACCGAACACCGGGCCACGGCGCCAGTCCCTGCGCCGTCAACGAGGGAAAGATCCATTCGTTTGCTGCGTCGGCAGTTGCGTCGAGAACGCTGATCCCGAGTGCACGGTGATCTGCGCTGTTCAGATAGCCGGGGCCCCAGGTGTGGGAGAAGTTCATCGTCACCACCAATTCCGGACGGTGGCGGCGAATTGCTGCGGCGAGAGTCGAGCGCAACTCCAAGCCTTCCACGAGACGACCGTCGGGCAGGCCGAGGAACTCCACCTCACCGACACCGACGATCGCGGCCGAGCGACGCTCTTCTTCCTCGCGGATCGGGCCGGACTCTTCGGGCGACAGACCGGCGATTCCGGCCTCGCCGCGCGTGGCCAGGACATATCGCACGTCTTTGCCGCGATCGGTCCACTGCGCCACTGCTGCGGCTGCGCCGTATTCGATGTCATCGGGATGCGCCACGATGACAATCGCGCGCTGCCAGTCCTCGGGGAAGTTTTCCATAGGGCAGATCTTGCCCGTCAGAACCGCGAAGCGGGCGAATTGTCGTCACTTCCCGACATCGCCTTCACCAGGAAGTAGATTCCGAAGCCGACAGCGCCGACCACCAGAACCCAGAAAAGCCCCTTGATCAGCGCACCGACCACCGCGAGTGCGACCCACACCAGTACGACGGCCAAAACGATCTTCCAAAACATGCTTACCTCCAACGTGCCGTTGAATAATCAGTCGAATCGGACAGGTACTGCGTCGTCCGTAGAACCAGCCTGACAGGTCTGGCGTGACAAAGCAGCAGCTCAGCGGCAAGTTCAGGTAAAGATCAGGGTTCACCCCGAGACCGGCCCTCACGCAGGTCAGGTGTCCAACCCATGGGAGCTTGCTCCTGGCGTAAACTCGCGAAGTTCGATCCCGTATGCCGAAGGAGCACGTCCGCAGTGTCTACGACCCGTTTCCCCGCTCGCGATCTCGCGCATGTAGCCGTCTTCGCCGCACTCATCATCGCGCTGGGCCTACCCGGGTCGATCAACATCGGCATTTCCGGCGTGCCGATCACCCTTCAGTCCATGGGCGTCATGATGGCCGGCGCTCTACTCGGACCGCGCAAGGGTGTTCTCGCCGTCCTGACGGTCATTGCTCTGGGATTGGTCGGTCTACCGGTCCTTGCCGGCGGTCGCACCGCACTCGTGTCTCTCTCGAGCCCGACAGCCGGATTCCTCATCGGTTGGATCCCGACGGCGTTTGTCATCGGATGGCTGACCGCCAAGATGCTGCCCAAGTACCGGATCATCGCGGGCATCGGCATCAACCTTCTCGGCGGCGTCGTCGTTCTCTACGCGTTCGGCATCGTCGGAATGATGGTCCGCGGACACATGAGCTTCGTAGCCGCCTGGTCGGCCAACGCTGCCTTCATTCCTCTCGACGCGGCAAAGGCCGTGGTCACCGCGCTCGTCGCGTCCCAGGTCCATCGCGCATATCCGGCACTCCTGCGTGATTCGGTGATCTCGTCCACCAAGACCGTGGTGGCGAATTAATCTCCGATGAGTGAGATCGTCTTCGAGAACGTCGGCCACAGCTTCGGTGAACGAAAGGTCCTTCAGCAGATAGATCTGCGACTGAGCGAGCAGCGAATCGGGATCGTGGGTGCGAACGGAAGCGGCAAGTCGACCCTCGCTCGCATGATCAACGGACTGGTCGTTCCGACGGAAGGACACGTCCACGTCAACGGCTTGGACACGGCGAAGAAGGGCCGCGACGTACGCAAGCAGGTCGGATTCGTCTTCACCGATCCCAACCACCAGATCGTGATGCCGACGGTTGCCGAGGACATCGAATTCTCGCTCCGCCGTAGCGGATTGGGCAAAGCCGAGCGCGCCGCAAAGGTGGCCTCGGTGCTCGAACGCTACGGCCTCGCCGGGCACGCCGACCATCCCACCCACCAGCTTTCCGGTGGGCAGAAGCAGCTACTCGCGCTCGCGGCCATCATGGTGACAGAGCCGAACGTACTCGTCGCCGACGAGCCCACCACGCTCCTCGATCTTCGCAACTCGCGACTCATCAGCTCGGTGTTCGAGTCACTCGATCAACAACTGATCGTCGTGACCCACCAACTCGACCTCCTCGAATCATTCGAACGGGTGTTGGTTGTCGACCAAGGCCGTGTCGTCGCCGACGGCTCCCCCGCCGACTCGATCGGCCATTACCGGTCGTTGGTCTCGTGACCACTCTCGGCGTCTACCGGCCGGGCACATCGCTCCTGCACCGGATGCCGACGGGGATCAAGCTCTTCGCATTGATCGTGGCGATCCTGGCCGTCTCGATCTTCGTACGTGAGCCGTGGCAGCTGGCAGCTCCCGCGATCGTCGTCATCGCCCTGTACGTCATTGCGCGCATCCCGCCGATGACGGCGATCCGGCAGCTGCGACCCGCACTGTGGATGTTGCTGTTCATCGGCGCGTTCCAGCTGGTGGTCGCGGGGTGGCAGCGAGCGACCGTCGTGTGCGGCGTCCTGATCATCTCGATCGCCTTCGCGGCGATCATGGGTCTGACCACGCGGATCTCCGAGATGCTCGACGCGATCACCAGATTCCTGACACCCTTGCGACGCTTCGGCGTCAATCCCGAACGGATCGCCTTGCTCCTGGCAATGACGATCCGGTGCATTCCGCTGATGTTCGAGGTCATCACACAGGTGTCCGAAGCACGCAAGGCACGAGGGCTCGGCTTCTCGCTGCGTTCCTTCGCAGTGCCGGTCATCGTCGGCACTCTGATGACCGCGGACGCAATGGGTGAAGCATTGGCGGCCCGCGGCGCCGACGACTGAGATTTCGAACAGGGTGCATCGATCAGGCGCGAGGACCGATCAGTTGTACTTGCGGGTGATGTCGTCCACCTCACCGATGGCGTCGGCAAGCGCCGAGAGTCGCTCGGCGGCCGCGTGCAGCGCCGAGAGTTCTCGGTTGAATCCCACCAGCGCCGAGGGGCTGTGAGGCGCTGTCAATGCAGCTGCGGAGGTCACCAGATCCTCGTACTGATCCAACCCCGACTGCAACTCACGAACTGCGCCGTCGATGGTGGGATCAAGAGGTTCGGTCACCTTGGGTGTAGCGGCCACGGCGCGTTCCATTGCGACGACATCCGAAGACACCGCGAACATCGCTCTCAATGCCGAATCGGCGGTAACAGTGATTTCGTCCAACTCACCGGGGTCGATGGTGTCGGCGCGCCTGAGCACACTCAAGATCTCGAACAACGAAGTCTCGGCGCCGATGAGGCGAGACATCGGGATGAACGCGCGAGACGACGACGGTGGCAAGCGCCGGCGAATCGGCGCCGACGGCGGTGGGCCGGAACTCATCGAACGGTAACGGCCGACCGCGATGACGGCGGGAACCGCGAACAGTGCCGCTCCCCCGCCTGCCACGACCACCGACCACTCGGGGGCCGACGCAACAGCAAGGCCGGCCGTGCCGACCACTGATCCGCCGGACATGAAACCCCAACGCTGAGCGCGTCGACGTGCACGGGCACGTTTGCGCTCGAATTTGGCGCGCGGGTCCTGCCACCGCCGAGCGGCATCCGCCGCAGACAGTCCGACCTCGCGCAATGTGTCCGCGGTGCGTCCCAACGCTCCGAAGGCGCCGGATACGGAAACGGGAACGGCCGACCGGGGCTCGCGCCCAGATCGACCGTCTCGTGAAGAAAACATCAGAGCATCACTGCCGACATCGAGGATTCGGCTACTGCCCGGTCTGACCGGCAGCCGGGGGCTGCTTCTCGACGGACGGAGTCGCAGGAGTGGCTGCTGCGCCGCCGGAAGGCAGTGCCTCGCCCTTCATGGAAGCACGAATCTGCTCGAGGCGACTGTGCCCTGCCATCTGGACCGAGGCCTGCTGGACCTCCATCATGCGGCCTTGAACGGAGTTCTGGGCGAGCTCGGCAGAGCCGAGTGCGTCGGCGTAACGCCGCTCGATCTTGTCGCGCACAGCATCGAGGCTGGGTGTGTTGCCGGGAGCCGACAGCGTGCTGTCCATGGACCGAAGGGACTCGCTCACGCGCTCCTGCATCTTGGCCTGCTCCAACTGGCTGAGCAGCTTGGTGCGCTCGGCAACCTTTGCCTGCAGAGTCATCGCGTTCTGCTCGACAGCCTTCTTGGCCTGAGCGGCGGCCTGCAAGGACTGGTCGTGCAGTGCCTTCAGATCTTCGACGCCCTGCTCGGCCGTCACCAACTGGGCCGCAAAAGCTTCGGCAGCGTTGGTGTACTGGATCGCCTTGTCGTTGTCGCCGGCAGCAGCGGCCTGATCGGCGAGGTTGACGGCCTGGCGCGCGTTGGCGTTGAGCTTTTCGACCTCGTCGAGTTGACGGCTGAGCTTCATCTCGAGTTGACGCTGATTACCGATCACCGACGCAGCCTGCTGGGACAACGCCTGATGCTGGCGCTGTGCGTCCTCGATCGCCTGCTGAATCTGAACCTTTGGATCTGCCTTCTCATCGATCTTCGAATTGAAGAGCGCCATCAGGTACTTCCAGCCCTTGACGAAAGGATTAGCCATTGGTTTGATCCTGCCTCCATCTGATGCGCCGCGCCGAACGCGACCCGGAGCGCGACCGTCGCGCACCGAAACAAGGGCTGCGCCCTATCTGCTCTGACCCCACCTGCTGGAAACCGGCGGTTACGTACAAAATCTATCGGTTACGGCCGGTAGTGGCTACGCCGCCGCCAACCTTCGAGCGTTCGGTGCCGGAATCACGACGCGGGTATCGCGTGCGATTGTCGGCGAACCGGAAGCCGAGACCGAACCGGAAGCCGACACCGCAGGTTCGGCGACCTGTCGACCAGCTACCGGAGCGCTCTTCTTCGTGGCCAGGGTCTCGCTCACGTCGACCAGCACGTCGGACAGTGGGACTGCGAGCGCATCACAGATCGCCGCCAACAGTTCGCTCGATGCTTCCTTACGTCCACGTTCCACTTCGGACAGATAGCCCAAGCTCACACGCGCGCTGTTCGACACCTCACGTAGCGTGCGGCTCTGCGAAACGCGCGTACGCCGGAGACTGTCACCGATTGCCTCACGCAATAGCAGCGCCATCTCGCTCCTCCTTCATCCGTGACCTCATCGTGCATGGTCGTACGTCTTCACAATCGTCAACGTCCGAACACATCCGATTGGTTCCCGAGCCTATCGTGCCGCACGCTCTGCGACACGATCACGTAACCGCGACACGGCAGTTGCGACTGCGGTTGTCCGAATCTCCCACCGTTCGCCGCCGAGCACGAGGGGTACGCATTCGGTTCCGTCCGGGCCGGCGATACCGAGAAACACCGTTCCGACCGGGCGTCCGTCCTGCTCACTCGGACCGGCGACTCCGGTCAGTCCGATACCCCAGTCGGCGCCGCACCTCGTCCGGGCGCCGAGCGCCAAAGCCACGGCGGTGCTCTCGGACACGGGGCCGTCCGTTGCCAGACGCTCGGGATCCACGCCCGCCAGCGTCGCCTTCAGGTCGGTCGCATACACGACCAGGCCCCCACGCAGCACCGCGCTCGACCCTGGCACGGACGCGACCGCAGCCGTGAACAAGCCAGCCGTCAGAGATTCGGCGGCGGCGACAGTCTGCCTCGCGGCGCCAAGGGCGTCGACGAGTTCGACCACTCCGAGTGCGAGCAGCGGGTCCGTCATGACTCGACTGCGCGAACTCCGGCGCGAAGCCTGATCGCCTGCACGATGTATTCGATTCCCGTCGCCACCGTCAGCACGACGGCAGCAGCCATCAGCAATCCGCTGACGATGTCCCAACTGCTCGGCAGCGGGCAGAGGTAGAACCCGATCGCGACGGCCTGCACGAGGGTCTTGAGCTTGCCGCCCTTGCCCGCCGGGATGACCGCGTGCCGCAGTACCGCGAACCGCAACAGCGTGATTCCGAGTTCTCTGGCGATGATCACTCCGGTCACCCACCACGACAGGTCACCGAGAACCGAAAGACCGATCAGCGCGGCGCCGATCAGTGCCTTGTCCGCGATCGGGTCCATGAGTTTGCCGAAATCGGTGACCAGACCGTACTTCCGAGCCAATTGGCCGTCGATCCGATCCGTGATCGCGGCGACGATGAACACGCCCATTGCCCCGAGACGCCACCACGTCGAGTGTCCGCCGTCGACGAACAGAACAACGAGAAAAACCGGAACGAGAACCATTCGGACCATCGTGAGAATGTTCGCGATGTTCAGCAACGGAACCGGGTTGTCCGCGACAGGTGTGCCGTCGGACGGGCCGACGGCGGCGCGATGGGCGTCGGTCTGATCGCGCGGGGTACTCATCGGATCACCGCACAGGCGGTGAGCCGAACCCGGGACAAAGCCGAGCGGCGCGGGAATTGCGTGGGGCGGACAGGCACGCGACTTAGAATATCGGTAGGGCCATTGACTAATGTGCACCACATGACTTCGACCGCGCCGACCTATACCGAGAGCCAGTTGATCGTGCGTCGCGCGCGAACGTCGGACATCCCCGAAATCAAGCGTCTGATCGACATCTACGCCGGCAAGATCCTCCTCGAGAAGAATCTCGTGACGCTGTACGAGGCAGTCCAGGAGTTCTGGGTCGCCGAGCGAGGCGGCCAGGTAATCGCTTGCGGCGCACTGCATGTGCTGTGGGCGGACCTGGGTGAGATCCGCACCGTCGCAGTCGATCCGACTGCCAAAGGCCAGGGCGCAGGTTTCCACGTCGTCGACAAACTCATCGAGGTCGCCAAGGAATTGGAGTTGGAACGGTTGTTCGTTTTGACGTTCGAGACCGAGTTCTTCCACCGTCACGGATTCGCGGAGATCGACGGCACCCCCGTCACCGCCGAGGTCTATGCGGAAATGTGTCGGTCCTACGACGCCGGCGTCGCCGAGTTCCTCGATCTGAGCTATGTGAAACCCAACACACTCGGCAATACTCGCATGCTCCTGACTCTCTGAACCGTTCAGACTCTTCACACACCACCATCTCGATCACCAGCCCCGAAAGCGGTTCACGATGTCGTTGTTCCTCGTCGAATACACCTACGCGCCCGAGAAGAACGCTCAGCGCGACGAAGTCCGTAGCGATCACCGCGCGTGGCTCGCGGATCTGGTTTCCCGCTCGATCGTCTTGTCATCCGGCCCGTTTGCAGATGGAAACGGCGCGCTGATCATCGTCGACGCCGCAGACGCCGACACCGTTTCCCTCCTCTTCACCCACGATCCGTTCGCGATCGCCGATTTGATCGAGAAGGTCCGGATCACCGAGTGGGTTCCGGTGTTGGGTCAGTTCAGCGCCTGAGAGCCCCGGCCCCGGCTTACTCCCCCGCCCGGTCGCGAGTCTTCAACAGGCTCGCGACCGTCGTCACCGCCAATACTCCGATGATCACTCCGAGTGAGAGTGCCGTGGAGATTTCCGGGACGGAGACGTGTTCACCTCCGTTGACGAACGAGAGGGTGTTCTCGTGCAACGCGTGAAGTACCAATTTCACACCGATGAACGCCAGGATTATCGAGAGCCCGTACGAGAGATAGACCAGCCGTTCGAGCAACCCACCGATCAGGAAGTACAGCTGCCGTAGACCCATCAGCGCGAAGGCGTTGGCGGTGAACACCAGATACGGTTCCTGGGTCAGACCGTAGATCGCCGGAATCGAATCGAGCGCGAAGAGCACGTCGGCAAACCCGATTGCGATGAGCGCCAACAACAACGGTGTCACGACGCGCTTGCCGTCGATCCGGGTGATCAGTTTGTCCCCGTCGTACTCCTCGGTTGTCGGCAGCACCCGCTTCACGAGTGAGATGATGCGACTGTCGCGCTTCTCCTCGGCTTCCTTCTCATGCCCGTGATCGCGGATCAGGGTGTACGCGGTGTAGATCAGGAACGCACCGAAGAGGTAGAACACCCAGCTGTACGCATTGATGGCGGCCGCACCGACTCCGATGAAGATTCCGCGCATCACCAATGCGAGGACGATGCCGATCAGCAGGACTTTCTGCTGGAACTCTCGCGGGACGGCGAACGTCGACATGATGATCACGAAGACGAACAGATTGTCGACCGAGAGCGCCTTCTCCGTGACGTAGCCTGCGAAGTACTCACCGCCGTACGTGGTGCCCCAGATCCACATCACGACGAGGCCGAAGACGATGGCGATCGAAATGTAGACCGTCGACCAGAATGCGGACTCCCGGAAGGTCGGCGCATGCGGAGTGCGGACGTGGGCGAAGAAGTCGAAGACGAACAGGCCGAGGATCACCACGATCGTGATTCCCCAAGCCAACGGCGTCACATGCACGGGTTCCTCCGGTCGTCTGTCGACGGCTTCTCCGCCGAGGTGTCCCTACTCGTCTGCAGGTGCCTCATCCGGGTCGCCGCCGCGTATCGACCACAGCAGACCGTCGAGCTCCTCGGGCTTCATGAGCACCTCGCGTGCCTTCGAGCCCTCGCTGGGTCCGACGACGCCGCGGTTTTCCATGAGGTCCATCAGTCTGCCGGCCTTGGCGAACCCGACTCGTAGCTTGCGCTGCAACATCGACGTCGAACCGAATTGACTCGTGATGACCAATTCCACGGCCTGCAGGAGGACATCCATGTCGTCGCCGATGTCGGGGTCGACGTCTTTCTTCTCCCCTGCCTTCTGTGCGGTGACACCTTCGGTGTACTCGGGCTCGGCCTGGTTTTTCGCGAAGTCGACAACCGCCGAGATTTCCTCGTCGGTGATGAACGCGCCCTGCATACGGGTCGGCTTACCCGCGCCCATGGGCAGGAAGAGGCCGTCACCCATACCGATGAGCTTCTCGGCGCCGGGCTGATCGAGGATGACTCGCGAGTCCGTCAGTGAAGACGTCGCGAACGCCAGACGCGAGGGCACGTTGGTCTTGATCAGGCCGGTGACGACGTCGACGGACGGGCGCTGCGTTGCCAGCACCAGGTGGATACCGGCAGCACGGGCTTTCTGCGTGATGCGGACGATTGCTTCTTCGACGTCGCGCGGCGCGGTCATCATGAGGTCTGCCAGCTCGTCCACGATCGCCAGGATGTAGGGGTACGGACGGTAGACGCGCTCGCTGCCCAGCGGGGCGGTGATTTCGCCGGACTTGACCTTGGAGTTGAAGTCGTCGATATGACGCACCCGGTTGGCCTGCATGTCCTGGTAGCGCTGTTCCATCTCCTCGACCAACCAGGCCAGCGCTGCCGCTGCCTTCTTCGGCTGAGTGATGATCGGCGTGATCAGGTGCGGGATACCTTCGTACGGCGTGAGCTCGACCATCTTGGGGTCGATGAGGATCATCCGTACTTCTTCGGGCGTTGCTCGGGTGAGCAACGAGACGAGCATCGAGTTCACGAAGCTCGACTTACCCGAGCCGGTCGAACCTGCCACCAGAAGGTGGGGCATCTTCGCGAGGTTCGCACTGACGAAGTCACCTTCGATGTCCTTACCCAGACCGATCACCAGCGGATGGTGATCGCGTCGGGTGCTCGGCGCGTTCAAAACGTCGGCGAGGCGGACCATTTCGCGGTCGGAGTTCGGTACCTCGATACCCACCGCGGACTTACCCGGAATGGGGGCCAGGAGGCGGACGTTGTCGGTTGCCACGGCGTACGCGATGTTGCGGGCGAGCGCGGTGATCTTCTCGACCTTCACGCCTGGGCCGAGTTCGACCTCGTAGCGCGTCACCGTCGGTCCGCGGGTGAAACCGGTAACAGCGGCATCGATCTTGAACTGTTCGAGGACTTCGCTGATCGCCTCGATCATCGCGTCGTTCGCAGAACTGCGGAGCTTGGGCGGGTCTCCCTCGATCAGCAACGTCGTCGGCGGGAGGTTGTAGTCGCCGTCGGTGACCCGATCGGTGACGAAGTGTTCCTTCTCCTCCGGCTCCGGTTCGGGTTTCGGCACGGGCTTGGCGATGGGGACCGAACGCGCAGGCACCTTGGGGCGCGGTGCCGGCGTCTCCACGACGGGCGCTGCCGCAGCCGCGACGGGCTCGTCGGGTACTGCGGTGTCGTCGGCGTTCCACAGACCGAGGACTTCGGTCTTCTTGTCTCCGGATTCGAACTCGTCCGTCGGGTAGTTGTCGATCGGTGCGCGTCGGCTGGTCCGCTTGGCGGGCTTGAGCGGCGGCTCGGCGTAGGTGTCGACCGGGTAGCCGTCGGCGTCGAACAGTGAAGGATCGTAAGCAGATTCGCCGTAGTGGTGCTCACCGTCCTCGTCGAATTCGGATCCGTAGTCGCCGTATTCGTCCGAGCGATACGAGGCGCCGAAGAAGGACTGGAACTTGCTCGGCACCTCACGCAGAGTCGTTCCGGTCAGAAGGAGGATTCCGAATCCGGCGGCGATGACCAGCAGCGGCGCAGACAGCCAGACGGTGAGCCCGTTGGTGAGCGGGCCGCCCACGACGTATCCGACAAACCCTGCGCCGTTGGAGCGACCGGTGGCGTCTGTCGGTGAACCCGAGATGATGTGCCAGAGGCCGAGCGCCGGCAGACCGACCAGCAAGGATCCCATGATCAGTCGGGGCCGGATCTCAGGTTTCGGTTCGGTGCGCATCAACAGGATCGCGAGGCCGACGCCGACGATGGGGAGCACGGCCGAGGCCGCGCCGAAGATCGCCCGCACGAGGGTGTCGATGCCGCCGCCGATCGGACCACCGGCCTTGAACCAGACGCCACCGGCGATGACGACGCTGAATGCGATCAGGCCGAGCGCTATTCCGTCGCGGCGGTGGCCGGCTTCGATCTCGCCGACCTTACTGACGGTGCGTGTGGTGGCGCCGACGCCGCGGGCAGCCAGGGACCACCCGGCTCCGATTCCCTTGCCCACAGCGGCCAACGGGCTGGCCCGCTGAGAGGTTTTCGATACCGGGCGGCGCGCGGCCGACGACGTACCGGACGCCTTCTTGGGCGCCGGCTTGGAGCCTTTGCCCGACGCGGGGCGCCCACCAGCCCTGGCCGAAGTCGTGACATTTCGAGGAGTCGATACGGTTCGCGTGGTGCGCGAGGCACGAGGTTTTGCGGTTGCGCGCGCGCTCGGAGTAGAGGCTGACGACCTGGTCGATGCCCTGGACGTAGACGTGCTTGTACTGGATCCCCGGGCGCTCGACTTACCTGCCATGGAGTTCAGGCTAGTCTGTGCGACCCCATCTGGACCATCCGCAACACCAGCAACACTGGTGGCGAGTGCGAAACGTGATCTTCACAACCCGTCTGTCGAGCTCGGCTCCGGCAGAAGGGGGCCATCAGAAACTGCGATCGAGCGCCATCACGGATTGAACGTCGGCCAGTTCACCTTTGGCTTCGATCTTCACCTCGTTGCGACCGAAAGCGTGCAGCAGCAACTCGGCGGGTTCACCCTGCAGGACAACACTGCGAGAGCCGGATTTGTGGACGACCGCACTCTCGCCGGACGGAAGTTCGAAAATGACCTCGACAGCGGCTTTGCGGTAACCCATCTTGCCGATCTGCCGGGCGTACTTCCACAGCTGAGCCTGCCGACCCTCCGACAACGGACGCGGCGCCCAGTTCAGATGTGCGCGTCGTACATCTTCGTGGTGGACGAACATTTCCGTGGTATTCACCTGCGCGTCGAGCCAGTACATCGGCGACCACCGAGGCGGCCCACTCCGAACGTCGTCGAGGATCTCCTCCCACGGACGCGCCGCTGCGGCCTTACGCACGCTCTCGGTGTGACCGGCAAGAGGGCTCAACATGATTCCGGGAGCGGCGTCGAGACGCCGCTCCCGGACTATCAGATGTGCTGCCAGGTCACGATTGGTCCACTCCCCACACAGTGTCGGAGCATCGGGGCCGAATTCGACCATGCTGTCCACCAGGGCGAGTCGTTCGTCATGAGCGAAGGTCACCTTCGCCAAAGTACTCGAACCGGACCGGGTTCGAGCGGAAGCGACCTGCTGTGCCGAATCTACGGAACCGCGATGACCGTCGGAATGATCATCGGACGGCGGCGGTACTTGTCCGCGACCCAGCGTCCGACGACGCGGCGCACCGACTGCGCGATGCGATGAGCGTCGATGACGCCTTCGCTCGCCAACCGGGCCAGGTCCGATTCCACGAGATCCGCGGCAGCCTTGAGCGCTGTCGGATCGTCGGAGAAGCCGCGACCGGACACCTCGGGGGTGCTGACCGCACGGCCCGTCGACTCGTTGATGACGATGGTGATCGCGATGAAGCCGCCCTCACCGAGCACGAGGCGATCGGACAGCGTCGGCTCACCGACGTCGCCGACGGACAGACCGTCGACGTAGACGTGTCCGACCGGTACGCGTCCGACGATCTCGGCGAGGCCGTCCACCATGTCGACCACGACGCCGTCCTCGGCCAATACGATGCGCTCTTCCGGCACGCCGGTTGCCTTTGCCAGCGCGGCGTTGGCACGCAGGTGCCGCCATTCACCGTGGACGGGCATGGCATTGGTGGGCCGAACCGCGTTGTACAGGTAGAGCAACTCACCGGCGGACGCGTGGCCCGAGACGTGAACCTTGGCGCTCTGCTGGGTCACGACGGTGGCACCGCGCTTGGCCAAACCGTTGACCACGGCAAAAACGGAGTTCTCGTTGCCCGGGATCAGCGAAGACGCGAGAACGACAAGGTCGTTGGCGCGGATGTTGATCTGACGGTGTTCGCCGCGCGCCATCCGCGAGAGCGCTGCCAACGGCTCACCCTGCGAACCCGTCGAAATGAGCACCAGGCGATCGTCGGGAAGGGTGGCGGCGGTGTCGATGTCTACGACGAGGCCGTCGGGCACCGTCAGGTAGCCCAGATCCTGGGCGATCTGCATGTTGCGGACCATCGAGCGGCCGACGAAGACGATGCGGCGGTTGTACCGAGCGGCTACGTCGACGACCTGCTGGATGCGATGCACATGGCTGGCGAACGATGCCACGATGACGCGCTGCTTCGCCTTGCCGATGACATTGTCGAGCACTCCCCCGATTTCGCGCTCGGGTGTGACGAATCCCGGAACCTCGGCGTTCGTCGAGTCGACGAGGAACAGGTCGACGCCCTCGTCGCCCAGGCGGGAGAATCCGGCGAGGTCGGTCAGGCGGCCGTCGAGAGGCAGCTGATCGAGCTTGATGTCACCGGTGTGCAGTACGACGCCGGCGTCGGTGCGAATCGCGATCGCGAGAGCGTCGGGAATCGAGTGGTTGACCGCGAAGTACTCGCAGTCGAACGGGCCATGGGTGGTGGTGTTTCCCTCGACGACCTCGACCAGGTTCGGACGCAGGCGATGCTCGCGGCACTTGGCGGCAACGAGAGCGAGAGTGAACTTCGCGCCGATGACCGGAATGTCCGCGCGCAGACGCAGCAAGAACGGCAGAGCACCGATGTGGTCCTCGTGTCCGTGAGTCAGGATGACGGCTTCGACGTCGTCCATACGGTCTTCGATGTAGCGGAAGTCCGGGAGGATCAGGTCGACGCCAGGCTGCTGGTCCTCGGGGAACAGCACACCGCAGTCGACGATCAGCAACTTGCCACGGTGCTCGAACACCGTCATGTTGCGACCGATTTCGCCGATGCCGCCCAGCGCGACGATGCGCAGACCCGATGCCGGCGCCTTCGGGGGTGTTCCGAGGCGACCCGTGGGATCGACGGCCGGACGGTTCTCGGGGCGCTTGTTTCCGCGCCCGTTGCCCGACTTCGATGCTGCCGGTCGGTTACCGCCGGAAGATTTGCGCGGCGACCTGTCTTCGGTCGACTTCTTGGGTGCAGCAGATTTGGTGGCAGCGGACTTGGTTGCTGCAGATTTGGTTGCTGCGGCCTTCTTGGGCGGGGCGGCTGCGGCGGGGGCCGCTTCTGCCGCCGGCGCAGCTGGTGCCTCTACCGGTGCGGCCTTTGCGGCCGTTTCGGGAGCCGGAGGCGAAGGCGGACCGGCTTGACGACTGGCACTACGACGTCGGGGGGGACGGGTCATTTACAAAACTCCTGCCGCATGCAGATCGGCGGCAAGACCGTCGATCTGCTCTTTAGTGGGTGCAACCTGCGGAAGGCGTGGTTCTCCGACATCGATTCCGATGAGTCGCAGACCCGCCTTCGAAGCGCTGACACCGCCGAGGCGGGCAACGGAACGAATCACAGGGATCAAACTGAGGTTTATCTCGCGTGCGCGGGCGATGTCGCCGGACACGAACGCGGTGTGAAGGTCGCGGAGACGACCCGGAACAAGATGGCCGATGACGCTGACGAAGCCGGTGGCGCCCACAGCGAGCCACGGCAGATTCAGCGGGTCGTCGCCGGAGAAGAACTGAAGCTCGGTGGTGCCGATCAACTCTGCGCCGGCGTTGAGGTCGCCCTTGGCGTCCTTGACGGCCTTGATTCGCGGGTGCTCGGCGAGTCGGCGGATCGTCTCGGTCTCGATGGGAACGACGGAGCGGGGCGGAATGTCGTACAACATGACGGGCAGGTCGGTCGCGTTGGCGACGGCGGTGAAGTGTGCAAACAGTCCGGCCTGGGGCGGACGTGAGTAATACGGGGTGACGACGAGCAGACCGTGCGCTCCGGCGCGAGCCGCGTCACGTGCGAGTTCGACGCTGTGAGCGGTGTCGTTGCTGCCGGCGCCTGCAACGATCTTCGCGCGGGAACCGACGGCGTCGATCACTGCGCGGAGCAGGTCGAGCTTCTCGGACTCGGTGGTGGTGGGAGATTCACCGGTGGTACCGGCAAGAACGAGGCCGTCACAGCCGTTGTCGACGAGATGGGCTGCGAGGCGCACTCCCGCGTCGACGTCCAACTTCCCGTCGGCAGTGAACGGGGTCACCATCGCAACGGAAATGGTGCCGAACGGACGCTCGACAAGAGAAGCGGAATCACCGTAGGTCATGGTCAGAAGGTTACCCGGTTCAGCTCTTACTTCTGCACACGAGTCACGACTCGGCCGCAAATGCGCTGACGGCAATTTCCGATCCGTCGCTTCCGCGAAGAATCTCGTAGTCCCCGAACACATTTGGCGCGACATCACGAAGCTGACGCAGGCACTCGACCGCGACTCGCCGGATCTCGACATCCGCATGTTCGGTGGCACGCATCTCGACGAAGTGCCGCCAGGCCCGATAGTTCCCGGTCACGACCAAGCGCGTCTCGGTGGCGTTGGGCAGCACCGAGCGCGCAGCCTGCCTGGCTTGCTTGCCCCGCATCGGGGCACCGGGCACCGATTGCAGTTTCCCTTCGAGGGCAGTCAGCAGTTCCCCGTAAGCGCGACGGCTTTCGTCGGTGGCATTCAGAAACAGTGCTTCGAGCTCGGGATCACCTTCGACAGCAGGAGGCACGACGACGTTTGCATCGTTCTCACGGACGAATCGCTGCGAGAGTTGCGAGTACGAGAAGTGCCGGTGACGAATCAATTCGTGAGTGCACGAGCGCGAGATACCGGTGATGTAGAAGCTCACTGTCGCATGCTCGAGCACCGAAACGTGTCCGACCTCGAGCAGATGCCTCAGATAGCCGGCGTTGGTTGCGGTTCGCGGATTCGGCTTGGACCAACTCTGGTAGCAGGCTCGACCGGAGAACTCGACCAGCGCTTCGCCACCATCCGCGTCCGTCTCCCACGGAATGTCCTCGGGCGGGAAGAACTCGGACTTCGCCACCAACTGCACTTTCAGTGACACCGTGTTCGGCACAACCCACTCCTCGACAAGCACGAAACGACCAGCACGAAACCCGGGCGCCGTTCGCCTCAGGTGCTGGGCAACTCTATAGCGGTCGACCGCTCTCGATACCGAGTGACGTCATCACATCCTTGACTGACGTCACTTTTGACGCCACTGTGGTGTCATGGACATTTCGGAGTACACCGCAAAGCTGCAGAACGACCTCGCCACTGCAGCCGAACTCGGCGACGATCACACGCGCCGGATTGCGGCGTCGTTGTCCGCCGCCATCGAACCCTCGGTCCGCCTGGTCTTGTTGGCCGCGGCGACGGAACTGGCCAAGGAGATCGGGGCGAAGCTGGGCGACCGAGAGGTCAAGGTGAATCTCGACGGAAGCGAATTACTGGTCGACGTCGTTCGCCCGCCGAACTCGACCGGCGGCGAGGGTGCAAACGAGAAGGCAGACGACGAGAAGAAGGACTCAACCTACTCCTTCGACGACGTCAGCGGAGATATCAGCCGGGTGACGTTGAGGATGATGGAGCAGATCAAAGCCCGCGCCGAGGAGGCCGCCAATCAGAACGGAGTCTCCCTCAACTCGTGGGTTTCACAAGCCGTCCAGGGCGCATTGCGGGACCAGATGCGCAAGAACGGCATGGACTAGCTCGACGCCAACCCGATCACCGAATGATCTAATTGCGCAACTGCAGTAATCACGAACCGTTGCCGCAAGGCGAGAAGGAGCACGTTCATGGCCGTTTCGGGCGTCAAGGAATTCGAGATCAAGGCTGATCCGGAAACGGTGATGAAGGCCGTAGCAGCCGTCGATCGGCTGCCGGAGTGGTCGTCTGCACACAAGAAGATCACCATCGAGAGCACCCACGACGACGGTCGCCCCCATCGCGTTCGCATGGCCGTGTCCATTCTGGGAATCAACGACGAGCAGGTAGTCGACTACACCTTCGAGGGCGACGAGAAGGTGACCTGGACCCTCGTGGAGAGCGGTCAGCAGAACCAGCAGGACGGCTCGTACGTCTTGACTCCCACCGACGGTGGAACCAAAGTCACCTTCGAACTGACCATCGATCCCAAGATCCCGCTGCCGGGCTTCCTGGTGAAGAAGGCACAGAAGACGGCCCTGGAAACAGCGAGCAAGGGCCTGACGAAGTTCGTCGAAAACTTCTGAGCGCACACGCAATTCAGGCGGCCCTTACTTCGGCGTTCATCGCCGGGTAAGGGCCGTTTGCTGTGAAGCCGAGCTGTGTTTTCGCGGAAGCCCCTGCCGATGTTGAAGATTCGCCGGTAGCCAGAGACCGCCCGGAGTAACGTCGGCCGCGTGTCCGCCGAGACCGCAGAGCCCAACTCCATGGCACCCGTGCGCATCCTCGTCTACAGCGACGACGCACACACGCGCGAGCAAGTTCGGCTCGCTCTCGGAGAGCGCCCACATCCGTCGATGCCCACCATCGACTACATCGAGGTCGCGACGGCACCGATCGTCGTAGCCAAGCTCGACGCCGGCGGAATCGACCTCGCAATCCTCGACGGCGAGGCGAGTCCGGCGGGCGGCATGGGCGTCGCGAAACAACTCAAGGACGAGATCGCCGACTGTCCACCGATCCTCGTACTGACCGGTCGACCCGACGATGCGTGGCTGGCGTCGTGGTCGAGAGCGGAAGCCTCAGTGCCGCAGCCGATAGATCCGATCGAACTTGCTTCCACCGTCATCGCGCTTCTGCGTCGACAACTGAGCCGGTGAGCACCCGTTGCAGCGGTGATTCGTTGCGGCGCCGACTACTTCGGACTTTCGAGAGCGAAACTCCGCACCCCGAAAACGAACCCAATGTCGGAGGCCTCCCCTAGTGTGGGTGTCGCAGGTCACATAAGTATCGAATTGCTGGCAGTATCGAAATCGAACGGCACCTTCGGGCTGGGCGGACATCCGCACAGCGGAGAGGAGTTCGGGTGACATGAACGCTTACATCCCCATTCTCGTCCTCGGGGTCATCGCGATGGCCTTCGCTGTGGTGTCGGTTGTTCTCGCGTCCGTGGTCGGCCCGAAGCGGTACAACAGGGCGAAACTCGAAGCCTACGAATGCGGAATCGAACCGGCACCCCGTACCGCCGGTGGCGGGCGGTTTCCCGTCAAGTTCTATCTGACGGCAATGCTGTTCATCATCTTCGACATCGAGATCGTTTTCCTCTACCCGTGGGCGGTGCATTTCGATTCGCTCGGCTTGTTCGGCCTCGCGGCGATGGGCCTTTTCATAGTCAACGTCTCGGTGGCATACGCATACGAATGGCGACGAGGCGGTCTCGGTTGGGACTAGGCCAGCGGACACAGGTACAGCACACATACGTCAGACAAAACCGGTCACACCGCAGCTGTTGCGACTGAAAAGAGTCGGATATGGGTCTCGAAGAAAAGCTCCCCAGCGGATTTCTACTGACCACTGTCGAGGGCCTGGCAGGGTATGCCCGCAAAGGATCACTGTGGCCTGCCACCTTCGGGCTCGCGTGCTGCGCGATCGAGATGATGGCAACCACGTCAGGTCGCTTCGACCTGGCGCGGTTCGGCATGGAGGCATTCCGCGCGTCGCCGCGACAGGCAGACCTTCTGATCGTGGCCGGGCGGGTCAGTCAAAAGATGGGGCCGGTACTTCGTCAGGTCTACGACCAGATGGCCGAGCCGAAATGGGTTCTGGCCATGGGTGTGTGTGCGTCGTCCGGCGGTATGTTCAACAACTACGCAGTGGTACAGGGCGTCGACCACATCGTGCCGGTCGACATCTACTTGCCCGGCTGTCCGCCGCGGCCGGAGATGCTCCTGAACGCGATCATCGAACTGCACCGAAAGATCCAGGAGATGCCCCTCGGCGTGAACCGCGAAGAGGCACGCGCGGCAGCCGAGCGCGCCGCACTGGCATCCACCCCCACCATCGACATGAAGGGGCTTCTGCGATGACCGCGGGCAACAACGGATCGAGGGGGATGTTCGGGGTCCGCGGCAGTGGTGACACCTCGGGCTACAGCCGGCTCGCCCCGCCGATCTCAGTAGAGGACAAGGCCTCTCGACCGTTCGGTGGATACTTCGACGAAGTTGCGGACTCCTTGGATGCCGCATTGCGCAGCGCGGGCAGCACTTTCACCGATGCAATCGAGCGGGTAGTGATCTTTCGAGACGAGATGACGCTGCATGTCGAACGGTCTCACCTCCCGCAGGTCGCGCGCAGACTGCGCGACGAATCGGAACTTCGCTTCGAACTTTGCCTGGGTGTCGATGGAGTCCACTATCCGCAGGACACCGGTCGCGAGCTCCACGCCGCATATCCATTTGCTTCGATCACGCACAACCGCCGGATCAGACTGGAAGTGTCCGTGCCGGACTCCGATCCACATATTCCGTCCATCGTCGGGATATACCCCACCAACGATTGGCACGAGCGTGAGACCTACGACTTCTTCGGGATCGTCTTCGACGGTCACCCGGCCCTGACCCGTATCGAGATGCCCGACGACTGGAAGGGCCACCCACAGCGCAAGGACTATCCGCTCGGCGGTATCCCGGTCGAGTACAAGGGCGCCCAGACTCCTCCACCCGACGAGCGTAGGTCGTACAACTGATGAACGAGACGACAGGAAGCAACTCCGGTGCCACGACGGAAACCGTCGTCACAGCATCGGGTCAGGACTGGGACGACATCGTCACCGCGGCCGCTCGCCAGCGAACCGGCGAGGCCGAACGGATCGTGGTCAACATGGGCCCGCAGCATCCGTCCACTCACGGCGTCCTGCGCCTCATTCTCGAAATCGAGGGTGAGACAGTCGTGGAAGCTCGGTGTGGAATCGGCTACCTGCACACCGGAATCGAAAAGAATCTCGAATACCGGAACTGGACGCAGGGCGTCACTTTCGTTACTCGAATGGACTACCTCTCACCGTTCTTCAACGAAACCGCGTACTGCCTCGGAGTCGAAAAACTTCTCGACATCACCGACGACATTCCCGAGCGAGCCACCGTCATTCGCGTGATGATGATGGAGCTGAATCGAATCTCGTCGCACCTTGTCGCCCTGGCAACCGGTGGAATGGAACTGGGCGCCGTGACGGCGATGCTGTTCGGATTCCGCGAACGCGAATTGATTCTGGACGTGTTCGAGACGATCACCGGACTGCGGATGAATCACGCCTACATCAGGCCTGGTGGTCTCGCTCAGGATCTACCCGACGGGTCGGTCGCGAAGGTACGAGAACTGTTGAAGGTCCTACCGAAACGGTTGCGTGACGTCGAACTGATGCTCAGCGACAACTCCATCTGGAAAGCCCGCACCCAGGGAATCGGATATCTCGATCTCACCGGCTGCATGGCGCTCGGCGTGACGGGGCCGGTCCTACGCGCCACGGGTCTCCCCCACGATCAGCGTCGAGCGCAGCCCTACTGCGGCTACGAGAACTACGAGTTCGACGTCGTGACGCACGACGGATCCGATTGCTACGGAAGGTACGTCATCCGTGTCGAGGAGATGAAGGAGTCCCTCAAGATCGTCGAGCAGTGCCTCGACAAACTGCAACCAGGGCCGGTCATGGTGGACGACAAGAAGATCGCCTGGCCTGCCGATCTCGCTGTCGGACCGGATGGCCTCGGCAATTCGCAGAAGCACATCGCCAAAATCATGGAGTCGTCCATGGAGGGTCTGATTCACCATTTCAAACTGGTCACCGAAGGAATCCGCGTGCCGCCCGGCCAGGTGTACGTCGCAGTCGAGTCCCCGCGTGGCGAGTTGGGTGTGCACATGGTCAGCGACGGGGGAACCCGGCCGTACCGCGTCCATTTCCGGGATCCGTCATTCACCAACCTTCAAGCGGTAGCGGCGATGTGCGAGGGAGGCATGGTGTCCGACGTGATCGCCTCGGTTGCCAGTATCGATCCCGTCATGGGCGGAGTGGACCGATGACCGGCCCGAACGGCTCGTCACGGGTGTTCATCGAACTCGGGCCGCGCCCGGACGAGCCCACGCAACTGGTACGCCCTGGCGCACGATCGAGTTATCCGCCTGATGTAGTCGCCCGACTCGACGCCGATGCCGAAACCGTCATCGCTCGTTACCGTGAGCCTGACGCCGCGGCGACCACCAGTCGATCAGCCCTCCTGCCGCTCCTTCATCTCGTGCAGTCCGAGGACGGGTACATCACCCCGGCCGGGATCGATTTCTGCAGTGCCAAGCTGGGTTTGACCGGCGCCGAGGTTGCCGCCGTTTCCACCTTCTACTCGATGTATCGCCGTGGTCCGACGGGTGAGTATCTGGTCGGAGTCTGCACCAACACGCTGTGCGCGATCATGGGCGGAGACGACATCCTCGCAGCACTCGAAGAGCATCTCGGGTCAGCAGGCTCCAGAGACGAAGGCGGACACTCCATCTCGACGTCCGACGGCAAGATCACCCTCGAACACATCGAGTGCAATGCGGCGTGCGACTACGCCCCCGTCATGATGATCAACTGGGAGTTCTTCGACAACCAGACTCCGGAATCGGCGCGCTCACTCGTCGATGCGCTCCGCGCCGGAGAGCGCGTGACACCCAGTCGCGGTGCCACACTGTGTTCGTTCCGACAGACCGCACGCATCTTGGCCGGGTTCCCGGATACGCGAATCGAAGCAGCCGAAGCACAAACAATCGGCGGGGCAACTCTTGCCGGACTGCGTATCAGCCGATCTCACGACGACAACCCACCCGGCTCGGCCTCAGCAGCCGACGCTCCCGGCGAAGGGAAGTGACATGACACTCGCCCCCGTCCTGAGTCGCTACTGGGATCAACCGAACTCGTGGACTCTCGACAGCTACCTTCGTCACGACGGCTACCAAGCCCTACGCAAAGCGCTAGCCATGTCCCCCGACGCCGTGATCGAAACGGTCAAGGACGCGGGCCTTCGTGGGCGCGGTGGCGCGGGTTTCCCGACGGGCCTCAAGTGGAGTTTCATCCCACAGAGCACCGAAGACAAGCCAGGAGACGGCAAGCCTCACTATCTCGTCGTCAATGCCGACGAGTCCGAACCGGGCACATGCAAGGACATGCCGTTGATGATGGCGACCCCACACACGTTGGTCGAGGGAGTCATCATCGCGGCGTATGCAATTCGAGCGGCCAAGGCGTTCATCTACGTCCGGGGCGAGGTGGTCCCGGTCCTGCGACGTCTGCAGACCGCCGTGGCCGAGGCCTACGCGGCCGGATACCTGGGCCGCAACATCCTCGGTTCGGGATTCGACTTGGATCTCGTCGTGCACGCCGGAGCAGGCGCGTACATCTGTGGTGAGGAGACAGCCCTCCTCGATTCGTTGGAGGGACGACGCGGTCAGCCTCGACTGCGGCCGCCATTCCCCGCCGTCGCCGGCCTCTACGCCTGCCCGACCGTCGTCAACAACGTCGAGTCCATCGCGAGTGTGCCGTCGATCGTCCTGGGCGGCCCGGAGTGGTTCCGGTCGATGGGAAGCGAGAAGTCGCCGGGGTTCACGTTGTACTCGCTCTCTGGTCATGTCACCACTCCCGGCCAGTACGAGGCGCCGCTCGGCATCACGTTGCGAGAACTTCTCGATTACGCGGGCGGCGTTCGCACCGGGCACACCCTCAAGTTCTGGACTCCCGGCGGATCCTCGACTCCGATCTTCACCGACGAACATCTCGATGTCCCACTCGACTACGAGGGTGTCGGCGCGGCGGGATCGATGCTCGGCACCAAGGCACTGCAGATATTCGACGACACAACCTGCATCGTGCGCGCGGTGCTGCGGTGGACCGAGTTCTACGCCCACGAATCTTGCGGTAAATGCACGCCGTGCCGCGAAGGCACGTACTGGCTGGTGCAGATCCTGCGGCGACTCGAAGGCGGAACAGGTACTGAAGCTGATCTCACCAAACTTCTCGACATCTCGGACACCATCCTCGGAAAATCCTTCTGCGCGTTGGGCGACGGAGCGACCAGCCCGATCATGTCCTCCCTGAAGTACTTCCGCGAGGAATACGTAGCGCATTTCGACGGCAACGGATGCCCGTTCGATCCTCGCCGGTCCGTTCTCGCGACAGGAGCGTTCGTCTCATGACTGCAGCCGACGCCACCACTGGAACCGATGCGGCACCGCCGATTGATCTCGTCACCCTCACCATCGACGGCCGGGAACTCCAGGTACCCAAGGGCACGTTGATCATTCGCGCTGCAGAGATGATCGGCACACAGATTCCGCGGTTCTGCGATCATCCTCTTCTGGACCCGGTCGGGGCGTGCCGACAGTGCATCGTGGAGGTCGAAGGCCAACGCAAGCCGGTGGCGTCCTGCACGACACCGGTTGCGGACGGAATGGTCGTCACCACACAGCTCACGTCACCGGTGGCGGAGAAGGCGCAGCGCGGGGTGATGGAACTCCTGCTCATCAACCACCCTCTGGACTGCCCCGTGTGTGACAAGGGCGGCGAGTGTCCGCTTCAAAACCAGGCGATGTCGACCGGTCGCACCGAATCCCGGTTCGGTGAGGAGAAAAGGACCTACCCCAAGCCCATCCCACTCTCGTCCGAAATCCTGCTCGACCGCGAGCGTTGCGTCCTCTGCGCCAGATGCACACGGTTTTCGGGCCAGATCGCCGGCGACCCGTTCATCGATCTCCTCGAGCGCGGCGCGCTTCAACAGGTCGGGATCTACGCCAACGAGCCCTTCGAGTCCTACTTCTCGGGCAACACCATCCAGGTGTGCCCGGTCGGCGCGCTTACCAGTACGGCATACCGATTCCGGGCGCGACCGTTCGATCTGGTGTCCAGCCCCAGCGTGTGTGAACACTGCGCCGACGGATGTGCTCAGCGCACGGACCACCGTCGCGGAAAGGTTCTCCGCCGTCTCGCCGGGGACGACCCCGAAGTCAACGAGGAATGGAACTGCGACAAGGGCCGTTTCGCATTCACGTACACGACCCAAGGTGATCGGATCACCACTCCCCTGATCCGCAACGCTGACGGCGAATTGATTCCGGCGTCGTGGCCCATGGCACTCGACCTCGTTGCGCGATCCTTCGCGCAGGCCCGCGGTGACGCAGGCGTACTCGTCGGCGGACGCTCTACCTTGGAGGACGCCTACGCCTACGGCAAGTTCGCGCGAGTTGCTCTCGCTACCAACAACATCGACTTCCGAATCCGTGCTCATTCTGCCGAAGAGGCAGGTTTCCTCTCAGCACACGTCGCCGGCCGCACACTCGAAGAGTCGGTGACGTACCAGGACCTCGAGTCGGCCCCGGCCGCATTGCTGGTAGCTCTCGAGCCCGAGGAGGAGTCACCGATCATCTTCCTGCGGCTGCGCAAGGCCGCACGTTTCGGCAAGACGACGGTGCTCTCCAGCGCGCCATTCGCTACGCGCGGCCTGCAGAAGATGGGCGGCTCTTTGCTTCGGACCGTACCCGGAAGTGAAGCAGCTCTGATGGATTCGTTGTCTCACCCCAGCAGTGAGGAGGGCCAGCTCCTCCGGCAGCCCGGTGCAGTGATCCTGTTGGGCGAACGACTCAGTGAGGTGGCGGGCGGCTTCGCCGCGGCGGTACGTCTCGCCGAAGCGACAGGAGCTTGTTTGGCTTGGGTCCCACGCCGCGCTGGTGATCGCGGCGCCGTCGAGGCCGGCGCACTACCGGGATTGCTTCCCGGCGGACGCCCCGTTGCGGACCCGGCAGCACGTCAGGAGGTGGAATCAGTGTGGGGGGTCTCCATCCCGGCATCCGACGGGCGCGACGCCGCGAGTCTGCTGGATCCGGGGCAGACGACTGCTGCCCTTCTTGTCGGCGGCGTCGAATTGAGTGATCTCCCGAACCCGGCGAAGGCAAGGGCCGCGATCGAAGCAGCAGGGTTCGTGGTGAGTTTGGAGATCCGTCACAGCGGAGTCACCGAACTCGCCGACGTCGTCTTCCCGGTGGCACCGGTCGCCGAGAAGCCCGGAACCTTCCTCGACTGGGAAGGCCGCGAGCGCGTGTTCGACACCGCGTTGAGAACGACAGGAGTGATGCCGGATCAGCGCGTTCTCCACGCGATCGCAGCCGAGATGGGCATCGATCTGGGCCTACCCGACGCAGATTCCGCACGCTCGGAGATACACCGCCTCGGCGCTTGGTCCGGATCGCGCCCCACCTCGCCTCAGGTCCCGTCAGGCACCATGCCCACACCGGCACTGGGCGAGGCAGTGTTGTCGAGTTGGCGAATGCTGCTCGACAACGGCCGACTGCAAGACGGCGAGCCCAACCTGGCGGGTACGGCACGGCTCCCACTCGTACGTTTGTCTGCCGAGACCGCTGCCGAGATCGGCGCCGACAACGGCGATCACGTTGCGGTGTCGACTGAATCCGGTTCCATCACATTACCGTTGGAGATCACCGAACTCCCGCCTCGAACAGTCTGGCTCCCACTCAATTCACCGGGTAGCACGATCTACGAAACGCTCTGCGTTACCGCGGGTTCCGTGGTGAAGATTGCGAAGGCGGGAGCGCAATGACCACCCACGAGTACGGGACCGTGGCAGCTCCGGTCGACCTGTCGGCGTTCGGGCACGACCCGTGGTGGTTGGTGATCGGCAAGGCTCTCGCCATTTTCGTGTTCCTCGTACTCACACCGCTGGTGGCAATTTACGCGGAACGAAAGGTCATGGCACGCATGCAGATGCGTGTCGGACCGAACCGCGTCGGCCCCCGTGGAATGCTCCAGAGTCTCGCTGACGGAATCAAGCTCGCCCTCAAGGAGGGCATCACACCGACCGGCGCCGACAAACCGATTTATCTCCTCGCGCCCGTCATCGCAGTCGTGCCCGCGTTCATGGCCTTTGCCGTCATCCCGTTCGGTCCGCAGGTGTCGATCTTCGGAACCCTTTCACCCCTGCAACTGACCGATCTGCCGGTCGGAGTTCTCTACATCCTCGCCGTGACTTCAATCGGTGTGTACGGGATCGTGCTTGCCGGCTGGTCGTCCGGATCGACGTATCCACTACTGGGCGCACTTCGATCGACCGCGCAGGTCATCTCGTACGAGGTAGCAATGGGGCTGTCCTTCGCCGCAGTCTTCCTCTACGCCGGCACGATGTCCACGTCCGGCATCGTCAGCGCCCAACAAGGTGCCTGGTACGTCTTTCTCCTCCTGCCGTCCTTCCTGATCTACGTGACAGCCATGGTCGGCGAAACCAACAGGGCTCCCTTCGACCTTCCCGAGGCCGAGGGTGAACTGGTGGGTGGGTTCCACACCGAGTACTCCTCACTCAAGTTCGCGATGTTCATGCTGGCCGAGTACGTGAACATGGTGACGGTGTCCGCTCTGGCCACGACACTGTTCCTGGGCGGGTGGCACGCACCGTTCCCATTCAACCTGTGGGACGGCGCCAATTCCGGTTGGTGGCCCGTGCTGTGGTTTGTTGCCAAGGTGTGGGGCTTCCTCTTCGTCTTCATCTGGTTGCGCAGTACCCTTCCGCGGTTGCGCTACGACCAGTTCATGAATCTCGGATGGAAGATTCTCATCCCCGCTGCCTTGGTGTGGGTGATGGTGATCGCGACTGTTCGTGCCTTCCGCAACGAGGGTTACAACACCTGGGTCGTACTTCTTTGCGTCGCACTGGTTCTCGGAGCTGCGCTCCTGATCGTGTTGGCCGGGACTTACCGCAGCCGACGCCGAACCGCCGCGTCGGTCACCGCTGCGGGGAACATGCCTTTCGATGCGATGTCGGGCGGCTTCCCGGTTCCACCCCTACCTGGTCAAACGCTGCCGACCCGAAAACTACCGGGTCAGAAGGTGCCACCGCCGCGGCGGACAGATGTTTCCGACACATCGGAGGACTCCCATGCCTGATTTCCTAGGACCTATCGCGGGTTTCGGAGTGACGCTCTCGACAATGTTCAAGAAGCCCGAGACCGAGTTCTATCCGGAGGAGAAGCGCCCCACCGCGCCCGGATACCACGGTCGCCATCAACTCAACCGGTATGCGGACGGACTCGAGAAGTGCATCGGTTGCGAACTGTGTGCCTGGGCCTGCCCCGCCGACGCGATCTATGTCGAGGGTGCTGACAACACCGAAGAAGAACGGTTCTCCCCCGGCGAGCGTTACGGGCGGGTGTATCAGATCAACTACCTGCGGTGCATCGGCTGTGGCCTCTGCGTCGAGGCTTGCCCCACTCGGGCTCTCACCATGACCAACGAGTACGAGATGACCGACGACAACCGAGCGGGATTGATCTACGAGAAGGACCGCCTTCTCGCGCCCCTGAAACCCGACATGGCAGCGCCACCACACGCGCTGCGTCCCGGCACAACTCAGGACGACTACTACCGCGGCGACATCACAGCAGCTCCCGAACAGCCAGCACCCGAGCAAGAGCCGAACCCGGAGACCGAGAAATGATCGCGTCGGTCACGACCACGATCCTGGCGGAGGGAACGATGACATCGACCTCCACCGGCGAGGCGGTGCAGTTCTGGATCCTCGGAACCCTTGCGGTGATCAGCGCTTTGGGCGTGGTCGCCGCCCCCAAGGCCGTCTACTCTGCGCTCTTCCTTGCAATGACGATGATCATCCTGGCCGTCTTCTACATCGTGCAGGGCGCACTGTTCCTGGGTGTCGTCCAGGTCGTCGTCTATACCGGCGCAGTGATGATGTTGTTCCTGTTCGTCCTGATGCTGGTCGGCGTGGATTCTTCGGACTCCTTGGTCGAAACGCTACGGGGACAACGCGTCAGTGCGATCGTGATCGGCGTCGGATTCGGGCTACTCCTTATCGGCGGCCTCGGAAATGCGTCGATCTCGGGGTTCACCGGATTCACCGGACTCGACCAGGGCAACATCGACGCTCTCGCCGATCTCATCTTCATCCGCTACGTCTGGGCCTTCGAACTGACCGGCGCACTGCTGATCACGGCGACACTTGGCGCAATGATGCTCGCGCATCGGGAGAAGATCGGAGCCACACTCAGCCAACGCGAACTCTCGCAGCAACGATTCGCGTACCTGGGCAGCGATGAGAGCAATCCCGACAAGGGCTCGGCCACTCCCCTCCCCAGTCCCGGCGTGTACGCACGTCACAACGCAGTAGACATGCCGGCGTTGTTGCCCGACGGAACGTTCTCGACCCTCTCCGTCAGCAGCGCCCTCACTCCGCGATCCCCGGATCCCGATACCGGCGAGGAAACGCAGCGATGAATCCCGAGAACTATCTGTATCTGTCGGTCCTGTTGTTCACCATCGGGGCTGCGGGAGTCCTCCTGCGACGCAACGCCATCGTGGTGTTCATGTGTATCGAATTGATGCTCAACGCCGCGAACCTGGCATTCGTGACCTTCGCGCGCATGCACGGCAATCTGGACGGCCAGATCTTCGCCTTCTTCACGATGGTGGTAGCTGCTGCCGAAGTAGTCGTCGGCTTGGCAATCATCATGATCATCTTCCGATCTCGGCGTTCTGTATCCGTCGACGACGCAGACCTGCTGAAGTACTGACATGTCAGGAGGAATCACGTCCGCCATCTGGTTGCTCCCCGCCCTGCCCCTGTGCGGCGCCGCTGTCCTGTTGCTGGCGGGTCGTCGCACGAACGCGTGGGGCCACCTATTCGCCTGCGTCATGACACTCGCGTCGTTTGTCGTCGCAGTGGTGTTTTTCATCGCCATGCTCGGCCGCGACACCGCCGACCGCACCGTCACCGAGCACCTGTTCAGTTGGGTCCCGGTCGACAGTCTTCAGGTCGAGTTCGGACTGCAGCTTGATCAACTGTCGATGTGTTTCGTCCTGCTCATCACCGGTGTAGGTTCGCTGATCCACATCTACTCGGTCGGCTACATGGCGCACGACCCCGAGCGTCGTAAGTTCTTCGCCTACCTCAATCTCTTCCTCGCTGCGATGCTGCTCCTCGTGCTCGCCGACAACTTCCTCGGGCTCTACGTCGGCTGGGAAGGCGTCGGTTTGGCGTCGTACCTGCTGATCGGTTTCTGGCAGCACAAGCCGTCGGCGGCGACCGCTGCCAAGAAGGCTTTTGTCGTCAATCGGGTGGGCGACATCGGATTGATGATCGCGATGATGTTGATGTTCACCACGTTCGGCTCGCTCTCGTTCAGCAGCGTCTTCGCAGACGCGTCTGGTGCAAGCGAAGGTGTCCTGACGGCGATCGGCCTGATGCTCCTCCTCGCTGCATGCGCGAAGTCCGCGCAGGTGCCACTGCAGTCGTGGCTCGGCGACGCGATGGAGGGCCCCACCCCCGTCTCGGCTCTGATTCACGCGGCCACGATGGTCACGGCCGGCGTCTACCTGATCGTGCGCTCCAATCCGATCTTCGATCTCGCACCCGACGCTCAACTCGTGGTTGTCATCGTCGGTGCCGTGACGCTCCTGTTCGGTGCGATCATCGGCTGCGCGAAAGACGACATCAAGAAAGCGCTCGCCGCGTCGACCATGAGTCAGATCGGATACATGGTCCTGGCAGCGGGTCTCGGACCAGCTGGATACGCCTTCGCAATCCTTCATCTGATCACCCACGGATTCTTCAAGGCAGGCCTGTTCCTCGGCGCGGGTTCGGTGATGCACGCGATGAACGACGAAACCGACATGCGGCGCTACGGCGGGCTCCGAGCGTTCATGCCACTGACTTTTGTCACGTTCGGGCTCGGATACCTTGCCATCATCGGTGTTCCGCCGTTTGCCGGGTTCTTCTCCAAGGACAAGATCATCGAGGTTGCGATCGGCGAGGGCGGCATCAAGGGTGTTGTGCTGGGCATCGTCACGCTGTTGGGTGCGGCGCTCACTGCCTTCTACATGAGCCGCGTGATGCTGATGACCTTCTTCGGGAAGGCCCGCTGGGAGAACCAGAAACCTCACGAATCTCCGGCGGTGATGACGTCTCCGATGATCATCCTGGCGGTGGGGTCCGTCGGCGCCGGGATGCTCCTGACCATCGGGTCCAGCTTGCAGAACTGGCTCGAACCGGTTGTCGGCTCACATCACGTCGAACCGCCGATACCCGCATGGTCGATCACCGCGCTGGCGCTGCTCGCAGTTGCCGCCGGCGTCGCGATTGCGTATCGCGAGTACGCCACCCGGGAGATTCCACTTGTGGCACCGACTCCGGTTTCACCGTTGACCGGTGCGGCTCGCCGCGATCTGTACGGTGACGCCTTCAACGAGACGGTGTTCATGAAGCCCGGACAACAACTCACCAAGTCGTTGGAAGTGTTCGACACCAAGGGAATAGGCGGCGTCGTGGGCAGCTTTGCGGTGGTCGTCACCGGGCTGTCCGCGCTCACGCGGAAGCTACAGACCGGGTTTGTTCGCTCGTACGCGCTGGTGATGTTTGTCGGAGCAACACTCGTGGTCGCGACAATGATGGCGGTGACACTGTGGTGATCGAAGCGGCGGTGAGCAACTCTGTGACCAATACCGGCTTCCCCGCGCTGACGGTGCTCTGGTTGCTTCCGCTCATCGGAGCGGGTGTAGTCCTCGCTCTGCCGGCGCGGTCGTACCAATTTGCGAAGTCTCTCGCATTGGCTGTGTCCGTGGCAGTCCTGGTGGTCGCCGCCGTTCTCGGAGTTGCGTTCGACCGCGGCGGCGAACAATTTCAATTTGTCGAAAGCCACAGCTGGATACCGGCTTTCGGTACCAGCTACACACTCGGACTCGACGGGATCGCACTCGTTCTGGTTCTTCTCACCGCAGTGCTGGTGCCATTACTACTGATCGCGGGCTGGAACGACGTCCCAGCAGACCCGGCATCACCCAAGAGAATGCCGCACACCTATTTCGCGCTGATCCTTGTTGTCGAGTCCATGGTGATGATTTCGTTCAGCGCCTTGGACATTCTCTTGTTCTACATTTTCTTCGAGGCAATGCTGATACCGATGTATTTCCTCATCGGCGGGTTCGGCGGAGTGGGCAGATCTCGCGCAGCCGTGAAGTTTCTGCTCTACAACCTCCTCGGCGGTCTGGTCATGCTCGCTGCAGTCATCGGCCTGTATGTGGTCACCACGCGCGACGAGAGTCCCTTCGCCAGCGGCACTTTCGACTTCCGGGCGATCGCCTCAGCGGCAAACAGCGGTGAACTCGGTGTGGGGCCCGGGGTGCTCAACGCCTTGTTCCTCGGATTCATGTTCGCGTTCGCGGTGAAAGCACCGCTCTGGCCGCTGCACAGTTGGTTGCCGGACTCCGCGGTGGAATCGACTCCGTCGACAGCAGTGTTGATGATGGCGGTCGTGGACAAGGTGGGCACGTTCGCGATGATTCGCTACTGCCTGCAACTGTTCCCGGAGTCGTCGTCGACCTTTGCACCGTGGATCATCACGCTCGCCGTTATCGGGATCGTCTACGGCGCAATACTGGCGATCGCGCAAGCAGACGTCATGAGACTGATCGCCTACACGTCGATTTCGCACTTCGGCTTCATCATTCTCGGAATCTTCGCGATGACCAGCCAGAGCCAAGCGGGTTCCGCGCTGTACATGGTCAATCACGGAGTCTCCACTGCGGCTCTGTTCTTGATTGCGGGATTCCTCGTCTCGCAGCGAGGTACTCGATCGATCGCGGCGTACGGCGGCGTCCAGAAAGTTGCACCCGTACTTGCCGGCACATTCCTCGTTGCGGGGTTGGCAACGCTGTCGCTGCCGGGTCTCGCGCCGTTCATCAGTGAGTTCCTGGTGCTGATCGGGACGTACTCGCGATACCACGTGGCCGCTATCGCGGCGACTGCCGCGCTTGTCCTGTCCGCGATCTACATACTCTGGCTCTACCAGCGCATGATGGGCGGACCTGTGAAGGAAGAGCAGGGAACGATCCGCGACCTCGCTCGACGCGAACTCGTGGTGGTCGCCCCTCTGATCGCACTCCTGTTGCTTCTCGGCATCTACCCCAAGCCTGCCTTGGACGTCATCACTCCTGCAGTGAGCCATACGGTCGTCGACGAGGCTCCGACCCCGCTCGTCGCCGACCACGAAGGAGGTGCCCACAAATGAGTTCCTTCAACGACGTGACCGTCCTCGGCTCAGCCGGCACGGCGTCACCCAGTGTCGAATACAGCTTGCTCTCGCCAATGTTGATCGTGTTCGGTGTTGCGGTTGTGGGCGTACTCATCGAGGCATTTGCACCCCGGCGTTTTCGATACCCCGTGCAACTCGTCCTCGGTGTCGCAGGCTTGGCGGCCGCATTCGTGGCAGTGCTTCTGCTCGCCGGCACGCGGTCGACGGCGATGATGGGTTCTGTAGCGGTCGACGGTCCGACCCTTTTCCTGCAGGCCACGATCCTTCTCGTGTCGATCCCCGCAGTACTGCTGATCGCCGAGCGAGGCTCGGGCAACACCGCCGAGGTGATCGCGCAACACGACGCGCTCGGCGGTTTCACCCCTCAAGCGTCGAGCGTCCCCGGAAGTGTTGCGGAACACGAAGCGGTCAAGGTCGGTATCGCCCAGACCGAGGTCTTTCCGCTCACCCTCTTCGCTGTCGGCGGCATGCTCCTCTTTCCCGCGTCCAACGATCTGCTGACGATGTTCGTTGCGCTCGAAGTGTTCTCACTGCCTCTGTATCTCCTGTGTGGTCTGGCACGCCGACGTCGCCTGCTCTCCCAGGAAGCTGCGCTCAAGTACTTTCTGCTCGGGGCATTTTCGTCGGCGTTCTTCGTTTTCGGAATCGCATTGCTGTACGGCTATGCCGGGACGGTCACGCTCTCCGGTATCGCCGACGCAGCACGCAGCGGGTCGGGTACCGATGCCTTCCTGTGGCTCGGGACAGCACTCGTGGCCGTGGGATTACTGTTCAAAGTCGGTGCCGTGCCGTTCCATTCGTGGATTCCCGATGTCTATCAAGGGGCGCCGACGCCGATCACCAGTTTCATGGCTACTGCAACCAAGATCGCCGCATTCGGTGCCATCCTTCGTGTCTTCTATGTGGCTCTGCCCAACGAGTACGTGAACTGGCGTCCACTGATGTGGGCGGTCGCGATTCTCACGATGGTTGTCGGATCGATCGTCGCTGTGACGCAAACCGATATGAAGCGGATGCTCGCGTATTCGGCCATCGCGCACACCGGATTCATTCTGACCGCTGTGGTTGCGGATTCGGACGCCGGCCTGGCCTCGGCGATGTTCTACCTTCTGGCCTACGGATTCAGCACCGTGGGCGCGTTCGCCGTCGTGAGTCTGGTTCGGGACGCAGACGGTGAGGTCGCGACGCTCTCGCGCTGGGCCGGGTTGGGCCGGCGCTCACCATTGGTCGGAGTTGTCTTTGCACTGTTCCTGCTGGCTTTCGCCGGGATCCCGTTGACCAGTGGGTTCATCGGAAAGTTCGCGGTGTTCAGCGCGGCAGCCGAGGGCGGGGCCGCACCTCTCGTGATCGTCGGCGTCCTGTGCAGCGCGATCGCCGCGTACTTCTACGTGCGAGTGATCGTGTTGATGTTCTTCACCGAATCGGCCGCAGACGCTCCGACCGTCGTGGTGCCGAGTGCACTGACCAGCAGTGTGATCGGCCTCGGCGCCGGTGTCACGCTCATCCTCGGCATACTCCCCCAGCCGGTGCTCGACCTCGCCGAGCGTGCAGCGGACTTCCTGCACTGAGCCGATGGGTGAATCTGATTGCGACGCCGGACTGCCGAGCACCATCCGGTCGCCATGGTTTGTCGGGTTTTCAGCGGTAGCGATTGTCCATCTGATCCTCAATGCCGCTGATGCTGCGCCCTGGGACGGGATCACCAAGGTCATGCTCGCGCCGATTCTGGCTGCCTGGGTTGTCGCCCGACGCGGACCTCGACTTGTGGCTGCGGCACTGATTGCCTGTGCTTTCGGAGACCTGTTCCTGATCTGGGACTCCACGTTTGTCATCGGCATGGCAGCCTTCGCGATCGGTCACCTCTGCTTCATCCGATTCTTTCTCTCACACGGCGCTCTTCGGGAGATGCGAAGGCGGCCATGGTTTCTGTGCGCTTACACCATCGCTGGAATCGCTCTTGTGTCGTACACCTGGACCGGTCTCGAACCTGAACTTCGAATTGCCGTCCCCGTGTACGCCGCAATACTGGTGGGAACCGCATCAACCGCACTGACGTACAACTCGATCACCGGTATCGGCGGCGCGCTGTTCCTCACCTCTGACGCCCTCATCCTGCTCGGCCAGGCGAACAAGTGGCAGCCCGCCGCTGCGGGCATCTGGATCATGACGCTGTACATCCTCGCTCTGTTGCTTCTGACAGTGGGAGTTCTCGGCCGGAGTAAGACGCCAAACCGTCCATCAGCTCAGAGGCTGTAAGGATCAGCAACCAGCCGGACATCTCTTCATATGACCCCGAAATCCGAGGAACAACCGCCGCCGAGCGGCGAAGAGCGGTTCACCGCCCTGTGGGACGCCTACGCCGGTCGGGTGTTCGCGTATACCTGTCGCCACGTTGATCATCACAGCGCGCAGGAGGTTGTCTCCGAGACGTTCCTCGTTGCCTGGCGACGCTTGGACGAAGTGCCCGAGCAGGCACTTCCATGGCTGTTGGTGGTGGCTCGAAACACCGTGAACAACAACCGTCGCAGCGTTCGGCGCCTTGACGCGCTCACCGAGAAGATGGGACGCATCGAGCAGATTGCGGCATCGACGCCGGGCGCCGACGTCACTGTCACCGAACGCACGGAACTGCTCGAAGCACTGGCAACACTCACCGTCACCGAACGTGAAGCCCTGCTCCTGACTGCCTGGGACGGGTTGACCGCCACCGAAGCCGCGCGGGTCGCTGGGTGTTCGGTTCCGGCCATGCATGTTCGTCTCTTTCGCGCTCGGCGTCGATTGCGCGCCGGGTTGACTTCAGAATCCGACACCGTAATCCCGATGAACACCGCCCGACCTTGCGCTGCCGCCGAACACGGGAGTACCCCATGACCAAAGATCCGCTCACCACGCTCGAGAAGCTGCGGCCGAGCGATACGGTTTCCGCCGAACTCTGGCCCGAGAACGTCCAAGATGCCGCACGCACCCGAATCATGGCTACCGAAAACAACATTGGGGCAACCAAAGCTCCACGCCGTCGCGTCGGTGCCATCGTTCTCGTCGCGGCGATCTGCGCAGCAGTGGTGGTGGGCTGCGCCGCTGCCACGGGGATGATGCCGAAAGCGTTCACCGACATGTACTCGGGTTGGCAGACGATGCCGGGAACCAACGGCGGAATAGATCCGTCCACCGCCGAGCGGGTCGGGTCCATTCCCGGACCTGACGGAACCTTGTTCAGCGTCTTTGTCGCCCACGGCGCCAATGGCTGGAGGTGCGTCGCCCCGGTTTTCGAGGCGTCAGCCGACATCGACAAGGTTGGTCCGTCGAAATTCATCGGCCTCGGACACGGCTGCAGATCAATTGACTTGTACGGCGCGGATTCATTCGGGGGCGGCGCCGGGTACGAGGCCGGTCCGCACGAGGCGACCTACGACGCAGGGGCGGGAGGTGCTGTCCGAGCCGAACTTCACACCGCAGACGGCCATATCTATCCGACAATTCTTGCCGAAGACCGCTTCTACGGATGGATTCCCCTGTCGCTCACGTCCCCTCGTCCAACCCTCGTCGGATATGCCGCAGACGGGACGGTCGTCGGCACCCGGTGAGCTGTCGGTACCCTCGAAAGATGACTGCACACGCCCCGAACGAGCGCATCCCCAGCCAGTGGGAAGAGATCACTGCAGCCGACTCGACGCATTCCACACGATATGTCGAGCGTTTCCGTTCCATGAGAGCGGACGGCAAGGACATTGTCGGGGAAGCACGTTTGATCGACGCGATGCTCGGACGCGGTGGCCGGGTTCTCGATGCAGGGTGCGGGCCTGGCCGACTCGGCGGTTATCTGCACGACGTCGGGCATGTGGTTGTCGGAGTCGATGTCGACCCGGTTCTCATCGCTGCCGCAGAAGAAGACCACCCCGGACCGACGTGGCTTGTCGGCGATCTCGCCGAACTCGATCTGCCGGCCCGCGGTGTCGAGGCAGATTTCGACGTCATCGTGTCGGCAGGCAACGTGGTGGCGTTTCTCGCTCCGTCCACCAGGCAAGCAGTATTTTCAGGATTTGCTCGTCATCTCGCTCCGAGCGGCCGAGTGGTCATCGGATTCGGTGCCGGCCGTGGCTACGAGTTCCCCGAGTTTCTCGCCGACGCGACCGTGAGTGGCCTCGAGGCTGATCTGCTGCTCTCCACGTGGGATCTTCGCCCGTTCAAGGAGGATTCCGAATTCCTGGTCGCGGTGTTCTCCCGCGCCTGACCCGGCACTTCCCCCGCACTCCCTGCGATCCGTCACACGGCGATCAACTCACCCTGATCACAATGGTGGCGACTGTTGTTCACTACGAACATAATTGGATCAATGCGGGTGTGGCCGAGCGGCAAGGCAGCGGTCTGCAAAACCGTCCACGCAGGTTCGACTCCTGCCATCCGCTCCCCTTGCGAACCAGCGACTCATGTCGCAACCCCCACCTAGGAATGACATTCGGTGCACGCAGCCTGCATCGCTCCGCTCCGTCTCCGCGCACATGGCTCCGGACAGTTACCCTCGATCGATGCACCCTCTCCCCGAGACAGGACAGTTACCTCCCGGACCGATGGCTTTGCAAGTGGAACACCTCTGCATGGCGTTCGGCGCGAAAGTTGCTGTGAACGACCTTTCTCTTGCGGTGCCCTCAGGTTCGTTGTTCGGACTGGTTGGCCCGAATGGTGCGGGAAAAACGACCACATTGTCGATGGCTGTCGGATTGCTTCGCCCGCACTACGGTCGCAGCCTGGTGTACGGCTACGACGTGTGGAACGACCCTGTGGCAGCGAAGAGTCTGCTCGGCGTCCTACCCGACGGTTTGGCGCTACCCGCCCAGTTCACCGGTCATGAACTACTCACCTATTTCGGGCGACTGCGCGGTATGCCAGAGGACGTCATCGCGTCACGACGCGACGAACTGTTGGCCGCGCTCGATCTCGCCGATGCAGGTGGAACGGTCATCGCCGATTATTCAGCGGGCATGACGAAGAAAATCGGGTTGGCCTCGGCCTTGTTGCACGGCCCTCGCTTACTGGTACTGGATGAGCCGTTCGAAGCTGTCGACCCCATTTCTTCGGCCGGAATTCGGAGCATTCTGCTCTCGTTCGTCCACTCAGGTGGCTCGGTCATTCTTTCCAGTCACGTGATGGCCCTTGTCGAACAACTGTGTACTCACATCGGCGTCATCGCAGACGGTCGCGTCGTGGCTTCAGGAACGGTCGACGAGGTGCGCGCAGGCAACACTCTCGACGAGGCATTCGTTCGCCTTGTCGGTAGCCGCAGTCCCAGTCCCGACGGACTGTCATGGATGCGCGCATGACCACCACCAGCTTTTCACCGACACACTGGAACCCGTCGGTCTCTGTGTGGCGCACTGTTCTCCGCATGCGCATGACCCTCTACAAACGTCAGTTCACCGGTGGAAGAGCTGTAATCAAGGTCATTGCAGCGTTGTTCGGGGTTCTGGGGGCAGCGCTACTGTGCCTACGAGCTTCGGGAAAGAACGGTGTTTCCCCCGATCTCGTCAGCGGCACAACCAGTCTCGCACTTTCGGCTATCGGCCTGATGTGGATCTTGATGCCGATCATGTCTGGTCTGTCAGATGACAATCTTCACCCCAGACATTTCCAACTACTCCCCCTGGAACCCGTCCGACTCGCCAGAGCACTGTTCTCGACGTCGCTGGTCGGTATGACCGTGCCGATTACCGCGTTGGCTGCAGCAGCGATTCCAATTTATGCCGCTACACACCACCCTGCCGCACTGCCATTGGCCATTATCGCTTGGCCCGCAACGGTCCTGCTCATTGTCGGCACCTCACGGGTCGCGATGCTGGCGATGTCGCAGCTCCTGCGGAGTCGTCGCAGCCGCGAACTGGGACTGTTGGCATTCGGCACGTTCTTCGGCGGACTGTATCTGCTGCAATTTCCGCTGCAGAGTCGCCTCGGCACGGTCGTGGACGGCGACGTCACGTGGCCGCTCACGGTCGCGCATTCGATCCCGTTCGCGTGGGGAATCACCAGTGTCGACGCAGCAGCAGGAGGCGCCTGGCTCCTCGCCGCCGGAGCAGTCCTCGCCCTGGTGCTGGTCGATCTCGCACTGCTGTGGTCATGGCAACGCCTGGTCGTTCGCTACTTCAACGGGAAGGTCGCAGAATCAGCGGGCGCCACTTCCGTGCAATTGAAGAACCAGGGCCGCGACATTCGAACCGGTTGGCGCGCATCCCGACTGGGCACCGTCATCTCTCGCGAGCTTTCGCTCTGGCACGGAGACATGCGCCGACGAACACAACTGCTCTCCGTTGCCATCATGACCTTGGTCTCCGGCTTCGGACCGCTGATCTCGTCATCGATCCCCTTCTCCGCCGCATGGGGTGCCTGGTTCCTGATCTACCTGGCAATGGCAGCCGGATCGAATCTGTACGGATTCGACGGCGCATCGATCTGGCATCTGGTGATGATCCCCGAAGCCGCTGCCGCTGACGTCCGGGGCCGACAAATCGCGTGGGCGATCGTGATGACACCCTTCGTGGTCGTCGCAACAGCTGCTGTACGGATCTTCGGGGACCTCGGGACCGACCGACTGGCCGTGCCGCTCGCCGTCGGCATTTCGATGATGGGAGTCGGTGCAGGACTGGCAGTAGCGATATCCGCCAAAGCCCCCTACCCGGTCCCGGAGATGAAGAAGACGTTCTCCCTCAACACCCGCGGATCCTTCAATGGCTCGTCCTTCGGACTGATCATCCTCGCCATCGTCATCTTCGCCGCGACAACGGCGCCCGGCGTTCTACTCGGGGCGCTGCTACCGAACCCGGTGAATTATTTCGCCATCCCTGTCGCTGTTGCGATTGGTGCACTTGGTGCTTGGATCGGGGGCCGCGTCGCGATCACCCGTATGCAACGCGAGCCGGATCGGATTCTGTTCGCGGTTACCACCGCATGATCGTTGCCCAGATAGTCCGAGAATTTCTGGGCGTCAGCGCAGTAGCCGCAACTTGCACCAAAAAACTCAGTCTGGGCAATCGGATTATCAGGGATCCAGGTGGCGCAGCTCAACGGGTTCGGTCCTCGCATATCGCCGCCGGGCTTTCGTGACATAGCTTCCGCTCGAGCCGAACCATTGCCCTGGAAACATCGCACCACCAAGATGTTTGGCATGTCCCCGGAGCACTACGGTTCCGTACGTGTCGCCGAACGTCCCGGCCGATGCGGGAACTGCGCGCACCCCGCCCCTTCGCTGGAGCGTGGGTGGATCGAGCGCTGCCTCAGGTTCGCTCCGCAGCCCGCTCGGTGTGCAGAAATCCTGGTGATGGACCACTACACCGGAGCGATGGAATTCTGCCGGTGCCGACATCCGTTCCACGGGTCCTGATCGCGCCGGATCCTCGAGATCCGCTGTCGAGCCGAGTCCCTCGGCGCCCCGGCTCGACAGTGAAATCACACCTGAATCAGCTCAGCGAGCTCAGCAGCGGCTCGAGAAGCTTGTAGAGCTCGAAGATTCCGATGATCGTTGAAATAGAACCCATGATGATCCTCCGTGATTCGTGAACTTTCCGTGACGTCGCGTCACAGGCAGAAAGCTAACAAACCCGGCATTCAAACGGGGACCTTGGATGTGTCCGGCAGATGAACTCCCTGCTCGGAGAAGCATTTTGGTGACCAGCGTCATGCTCATCGAGAAATGAGCCCCATCGTCACATCACCTGACACCGACTGACGGTGGCAGCAAAAGTCTGCCCGTTGCGATCTGGCGATACATGACACCATTTCCACCCCATCCGACTCTTGCTTTGTGCGCTGAATCCGATTACATTTCTCCACAATAACGGTACGCGTAACGAAATAAAGAGACGGTCTACTTCACAGCCCGATATATCCAGTGCCACAACCCTTCCGGGCTCTTGGAGGGGCGGCGTTTCGTCGCGTCCATAAGCTCCTCACTCCCCGATCGAAAGAGAGCACGATGACCACAGAGAGCGTCTCCGGCAATCAGCCGCGACCGGTAGCAACTATCGCAAGCCTGACCCTGCTGATCGCTGCCGTGGCCGCGCTCGAAAGCATCATCGTCCCCGCACTCCCCCTGATACAGAGAGACTTCGGAGTGACGGCCGACGTCGGAGCGCTCGCATCCGTCGCTCTGACGTTGAGCACTGTCCTCGTCACGCCGATGGCCGGGCGAATAGCCGACGTGTACGGCGCCCGCCCCACCTTGCTCGCGATCACGACAATCGTTGTCCTGGGCGGCAGCGTGTCCGCTCTCGCAACGATCTTCCCGCTGTTCGTCCTCGGCCAATTTCTCCAGGGATTCGGGCTCGGGTTGCTTCCCGTGAGCTTCGTGGTCCTACGACGCACTTTGTCCTCGGACCGACTGAAGACGGCCACGGGTTTACTCGGGGCTGTCGTAGTGGCCGGCGGCGCTCTGGGAGTCGTATTGGCCGGGCCCGTCGCGGAAAACGTCTCACGCACCGCGATGTATGCAGTTCCGACCGCGTTCGTTTTGCTCGGCGCAATTGCTTTTGCCGTGAGCACACCACGAGATCACATGTCGAACGTCGGCGGCCGACTCGATTGGCCGGGAGCGGGCGGATTGGCTCTGGGATTGTTGACGCTGACGGCGTGGCTGGCGAGCGCATCGAGCAACGGGTGGGGCGCACCGACGTCGATGCTGCTGCTTCTCGCTTCCGCTGCCGTGTTCGCGATCTGGGCCAAGTATCAGAGCCGGACAACCGAGCCGATGGTCGACCTGACGATGATGCGGCATCGTTCGATGTGGAGCGCCGTGGTCGTCGGCGTGGTTTTCGGGTTCACTTACGGCGCTGTTGTCTATCTACTTCCGCAACAACTCGCCGTGCCGGCAGAGAGCGGATTCGGCCGCGGTGCATCGACAAGTGCCATCGGAATCCTGCTGTGCATCGGTTACGGCGCAGCGGTGATCGCGTCGGTGATTTCCGGAAAGCTCGCACAACGGGTCGGCACGAAAGCCATTGCGGTAGCGGGAGTTGCCTTCCTCGGCCTGAGCGGCGCCGTCGGGGTCTTTGCAACCACGATGTGGCAGATCGTTGTGGTGCTGATCCTTGCGGGTACCGGCGTTGCCGCCGCGTCGACGGCAGTGTTCGTCATCTCCGCCGACAGCGCACCGGCAGACCGCGTAGGTGTCACGACGGCAATAGTCACGATCGCCAGATCGCTGGGTTCTGCTGTGGGAACCCAAATTGCCGCCGGGATCATCGCGAGCGCGACTTCATCCGGCGGCCTTCCCCAGCACTCGGCATTCGCCACAGCTTTCGGAGTGGCGGCAATCGTTGCGATTGTCGGACTCGTTGTCGCGGTGACGATGCCGAAACCGGCATCAACCGATGTTCAGCGGTCGTCGTCGTCCTCGTCGAAGTCTGCGACTCCGCGCTTCCAGTAGCCCGTGATCAGGTGGTCGCCCGAACTCAGGCCGAGTTCGTCGCGCACGAATCTGCGAATCGGCTTGAGACTGGTGGCCTCACCGGAGATCCAGGCGTAGACACGCTCGCCCTCGGGCACGGTGACCGTCCGTACTGCCTGCTCGAGCAGATCCGAGTGACCGGCTGGGACGTCACCGCGGTGCAGCCATCGCACCTCGACGCCTTCCGGAACAGTGAGTTCGATTTCCTGTGAAGGGTCGGTGATCTCGACGAACACCCACCCGGCGGCAGCAGCGGGCATCATCTCGAGCCAACGAGCAATGGCAGGAAGGGCGGTGATGTCACCGGCCAGCAGATAGCGGTCGTACGTCCACGGAACCACGACGCCACCGGGCGGACCTGCCACGTGCACCCGAGTGCCGACGGTCGCCGCCTGAGCCCAATCAGAGGCGTACCCACCTTCGTGGAGCGCGAAATCGAGGTCCAGCTCCCCCGCCTCGGCGTCGTATCGACGGACGGTGTACTCACGCGAGATCGGCAATGGACGAGGCCACTTCAGGCTGAATCCGTCGCGTTCGGGTAGACGTAAAGTTCCGTCTGCATCCGGGTAGACCAGGCGAACATGCTCGTCGGGAGCGTGCGATTCGAAGCCCGCCAACTCAGGTCCACCCAAGGTCAGACGCAACAGTCCGGTCCCGACCATTTCGCTGCGAACAACTTCGAGTTCGCGAATGCCGATGGGGTACGGCACTTTTGCGCCGGTGGTTCCCGCCAGAACTTCGGCGATGGTCGCGAGGTGGTCTCCTCGGTTCATGAACTACCTTCCTTTTCCGGCGGAGCATTCCCCACCGGCACAGTGTTTTCGGAGAGATCGACTTCGTTGATCTCCGAAGTTACCCGGCGCACCGAACCCAATGCTGCCAGGAGCACCAGGCCCAGTGTCACACCGGCGAGCCCCAAGACCAGTAGCGCGGCGCCAGGCTCGAGCCACTGCCCGAGGAACCCGGCTGCCATCGAACCGATCGCCGTACCCGTGACGGCTTGCACCATCCACAGACTGGACACGCGTCCGCGCAATTCGTCCGGCGTGTTCTGTTGAAGGACTGCAAATCTCAGAATGTCGTTGAGTGCGCGGCCGAGGCCGAATCCGGCCAGGCCCAGGAACGCGACAATCGCTGCTCCCGACGCACCCAGTACCACCAGGCCGAGAGGCATCAGCGCAACAGAGATCAACATCGCGGCGCCGTTGCGGTGGACTCGTCCGGTCCAACCGCTGGTGAGGGAACCGACCACAGCGCCGACAGCGGGGGCGCCGTAGAGCAGACCGAGCATGGTGGGTCCGCCGCCGAGAACCTGGTCGACGAAGGCAGGCAGCAACACCATCGGCCCGCTGACGAACATGACCAACAGACCGCTGATCAGGATGCCGCGAATGACTGTGTGCGTGCCGGCGAATTTCACGCCGGTCACCAGCGCGCGCATCGGGCTTTCGTGATTCGTGCCCGGTGCAGGGGAAGGGCCGATGGCTTGGAACAACGTGACAGTTGCTGCGGTGGCCACCGCAGCAACAAAGTATGTCGCGGGAATGCCGCCGGAGGCGATGATCACGCCGGCGATTGCCGGCGAGATCATCGTCCCGATGTCGGTGGTCAGCGCTACCAAAGCGCCGGCCGCAGCCATCTTGTTGCGCGGCAACAACGTCGGCATCAAAGCCATCAAGGCCGAGCTGCTGACACCGCCGGCCAAGCCGTCGACAGCTGCCGCGACGTAGATGACCCACATCGACGGGTGTGGCAAGAGCGCGTTGCACCCGAGAATGACAAAGCCGAGACCCGCAGCACTGCGGGCCAACTGGATGGTGCGTCGCCGATCGTAACGGTCAGCGAGCACGCCGCCGAACAGGCTGCCGAAGAACATGGCGATGGCCATCGCCGTGGACACTCCGGCAACCTGCAAGGTCGAGCCGGTGAGCTGGTACGTCTGCGCGGGGACGGCTACGACGAGCAGTCCGATCCCGAGCAGCGAGATCAATCGCCCGGAAAAGGCGTACCTGAAGGGACGGCTGGTCCGCAAGGGTGAAACATCGATCACCAGCCCACCGAATCGAGTCATGCGAAGGTCTGGCCGATCAGGTCGAGGGTAGCCATTGCGCCGTCGTAGTCAGGACGGTAGCTGCTGGCGGGGAGCTCGAACGTCGTGCCTGCCTTGAAGGACGGCAACTGCGAGTAAAGCGGATCGGTGGCAAGTTCGGCCATCGGGCGACCGGACACCGGAATCACAAAGGCGACAGGAGCATCGGCGACCTGCGAGAGCAGTTCCGGGCTGACCTCGAACGAGTCACCCGAGCCGAAGAGCTGCGGGTTGCCGGCCTTGGCCATGACGTCGTCGGCCTTGAAACCGAGCTCGGCGAGCATCGCGGGCAGCGCGGCCGTCGGCGGAACGAGGTACGGCTTGTTGCTCGAGACCGAGAGGAAGTAGACGACGTTGCCCTCGGGAACCTTGATCTTGCCCTTGACCTCTTTGACCTTGTCCTCGTATGCGCTCATCAGCGCCGGAACCTGGTCGGAACGGCCCGCCGCGTCGGCGACGATTTCGAGCTGCTTGTCCCACGCGGCGACCGTCTTGGGGACCAAGACGGTGGGTGCGATAGCAGTGAGCTGATCGTAGAGTTCCTCGGACTGAACGGAGGTGATTCCCTGGCCACCGCCGATGATCAGGTCGGGCTCAGCCGCCGCGACGGCTTCGATGTTGAGCTGCTCGCCGGCCGGCAATTCCTTGGTGCCCTGCGCCTTTGCGGCGTCCGCCCAAGCCGGCGGGAATCCACCGTCGAGGTTCGTGACACCGAGGACGCGGGTATCGGTGGCAACCACCGGTGCGTCCAGGGCGTACAGGTATCCGGCGAGACCGCCGCTCAGAACCACGATGCGCTCCGCCGACGCGGGCACGGTGACCGAGCCCTTCTCGGTCTCGATCACGCGGGTCGTGGGCTCTGCAGCCTTGGTCGGTTCGTCGTTCGAATCGCTACTGCAACCGATCATCGCCACGAGTGCGACGATCAGCAACCCTGCGATGGCGACGAATCGTCGCCAACTCCGTATCGCGAGGGGCGGTGTGGACTTCATCATTGAGCTCCCATTGTGTTTCAACTGTGTGGTTTTCGAACTATGTGGCCGTGCGTTTCGACAAATGGCTGTCGAGCAGCGGGGCAATTGCCGCCCACCCGGCTGGGGTCACCAATCCGGCGTGGTCGTACGGCAGATGGTGTACTGCCATGTCCCGGTCCCCGCGGACTCTGCGCCAGCGATCGGCCAGCAGCTGTCCGGACGCCTCGGCGTCGGCGGTGATCAGAGTAACCGGTCCGTCGTAGGTTGTGTCGGTCGAGCGGGCCACGAGCAAACGAGTGGCATCAAAACCCGCCCGAACAGCCTCGACTAGTCCCGGTGCCTGAGTGAGGATCTCGGGTGGCAGGGCGGCGGCCAGATCTCGGTCGTCGGCATCGTCGCGACCGCGATCGTCACGATCTCCCAGTGGATGAGTATCGATCAGACCGGCGAACTCCACTGTCTCGCCGATATCGACCAGCTGAGCCGCCATCGCGGCAACGACGTTGCCACCGAACGAGTAGCCGAGCAGGTGGTACGGCCCGCTCGGTTGCACGCCGCGAATCGTGTCGACGTACATCGCTGCCAGTTGGTCCACGTTCGTCGGTTCGAGTGGCTCACCGGCAACTGTGGGCAGTTGCAGGCCGAACAGTGGACGGTCGGCCTCGAGAACACCGGTCAAAGGCGCAAAGGGCCAAGCGAATCCACCGGCCGGATGCACGCAGAACAGTGGCTCTCCGCTGCCTTCGGCTCGCAGTGTCAGGAGGCGATCGCGACTCAGATCGATTTCGGACGCCGACTCGTCAAGGTGTGCTGCGAGCTCGGCGACTGTCGGACGGGCCATCAGCGTTGCCACACCGACGCTCACCGACAGGTCGTGCTCCATCTCCCCCACCAGTCGCATTGCTCGAAGCGAGTCGCCGCCGAGATCGAAGAAACTCTCTTCGGGATCGACTGCCTCGACGCCGAGTACCCGCGCAAAGACCTGGCACAGTTGCCTTTCCATCTCGGTTCGCGGTGCTCGGGCCGCTACTCGGGCGGGGGGTGCCGGCAACGCACCGCGGTCCAGTTTTCCGTTGGGCGTCAGCGGAATCGAATCCACGACGACGATGTCCGACGGAACCAGGTGTGCCGGTACGCGTTCCCGCAACGCAGCTCGCAGATCGGTTGAATCGGCACCGGGTTCTTCGATGACGTAGCCGACCAGTCTCGGCGGCGCACCGCCTTCGCTACGGACTGACGCTGCCGCTCGCAACACTCCTGGCAACGACGCCAGTGCGGATTCGACTTCACCCAATTCGATCCGAATGCCTCGGATCTTGACCTGATGGTCTGCGCGACCCAGATATTCGAGTTCGCCGTCGCGGCGACGCAGTACAACGTCACCCGTGCGGTACATGCGCTTGCCGACGGAGTAGGGATCAGCAACGAACACAGCGGAGGTCAACGCGGTCCGGTGAAGGTAACCAATCGCCGTTCCGTCTCCGGACATGTACAGCTCGCCCGCCGCTCCGATCGGTACCTCCCGCAGACCCGAATCGAGTACCCGCGCAGACGCGTTCAGAATCGGCCGACCCAAGCAGGGTGTCTCGCTCCCCTGAACCGGGGATCCCATCGCGTTGATCGTGAACTCCGTCGGCCCGTAAAGGTCGTACCCGTCGACACCGTCCTGATCGCGCAATCGCGACCACAACTCGGCAGGTACAGCTTCTCCGCCGAGCATCACCAACACCGGCGTCCGCTCACCGTCGAGGAGACCGGCGGCCATCAGTTCCCGTGCATACGAGGGGGTTACATTCACGACGTCGATACCGACTTCGCGGTAATGCTTCACCAGAGACGCGGGGTCCAGTCGCGCCTGCTCGTCGATCACGTGAACTTCGTGCCCCGCGAGCAACCAGAACAGTTCCTCCCACGACATGTCGAACGAGAACGAGACTGTATGCGCGATGCGCAGACGTCGGCCACCCACACTGTTTTCGGTCGGAGTGAATATCTCGGCCTTGTGATTGTGATACATCGTCGTCAACCCACGGTGACCCACCACGACGCCCTTGGGTTTTCCGGTACTGCCCGAGGTGTAGATGACGTAGGCAGGCTGGTCCGGTGAGGTCGGCCCGCAGACCGCAGCCTCGTCGACAACTGGTGCCGAAGACTGCCCGTCGAGTACCCCGGCCACGTCCGGGTCGTCGAGGACCAGACATGGCTGTCCATCGGGAACAACGAGGTCACGCGTCCGAGTCGTGGTGACTACCAGCGCCGCATCGCTGTCGAGGATGAGTTCGCGCAGGCGTGCCGGTGGGTGAGCCAGATCCAAGGGAAGGTAGGCCGCTCCGGTTCTCATGACGGCGAAGATCGCGACGACGTGATCGGCAGTACGCGGAAGCGCGAGCGCGACAACACGGGTCGGTCCCCCGCCTGGTACCGACTGCCCCAGCGCCGAAGCGAGTATCCGTGCCAGTCTGTCCACCCGAGAGTTCATCTCGGCTGCGCTCAGTGTGACGTCTCCGAAGACCAGCGCCGTCTCGTCCGGAGTTGCCGCTGCCCTTTCGCGCAGTAGTGCGTCCACGCTACCGCCGGCCTGGTCCGGCCGTGGCATCACGACGTACTCCGAAGCGAATTCCGCGGGGGTGCGCGAAAGCGGAACCGCCGTGTCCGCCACCGTGGCGGTATCGGAATTCGCCATCACTTCGAGAATCGTGATGGTGCGGGACAGGATGTCCTGAGCCACGTCGTGCGGAATCAGGTCAGGACGGTTTTCGAGTGTGAGCGCCATCGCCGCGTCCCCGACACCCGGATCCACGTCGAGCGTGAGCGCATAGTGCGTGCCGTCCACCGCATCGAACCCGACGATTCCACTGCGACCGAACGTGTCTCGACGTGCCTGTTCGTCGCGAGGGGTGTTGCGGAAAACGTAGAGCGTGTCGAAGAGCGTGGCGAACCCTGCACTTCGCTGCACGTCGCCGAGCCCGAGATGGTGATGCCCCAGCAGCGAACCTTGTTCACGGAACAGGCGTCCGAGCAACGCCGAGATCTCCTCGCCTGGCCGGACCCGGACACGCACGGGAATGGTGTTGAGCGCCAATCCCACCATGCGGTCGGCGCCCTCGACCTCGGGTGAACGTCCCGAAACCGTCGATCCGAAGACCACGTCGTCACGGCCCGTCACGGCGCGCAATGCCAGGCCCCACGCCGCAGAAACCACGGTGGACAGCGTCACTCCGCTACGTCTGGCCAGCTCGCGTACGTGCTCGGTGATGCTCTGTTCGAGCTGAACCCGGGTGAACACCGGCAACGGAGCGCGCCCGCCTGATCCCGTACCACCCACGAGTGTGGGTTGCTCGAGATCCGCGAGGTAGTCCTTCCAGGACGAGATGGCGTCCGTGCGATCCGCTTCGGCGATCCATCGCAGGTGATCACGGAAGTCCGCAGGCTTGTCGAGCGCGCCGTCGAGTCCAACCGGGTCCGTGCCGTGTGTGCGAGCAAACTCGTAGAGCGCAAACAACTCCGCGTACATCAAGGTCTGCGACCAACCGTCGGTCAGCAGGTGGTGCTGAGTGAAGACGAGGTGCGCTCCCCCACCTGGCAACCAGACCAACACCATTCGAATGAGTGGCGGCGCACTCAAGTCGAACAGCCTGCCGAATTCAGCCTCGTCGACGGCGCGGACCTCGATATCCAAGTCGTCGGGTGCGACTGCGCTCAGATCGATTTCGCGGAAAGGCATTTCGGCTGCCCTGGGCACGAACTGCACCGGAGCGTCGAAACCGGCGTGTGTGAAGCCGGCCCGCAGGTTCGGATAGCGCCGCAAGAGCGCATCCCCTGCTGCGCGGAGTGAGCGAACGTCGACGGCGGCATCGGCGGAGAACTCGAATCGCGGCTGCATGTGATAGACATCCGTGCCGCCGGCGCCGTCGAGAACCGACTGGAAGTACATGCCTTCCTGCAAGGGACCGAGTGGCAGCACGTCCTGCCAGCCCGGGCTCAGCGACTCGAGCCGTGCCCGACGATCCGCATCGACGGCCACGAGCGGACTCGGCACGCGATCCGGCGCGGTGTCGGGCAATGCCTTCCGGTCCACCTTCCCGTTGAGGGTGAGTGGTAGTGCCTCGAGCACCGTGATGGTCTGCGGCACCATGTGTTCGGGTAGGAGCCGCGCAATCTCCTTGCGCACCAGTACCGAATCGAGCGTGGTTGCACCTTCGGGAACCACATACCCGTGCAAACTTCCGGTACCCGCCGCATCGACGCGAACGGTGGCTGCCGCGCGGAACACACCTGCCACCGATCCGAGCGCGCCTTCGACTTCGCCGAGCTCGATGCGGAAACCGCGAACCTTCACCTGATCGTCCGCACGACGAAGGAAGTGCAAAACCCCTCGCCGGCGTCGGACCAGATCGCCGGTGCGGTAGAGGCGTGCCCCCGGCAGAGAAGGATCGGCGACGAACCGAGCGACGGTCAGATCGGGGCGGTTCAGGTATCCGCGGACCACCTGCGCACCGCCCAGATACAGCTCGCCCGCAACGCCTTCCGGAACCTCACGCAGGTCGTCGTCGAGGATTCGCACGTGCACATCGGTCCAGGGCTGACCGATCGTGACTCGGTCGCCGGTCGTGATGACCGAAGATGTCGCCCACACCGTGGCCTCGGTGGGTCCATAGACATTCCGGACCGAAGCAGCGTTGGCCACCAGATCGTCGGCCAGATCCTGCGGGAGGGCTTCCCCTCCCACCAGGGCTCGCACCATGGCGAGTCCGACTGCGTTCTCGTGTTCGGTGACCACTCGCCACAGCGCCGGCGTTGCCTGCATCACTGTCGCATCGCTTGCGATGATCAACGCCGACAACGCATCCGGATCGCGAACCGTCCTGCGGTCTGCGATCACGACAGTCGCGCCCGCCGCGAGCGGGCACAGCAACTCGAGTGCCGCGATGTCGAACGACACCGTTGTCACCGCGACGATGCGATCGCCCGGCCTGATCCAGCAATCCTCGAGTACCGTGTCCGCGAAGGCTGCGAGGTTGCCCGTCGAGACCATCACGCCCTTGGGGCGACCCGTCGAACCGGAGGTGTGGATCATGTAGGCGAGGTGATCACCCGCCGCGGGCGGCGGAGGAAGCACGACACCCGAGTTGGTGAACTCACCGTCCACGAAGACACTCGTGGCGACCGTCAACGGAAGTTGCCCGGCGCTGTCGATACTGGTCAGGACACACACCGGAGCCGCGTCCTCGATCATGAACTCGAGCCGCTCAGTCGGGTAATGGACGTCGAGTGGCAGGTACGCAGCGCCGATGCGCAGTACCGCGAGCAGTCCGGCCACCAGATCCGCATTTCGATCCAGCGCGACGGCGACTACCTTCTCGGGTCCGGCGCCGACCGCGAGAAGTTCGCGGGCCAGCTCGTCGACGCGCGCCGACAGTTCCCCGTAGGTAATTCCGACCTCGCCGGAGATCACCGCGATGTCGTCGGGGTGGCGGCTGACGTGTCGAGCGAACAACTGCGAGATCCCCGACGGCGGCGTCGCGCGTCGGCCCGGGTCGCGATCCGGCTTGTTTTCCGCCAGTCGCAGATCCGCGACGACAGTGCTGATTTCGTGACCGAGGACCGCGATCACACCGTCGAGCAATGCGTCCGCAGTCGCGGCGTCGAACAGCCCGGCATCAACCGTCAATCGAAGTTCTGTTGCGGTTCGGACGAATTCGAGGTCGACGCTCTTTCCGGGCGAGTGACCGACACGGGCAGCGAACAGGCTGCTCGTCGGACGCCCGAGTAGATCGGCGATTCGGTCGAGGCTGACATCGGAATGCGCAAGTGCCTCGGAGACAGCGTTTTCGACTCGCCGAACGACATCGGCAATTCTAGGCCGACCGGACAGGTCGACCCGAATCAGGGTGTCAGTCCCTTCCGAGACCAGTCCGACCGCAAGGTCCCGACCACCGCCGAAGCTGTTCAGCGTCGCCGCCACGGCGGCCAACAGCACCGCGTCGAATCCTGGTTCGTCACCGAACCGGGCATCGCGTAGCTGACGGAGGTAGGTGTGCGGGCGGTACTCTTCGCCGCGCGGGCGGTCATACGGAAGGTCCGTTTCGAGGGGCAGGTCCGCGAGCGTGCGAACCCAGTACCGCTCGTGATCAGGATTTCCCGCCACCGCCGGGGCGCGGAACGTCGCCACGGTCACGACGGGTCGATCGACGCCAACGACCGAATCCGGCGAGAACTTCGTCCGATCGACGCGTGCGGCCACGGCAAGACCGAGGGGGGTCGGGGTGTCGAAGACATCCGAGACGACGACGCGAATTCCCAGCTTGCGCAGGCTTCCCACCAACCGCATCGCAGTGAGCGAGTGACCGCCGAGAGTGAAGAAATTGTCGCCCGGATCGACGTCGGGAATCTCCAACACCGTTGCGACACAGGCGCACACTGCATCCACGACCGCGGGATCGACATCGATCGCAGGATCGGACGCGGCCACCTTTTTCGTGACAGCGACATTTTTCGCGGCAGACACCGCATCGGCAACGGACGCTGCCTGTCGGACTACCGTGAGCACCGCGGATGCGGGAGCTGTCGGCTCGGTCAGCAACCCACGCAGGATCTCCGCGAGCCGTGTGACCATTCGCTGCGCCGTGGCGTCGGAGACAACTGCCGGATCGTGGTACAGAACCAGATCCAGACCGGTGCTCGGCGGCGCCATCAACGTCATCGGATAGTGCGTGACTCCGCGGTTGGTGAATCCCTCGACCCGCAGTGTGTGCGATGCAGGCTGTCCTGCACCGGAGTTCGGGAAGTTCTCGAACACCAGGAGCGTGTCGAACAGTTGCCCGATTCCGGCGATGCGTTCGATCTCGGCCAAACTGGTGTGTTCGACGTCCACGATGTCGAATTGGGCGTTCTGGAGATCGACGAACTGATCGAGCAAAGGCCGGTCCGCGACGATGTCGAGGCGGGCCGGAATCGTGTTGCTGAACAACCCGACCATTCCCTCCACCCCCGAGAGTTCGGCAGGTCGGCCGGACACCGTGGCCCCGAACACGACGTCCCACTGTCCTGTCGCTTCGGCGAGCGCTGCTGCCCACGCACCCTGAACCAGGGTGTTGACCGTCAGCGCTCGCGCACGGCCGAGTTCGATCAGCGCTTCGGCGTCCGATGTCGCGAGAGGAACCTCGAGCGCGACGGGCACACTTCGCGGCGCTCCGGCATCGGCAACGAGAGTCGGCGCGGTGAGCCCACGCAAACGCTCGCTCCACGCTGCGCGGGCAGAGTCCTGATCACGGCCGGCGATCCATGCCAAGTAGTCGCGATACGGCGTCGGCGCAGGGAGGCGGCTGTCGCCGTCGTGGTAGACGTTCATCAGCTCGCGCAGGACGATCGGAGTCGACCAACCGTCGGTGAGCAGGTGGTGCGCGTTGAGGACCAAACGGTGCACCCCGCCGGGCAGCCGAACCAGTAGTGCACGCAGCAGAGGCGGTGTACTGACGTCGAAGACATGCTTGGCGGCCTCGTCCTCGAGCTGATCTGCAGAGCGGAATGCAGTGTCAGCTGGAACGGAGGTCAGATCGACCGAACGCCACTCGACTTTTGCGCCGCGCGGAATGATCTGAACGGGCCGTTCGAACTGCTCGTAGTGAAAAGCTGCGCGAAGGTTCGGGTGCCTGTCGATCACGGTCTCGAACGCGTCGGCCAACTTCGCCTCGTCCAGTGGCCCGGAGAGGTCGAAGCGTGCAGTGAGCGTGTAGACGTCTGCGGCTCCGTCACGGACCGCATGGAACAGGAGACCTTCTTGTAGCGGCGAGAGCGGAAGGACGTCGGCAAGCGGTCCGTGGACGGCTTCGAGTTCGTTGATCCCGGCCTGATCGACCACCGCGCCCTGGCCGAAGATCGTCGCCGAGCAATCGGAAGGCGTCAAACCACCCTCGAAGAGCGCGGCATGCGCGGTCAGGGCAGCGAGCGCACGTTCCCAATGCTCTTGCAGCTCGACGATCGTCGCGGCGTCGAGCACTGAACCCGCCGCAGTCCATTCGACTGCCAGCGTCGGTGATCCGTCCTCTCGGACAAATGCGTTGAGCGCCAGCACTTCCGACATAATCTTCGTCGCCGGCTCGATGACCGCGAATGGATCCTGCTCCGGCAATCGCCATCCGGTTCCGGGCAAGGACGGGAAGCGGCCCAGATAGTTGAGCAGCAGTTCGGGTGTAGCGCACGCGGAAAGGTCAGGTGCGGTGTCGGGATCCAGATGCCGCAGAACTCCATAGCCGACTCCGCCTCCGGGTACGGCGCGTTTTGCCTCCTTCACCGCACGAAGGAGATGCCCCGCAGCTGCTCCGCCGCTCAGTGCGTCGGCAAGATCGTCTGCGGTGAGCAGTGCATCGGTGGGAACCCGGACGGGGAACTCACTGGTGAACCACCCGATGGTTCCGGCGAAGTCGGTGTCGCTGGTGAGCGCGTCGCGGCCATGACCTTCGACGGTAACTGTCTGCGCGGGCAGCCCGATGAGGCCGCGGCCGTGCTGCCATGAGCGCAAGGCAAGCATCAAACCCGAGAGAAGCACTTCGTCGGCCTTGGCTCGATACGCCGCCGGAAGCGTGGTCAACAGCGCGTCGGTGACGGCCGGGGGCGCAATGGTTGTCGTGCGAGAGGCGGTTGCGGTCACGTCGATCTTCGGGTCGAGACGACGACTGCCGATCGGCTCGTCGTCCGCCTGTACCGACGCGGACTTCCAGTACTCGAGCTCTGACGCCCTGCTGCCAGAGGCCCCGAATTCCGCGAGCAACCCTGCGTATCGACGCCACGAACTTCCGCCTGCAGCCAACCGGGCCGACCTACGCTCGCGTGCAGCATCGGTGGCTTCGTGGAGGTCTGGAAGCAGAATTCGCCAGGACACACCGTCGACGATCAAATGGTGAGCCACGACGATCAATTGGTCGGGTCGACCGGCCTCGGTATTGACCAGTACGACTCGCAGGAGTTCACCGGCGCGTGGGTCGAGACTCGCCGCCGACGCCTCCGCGAGCTCTCTGATCCGGGACGGCTCGGAGGTGTCGGACACCTCGCGAACGAGTCCCTCGCTGCGCACTGCACCGGCGTCCCGGACGATCAATTCGGCAGTGCCGCTGTCGTTGTCACGGCGCAGGAGCAGGCGTAGAGCGTCATGGTGATCGAGGATCGTCTGCACGCCGGACTGCAGGTCACCCAGTGAAAGGCTGTCGTCGATGCGCACTGCGGTCCATTGCGCGTAGCCCGCGATTGCCTCGTCTGTCGGATTCTTGTCGATCAGTGCTCGAACGATCGGCGGGGCGATCACGGTGCCGGTCGCCACGTCCGCAACCGAGGCTACGGCGTCGGCGTCATCGGCAATCTCACGCGCCGCAGCGGCGATGGTTCCCAGATCTCGCTGTGCCAGTAGTTCTTTGGGAGCAACGATCAGACCACGCACCCGCAGTCGACTGCTGACACTGATTGCCGTGATGCTGTCACCACCGAGGCCGAAGAAATCCTCGTCCACGCCGACGCGTTCGCGGCCGAGCACCTCGGCCACCACGTCACAGAGGATTTCCTCGTGTGGTGTGGATGCAGCGCGACCTTCCGATTCGGCAGCCGGGGCAGGTAGTGCCGCACGATCGAGCTTTCCGTTCACCGTGACGGGCAGTTCGTCCAGAACGACGATTGCGGCGGGAACGAGATGATCCGGTACGCGACCGGCGAGGTCACGGCGCAATTCTTCCTGCGGCGGAAGCGTCGCGCCGGCGGCGGCTACAACGTAGCCGACGAGGCTGGGCCGTCCCCCATCCGTACGGATCAGCGCGGCAGCGGCGCCGATTCCGGGTACCGATCCGAGAACAGCCTCGACCTCGCTCAACTCGACTCGATGTCCGCGAATCTTCACCTGCTTGTCGCTGCGACCGATGAAGTCGTAGCCCCGCCCCGGCACCCACCGCGCCACGTCCCCGGCGCGGTACATCAGATCTCCCGGAGCCCCGAAAGGATCTGCGACAAAACGCTCGGAGGTCGCGCCGGCGCGGCCGAGGTAGCCCCTGGCCAATTGCGGTCCGGCCAGGTAGAGCTCACCTCGTTCACCGTCGGCGACCGGCTCGAGCGCGCTGTCGAGCAGGTACGCACGGGTACCCGCGAGGGGGTACCCGATACGCGGTCCGGCACCTTCGACCGTGGTCGCGATCGCGTCGACCGTCGTTTCTGTGGGGCCGTACAGGTTTCGAGCCGGAACACCGGATTCGATGATCGCGTCCCACAGTGCGGGCGGTGCCGCCTCGCCACCCACGACGAGGAGCTGCAACCGCTGCGTACGCAGCAACCCGTTGTCCACCATCGCTGCCGCCATCGACGGCGTCGTGTCGACCACGTCGACGCAATCTCGCTCGAACGCCGCGACCAGAGCAACCGCGTCCTTCTGCAGTTCCTCGTCGTATACGTGCACACGATGACCACACAGCAGCCACAACAGTTGATCGAGAGACGCATCGAAGGCGAACGACGCTGTGTGCGCGGTGTGCAGTTGACGGTTCCCGACGCGCTCGGCGGTGTCCCGGTAGATGGTGGCGCGATGGTGGTGAAGCAGGTGCGCCAATCCACCGCCTCTGACCAGCACACCCTTGGGCTTGCCTGTCGATCCCGAGGTGTAGATGACATACGCCAGGTGATCACCATGCCGTGCTGTCGCCAGTTCACCGAGTTCGAGTGGAAGCTCGGAATTAGCACGGAGTTCTTCGCGGACTGCGTCGGAATCGATGACGAGGGGGTCGGGCCGAGAACCTCCGACGAGTTGCTCGGCCAGAGTGGAAGTGGTGATCACGACCTTCGGCTGCGCGTCGTCGATCAGATCTCGCAACCGCTCGGCCGGGTGCTGCGGATCCAGGGCCACGTACGCTGCGCCCGCGTTCAATGTCGCGAGCAGAGCCACCACCATCTCGGAAGTACGCGGAAGCGCAAGTCCGACAATGTCGTCCGGGCCGACATCGCGGGCCCGAAGCAACCGGGCGAGCTTGTGGACGCGGCCACCGAGTTCTGCGCCTGTCAAACGTTCGTCACCGCATACGAGGACTGTGTCATCCGCGTGCTCGACGACGATGCGGTCGAACACGTCGGGAACGAGTTCGACCGAGCCGGGCAGCGGTGCAGTTTCGCGGCCGGCGAGAATCCGCGAGGCTTCGGCCGCAGGCATCATCTCCACCTGACCGACGGCAGGATCTCCCTCCCCGACCATCGCGTTGACGATGCTGACGAAACCGGCGAGGCGACGCTGAACCGATTCCCGAGTATTGGTACGCGCGTCCACTTCGAATCCGAGTAGAACTTCGCCGTCCGCAATGGGCGTCACCGTCAAACCCAGGTCCTCCGGCGGTCCCCCGGCGACGTTTCGCAGTACACCCACAGCGCCGGCGAAATCGAGGGCGAAGTCGAAAGCCTTGAGATTGATTCCGATCCCGTGAAGCAGTGCGCCGGTTCCGGCGACGCCCAGGTCCCGAGCAAGATTCTCACCGCGGTAGCGCTGGTGTGCGCGCAGGCTTTTCATCGTGGCGGCCACCTGCTTGCTCAGGTCACCGAGTCGATCGTGGCTGCGAATCGTCAACCGGAGAGGCAGAACGTTGACTGCCATGGCCGGCGTCTTGAGTGCCGTGCGGCCTACGCGCGCCATGAGTGGCATCGCGATGACAACATCCGTCTCGCCGAGCAGTCGGTGGAGAAACGCGCCGTAGCAGGCGATCAGTGCCTCGGCCCACGTTGTTCCCGTCGCGTCTGCCACCTCTTTGAGGCAGCTGAGGGCGTCGGCGGTAATGACCTCGCGAACCTGGATCGTTCGTTCCGCCGGACCGGTGACCTGCTGGCCGCGTCCGTCCAACGCGGGCAACGGCGTCAGGACATCACGCCAGTAGTCACGATCTTCCGCGAACTGCTCGCCAGCCCGGTACGCCTCGTCCTCGCTGACCAGATCTGTCATAGAACCGAATCGCGTTGGCGCGACCTCGGTTCCCTTCTTCGCGGCCGTGTAGTGCGCGGCGACTCGGCGCGAAATCATTGCTGCGCTGTATCCGTCGACGATCAGGTGGTGATAGAGCTGAATGCACCAGATCTCGCGATCGGAGAGCCTGATCAGCGAGTAGGTGTACAGCGGACGCTCCACCATCAGGCGGCAGTACTCGGACGCCCGGCTGCGCTCGGCGTCGACCAGTGCGTGCGCCACGGCTACGGGATCGCGCTCGTCACGGACGTCGGTGATCGGGATGATGCCAACCGGCTCGTCGGAGATGTACTGACGCGGGCCGTCCGCCGTCTCGATCATCCGCAGCCGCATGGTTTCGGCTTCACCGATCGTCGCCGTGATGGCGGCTGTCAGCAGTTCGGTGTCGATCGGTTCGTCGCCCGAGATTTCGAGCACCTCACCGACGAGGTAGCTCCGAGATTCGGGATCAAGCCTCTGTGCGTTCCAAATCCCGAGTTGAGCTCCTGTGAGAGCAAACGTAGCTTCGCTCGCCGCTCCGGAGTTCGAACCTGGAAGAACGCTCACACTGATCCCCTCGTCTGTGGACACACGTCACCCAAGGGTGACCTAACGTCGTTTTGGGTAGCCTAAACTAAATGTCAATGAATCGGGGAATCCGCCTCGCCGGTGACCCGAGAACCGACGGCTCCCGACGCGTCAATCAGAGGACACGCGCTTCTACAACCGCTTGCGGGACAGTCTCTTTCGTGAATCGAAACGAGAAAGTGAAGGCTAGTCCATCAGCGTTGCCGCGACGGTTCCGCCCAGTTCATAACAACCATCGCGGACAGATTTGTCCACGCTCACAGTCACTTCGAGCGGATCCGCCACCGCGACCAATCCGAGCCCGGTGGCGAGTTTGCGCACCGAGGACACTGCACCGGCAGTGTCGTTGTTGCCGTGAACCCACAGGCCGTACGGTCGATCCGAAACCGCGCCGAGGCATTGGTAGTACGTGGTGTCGAAGAAGTATTTCAGCGCGCCCGACATGTAACCGAAATTGGCGGTGGTTCCGAAAAGATAGCCGTCAGCAGCGAGGACGTCGGGCACCGTCGCCGCCAACGCCGGCATCACCTTCACCTCGACGCCCTCGATCTCGGGATCGCGAGCCCCGGCCAGGACCGCATCCAACAATTCGTGGGTTGTCGGCGAGGGCGAGTGGTGAACCACCAACAGAGTCTTCACACACCTGACAATACGGCGACGGGTGGCGCACCCGTCGCCGTTCACGCCTACGCCGAAACCGTTTCCGCGCTCATCGCCTTGACCAGGTCGTCGGTTCGGGTGACCGAGGCGCAGCGCCCGGCCGCGTACTCGAGCGCGCCGACATGCTCGTCCAGGGAGAAGTCGGCTACCGCGTCGCCCACGAAGAAGATCTGCACGTCTTGCATGAACCCGTCCAAAGCGGTAGTCAGGCAACCGATGTGGGCATAGATTCCGGTGATGATCAGCTGGTCACGCCCACTCTCGCGCAGCCGCTCACGCAGATCTGTCTTGATGAAAGCGCTGTAGCGCCATTTTGTGAGCATCACGTCGTCCGGATGCGGAGCCAACTCGGCGATCACGTCGGTGTGAGCGGGATCTGCCTTCAGACCCGGTCCCCAGAAATCCGACAGCAACGCGCGCTCCTCGGGATCCTGATCACCGGGTTGTGCGGTGTAGACGATCGGGATTCCGGCAGCTCGCGCCGACGAACGAAGCCGGTCGATGTTCGGAACCACGGTTTGGAGCGGGTCGACGCTTCGGTCGTACGCGTTCACGAAATATTCCTGCATGTCGTGCAGAAGCAGCACCGCTCGGGAAGGATCGAGAGTCCAGTCGACCCGATTCTGCGGAAACTCGGTGGGCATCTCGTATCGCACTGCTGTGGGTAGCGCCATGATGAATCTCCTCGAAAATGTGGGGGTGGGAACCGATCAACTCGACAGAGTCTGTGCAGCAATCGATTCGCTGAGAACACGGCGCAAGGCCGCCTTGCTGGTCTTTCCGACGCCGGTGACGGGGAACTCGGTCACGAACTCCACTCGATCCGGAACCTTGTACGCCGCAACGCCTCGGCCTCGTATGTATCGCTTGATCTCGCCGACGGTCGGGGCATCTCCGAAAATCACCAGAACGGCGCAGGTTCGCTCGCCCAGGTACTCGTCGGGAACAGCGACGACGGCCGCATCGTGGACAGCAGGATGCGAGAGCAGGTGGTTCTCGATCTCCTCGGCGGCCACCTTCTCGCCGCCGCGGTTGATCTGGTCCTTTGCGCGGCCCTCGACAATCAGGTGTCCCGTATCGGTGACGCTGACCAGATCGCCGGTGCGATAGAAACCTTCGGCGTCGAAGACCTCGGCATTGTGCGCATCCGCCCGGTAATAGCCACGGATCGTATACGGACCCCGAGTCAGTAAGTGCCCCGTGGTTCCGGGCGCGACGAGCGCGCCTTCGTCGTCGACCACACGAACCTCGTCGTCGGGTGAAATGGGCCGGCCCTGAGTGCTGACGATCAATTCTTGCGTGTCGTCGAGGCGGGTGTAGTTGACCAGCCCCTCGGCCATCCCGAACACCTGCTGGAGGGTGCAGCCCAGCTCCGTGGGTACGCGTGCAGCGGCTTCGGCGCTGAACTTCGCTCCGCCGACGCCGAGAACCCGCAAGCTCGACAGATCGTGATCTGCCTTACTGGGGGCGGCCATCCAGGCCAACGCGATCGGTGGGACCAAGGAAGCGTGCGTGACTCGCTCTGATTCGATCAGACCGAAAGCTGTGGAGGGCATGGTGTCCGGCGCCAGAACCACGGAGCCGCCCGCGTGGAGAACACCCAGGATGCCCGGCGAACTCATCGGAAAATTATGTGCTGCAGGGAGAACCACCAACATGCGCGTCGAGTCGTCGACGCCGCAGATCGGGTTGGACGCTCGCACCGAGTAGAGGTAGTCGGCGTGCGTTCGCGGAATCAGCTTCGGAACACCGGTCGTGCCACCGGAAAGCTGAAGAAAGGCGACCGACAACGGATCGACGTCGGCAAGAACGGGAACCTCGTATCCGCGCAGCGAATCGAAACCGACAAACTCTTCGGGGTCACCGGCCACGATCACAACAGGCGGAGTCTCGAGGCCTTCGTTCACCTCACGCGCCAGCGCGCGGTAGTCGAACCCGCCATGACGGTCAGCGACGATATAGGCAGCGACATCAGCGAACTGGCAGAAGTATCCGATTTCGGTTCGGCGATGCGCCGGCAACCCGAATACCGGCAGGGCGCCGAGCTTCAACACACCGAACAATGCTTCGACGTATTCCACGATGTTCGGCAGCTGCAGAAGCACCCGGTCACCGGCGCGAACACCCAAGCCGGACAGGCCTCCGGCCACGGCCGAGCTGCGACGATCGAGGTCGGAATATGTCAGCCGTGTCTGTGTGCCAGAGGCATCGCTGCCGACCACCGCTTCGTTGTCGGGATGCCGTGCGGCCGCGGCCGTGACGAATCCGGCCAGCGTCTCGTCAGTCCAATAGCCTCGTTCCCGATAATGCGTCACCAAATCGGGTGGATACTGTGCGACGGGTGCCAAGGGCTCGCGAGCGATCCTCGAGGTCATGCAAGTGACTCCTGTTCGAAAGTACTGTCAGCAAATACGTCTCACGCTTTGAGCGTCGCTCCACCGTCGACGTACAGCGCCTGCATGGTGATGTGGGCCGCCCGGTCGGACAGCAGGAAGTGCACCGAGTCCGCGATATCGTCTGCGGTGGCCAGTTTTCCGAGCGGAATACCCAGGCGATAGCTCGCCAGATTGCCTTCGATGACCGCGTCGGCACCCGAATCGTCGGAAGGGTCCGACCACAGTGACCGCTGCATCGCTGTGTCGGTGGATCCCGGAGCGACCACGTTGACACGAATGCCGTCAGTAGCCAGCTCCAGTCCAGCGGTTCGAACCAACATGGTGGCAGCAGCTTTGGACGAACCGTAAGCACCCATCCCGATACGTGGGACACCGGCCGCGTTCGACGAGACGACCACGATCGCCCCGGCCCGACGGCGACGCATTTCCAGTCCCACGCTTTGCAGCACGTTCAGCAATCCGAAGACGTTGACGCCGAATATCTTCCGCCACTGGTCCGGATCGGAGTCCAGCACCGATCCGGTGTCGAGAATTCCGGCGACGTGCGCGAGCGCGTCGATCCGGCCGAACGTGTCCATCGTCGAGGCCACTGCAGCGTCGACTGCCTGCCGATCGGTCACGTCCACGACGTGACTCTCGATATCGGCGCCTTCGACGATTGTTTCTGCCAATTCCGCAGTTACCCGCTTCAATTCGACGTCGTCGCGATCGAGCAACGCCAGCGAATACCCGTCGCGCGCAAGCGTACGGGCCACTGCGGCGCCGATCCCCGCCGCAGCACCGGTGACCACGGCGATTCGGCGCTCGCTCACTGCGGGCACAGGACCTGAACCCAGGCATTGATCGTGGGCTCTTCTGCCAACTCCGCGAAGTCGGCATCCGCGCCCGCTCCCCGCCACCGTTCGACGAGCGTCATCAAGCGAACCGAGTCAAGGCCTTCGTCACCCAGGTCCGCGTCGTCGCCGAGTTGTTCTGCCCTCATCGACAGAACCTCGGCGACGTCGCGCACGATCTGGTCACGGTCCACGGTGTTGCTCATCGGTCTCCTCGAGTAGTGGTCGACGCGCTCAGATCGAGCCAACCCAACCTCGTGTCGACCCCGTCCGCACGCCTTGACTTTAGGCCAGCCTAACCATAACGGTACGGAAGTACACAACCCGGACGCTCGCAACACAAATTCACCCAAACTAAGGCTAGCCTCAACATAACAAGCAATCTGTCGAACTGGAAGGGTGTCCATGTCAGCACTCGCCGAAGTCTCCGAATTCCCGTTGCGCAACAACCGGACTGACGATGAAACGGACTCCGTTTTCCTGCTCTCACGTAGGCAAACGTCGATCCGCACTTCGGGAGTAGTCGAAGAATTCGACTCGGCCTTCGACGCTGCCGAAGCCCTCAAGACCGGGCGCATCGACTCGGTCGTCGGCGCCCTGCCGTTCTCCCCGGAGACGCCGTCCGCCCTCACCGCGCCACTGAGTTTCACACGAGTCCGCGGTGATCTATATCACTCGAACATCCCGTCATTACCCACTTCGCGGGTAGCCGGATTCGAACCCAGCCCGCAGATCCACACCGACAGGGTCCGCGGAGCCATCGAACGACTTCGAGCAGGCGAACTCGACAAAGTTGTCCTCGCACGCTCCCTGACCATCGAGGCCGAGTCCACGATCTTCCCCGCCGCTCTGGCCGAGAAACTGATTGCACTCGATCACGCGCACAACGGTTTCTGCGTCGACCTGTCCCCCGCCGGAGGAAAGTACCGCGGGCGTTCGCTGGTCGGTTCGACGCCCGAGGTTCTGATCGAAAGGCGAGGCGGCGTCGTCACCTGCCACCCGCTGGCGGGCTCGATTGCACGCCATCCGAATTCGGATCAGGACGAGGCGAATGCCGAGCAACTCCGCGCGTCGACCAAAGATCTGGCCGAACACGCGTTTGTCGTCGACTCCATCAGCGCGATACTCGGACCACTGTGCACGTCCTTCAATGCACCCAGCGCACCGGAAATCCTTCGGACACCGCAACTGTGGCATCTCGGGACCAAGATCGAAGGTGTCCTGATCGACCCGAGCCTGACCTCGCTCGAACTCGCAATGGCGCTGCATCCGACTCCCGCTGTCTGCGGCACACCGACGGTCGCCGCACGCGAGCACATCACCGCAACCGAAGCCGATCGTGGGTTCTATGCCGGTGCCGTGGGCTGGTGCGACCGGACTGGAGACGGCGAGTGGATGGTAGCTATTCGTTGCGCCGAGATCGCAGCAGACGGCCTCTCGGCGCGGGCCTACGCCGGCGGCGGCATCGTCGCTACTTCCGACCCGGAAATCGAATTGAGAGAGACCAGTACAAAATTCCGCACGCTACTCAGTGCGTTCGACCTCGCTGAACATCATCTCTGACAGGGCGTCACTTCTTCGAGGTGTTCAGGGCAATCGCGGCGTGAACGAGTGCCTTGAACGCCTTTTCGTCGACGGCTTGGCCCTCGTGGAAATCGATCGCCCGTCGCGTATTGCCCTCGAGGCTGGAGTTGAAGAGTCCTGAAGCGTCGTCGAGTGATGCGCCTTTGGCAAAGGTCACCTTCACTGCGCTCTTGTAAGTCTCACCGGTACAGATCATTCCGGCGTGGTACCACACGGGAACACCTCGCCACTTCCATTCCTCCACCACATCCGGATCCACTTCTTTGATCAGAGTTCGTATCCGGGCGAGCATCTCGCCCCGCCAGTCTCCGAGTTCCTCGATTCGCTTGTCGATCAACCGAGACGGGGAATCTGCGCCTTGCTTGTCGGACTCACTCTTCGCCATCGCTTCGTCACTTCCTGCTCGTCGCCGCCGATCTCCGGTGAGTCGAGTATCCCCTCCTGCACGCGGATTCACTCGGTGAATCACTGACGCATCACGGCGTCTCGGCAGATGCGATTTCTTGCAGTTTCGGTCAAAGTGAGACGGACGTCCAGTATTCTCTGGGTACTAAGTCCCGATTCTTCGGCCTGGAGGACTGCATCGTGATCTGGAATCGACCGCTCACCCACTCAGTCGCTTGGGCTGCCGGATCGGTTGTTCTCGCCGCCGCGATTGTCGGCGTTCACACCGTTCCTGCGGCGGCGCAACAGGCCCGCGTCTTCGACGTACTGTGCACACCCACCGATGCAGGCCTTTCCGAGCTGTCCGGACTCACCGTCACCGCGGCCGGGATGTACGCAATCGGCGACAGCGGCTCCGACGATCGGGTCGCCGAACTCGATTCGAACTGCCACGTGCAGCGCTGGATCAGCGTGGGCACCCCTCGTGTCGACGTCGAGGATCTGTCGTCGACTCCCGACGGCCATCTGTGGCTGGCAGACATCGGCGACAACAACGCGGTACGAACGTCGGTCGGGCTGATCGAACTCGATCCGGCTTCAGGTGCGGCGACCTCCTACCCCCTGGTCTATCCCGACGGCGCGCACGACGCCGAGACACTACTGATCCAGAGCGACGGGGTTCCCGTCATCGTCACCAAGGACTACCTAGGTGCAAGCGTGGTCTACACAACCGCTGAGCGACAGCAGGTTCAGGATCTGAGTACGGGCTCGCCGACCATGTTGGCCAAAGTAGGTCAGCTCAGATTTACTCCCACCCTCACACCCGGTGGGCCCGTTCCCCACGCCGGAACGATGGCTGTCACCGGCGGCGCCGTGAGCAAGGACGGCACGGTGGTAGCGCTCCGCACGTATACCGACGCTTACCTGTACGCAGCTCCCGACGGCGATATCGTGAAAGCGTTGAACACCAACCCGATTCGCGTCCCCCTTCCCGACGAGCCACAAGGTGAGGCGATCGCGTTCGACGCTGCCGGTGATCTGATCAGTGGCTCCGAGGCATACCGAGGGCCATTACCACCAATCCGAATTCTTCGCGGCGCCAGCGACATCGCACTGTCGGGCGGAGCGAGCGGCTCTCTCGGGTCGTAGTCGATTCGCGTCCCCGGGAAAGCGGACAGGCGCCGCTATCATGGCCGAGTGAACAAACAACTTCGAGCGACAGTGGTGGTCTCGGCAGTTCTCGCACTGGCTTCGTGTGCGAATTCCCTCGAAGGATCACCGCGCCCGGATGCGTTTGTTCCGAGCATCGACAACCCGGATCCGTCCGAAGCCATCGACGGAGTTGTCACGGTCGACTACCCAGCAGCCCAACACGTACGCCCGAACGAACGCGTGGCGTACACATATTCACCGCCCTTCGGAGGCCGTCATGACTCGGTCTGGGCAAACTGCACCGGAGTTGTTTATCCACAAGCGATTCGGACCGAGAATGCGGTCCATTCTCTCGAGCACGGGGCCGTGTGGATCACGTACAACCCCGACCTCGTCTCGAGCGAGGATCAGGCTCGCTTGGCACAGCGAGTCGAGGGCATGAGCTACACGTTGATGTCGCCGTATCCGACCCTGGATTCGCCGATCTCGCTGCAGTCGTGGGGCCGTCAGCTCAAGCTCGACAACGCCGCGGACGCGCGCATCGATCAGTTCGTCTCGGCTCTGCGCGTCAACCCGAACACGTATCCCGAAGTGGGCGCGACCTGTTCGGTGCCGGTGACGAGCTTCGACCCGAACAACCCGCCGCCATTCGACCCCACCACTCCGGATCCGTCATCTCCCACAACCGTTCCGGAGCGGTAGCGTCTCAGCAGGCCCCGCTTCGCGGCGTAGACACCTACTTGCCTCGTGAACGGCGTTCCAGTTCGACTGCCCGTCGCATGGTTTCCCGAGCCCGGCTTCGGTCACCGGCATAGTCGTAGGCGCGAGCGAGTCGGAAGTTCTGCTTCCAGTTGTCCGGGTCTGCTTCCCAGTCGACCTTGATCTGGGCGAACAACTCGTCGGCGGCCGCTCGCTCGATCCGGCCCGAAGGCAATTTCGGAAGCGCAGACGCATCGACAGCGAGGCCCTCGTCGTGAATCTGCTGCGCGAGGCGCTGGTGCGTGAAGCCGGCACGGAGCGTGGCGATGACGAGCCACAGCCCCAGGAACGGCAGGATCAGCACGCCGATCCCGAGACCGATCGCGGCGCCGCCACCGTCCTGGATGAGCTGGATTCCGCGCTGGCCGAGCAGCACGAAGTACACCGCGAGCGCGATGCAAATCGCGACGATCAGTGCGACGGTGCGGGTGGTCTTGTTCATAGATCGAGAAAGGAATCGATACCGACCGTCAGACCCGGACGCGAGCCGATCTGGCGGACACCGAGCAGAACGCCCGGCGCGAACGAATTCCGGTCGATCGAGTCGTGGCGAATGGTCAGTGTCTCGCCCTGAGTTCCGAGAATCACTTCCTGATGCGCGACCAGTCCGGCCATCCGCACGGAGTGAACCCGGACGCCGTCGACGTCGGCTCCGCGCGCACCCTCGAGCTCGGTCGTGGTGGCGTCAGGGCTGCGTCCGACGCCTGCTTCCGCGCGAGCCTCGGCGATCATGGCGGCCGTTCGGTATGCGGTGCCCGAGGGAGCATCTGCCTTGTTGGGGTGATGGAGTTCGATGACCTCGACGGAATCGAAGAAGCGCGCCGCGGCAGCCGAGAAGCGCATCAACAGCACAGCACCGATGGCGAAGTTCGGGGCGATCAGAACACCCGTTGCCGGCTGGGCGTCGAGCCAGGACTGAACAGTCGCAAGCCTGGACTCGTCGAAACCGGTGGTGCCGATCACTGCATGAATTCCGTTGGCCACGAGGAATTCCAGATTTCCCATGACGACGTCGGGGTGCGTGAAATCGACCACTACCTGAGTGCGGGTGTCGACAAACGTCTCGATGCGATCACCGGTGTCGACCTGAGCGACGAGTTCCAGATCGGGAGCAGCTTCCACTGCCTCGCAGATCGCTCGACCGACCTTGCCCTTGGCTCCCAGAACCCCGACCCTGATGGGTGCTGCACTCACGTCTTCCACGCTCCGTCCGATGCATTGTTTGAGGTGAAGCCTACGCAATCACCCCGATGCGCTCACCATCAGTCGGGCGGGAGTTATGTCACCACTGGCACACTGGACGTAGTGAGCAACCGTCCGCAAGTCCGCGAAACCGGCAACCTTCGACCACTCGAGTTGGCAACGGGTGCCGTCATGGCCGGATTCACGGTCGCGTTGTCCGTCATTGCCACGGTCATCCCCATGGCCAGCGCCCTCAACCTCGTGGCCGCCGTTCCGATGGGAATTGTTGCCCAGCGCTTCCGAGTCCGCGCCGTGACGACGGCCGGTATCTCGGCCACGGCAGTCGCCTTTGTCGCGGCGGGTTCGGGATCTGCGGCGGCGGTCGCATTGAGCGCTCTCCTCGGCGGAATCATCGGTACGGTCAAGCGGCGCGGTCTCGGCTTCGTCTCCGCATTGCTGTCGTCATTGGTCATCGGGCCCGCGCTGGCGTTGTTCTCCATAGTCCTGTTGCTTGTTCTCGCTCCGCTGCGCACCTTGTTGTTGACCTCGCTCGAGAACACCGCGTTGGGCGTGGCCGAGATCTTGAAGCGTGCCCCCACACTGGTCGGCGCAGCCGAATGGATCGAGAACAGCATCGGCTCGATCATCGACTACTGGTGGTTGTGGATCGGCGTGTCCATCATCTCCGGAATCGTCCTCAGTACCGTCGTCTCCTATTTCGTCCTCGGCGCCGTCCTCGACCGATTGGCTGCACTCCCTTCGGCCGACCCGCTCCAGACAGCACCCGACGACCGTCCGATCGATCCTCTGCCGGTCACTTTCGATCACGTGGGCTTCACCTATCCGGGTGCAACGACACCGGCCCTCGTCGACGTCAACTTCACCGTGCGACGAGGAGAGTTCGTCACCGTCGTCGGCCACAACGGCTCGGGCAAGTCCACACTCACCCGGTTGCTCGCCGGTCGCGCGCCGACTGTCGGGACGCTGACGAGACCCGGGTCCGCCGGTCTCGGCCGACACGGCGGAACCGCCGTCGTCCTCCAACGACCCGAAAGCCAGATCCTCGGAACCCGCGTCGCGGACGACGTCGTCTGGGGGCTCCCCCCCGAGTCGCATCCCGACGTCGATGCACTGCTGGCCGAGGTGGGACTCGCGGGCATGGGTATGCGTGAGACCTCCGGGCTGTCCGGTGGCGAGATGCAACGTCTGGCTGTTGCAGCCGCGCTGGCGCGGCGCCCCGCTCTGCTGATCGCGGACGAAGCCACCGCGATGGTCGATCAGGCCGGCCGGGAGGAATTGGTCTCGCTCCTTGCCGAACTTCCGCGACGCCACCCGATGGCCGTGGTACTGGTCACCCATCACCACGCCGACACCCGCAACGCAGATCGGGTGATTCAACTACAACGCGGACGGCAGATCGATCACCAACCCGGCTGGATGACGTCGACGTTCGGGGGTCCGCCGTCTGCGCCGTGGCCGGTCAGCACTCGAGCTGTCCTCCAACTCACCGATGTCACCCACACGTACAACGACCGGACTCCGTGGTCGCGGCGCGGACTGTCGGACGTAAATCTCACAATCGGCGACGGCGACGGGCTGCTGGTTCTGGGCGGCAACGGTTCCGGTAAATCGACTCTGGCCTGGATCATGGCGGGCTTGATCGCACCGAGCAAGGGAACCGCAGTCTTCGACGGCAAACCCGTCTCACGCCAACTCGGCACCGTCGGTCTCACGTTCCAGCATTCGCGACTGCAGCTGCAACGCCGAACCGTCGCCGAAGACATCGAGGCCGCCGGAGGTCCGGAGATCGGATCGGTGCAAGTCTCGTGGGCGCTCGACGCCGTCGGACTCGACCGTCACATCGCCGGCCGCAGCATCGACGAGTTGAGCGGCGGACAGATGCGACGCGTCGTCCTGGCCGGTCTCCTCGTGCGCCAACCGCGGGTACTCATCCTCGACGAACCGTTGGCCGGTCTCGATCCACCCGGTCGACACGAAATCCTGAACGTACTCAGGTGGATTCGTCGGAACGGAACCGCAGTAGTCGTCATCTCCCACGATGTCGACGGCATGGACGCCGTGTGCAGCAGAACAATTCGACTGTCGGAGGGTCGCATCCTCGACCCTGCCGCCAGCAGCGCCTTGGAAGGATCGACGACGTGACAACACTTCTGCGCGAAGTCCCGACTTCATCGCCGATCCACCGATTGTGGGCCGGAACGAAGATCGTTGCCGTCGTTCTCGTCAGCATCGTGGTCGTGACCGCTCCGTCCTGGCCGGCGATCGGCGTCGTACTCGGATTGTTGTTGCTGACCGCGGTGATCGGACGCATCCCCCCGACTGCAGTTCCGCGACCTCCGTGGTGGTTGTGGGCGCTGATCCTGCTCGGCGCGTTGATCAATCTTCCGATCGGCCTCGACGCAGTCTTCATCTACCTGCAAGCTGTGACGTTCGGTCTTGTATTGCTCTGCGTCTCACTGATGTTGGCATGGACCACGTCGATGAGCGATGTGGCGCCGGCACTGGCAACGCTCGGTAGACCGCTGCGATTCCTCAAGATCCCGGTCGACGAGTGGGCGATCGCGACGGCCCTCTGCATTCGTTCACTTCCGCTCTTGATCGACGAGATGCTCACCCTGGTGGCGGCGCGACGACTACGCCCGAAAGCTGTGGTGAACAGCGCTGCCGACAATTCGATAGTCGATCTGATCACCACGACCATGTCGGTGGCAATTCGGCGCTCTGCCGAGATGGGTGAAGCGATCTCCGCTCGCGGGGGCACCGGTTTGATCGCGGCGTACCCCAAGCGCCCTCAGCTCGCCGACCTGTTCGCGCTGATCGTCGTCATCGCCGCGTGCGTCAGCGCGGTTGTTTTGACTCTGGTTCTGCGCTGATCGGATCACCGCTGACAGAATTTCCCTGGGCGATGATCGCAGAACCCATCCAGCGCCGTAGGTATCGCCGCAGTTCCTCGTCGCTCCGCTTCGGGTCGCCGGGCGCGAGGAAAAACGACTGCATCGTCCGCAGGACGTATTCGACCAGTTCCTGAAGTGATGCGTCGTCGTATCCGAAACGCACCCAGTCCACGTCGAAGCGGGTGATCATCGCCATTCCGAAGGCCTGCGCCTCCTGAGAGGTCAGACCTTCGGGATGAAGACTCGAATTCGTGCTGGTGAGCAGAATGCCGAGATGCGGCGTTCGGTGGACCTGGGTCAGGGTGTAGACGACACCCTCGGTCATCGCCTCGACGGGATCTTCGATGCCGCTCACGTGTGTGGTGAGCCGATCGAGGTAGCCGTCGACCGACGCGATTGCAGCTGCCCGCATCAGAGCGTCAGCGCTGGGGAAGTATCGATACACGGTCTGCCGGATCACGCCCAGTGACTCGGCGACGTCGCCGATGCTGATTTCCGAACTCGTCCGTCCGATCAACTCGACCGCGGCCTCGACAATGCGACGAGACGCATCTTCGTCACTGTCCGGTGGATTGCCGCCCCACCCACGCCTTCGTGCCACTGCCCACTTCCTCGCTCGAACGAGGCTCGAACCATGTCTTTGCGCTCGAAGTCCAAGAGCCACAGGCTAACACAGGCAGGTTTTGCATCTGCGCCCCTCGAATTCACTCCCCTCGCCGAAAGTGAACATACAACTGCACACCAATATGTATGATTACCGCCACACGTGGCTTCGAGTGCCAGAGCGGCCACCTGACCAGCCCCTCCGAAAGACGAGGTTCGACAAGTGACCAACCTTCAACCCCGAAAAATGGACTTCGGATTCGAGGATCAGGACGTTCCCTTCCTGTGGAACCCGGAGAATCCGGCCTGGTCGAGCATGTCCAACGCGGTCTCGTTCCTGGCCATCGGTTTCGAGAAGATGATCGTGAAGATGATCATGCAGACCAAGTCGCGGATCAGCGATCCTGAAGTGGCCGAGGAAGCCGTGGCGTTCATGCGTCAGGAAGGCCATCACTCGACCGCGCACCGCCAGCATGTGAAGGCTCTGATCAGGCGCTACCCCGGACTACAGAACACGCTCGACGCTGTGATCGGTGAATTCGATCTACTGACCGAGGCGACCTCGCTGAACTACCGGCTTGCATACACCGCGGACCTGGAGGCGACCTTCACTCCGGTGTTCAAGCTGATGCTCGACAACGAGGCGACCTTGTTCCGCCCGGGAGACGACCGCGTCGCGTCGCTGTTCATCTGGCACTTCGTCGAGGAGGTCGAGCATCGCAGCTCGGCTCTGATCATCTTCAATTCCGTTGTCGGAAGCGAGCTTTACCGGATGCGGATGGCACCGTCGATCTTCGCGCACGTGATGAAGGTGATTCGTATCGCCTGCGCAGGCTTCAACCAGCACGTTCCGCTCTCCGAGCGGCAAGTCGACTCACTGTCGATGTTCGCCACCCACCGCACCAAGCAGAAGATTCTGACGTCGTTCGCTCCGTATCTGACCAAGGGCACGATGCCTCGCGCCTTCGATCACCTTCAACTCGGAGAACAACTCGTTGCACTCGGCGGTGTCTTCCGCAGCCAGATGCCCAATCACAACCCGGACCACGAGAAACTCCCCGCACTCGCCGACCAGTGGTTCAAGCGTTACGACGACGGCTACGACTGCACACGCTGGTACACCGCCGAATCTCAGGCACAAGCCGAGTCGATCACGTCAGGGGCCAACTGATGGCAGAACACTGCTCCCCCACGTTTTCCCAGCTCGCAACAGAACTCGGTTTCTCCTGTCAGGAAGCAGGTGGACTCGTCGAGTTCCGTAACCCGGCGGCGCTGGAGAACTGGACCCTGCCCGTCCTCGAATGGACCATCATCGTCGGCTCGGTGCTCGCACTGGTCCTGGCGATCGTGCGGTTGCGCCGCAACGGCGACCCCACCAATCTGGTTCTCTGGTTCGGCGCCACCGCCTACCTGTTCATCATCGAGCCTCCGCTGTACTTCCCGGCGGCGTTCGGCATCGAAGAACAAGTGGACACGATGTTCGCGCACAACGTGTTCACCGTCGACTTCATGTGGGGTCGACTGCCGCTGTACATCGTTGCCATCTATCCACTGATGGCGACGTTGGCCTTCGAAATAGTCAGAATGCTCGGCGTTTTCCGCAGATACGGTCCACTACTGGGCGCTGTCTGCGTCGGCTTCGTCCACCATGCGTTCTACGAAATCTTCGACCACCTGGGGCCCCAGTTGCGGTGGTGGGAGTGGTCGACGTCGAACCCGATCAACCAACCCATGTTCGACGCGGTTCCACTTCCCAGCGTGGTCGTCTTCGCCGCGCTGTGGCCGATGTCGTTGGCATTCTGCGTCCAGTACTTCGTCGGACGGCACGTCGATGCCGGCAAGCACTTCTCCGGACTTCAATTGGTATGGCGCACCATCGTGATCGGCCTGCTGGCCTCGCTGGGTACGTTCATTCTCCCGCTCCCGGCGACGGTCTTCGGTATAGGAAGCGACACTGTCCGCGGGTTCCTCTACGCCGCTGAACTTGCAGTCCTCACAGTGGTCGCGATCGTGGTTCTCGTCCGCCAATGGACGCACCTGCGCTCGGCAGAATCGAACACTCCTGCACACACCAACAGGTTCGTGCAGATCTACAGCGTGGTGTACCTGGTTGTCATGGCCGTCCTGTGGGCGAGTGCGCTTCCCGACTTCTTCGACGCGGTCGACGGTTCCACCAGCGCTGGAGATCCCATCGGGAACCTCTGGTACACAGTGGCGTGCTTCGTCATCGCAATCCTGTGCGTGAGCGCAACTTTCACCATTCCGAAGCGGAACTCCGGGACGGCCGACGCCGAGCTCCTCGGGGCAAACTCAGCGACTCCGGCTACCTAGGCGACCGGGACGAGACCGCTCGGGTCTCGTCCCGGTTTCTCGGTTTCACGGGACGCGGTGAGTCCACTCTTCGGTTCTGAACTTCGTGTCCACCAGCTTGCGCGCCTGCTCCAACTCCGAGTCCGTGTAATCGCTGTCGTGGGTGTCGTATTGACCTCGAAAGTGCTGCGCAAACGACTCCAGGATTGCTGCACGCGTCATTCCGGTCTGCGAACGCAGCGGATCGACGCGCTTGGCCGCACTCTTGGTTCCCTTGTCCGACATCTTCTCTCGTCCGATTCGCAACACCTGCGTCATCTTCTCAGCGTCGATGTCGTAGGCCATGGTCACGTGATGGAGCACAGTGCCGGACGCGAATCGCTTCTGAGCGGCGCCGGCGATCTTGCCCTTGTCCGAGGCGATATCGTTGAGCGGCACATACCGAGCGTTGATACCGACCTCGGCAAGCGCTCCCATGACCCACTGATCGAGAAACGCGTAGGACTGCTCGAAACTCAAACCCTCGACCAATGACGCCGGTACTGCCAACGAGTACGTGATGCAGTTGCCCGGTTCCATGAACATCGCGCCGCCACCGGAGATTCGGCGCACCACCCCGATGCCGTACCGCGCAGCCGCCTCGGAGTCGACCTCGTTACGCACGGACTGGAACGATCCGATCACGACCAAGGGCGAGTCCCAGTCCCAGAAACGCAATGTCGGCGGACGCTCACCCGATGCGACCTCACGCGCGATGACCTCGTCCAGCGCGACGTGCATCGCGGGATCGAGAACCACCGGCGGGATGAGGTCGAAGGTGTGATCCGCCCAGCTCGTGGCGTGGCCGAGTGCGCGCCGGATCGCGATGCCGACCGACTGCGGCGTGAAGCCGATCATCGAGACGGACTCGTCGAGCGCAGTGGAGATGGCATGCGCCAACTGTTCTGCATCCGAGTCGGCGGGCATTCCGCGCAACGCCGCGTTGATGTCGTCGAGCGCGCTGTCGGGCTCGAGGAAGAAGTCCCCCGAGACTGCGACTTCGGACAGCCGACCGTCCGCCACCTCGACGTCGACCGCGACCAGTTTTCCACCAGGAACCTTGTACTCTCCACGCATCCGTCCAGCCTATCCCTGCGGGATTCTCTGCGGTGAGCGCCGTCGAAGATCACACCCCGCGCGCAGTGCGCATCTGTTCGGAAGGCAGGGCGATCAAGTAACCACACCTGTAAGTCGCTGCGGGGCTGCACAATCGCGCGGACTGGACCGCACGTGTCGACCCCTGGCAATTTGGCCGAGCAACGGCCCTGCTTCTGCCGACAGGCGAGATGATCTCTGTGGTGGGAGGATTGCCGCAACGAGCCAACTCCCTGGCGAGCCACAACGGAGGTAGACATGAAGGTCCCGGCGTTCCACTCGACGGTTCCTTCGGATCTCGACGTCTATCACGACAACGAAAGCTGCATTTTGGCCGCGCGCATCGCAGTGTCCCATCGTGCCCACGGAGTCGACGGCCGACCGTGGTGCACTGCGTGTGCGTCTTTGGACTGACGAGCGACCACCAGCTCACTCACACCCACGTCGCCGATTCGGGGGCAACCCCGTTGGCCCGAGCATTCGCATCGATGACAGCGCGGAGCCACACTGTCAGACCGGTCTCGACCTGCTCGTAGAACGCGGTGAATCCCGGATCGGCCACGTACATCCGTCCCAGACACACCTGCATCGAATGTGTGCAGTCGAAGTAAACCCCGATCGACGCTCGGTGCCGTTCTGCCAGCAAATTCGCCTCGCCGCTTCCCGGTTCGACACCGGATCGGCAGGCCAGCGCCAGATCTTCGTTGAGCGTCTCGACGCAGTCGGCGATCTTCTGCCAATCCTCAGCGGTCCTACCCGCCGACCGTTCCGCGTGCTGCGCCCACTGCGCACTGTCACCCCAACGCTCGTGCGCCTCAGGTCCCCATGACGGCTGCCAGTGTCGGCCGAAGATCGAGACCTGCTCGTGTGCCGGCAACAGCACACCCGACTTCCTGGCATCGATGATGCGATCCAAGGACTCGCCCAGTTCCTCCAAGTCGGCTATCCGTTGCCGCAACTCGGCGCGCTGCCCACGCAGCGTCTCGTCCACGTGGGCTGCGGGCGCATCGAGCAATATCCCGATCTCGTCGAGCGACAAACCCACGTCACGGTAGACAAGCACCCGGCCGATGCGACCGAGGTCCGCGTCGGTGTACAGCCGGTAGCCCCCGTCACTGCGCCCGGACGGACGCACCAAACCGATTGCGTCCCAATGATGGAGGGTACGTACGGTTATGCCTAGTCGTGATGCGGCAGCACCGACAGTGAGAGCACTGTCTGCCTCGTCTCCGAAGAGTTGGTCCGTCACGTGATCCAGTCTGACAGACGCGGTTCGGGAGGCCACAGCGTCAGACCTCGGTTCAGTCGTCGGGTCCGTCAATTCCCATGCCTCGCAGATGCTCGGCCTCGGCACTGTTCGGGTCGTACGGACGAGCGGCCGTCATGATCACGCGCGCGTTCTCCGGTGTCACAATCTCCAACTCCAGTGAATTCCACGGCTTCAGATGTGGACCGCTGGTGCATCCGGGCCGCAATTCCTCACACGCCTGTGCTATCTGGTCCATCTGACTCAGCACACACGCAAAGCTCACACTGACGGACGGTGGTGAATCTGCACATTCGCCGGGCACGAGCAGAACGTCTTGAAATGCCCAGCGTCGCAGGTGCGTCAGTCGATCCGGTACCGAAAAGAGGTCGAAGAAACCGAGCCCACGGATCCAGAAGTCGGCAGATTCGGCCAGATCCGATGTCGGAACCGCCACGAACATGGGCATTCCGTAGAGACCTCGGAACTGTTCCGGAGGCACGGCGTCTGTAGCGGGGACAGGGACGGGGCTGATGTCGAATGCCGGGTAAGTATCGGTCATGAAGCCATCGTGAGCCCTCACGCTACGTCAGGGTCAAATCGTGTGAAATCCGATCGAACCAGATTGCGCGATCACACCGTGCGTGCGAATGCGCCGTCGTCTGCGAATACCCGTTGGGCAAAGCGTTCGCCGATGAGACGGTGCGTCGCAGCGTCCGGATGGAGCTGATCGGGAAGCGGCAACTCTTCGTTCTCGGCCGCACCATAGAGATCGCACCCGTCGACGTAATGCAGATTGGGATCATCCGCCGATCGCTGGGTTACGATGCGCGCCAACTCTTCCCGAATAGAGCGCAGCGTCAGCTTTCCGGCTGCGCGCTCGGCGGGATCGCCGGTAGCAACGAATCGCATTTCGCCTCTGGCAAGCGCGTCGAAATCGAATGCACCAGGTCCAGGCGTGTCTTCGTGAATCGGGCAATAGACAGGCGAGACGACCAGCAGTGGAGCCACTGGATGACCGTCGCGGACCGTGTCGAGGAAGCCGTGCATTGCCGACGTGAAGGCCCGCAGGCGCATCACGTCGGAGTTGACCAGATTGATGCCCATCTTGATGCTGATGAGGTCGGCAGGAGTGTCTCGCATAGCGCGGGCGACGTACTGGTCCAGCAGAGCGCTGCCGCTGAACCCGAGGTTGATCAGATCCACGCCGCCGAGGGAGGCTGCGAGAGCAGGCCAAGTGCGGGAGGGACTTTCAGCGCCGGAGCCTTGACTGATCGAGCTTCCGTGATGGAGCCACACATCACGCTTCGTGCCGACTGCGAGTTCGAGCGGGGCGTCGGTTCGCAATGCGACAAGTTCGGTGGTTTCGTTGTGCGGCAACCAGATCTCGACGGTCTTGGATCGCGCGGGCAAGTCCGCGAAGCGGATGGTGCTGACGGGTCCGGATTGTCTCTGAGCGGTACCGGTCGCCATGTCGATCGTCACCGTGTTGCCACCCTCAGCGATTGCGTGCCCGGTTGGTTCGCCGTCGACGATCAGGTCGTACACCCCTTGCGGCCTCGGCGGAGCACCGATGTAGATCATTTTCGTGGGCAGAGTGTCGAGTTCGATGGCCGTAGCGCTGGTTCGGAACACCAGCCGCACTCCGGACGGTTGTGATTGCGCCATTGCCATCTGCCCGTCAGCGAATTGCGTGCGAGCTCTGGCAGGCAGACGGTGTGTCAGCACACCGCGTTCGGTCCGCTCGAGCTCGAGGGCTCCGCGCACGATGTCCTCGGAAATTACGGTAGTAATCCAGCTGCTCTGGCTGTTCATCTCATTCACCTGTAGATAAGTTGCGAAGGTTTTAACTACAGCACACAGTAATTTGCCTATACTATTTAGGCAAGCGGTTTCACTTCTCGACGAACAGGACCAACGGACATGCCTCGCGCAGGACTGACACCCGAACGCCTCGCCGTGGCGGGCGCCGAATTGGCCGACGAGGTGGGCTTCGAGCAGGTGACCGTATCGGCGGTCGCCAGAGCGTTCGACGTCAAGGTCGCAAGCCTGTACTCGCACGTGAAAAGTTCGAACGACCTCAAAACCAGAATCGCGCTGCTTGCCTTGGAAGAGATGGCCGACCAGGCTGCCGACGCCGTGGCCGGTCGGTCCGGCCGCGACGCCTTGACCGCCTTCGCGAACGTGTACCGCAACTACGCGAGGTCACACCCTGGTCGGTACGCCGCGTCACAGATGCGCCTCACCCCGGAGGCCGCGGCCGCGAGCGCGGGTTTCAGACACTCGCAGATGATGCGATCGATTCTGCGCGGGTACAACCTCACCGATCTCGATCAGACCCACGCAGTTCGGTTGCTCGGCAGCGTTTTTCATGGGTACGCCAGCCTCGAGCTGGGTGGATCGTTCAGCCACAGTGCACCGGACAGCGCCGAAAGCTGGGCAAGAATCCTCGAGGCTCTCGATTCGATGCTGACCAATTGGCCAGCGTCGAGTCCATGACCAGTCGTGATTCTTGCGCGCCAAGTTCTTGCGCCACTTGGTGATCGCACACGGCCAAGAAACCTCGGGCCCACCCCAGGAGCGGCGCCACACAATCGCGCGCTCCCGCAACCACAGGTCGCACTGGGACAGAAGAAGGTCCGAGTAGGCAAGAAGCCGGGCGTGGAGCTCCGCTTAGAGGAGAAGCTTGGCGCGCAGAGAGTCGACAGTGCCCTGGTCGACGCCGAGGCCCTCCCGTACGTAAGTATCCATACCGCCGTAGAGCCGGTCCACCTGTGCATACGCCGCATCGAGCCACGACAGGTCCACCGCGTCGTCCCGGCCCAGGTACGTGTTCGACGCCATGAAATCGGCACTGATGAACTCACGCGGGACACCCAGAATGGTCAGCAGGATCGCGGTACCCCAACCGGTGCGGTCCTTCCCTGCACTGCAGTGGTAGACGGTTGCGCCGTCGGAGTTGTTCGCGATCGCAGTCAGCAGGTCACGGAAGGCGACATCGGAACCACGGTAGTTGACCATGAACGGGTAGCCGATGCTCTGGCCGATGTTCGAGGTTCCCTTGACTGCGCCGTCGATCAACGCGCGACCGAGGGTCAGGGGAACGAACTCGTGGAACGCGATGCCGTGTTCGATACTGACGACGTCGGCGACCTGGTAGGTGACCCCGGCGGGGATCCGATCGGGATCCTCCGCACGTTCGGAGGCGTTGCGCAGGTCGACGTCGAGGGTCAGGTTCGCGGCGGTGAGTTTTGCCAGATCAGTCTCATTGAGCGAGCTGAGCTTGTTGGAACGGAACACCAGGCCTGTCCGGACGGTCCTGCCGTCGGTAGTCCGATACCCGCCGATATCGCGGAAGTTCCGCGCCTCGTCGAGCCTGATCTCGGCCGCGGACGGCGGTGGGATCTCCGGCAGCGGCGGTTGCTCCCCGGACGATCCGAACTGACTCGAACCCAATTGCAGGTCGCCGCTCGAAGCGGAGGCGAGTGTGGGGCCTGTCAGGGCCGCACCCATAGCGACCAGCGCAGCGAGGGCGATTCCGAAAGGGCGCGCCCCTCGGCGGCGCGTGTAGACAGTTGTCACCTTCATCCTCTCATTCGCTGTGCGGGATACCCCGCGCCCCGCAAACTCCCGTGCGAGATTACAAGGGTGGCACGCTCCTCGTCCCGACTTTGCTCCAGAAACCGGACATGTGTTCAGGTGCCCGGCCAGCCGCCATCCTGCAGGAAGAAACTCTTGCCCGTCACTGCGTCGCCATCGACCACGCCGGGCCCGATCGAACGACAGACCGCGGCCGCGGCGGCAGCCGTAACTGCACAGCGCCGAACAACTTCACTGTCGAGCAACTGCACGAATCTCCACCTCGAGCTGGTATCCGTTGGGACGAAATCAATCTCATGCGCTACCGGCCGTCGACCATGACCAGTGCAGGCTGAGGAATGTCGGACGAAGCGTCTGCGAGAGCAGCAAGAGTGCCGTCGAGCGCGACAAGGTCCGCACGACGACCCGGCGCCAAGATCCCCACCCGTCCTTCGTCATGGACCAAGTACGCACTGTCCACAGTCATGGCCTGCACTGCACGCTGCACTCCGATCCGTTGGTGGGCGCCAAGCACGGCACCGCCCATGGTCAGCCGATTCACAGCAGTCCTAATCGTCTGGAGGGGATCCATCGGCGTTATCGGGCAATCCGAGTGCAGCCCGAATTTCAAGCCGATGTCATCGGCGCACGCCAGCGGGTCCAGGTTGCCGGCTCTCTCAGGACCGAGGAAACGGTCACGGTGACGATCGCCCCAATGAAAAACATGGTTGACGAAAAAGCTCACCCCGATCTCGGCATCACGTATCGCCTCGAGATCCGCAGGCCCACTCACCTGGCAGTGCTCGATACGGTGCCGCGCTCGACGTCCGTCACTGCGGTGCGCACTGCGCAGCGCCGCGATGGCGGCGGCTACAGCCGCATCGCCGTTGGCGTGCACCGCGACCTGACCTCCCTCGCGGTGCACCTGGAGAACCATGTCGTCGAGTTGCTCCTGCGGATAGAGCAGATCACCGTGATGGTTCGGGCTGCAGGTATACGGAGTTCGCAAGGCTGCAGACAATCCTTGAATGGACCCATCCGCCCAGAATTTGGCGCCGGCCAGGCGGAAGCGTGACCCTGGGGCCGGTGCAGCCGTGAAAGCGATGTTCCTTTCCTCCAGTTCTGCGATCGCGAGATCACCCCGAAGGAAGCCAACCGTGTGCACGGGCATCTCGCCCATGGTGTCCAGGGCACGATAGGCGGCCAACTCCTGCATGCCCGCCGACAGGCCGACCCCTAGATCGTGGACGGTCGTGATTCCTCGCGAACGCGCCAGTGTCAAGCTACGCAGCAACGCGGTCTGCACCTCTGCCTGTGTCAGGTCTGGTATCGCGCCACTCAACCGTGCCACGGCGTCGATTTCCCAGGCCATCCCTGTGAGCCTCCCGTCCGCCCCACGCGGAAACTGCGAGTCCCCGGGATCCACCGTCGATTCGTCGATGCCTGCAGTTGCAAGCGCAACAGTGTTTGCCACCGCAAAGTGCCCCGAGATGTGCAGAACGATGATCGGGCGGTCGGTGCAGACTGCGTCGAGGTCATCGCGTGTGAGATGGCGACCTTCTCGAAGTTGTGTGTCGTCGTACCCCCATCCACGTATCCAGCCGTGAGTGGGAGTTGAGTTCCGCAGAGCCCCTTGGATATCCGTGATCGAGGCGCACGGTGGCGTCCGGCAATCAGCCCATCCGTCAGTCAAGCCGGAGTAGGTCGGGTGAATGTGCGACTCGATCAGCCCCGGGATCACAGTAGCGCCGGCGAGATCGAGCCGACGAGTTTCCGGTCCGGTGTACTCCCCCATGTCCTTTCGACTTCCGGTGGCGACAACCAGGCCTCCATCGAGGACGAGCGCCTCAACCTGGGGTGACGCTGCGTCTTGGGTGAGGATTGCATCTGCGGTGAGTAGTGTCCGAGTCATCGGATATCCGCCTTCGCGGTCGGGACTGCGGGGCAAGGCACTGGTGCCGATCGATTTTCTGCACGGAGGCCCGAAACCGCTTCGACAGGAGGCCACATCACCCGGGTGGCGGACACGAACAACACGTTCAGAACAAGGGCTGCGGCACCGATGTTCATGCCTTTGTCCGCCAACCACATCGATACCGTGCCGTGTGTGTCGAGGTACAGCCAGAGCACCAGCACGTCGCCGAGCACCACGCCCATCGCGAGCGCTGCCGGTCGCAGCTTCCACCCGAAGATCATCGTCGCGAACACCACCACGGCCTGGGTCACCCCGTAATACGCGGTATTCACCAGCGTCAGCAGCAATTGGGGTGCGGCGAGGGTGAGGATCAGCGAGAGGCCGAGGTAGGCGACTATGACCCCGCGCACCCACACTCTCTGACGTGATTCGGGTATTCCAGGAACGATGTTTCGCGAGACGATCGAGCCGATTCCCAGCGCCGAGCCACACAGAACAACGATCGCGCACAGTGCCGCACCACCCGCCACCACTCCGGTCAGCCAGTCCGGGAGCACGAGGCGGGACAGTTGCAGGAGGACCTCGTTGGACTCTGCGCCCTCGAGCTTGTTGGGCAGCAATGAAATTGCTCCGAAGGCAGCAGCGACGAGGAAGGGATACATGAGCATGTACAGCGGGTTGAATCGGGCGACTCGCTTGAGGGTTGCCTCGGACTTCGCCGATAGCACGGCCTGCACGATGAAGGGGAAGACGAAAAAGCCGAGTGACTGGAACACAATTGTGGTGAGCACGAAGGTCAGCGACGAACCGGTGACGGTGGATTGCGAGGCCTGCCCGGCCCCATGGGATGCCGCATCGGCAAAGAGCTTCGTGATACCGCCGGATTTGGCCGTGGCGGCCAGTCCGATCAGGATCGCTCCCAGCAGCAGAGCTGCGTCCTTGACGTAAGACACGAACGCCGGTGCACGTACACCCGAAAGCAGGAGGAAGAGCAGAGCAAGCGCAGCGCCGACGAAAACTGCCACCGTCGGGTTGATGGTGATGCCAAGTCCGCTCAGCGCGACCTGGAGGCCGGCAAGCTGCAACTGCCCCCAGGGAATGAGGAAGACTACCGAGGCAATCGCGATTGTCAGTTCCAACCCGCGCGACCGAAAGTGCCGCCCGGCCACATCGGGCAGCGTCATCGCGTTGTACCGCTTACCTCCCCGCCAGAGGTAGGGCGCAAAGAAGTATCCGATCGGATAGGCAAGCAAGATGTATCCGATGAACCAGACGCCGTAGCTTGCCCCGTGGGCGTACACACCGCCGGGGAATCCAATGAGCGTACCGATGCTGTAGGCCTCACCTGCTCCCAGGATGAAAACCAGCACGGGACCGAAAGATCGCCCGCCCACGAGGTAGTCGGAGATCTCTTTTTTGCTTCCACGGCGTGAAAGCACTCCGGCGCCGAGCGCGAGGAGTAGCACGAGCGTAAATGTTGCAGCGATCATGTCGGATCCCCGATCTCGGTCTTGGCCTGAGCCAGTTCGTTTCGTTCCGCTTCCTCGAAGTCCTTGCGGTCAAAGAACTTCCATGCCATGTGGAGACACAACGAGGTCAGCGGCATCCACAGGAAAAGCCACGCGAACAAAATGGGAAATCCGAGAACAGTCAGTTCGGATCCGGAGAGCGCAACTATCCCGCCCAGCACCCCGACGAACGGAACTCCGATTGCGAGCAAGGCACTCTTCGCCTCGTTGGACATGATTGTGGCTCCTTAGCCGTTGATCGATCCGGAGCAGATGAGGCGAGGGGCGTTTTGCCGTCGAATCGTCGTCCGGTCTAGCGTTGAGTGTGCCTCCCGTCACTATGGCGGGACCATGGGTGAACCCCGGAATCCACGACGCTCGTTCGTGAAATTCACGGGACGCAAGACCAAGCACGCACAAAGGAGTAACCCCGTGGACGTAACCGACGTCGAAGAAGAAGACACGATCCGACGGTTGTGTCGCGAGGTTTCCGACGAGCTCGAAGCGCTCACCGAGCGCGCGGTACAACAGATTCGCAGCGAACTCCCGGCCTACTCCGCGGTACCAGTGGCCGAGCAAGGCAACTACATCCGCAAACAGTTGTCCGCAATGCTGTGTGCCGTCGCCGAGAACGAAACGATCACCACAGAAGACACCGACCGAAACCGCGAACTCGGGCGCCGTCGCGCGATGCAAGGGCTCCCCCTCTCCGATGTCATCGAGACCTATCACATTGCATCTCGTGAGCTCTGGGACACGATGGTCCAGCGGTCCACGAAACCAACACACGAGCTGCTGCAAGCAGGCGGCAAACTCTGGGACCTCGTTCACGCCGCGACGAGCGCAGTCGCAGTCGGACACTCCGAGGCAACGCGCAGCGAGCAGGCCATCCGCGCCGGCGTTCGATACCGATTCTTCGAAACACTGCACAGTGCAACGGATATGGAACTGAGCAACGCCCGAGAGCTGGCACAAACCCTCGGATTCGATACACAGAAATCGTTCCAAGCACTGTCGGCCGTCGAGGAGGAATGGTCAGAAGCACAAGTGGAAAACCTGCAACGAACCCTGGATTCCGTGCATGCTGTCGCGCATTGCAGTCGACATGGCTCCCGAGTAATCGTGATGTGTCAGGGCGAACCAACCGAAGTCATCCACGCAATCATGCGAGATCATCCACGAACTTCACTAGGTATCGGGATGCCCCGGGTCGGGCTCGTCGGCGCAGCTCAAAGCATCAAAGACGCCGAGCGCACATTGCAGTTGGCGACAGCGCCGGGCACGACGGTCAGTTTTGCCGACGAATGGCTCATCGCCACTCTTGCCACCCACCAGGACGAGCTGCTGCCGCTTCTACAGGCTGGGGCGTCCGTGGCCGAAGAGCACTCACATCTGATGGATGCCGTCCGCGCCTTCGCCCGAAGCGGGTTCTCCGTCAGCGCTGCCGCCCGTGACATCCACCTGCATGCGAACTCTGTCACGTATCGACTCGACCGCTGGCAGCATCTGACCGGATGGGATGCGCGAACCCTCGACGGCCTGATGAAATCTATCGTGAGCCTCGAACTGTTTCATCGCCGAACGCTCGACCACCATCTGACACCGAACACGCGCCGCGTGTCCTCGGCACGCTGAACCGCGCCCGTGCTTGTCACTCCGACTCGCCGTCGAGACATTGCCCAAGCCAGGCACCCATATCCGACGCAGCGCGGCGGGCAACAGGCGTTGGATGGTTTGTAAATCCATGCGGGACATCAGGATAGAGACGCAAGTCGACGTCGTTTCCGGCCGCCGACAGTCGCGCCACCATGGCAAGGTTCTCTGCCAGGACCACGTCTTCTGATCCAACGACAACGAGGGTCGGCGGCAGGCCGCTGAGGTCGCCGAATGTCGGAGAAATATCCGGAAGAGTGCGATCATCGACATGGCCGACGTAGGCTTCGATGAAGTATTCGTCGCTGATGGTGCGGCCCGCGGGAGTCTGGGCACTGACGTCGTACGTGCCCGCTTCCAGCACCGCACCCGAAAATGCCTTGGCCAGACCTCGATCACGAAGGCGCAGCAACGTCGTCGTCACCAAGGTTGCTCCCGCCGACATGCCACCGATGGCGAGCCTGGTCGTCCCGAACCGTTCGGCAGCGACATCAAGCAGCCACAAGGCGACCGCCTCACAATCGTCCGGCGCTGCCGGCCAAGGGAATTCCGGTGCAAGCCGGTAATCGACGGTAACCACTACCACCCCGACCTCGTCGGCAAGTCTCATGCTTCGGGCGTCAGCGCTGGCCGCTGAACTCATGTAGAAACCCCCACCCGGAAGATACAGATAGACCCCGTTGACATCGCCGTCTTTCGGAGTGACTACGCGCACCGAAACGGATCGGCCCTCGATGTCGAGTGTGTGTTCAACAGCCCGGCTCGCCGTGGGATCAACCACCCTGGATGCTCGCACCACAAGCAGTTCTTGCAGGGAACTCGGACCGACACCGGCAGGCCGCGACGCATAGAACGCTCGCGTACTCGCCAAATCGTCACGAGGCATTTGTTCGATCAGATCAGTCAATGCAAGCTTCACCAGGGCTCCCTCGGGTCGAGACTTGTCGACAATGATGACACCTCCAGCAGGAGCACGTGTCCGACGTGTTCTCGGCAACGCGGGGCCGTGACAGGTATGAGCAAACCGCGCCGGAAAGAGGTCTTCTCACGCTAGCCTCGACTCGGAATTGGACGTTTGTCTAGAAAGGTCGATGGATGCGTGCGCTGTTGCTTGCCACCCTCGCAATCCTGGTCCTCCAGATTGCAACTCCGGCGGCGAACGCTGCACCACCGGATCCGGGCTGGACTCTCCCCCAACTGACCGTCGCAGATCGAACGATCAAGGACGTCGACGGACGAACGGTGTTGCTCCGCGGCGTGAACGCCAACGGTCTCAATGACTACGCAACCAACGGCACCGGTCTACCCACCGTTACGCCGCTGGGAAGAACGGACTTCGCGCAGATGGCAGCGCTGGGCTTCAACGTCGTCCGGCTCAACGTCGCGTGGTCCCTCCTGGAACCGACCCGCGGTGCATTCGACACTGCGTACGTCGACCGCGTTCGAGTAGCGGTCGAGGATGCAAAAGACCACGGCATCTACACCGTTCTCGACATGCATCAGGATGCATGGGGCCCGTACGTCGGCACTCCGAGCGACCAGTCGTGCCCGTCATTCATGCGGCCGGGAGTCGGCTGGGACGGCGCACCCGAGTGGGCAACCCTGACCGGCGGATGGACAACCTGCAACATCGGTGGGCTCAGGGAAGCCGCACCCGCGATCGCCCATGCCTTCCAGGCGTTCTACGACGACGAGCAAGGAATCCAGAGTCGCCTCGTCGCGACGTGGGCGCGGTTGGCTGCCGAGTTCAAAGACGAACCAGCTGTAGCCGGATACGACCTGTTGAACGAACCGAACCCCGGCCTGCGCGATCCATTCACGGCAGCTGATCAGATCGGGCAGTTCTACAAGCGGGCCACCGACGCCATCAGACAGGCCGAAGCAGGAGGATTTCCACACCTCGTGTTCTTCGAGCCCAGCGCGATCTGGTCGGCTTTCGGCCTCGACGCGCTGCCTCCACGCCATTACCTGACCGATCCCCTGGTGGTCTTCTCGCCCCATCTCTACAGCGAATCGATAACGGTCAGTAGCGAATTTCCCGGAATCGAAGACGGATTCAAGATCGCCGACCTCGCTGCCGCCTGGTACGACGCACCGTTGTGGACGGGTGAATGGGGTTGGTTCGGCGACGCCGACGAGCAGAGAGCAGACGTCGACCGCTTCGTCGATGCCACCGACAGGTACCGGATGGGCGGTGCGTGGTGGTCGTGGACACAAGCGTGCGGTGACCCCCACCCGGTTCGCGACGGCAATACCCACCAGCCGCAGGGAAATCTGAATCGCATCGACTGCCCGTCCGGTGAATCACTCGGGCTCGTAGAGGGATTCGCCGCGCCACTCTCGCGAGCGTATCCGCGGGCAGCGCCCGGCTCGCTGACGGAGGTATCGCGTGACGGGTTTGACGGGAGCGGCACCGGACGGGTCGAGGCCTGGTACCCCGGCACCGACCGGCCACAGCTCGAGACCACGAATCTCTCCGACGTCCGACTGTCCCCGATCGAGGGCGGATGGCAACTGATCGGTCACGCCGACGGCGACTACGCGGTCAAGCGCGCCTGATCGAACGATCATCCGGGAATCGCGCGTTCACACCACGCGAAAGAGCGGGTATCAGAAGATTCCGCCAATTCCCTTGCCGATCAGAACAACTCCGACGACCAAGATCAACACACTCATCACCGTGGTGTTGTTGTCCTCGAGCCAGACTTTGAGATTGGCCAATGGCTTTCGCAGGCGATCAGCAGCCACCAGGTATCCGATGACCGGGATCGCGACAGTTGAACTGGCGATGACCGTGAATACGAGAATCGAGGTGATCGCTCCGCTGGTCGCCAACGACGCCGAGCCGATCGACACTCCGGCCGCGATGCACATGAGCAGGTTCTTCGGGTTGATCGCGGCGAGCGCGAATCCAAGGCCCAATCCCTTGACCGCGGTCATCTCGTCGACGGCTTGCATCCACTTCGGTGTTTCGTGCTCGCCGCTGCGCCCCCGCCACTGCTTGACCCCGACGGCCAACAGGAGGACACCGAGAGCTAGTTTGATCCACGAAACCGTGGCGGACGGTCCGTCGTCTGACGTGCTGACGGCACTGGACAAGATGACGAAAAGAACTGTAGCGATGAAGATTCCGAGTAACCAGCCCACCGCGAACCCGGCGCTGGTGCTACCCGCTCGCTTGGAGAGCAACATCAAGATAGTGGCGATGACGGCCACCGGCGACACGGCGACACCGACGGCCAATGGGAGAAGTTCTCCGACAACGGAACCCATGTCAAAACTCATTTCTGATTGCGGCAAGCAGGATAGGCAGTAGGCGAGAAAAGCCGCCCCTGTCCGCCACGACGGACAACAGAGCACAGCCGATACCGCTGCGCGATAATGCTGACACTGCGAGCGCCTGCGTAGTTCATGCCTCATTCGAAAGGGATGAGTGCCTGAACCGCAGGCCTCGATTCCCCACCGAAGATCGCGAAAAGACTTGGCCAACGGTGTGTCGGCTGCGCTCGCAGCAGAGCGCAGCCGACATCATCGAGGAGGATCACCAGACACAATCTCGAGTAGTGACCTCACGCGTAGGGACGGGTTACTTCGCGCAGCCACTGCCCTCGAACGCGAGCTTGGACGTATATTGCCCGTCCGGCAAATACTCTCCCATCACTGCCTTCTCGTCACCGGGCGTCTTGGTGTCGTGTGCAGCGTGGCTGAAGTCCTTGGCCGGCAGCATGTTCCGCATGATCAAGAGGGAATCGTCGGGATGCCCTGCGCCGTCACCGGCCGGCGAGAGCGAAAGCCATGACACCCCACATTCCTTCGTAGCGTTTGCGGGTCGGTCTTCAGGGAGCGACGCGACAATCGTGTAGCGACCATCCGCATCAGTGGCCATCTGCTCGTCGAACAGACACGTCGCTACCTTCGTCGTTGCCAGCGATTCATTGCTGCACATCGACCAGAACCGCATGTCGACTGCGCTGTCGAGATTCTTTGCGCCGCCTGTCGTCTTCGGAGTCCTCGGCAACTCTCCCCGAAGTACTAGAACTTCGCCGAACCCACGGTTGACTTCGGCGGTGACGTAGCTGTTGTCGATGTTGGAGTACTGCCCGCCCACCCGCTGGGGTGTGCCATCGCATTTGCCGAGATAGGTACAGCCGAGCGTGAACTCGGCGCTGTAGTACGCCCGCCAGACTGGTGTCTGCTCGGAAGGGAATGTCGCAGGCTTGCCCGGTTGGTCACGCAATGCCTTGTACGTGTCCAGCGACAGCGAAGCCGGCTTCAAGATTCCGTTGTCCGCACCGACCGCTGAACACAGATCCTGCCCGCGCAACACCTGACCACCGGAAAGGTGCAGCTCTGGCTCCGGCAGTCCAACGCCGCCGGTGAGATCACGCCCGTTGTCCGGCAGGTAGATGCGATAAAGCAGGCTTATCCGGTCCTGACCTGGCACACCGGCATACAAGGTGTTGGGTTTCGGCTCAACAGGCGAGGCCTCGTTGAGGACGGAAGCCGTGTACGACCTGGCACTTTCGTTCGATCGATCGGCACCGGGAAGATAGGTGTTGCGCGAACCTGCGTCGGGAGCTGTCGAAATGTCATTGAGGACGGCGGTCGGCATCGCGGTTGCTGCGTTGTACGAGTTCAACGACTGATAGCGCGCATGCGCATACTGCCCTCGGATAACCAACTCGGCGTTCTCGGGGATTGTGAACTGCGCAGCCCAGTAAATCGCCGCAGTGTCAGGAAAGGCGTAGTTGAGCTGTGGGTCCGCGCGCTCGGGATTGATCGGCACGGACCAGAAGCAGGTCGACACCGGATGCTCGACGTCCGGTCCGCCGGATCCGAAATCGACAGAACCAGATTCGGATCCGCTAGCCGAACCGGTTCCTGATCCGGATCCGCTCGACGAGCCGAAATCGACAGATCCGACCGCCGGCGCGGCAACCGCGGACCCAGCCCCGGCAAATACAGTGATCGCGCTCAGCGCCACCGCAGCTACGAGTGTTCTTGATGAATGCATCGCGCTCCTTGTTAGATAGCTGACAAACAGTGATAGAACGATCTAGAGCGAGTACTCCCGGTCCAACGACGAGAGACCGTCACGAGGTCCGCACTCCGCACTACTACTTGGTGGGTTGAAAGTCGTTCGTCAGAGCGCCGCGAATCGCGTCGGTGTCCGACTGAGACCAGTTGTCGGGGTGCAGGATCCGCGCCCACATGTCCGCCGCCTCGGCACCGTAGTTGTGCCCGTGACCTGGCGGAACGTCCGCCGAGAAGACCATGTCGAGTGTCACCTGCCAGAATGTCACGAACGGTATCCACGTCATTCCCGGATCGACATCACGGCCGAGAGGCTCGGCAAGCCAGTCCGGCTTGTTCAGAAGCAGGTCGAAAGACCACCAGACAATTGGGTCGCTGGCGTGCTGCCAGTACATGACGCGTGAGTCGTTCCACGGCGCATCCAGTTCGAGATCCTCCGGATAGGCAGCGAAACGAATCGACTGCCCGTCGTCGATCACCGGCACGGCTTCCCGTGAGCCGGAGTCACGACTGCTGGTGATCTCCTGCCATTGAGCGGTGAAGTTCGGAGTCCCCGACCACAACGCCCCATCCACCCGCGTCGCCATGTCCTGTGCTCCCGCGAACGCGGCCTGTCCCCCGTACGATCCGAGGCTCTCGCCGAAAACGACAAGCTTGGGGCGCTTGTCGAGCGGCAGATCGATCCACTTCGCATAGACAGAGTTGAACAGCGCCCGGCCTGCGGCCATCGGGGTTTCGCGATCGGCGATGAATGCCAAAGGGCTGGGAAGGAACGAGTACTGCATCGCCGCGATGGCGGTGTCGCCGCCCTGGACGTATTCGAAAGCGGACGCCACGTCGTCGTTCACCCAGCCGCGGCCGGTGGTGGTCACTACTGCCAGGACGGCACGGTCGAAGCCGCCGGTGCGCTCGAGTTCGTTGACGACCCGCTGCGCGACACCGTCGACGGAATCCGACGACTCACGGCCGGCGTACACGCGGATGGGTTGCTTCGCGTCCCGGCCGGTCAGCGCGGAAATCTGCACCGCAGACGGCCCGCTACCCATGAAAGTGCGACCCTCCTTGCCCAGCGAATCCCATGCCTCGGCAGACATGGGTGAACCACTGCGTTCGGCGATCAGAGGCTGGTCGATACCATCGGGCGTGTCGTTGTCCGCGCCGGAGAAACTCCAGTTCGCAAAAGCGATGAGCCCGTTGTAGAGGGCACCGTTGACGACGAAGATCGCCAACGCGAAGACGACGACCAAGCTCGCGACTTTCGCTGCTTCCTTGGGAACAAACCGCAGAGCAACGGCAGCGAGCCCTCTGGTGAGATACCGCAGACCACGACCCACCTCCAACAAGGTCAACCACACCACCAGCGAAATCAGCAGCACCAGAAGATAGTTCGCCCGGTTCACGCGAGGCGCCTCGACCAGATCACGGACGATCTGCTGCCACCACGAACCCAAGATCAGAAACAGAGGCACCAATATCACTGCCAGTACGGCGAGTACGGCCCAACCGATCCGCTTGGTCCGGTCCGACCATCTCGGTTCGACTCCGCATTTGCGGATCATCCACGCCACGCTCACACCGATGCCGTACCCGGTGGCGACGGAAATACCGGTTGCCACGCCCTGCAGGTACCACGCGCGCGGTAAGAGGGACGGGCTCATCGAGAGGACGAAAAACACCAGACCGAACGACAACCCGACCGAGTGCAGCGTCTTGCCGTAGCGCCGCACACCTTCCCACACACGTTTCATGCCCGAATCGTAAGTGCGCCAGAAAGATGAAATGCGCCTCTCATCCCTTTCGAATGAGGCGCGAACTACGTCGGTGGAAAGTGTTCGCTATTCCGCGTCATGCACCGAAAAGCTTCGACCCAACGGCAATCACGGACAAACACCGGTGGTGCGTTGACAGATTTCACACACGCGAGTCCGCGTACACTGTGTGGGGTCAATCCACTCAGCACGTACAAATTCGGCGCGATTCTCATGGCGGCAAAACGAGGAAACCTACCGATCGAACTGAGCAGTTTCGTCGGTCGCCGGTCCGAGGCCAAAGAAGTCCGACGCCTGCTGTCGGACTACCGGCTCGTGACCCTTACGGGCCTGGGTGGGGTCGGCAAAACCCGCTTAGCGCTCCGTGCCGCCGATGATTCCTCTCGTGCGTTCCCCGGGGGCGTCTGGTTCGTCGACTTCAGCGAACTGCGGGAGCCGGCACTTCTCGATCAGACGATTCTTGCCGCACTCGGAGTACAAGACCGATCTACGCGGTCACCGCGATCGGTACTGATCGGCCGTCTCGTCGACGAACGGGTCCTGCTTGTTCTGGACAATTGCGAACACCTCATCGGCTGGGTGGCCGACACCGCCGCCGAACTCCTCCGGTGCTGTGCCCGATTGGCACTTCTGGCGACCAGCCGAGAACCGCTCGACATTCCCGGCGAGATGGTATTACGGGTGCCGCCTCTGCGATTTCCCACCGAGGCGCCGTCGCCAACCGACACCCGTGATGGTGATGCGATGATGCTGTTCGAGCAGCGGGCACGTTCCTCCGTGACGGACTTCCGCATCACCAGCGAGAACAGCGCGGCTGTGGAGAAGATCGTCCGCCGGTTGGAAGGACTACCGCTGCCGATCGAGTTGGCGGCTGCCCGACTGAGGGCGATGTCGGTCGATCAGATCCTGCAAAAACTCGACGACCGCTTCCAACTGCTGACGCGGGGCAGCCGGAACGCTCCAGCGCGTCAACAAACGCTTGCACAGAGTATCGACTGGAGCTTCGATCTGTGTACGCCGCCGGAGAAGTCGTTGTGGGCGAACTCGAGCGTATTTGCGGGTAGCTTCGATCTCGGGTCCGTCGAAGGAATTCTCGCCGACGAAGCACAGAACGACGACTTGGGCGATCTCGTGATGTCCCTTGTCGACAAGTCGATCCTCATCCGTGAACAAAACGGCTCGTACGTCCGCTACCGCCTACTCGAGACTCTTCGCGACTACGGGCGTGAACTGGTGTCAGTCGACGAGTGGGTCTCGCTGCAGCGCAGGCACAGTGAGTGGTTCAGGCAACTCGTCTTCCGCGCCGGAGTCGACTGGACGGGGCCGCACCAAATCGACTGGATGACGCGGATCGACCGCGACTTACCCAACGTGCGCACCGCGTTGGAATTCGGTCTGACCGAACCCGACTCGGTCGAAGCCACATTGCGTACCGCAAGTGCCTTGCATGATTACTGGCTTGCACGTGGTCGATTCAACGAAGGTCGCTACTGGTTGGGTCGCGCCCTGGCCGAGGTGCCCGAACTGACCGAGGGCACTCTCGGTGAGGCGGTAGTCGAGGCCGCCGCGACAGGCGCACTGCTGGCAGCCCTCCAACGAGATATCGCTTCGGCGACAAGCATTGCCGAAGAGGCTCGGCGACAGGCCGAGATGCAGCGGAACGACGACGGTCGCATACTGGCGCGGTACACGCTCGGATTCGTCGCGGTCGCCGACGGCGATCTCGTGCGCGGCGCCGAGTACCTGGAGCAGGCTGTCGCGGCATTCCGGGCAAACGACGACATCGCCCGTCTGGTACCCGCGCTCTACTGGTTCGCCTTCGTGGTCGACGCACTCGGCGAAACTGACCGGGCTGCAAGTATTTACGAGGAGGAGTTGGCCCTCACCGAATCGCGCGGCGAAATCTTGTGGCGGTCGATGACGATGTCGGACTACGGATCCGCCCTATGGCGTCATGGCAACCACGCTCGCGGTATCGAGCTACTCGAAGATTCTCTCCGATTGCTGCGAGGGCTGGGTAACCAGTTCGGATGTGCATGGTGCCTCGAGGAAATCGCGTGGACGCTTGTCGACCGGGACGCAAAGCTGGCAGCCACACTGATGGGAGCTGCCAACACGCTGTTCACCGCCACGGGCAGCCCGATGGACACCTTCAGGAGCATGGTCCCGTACCACGAAAACAGCGTGACCGAGGCTCGTAACCGGCTCGGAGACAGGGTGTTTCAAACAGCATTCGATCATGGACGAGCTCTGACTCTCGACGACGCAGCGGCCCGCGCGCTGAGAGGGCAACCGCCCGGTGGATCACCGAAATCGGCGGCCGACGAAGTGCTGACTCCGCGGGAGCAGCAGGTGGCCGAACTCGTCGCACAGGGCCTGACAAACCGAGCAATCGCGGACAAGCTGGTCATTTCTCAGCGCACTGTCGACGGCCACGTCGATCACATACTGAACAAACTGGGGTACGGCTCGCGCACCAGGATTGCGGCCTGGGTGCTCCAGCGCACAAACGACTTCCGCAACCCTTCGACCTCGTGACGGTCGGTGTCTTCGATCGATCGCGGCGCGGCGGGTAACCCGGCCGAATCCTGTCGCAAGAATCCGACCGTCGAAAGTTTTCTCAGCCTTCGTGATCAGCGAGAGTCCAGTGTCCTGCACCGCGCAGTTCGAGTTGTCGATTGTGAAAAACGTCGAGAGTGCTGCGATGCCCGACGCTGACAATGATGCTGTCGGGCAGTTCACGGCGAAGGATGTCGTAGAGCGTGTACTCGAGGCCTTCGTCGATTCCGGATGTCGCCTCGTCGAGAAATGCGGTTCGCGGTCGGATCAGGAGGACTCGGGCGAACGCCAACCGTTGTTGTTCGCCCGGCGACAGAATTCGAGTCCAATCAGCCGGCTCGTCGAGCCGACCGATCAAATGTGCGAGATGCACCTCGGCGAGCGCGTCGTGGAGCCTGCGGTCGTCGAAGTCCGAGCGCCCGGTGTTCGGCTGACCTGAGGGCAACTGGTCCGGATATGCCAAACCCGCGCGCAGAGAACCCAATGGTAGGTATGGCCGTTGTGAGAGGAACAGGACGTCTCCGACCGGGGTGGTCACGGAACCGTTTGTGTACGGCCACAACTGCGCGATGCTGCGGAGCAGCGTGGTTTTGCCGCTACCCGACGGACCCTTCACCAGCAGTGCATCGCCGGGCCCCAGTGACATGTCGAGTTCGGAGATCAACGCCTCACCAACCGGCGTGCGCACGTCGAGTCCCCGAACAACCAAATGACTACCAGCGGAGAACGCGTCGAGCACGGGAAGTGCGCGGGCACGACGATTGGCATCGGCGAGCCCGGTCAAACGGATCAGTGTGGCCCGGAAACTTGCAAAATCGGCATAGGACTCTCGAAAGAACGACAACGAATTGTGCACCTGGCCGAATGCTTGAGCAGTTTGCATCACGTCGCCGAAAGTGATCTGCCCGCTGAACAATCGAGATCCCTGGACCAGAAACGGAAACACCACCGCTGTCTGATCCACTGCCAGATTGAAGCCACTGAACTTGAGCGTCCGGAAGACGATTGCCCACATATTGCGGATCACTGCAGCAAAACGTAGTCCGAGCGTGCGTCGTTCGACGTTCTCTCCGCGATAGAAGGCGATGCTTTCGCCGTACTCCCGTAGTCGAACCAACGCGTACCGGAAGGTGGCGCCGAGTTTCTCGTTCAAGAAGTTCAGCATGATCAAAGGCCGGCCGATCCAGAATGCGAGTGCCGTGGTCACCAACACGTAGATGTAGACGAGAAAGATCATCGCTCGCGGAATCTCGGCACCGAAAACAGTCAACGGCCCGGACAGATCCCACAGGATCTTGGTGAAGCTGACGATCGACACCATTGCGGCGACGGCGCCCATGGACAACGTGCGGGACGACGTCGCGAATGCGGTGATGTCTGCCTGAATACGTTGGTCCGGATTGTCGACGGGGTTCTCCAGGAAGTTTCCGCGATAGTAGGCGCGGCCGTCGAGCCAATCGTCGGTCAATGTGTCATTGAGCCAACTGCGCCAATTGATATCGAGTGTTTGGCCTACCAGGTAGACGACGAGTGAGCTAGCGACGTGGACTGCGGCCAATATCGCGAACACTCGCAGGTAGTGCCAGAAAGCGGTTTCGTCAAGGTTCTGAATGGCGTCGTAGAAATCCTTGTACCAGTACGAGAACAACACCGTCACGCGGACACCGAATATCGTGAGCAGCAGCAGTAACGCGAGAATCGACAGCGGAATGACGGTGCGCCGGGGATCGAAGTAGGGCCAAGCCATTCGCCGAAACTGGTTGCCCCAGACGGTATACCGAGCAAGCAGCAGCGCGGTGACGACGAGAACCACTACCGTGATCGCATATGCCTCTGCCAACCACAGTGCGCTGTCCGTTACCGCGCTACCCCAATTCACCGTAGCCTCCGTCCTGGAGGGGAACTGACGATCACATATCGGTCGACAGCATTCGGTTCGCGATCCGCAATCCCGAGTCTTCCGCGGCATCCAATGCACGTGATTGCTCTGCCGTTATCCTGTCGCACACCCAATCCCAGTGCATCGTCACCACAGCGCCGGGGACGGGCATCGCCGCAAGCGCGTTGCCCTCGACCCTCCACCGCACTCTCTGCGTTGCCGGTCGGCCGCGTGCGAGTTGCTCACCGTCGAACTCGAGCGGGGACGAAACCACCAATGCATGCTCCTCGCCGACATCCTCGACCACTCCCCATCTGATCCGGCAGTTCTGGAGGACGGACAGTGGGACCGCACCGCGCTTCCGAAGAAGCTTGACCCACGGATACACCAGAAATACGTGAAAACTGTGGTGCGCGAGCGCGCGGTCCCGACCCCCGAGGACGGGGAGGAACCCGGTGTTCTCGCGTTCACCGAATGCCCCCCTCAAGTGCTGTAACAACTTCCCCGAATCGAGAGAGCCGAGGAGATCACCTCCCACCCAATAGGCTTCGATCACTCGCGAATCCAGGGGGTCGTCGATGCCCGCTCCTACAGCCAATGCCTCGAGGTACGGCCACGCACCGTCGAATTGACGAGCGTGATCACGGTCGCCGCTGCCCGAGTTGCCGCTGGCCAGACGAAGCAGCACTGAAGGATCGTCGGGTCCGCAGTAACCCAACTCGTTCGGCGGATACGCGTAGCGGGCAAACAATGCCGGCCCGTTCATACCGACGGCAGTCATCAGCAGATCCGAGGAAGTTGTTCACCTGCCGGCAAATCCACTACCCGATTGCCTCCCAATGCCGTACGCGCCACCACCATTGTGCGATGTTCGGCCACGCACTCCCCGATCACGGCGGCTCCCACACTCAGTGGATTGCCGTGCATCGCTTCCAGAACCAGGGCGGCATCTTCGCGTGGAACGAAAGCGATCAACTTGCCCTCGTTTGCGACGTACAACGGATCCAAGCCGAGTAGCCCACAGGCGTCGCGCACGTCAGCGGGAATCGGCAGATCTCGCTCCACCAGCGCAACCCCGATGTTCGACGCCTGAGCGATCTCGTTGAGGGTCGCGGCGACTCCGCCCCGCGTAGGGTCGCGCAGGACGTGGATGTCGACACCGGTGGCAATCATGTCGGCCACCACGCCGTTCAGGGCCGCACAATCACTGCGCACTTCGGTCCCGAATTCGAGACCTTCGCGACAACTCATCACGGCCACGCCGTGAACGCCGATGTCGCCGCTGACGATCACGACGTCACCCACTTGTGCGCGAGTGGGGCTGATGTCCACCCCGTCTGCGACAATCCCGATTCCTGCGGTGTTGATGAAGACTCCGTCGCCGTGACCGGCATCGACGACCTTGGTATCACCTGTCACCAGCCGAACGCCGGCAACGTGCGCGGCCTCACCGAGCGCCTTCGCGATTCCCGCGATGTCGGTCAGTGCCGTCCCTTCTTCCAGGATGAATGCCGTCGACATCACCAATGGCTGCGCTCCAGTCATCGCCAGGTCGTTCACCGTTCCGTTGACAGCGAGATCGCCGATAGTTCCGCCGGGAAACACCATGGGTTTGACGACATACGAGTCGGTCGAGAACGCGAGCCGCACCCCGCCGACGTCGAATACGGCCGAGTCACCGAGTTCTGCATCGGCAGCGCTTCCGAACGAGGGCAGGAACAGGTGCTCGATGAGCTCGGCGGACATCGCTCCTCCACCACCGTGCCCCATGACGATGTTCGGCGAATCACGCAGCGGCAGTGGGCAGACCCACGCCGACAAGTCCACGACAGCGGTCTCCTCAGCCGGCATGACCCGCCTCCTGAAGTTCCAGGCGCCGGTACAGGTAGTACGCGGCGCACGCCCCCTCGGACGACACCATCGTGGCACCGAGCGGATTCCGCGGAGTGCATTCCTTCCCGAAGGCACTGCACTCGTGTGGCTTGATCAAACCTTGCAACACTTCTCCGGAACGGCAGACGCTCGACTCGTCAGTGTGGATATCGGTCACCGAAAAACGCTCTTCGGCATCAAAATACGCATACTTCGGTGCCAGCTGCCAACCGCTGTCCGGGATCGATCCGATGCCGCGCCACGTCCGGTCCGACACGGCGAACACATCCTCGAGCATCGCTTTCGCTGCGGTGTTGCCCTGCGCGGTGACGGCACGGGCGTAGGCATTTTCGACCTCGTATCGACCCGATTCCAACTGCAGCACCGTCTTTCGGATGCCCTCCAGCAGATCCAGCGGCTCGAATCCGGTGACGACGATCGGGACCTTGTACTTCTCGGCCAGCGCCGGGTACTCCGACGTTCCCATCACACTGCACACATGCCCGGCCGCCAGAAATGCCTGCACGCGGCACTCTGGCGAATCCATGATCGCGGCCATCGCCGGCGGGACCAGAACGTGCGAAACGAGTAGCGAGAAGTTCTCGATACCCAGGCGATTGGCCTGATAGACGGTCATGGCGTTGGCCGGCGCGGTGGTCTCGAATCCGATCCCGAAGAACACCACTTGCCGGCTCGGATTCTCCTTGGCAATAGTCAGTGCATCCAACGGTGAGTACACCACCCGCACGTCACCGCCGGCGCTCTTGATGCGGAACAGATCCGACGAACTCCCCGGAACTCGCAACATGTCCCCGAAGGAGCAGAAAATGACATCGGGTCTTGCCGCGATTTCGAGAGCTTTGTCGATGATCTCGAGCGGGGTGACACAGACCGGGCATCCGGGTCCGTGGATCATCTCGATCTGTTGGGGAAGTAATTGATCGATGCCGTGTCTGATGATCGAATGTGTCTGACCACCACACACTTCCATGATCGCCCATCGCCGTGTGGCCAGCGCACGGATCTGATCCAGCAGTTTGCCGGCCAGTTCCGGATCGGAGAACTCGTCCAGATATTTCATGATTCCGTCTCCTTCGGTTCGATCCCCGCGGCCCGGGCAGCCCTTTCGAACCCGTCACCGAATTCCTCTTCCAGTACGCCGAGGTGCTCGAATTCCGCCAGCGTGCTGCGAGCGGATTCCTCGTCGAGTCGCTGGATGGCAAATCCGACGTGCACCACGACGTACTCGCCGACTTGGGCGCCCGGAATGTACTCGAGGCACACTTCTTTTCGGACGCCACCGAAGTTCACCACCGACATCGTCGTTCCGTCGCGTTCCTCCAGGGACTCGATACGTCCCGGTACGGCTAGGCACATGACACAACTCCTGACCTCATGACGAACTCCCCACCAGCACTTGGCCGTAGGCGAGACCGCCGTCGTTCGGCGGCAACTCCAGTCCTGTCAACGGCGTGAATCCAGCGTCTGAGAGCAGAGCACACGCCCGAACGAGCAGTAGAGGGTTCTGAAAGACACCTCCGGTGAGTACTACCTCGTCCACTCCCGCCAGTTCCCGGCCACGAATTGCCCACTCGAGCACCAGGTGCGCTACGGATTCGTGGAAACGGGCGCCGATCACTTCAGCGGGCAACTTCTCCCGGAGATCGCGGACAACAGCCCGAATGACCGACCGCGGATCTGCTGTCCACGAATCGTCGTCCGACTGCGTCCAATCGAAGGTGTACCGCGAACCAGCGCTGTCGACTCCCCTCGACACCCCCTCCAACTCGATGGCAGCCTGCGCTTCGTAGTCGACCCTCTGTCGGACCCCGGTCAGCGAGGAGACTGCGTCGAACAACCGCCCCATGCTGGAGGTGTCCACGCACCCGAAACCGGTTTCCATCTGGTGAAGTAGGACCGACTGCTCTCGGGGCGGACAGGCTGCCACGGGCGCGAGGTCGGATTCCCAGTCCAACCCGGCATGCCACAGGTGGGCGAGCGCCATTCGGTACGGCCGTTCCACTCCGGCATCGCCCCCGGGCAGCAGTACGTATCTCAGATGCGCGAGACGGCGATAACCCTTGTACGTCGCCAGCAGTAGTTCCCCTCCCCACACTGCGCCGTCCGCCCCGTAGCCGGTGCCGTCGAACGCTATTCCGAGAACTGGTTCGCTCCCGTCCCGGCCGTTCTCCCCCATCACGGAAGCCACATGTGCGTGGTGATGCCCGACGATGCGCACCGGTCGGTCGCCACTACGACTGCGAGCCCAAGAAGACGAGCGATATCGAGGATGTTCGTCACAGGCAATCTGGTGCGGCACTACTCCCGTGATCGATTCGAAGTGACTCTCCGAGGCAGCAAAACCGTCGATAACAGCGAGATCGCCCATGTCTCCGATGTGCTGACTCGGCCAGACATACGCACCCTCGGCAAGACAAAAGGTGTTCTTCAGGTCGGCCCCGACCGCCAAGGTGGGCGGTAGATCGAACGGCGCCGTGACGGGCAGCGGTGCATATCCGCGCGAGCGACGAAGCACCTGTCTTCCACTGCCGACTATTCGCATCACCGAGTCGTCACACGGCATCAAGATCGGACGGTTGTGGGTCAACACCCCGTCGGCCAGGTCACCCAATCGTTCGAGATCGTTGTCGGAGTACAGAATCGGCTCACCGCCGATGTTCGCCGATGTCATGACCAACACCGCTGGGCCCGCCTCTTCTCCGGCCAAACCCAGAAGAAGATGCTGAATCGGGTTGTAGGCCAGCATGATTCCGATATCCGGAATGCCGGGGGCAATCAAGGGGGAAAGCGCGTATCCAGACGCTTTGGCAACCAGCACAATCGGGCGCTCGCGCGAGGACATGGCATCAGCCTCGGCATCCCCGACCACACCCAACTCTCCGGCTTCTGGCACATCGCGCACCATCACCGCCAACGGCTTGCTTGCTCGATGCTTGCGTTCACGCAACTCGTGAACCGCGCGGTCGTCGCGGGCATCACAAGCCAGGTGAAATCCTCCGATTCCCTTGACAGCAAGAATCTTCCCGTCTCGCAGTAGGGATCGGGCTCGTAGCAGTGCACCCTCACCGGTCACGGCGGGCGCGTCCCCTTCCACGAACGATAGCGTTGGACCGCACTGCGGGCAGGCAATCGGTTGCGCATGAAACCGGCGGTCGGAGGGATCCACGTACTCCGCCGCACAGTTCGCGCACAACGGGAATCGCTTCATCGTCGTAGCGGCCCGGTCGTAGGGCAGCGATTCGATGATCGTGAATCGCGGACCGCAGTTGGTGCAGGTGATGAATGGATGACGATATCGCCGATCGCTCGGATCAGTCAGTTCCCGGAGGCAGTCGTCGCAGATCCCGACATCCGCCGGCGCCAAGGTTCGCCCGACCGACCCCGCATCCGTCTCGACTATGCGAAACCCCTCACGACCAACCGGCCGCGAGTCCTCGCGCTCTACCGACTCCACCCGTGCCAGCGGTGGGGGGCGGTTTCGCACCCGAGCGACAAATGCATCGATTGTCTCTCCGTCGCCTTCGACGTCGATCACGACACCGAGAGCAGAATTTCCCACCGAACCCGACAGTCCCAGTTCGGTGGCGGTCGCATGGACGAACGGCCGGAAGCCCACCCCCTGGACTACGCCTCGAACGATGACACGGCAGGCGATCTTCATGTCCCGACCTCGCCGTTACCAGTATCGGAGTCGACTACCTCACCGTCGTGGCCACCACGGCCCATCAGTTCGAGGCCGGCCCGAGCGTGGCGAGCTCCCTGCTCGTCGACCTTCTCGACTGCAAAGCCCATGTGGATCACCACCCAGTCACCTGCCGTGATGGTGCCTTCGTCGAGCATTCCGATGTTGACCTTGCGTGGTGCCCCCTCCACGTCGACGAGAGCGAGTTGACCTCCGTATCCGTCCAGTAGTTCGCGTACCCGTCCCGGAATCCCCAGACACATGACTCACACCTCCGGCCCCAGTGTGGTGGCATCACAGTCCACGTCGATGGACCGGACGAGTGCCAGCACCGCCGAAGCGGCTTGCCCTACCGAATCACGCATCTCCGCACTCAATCCGATTCCGTCGCCGATCGATTTCGCATGTGCCCCCACCACGAACGTCCGCGGGAGTGTTCCGCCGAGGGCCTGCAGGCTGGCAAACACCGAACTCGGATGCATCGAGTGCGCGTCGAAACCTCCTTGCGGGCCTTCACTTTCGGGGTCCACTTCGATGATCGCGAGCTTGCCCGGAACTCCGGTCGCCGGTAAGGCATCGATCAGGACCAGGGCGTCCCACGACTCCAACAAGTCGTACGCCAGATGCACGCCCCGAATCCCGTAGTCGACCAGGCGAGCTCCCGATGGGAGATTCTCATGCTGCAGCGCCCGAACAACTTCGGGGCCGAATCCGTCGTCTTCGAGAAAAATGTTTCCGACACCTGCAATCAGCACGCGCACAGCGCTTTACATCTTTCGCATTCGCAGATAGCGCTGGATGTCCGGCATCGACACCACCAGGACGATCGCGGCTGCGATCGCGGTGGCGCCGAGAAGTGCCGTCGACAGCAATCCCATGCTCCTCATGGCGAGTTCTCCTCTCGATAGCTGTGAAGTTCGATACCTGTGAGTACGTCACGCGCTGTCGCGCGGCATCGGCTCTATCTCGTCCGGCGCGAAGTACAGGTAGCGGCCGTACCAGTTGTGCAGATCGGCGGCCGGATCGTCCAACAGTGTCACCCCAACATGAATGTCGCCGTCCACGTCTTCATGAATGGTGGCGACGTGGGCGATCCGGCCGTCGAAGAACAGGTCCTGAGCATCAGCGCGGCGTGAGGGGTGGAGCCGAACCGTACTTCCACCAGAGACACGGACGCCGTTGATCAGAACTGCGTCGGTGCGTGGTTGAACACTGGTGTCGGCTTCCGGGGTCCACCAGTCCACACCGTCAGGCACCTCGGGTATCAGATCAGAACCGGCATTCGAATCTCGCAGCACGCCGTGCAGGCCGGCTAGATCGTCGTCCGTCAATCGCTCACATCGGTCGATGATGTCGGCAGCTCTGGAGTCGGTAGCTCGCGCCCGCGCCTTTTCCTCGTCGGTCATGGCAAGGATTCTCAGGGTGAGAATTTCGTCGATCTCGGTCGAGTCGAAGAGAGATCCCTCGCTCTGCGGCGCAATCTCGGGAAAGTCGTACAGGATGATCGGTGACACCAGAACGGTGGGCGATGTGCCAGGGTGAGTGGGGTTCTCGGTCCCCGCAAGCACCGGATAACAGCGATTTTGCCGCAACTGCTCCGAGTGATCTGCTTCTTCGAACAACGACAGGAACCTCGAGCCTGTGCAGTTCACAATGACGTGAGTCCCCAGCATCGATTGCGCGGTGGCCGTGCCCTTGTCCCGTGCGTCGACGCTCGTGGCGTTCATGATCTCCACCGAAATCACCGTGCGTCCGTCCCCGGCGGAGGCGCTCACCGCCAAGAGGCCATTCACCGGAAGCCGTGTCCGAATGATCCGTCCGACCACCCTGCCCCGAGAGTCCGACAGAGTCTCTCCTTCGACAACTCCGGCCGCACAGAAGGTTTCTTGGACGCCGGCCTCGAGTTCGTCCAGACCCCACGGACCCAACACGATCTCGGACTCGGTGGCTTCGTCCCACGAGATGGACTCCCGCTCGTCGACTACCAACCGATCGACCGGGATCCACGCCCCGCCGGCGCCGAGTCGTTCAACCGTCCGCGACTGGTGGTGCAGAAATCTCACAGTCGCAGTCACTTCGACGCCGTTCCGCTCGAATTCGCCGAGCAGACATTGCGCGGACATCGACGGTTCCTCGCCGACTCCGACCTCGGCGGCGCCGGGCGGTCCGAGAACCCCGAACTGCCAACGGGATTGATTCTTCGCCGAGCCGGCCCGGTAGGGATAGAGAAGATATCCCTCGTACAGGACGGCGTCGGCCACGGCCCGAACGTCGTGATCCATCCCCGTTCGAGTCATCGCGGCACCTGGCTCGCCGTCAGCAACTGCCGCACGGCTGAATCGAGGTCCGTGAGGCCGTGCGCTGCCTTGAACCGCACGAGATCGGCAATCGTCTCATGGTCGAGGCGTACCCAACCAGACGCCGGATAATGCGCAGCCATCAGCTGTTTCCACACGTCGACCGGCAATTCGTAGGTAGCAGATCTGTCCCACGGGATCTGCTGCACGGAGAAACCACGCGGTCCGTCGGTGAATACCGTGCCGCTCAGTAGAACCACGATCGGAATCGTTCCGTCTCCGAGTGCGTGCATGTACTTCGACGCCGTCACCGAGAAGTCGTACGTACACGCCATGGGCAAGGCCGCGACCGTTGTTCCGGTGAATCCTTGAACGACCGTGGAACATTCCATCCACAGGAAGGTGCGCAGCGTACTCGACCAACGCTCCCGCGGACCGAAGAGATCGCGCAGACCTTCGCCTTCGGCGTCGGAGTACGGTCGGCGGTGTGGTTCGATTCGTACCTGCGCGCGCAGAGCCACCGCACGGACGGTCGTGCCGGTGGATTCCGACATTCTCAATTTCACCGTCAGATTCGGCGTAACCGCGTACGGTTCCACCTCCATGTTGTCGATCGAGAAGTCGAGAACAGTCATGCCGACCTGCTTCGCGCCTCGACGCGCCCGAAGAACTCGTCCACTGCGCGTGCGGCATCCTGGCCACCGTCGAATCCGCGCCACACGGTGCGCAATCGTCCCACCAGTTCGTAACAGGCGTCGATGGGAACAACGAAGCATCTCGGCGATTGTCCTGACGTGGGCACCGACACGATCAACGCCTCGACGTCGGCCCGCATCTGCGCGAGCCCCGGATTCTCCTCGAGCACAGTCTCGAACGAGTCGATGGGCAACTCGGATTCGGTAGCTCCGGCCGGTCCCGGATAGAAGACTATGTACTTGTCGAGGAGTGAGTTGCGGAAGAAGAATGCCAGGCCGACGGGGATTTCCAGAGACTCCCACCGGCCAGGGCCGAGGTCGAAGTCCGGAAACTCGAGGTACCGATCGGGAACCGCTTTGTATCGAAGGTCCGCGTCGACCGGTGCAAAGAGTAGATAGCACGGTCGGCACACGCACATCAGGCTCCGGACCTGTACGTCCACGACGTGCTGGTGTTCGTCGCCTATGCCCGCCGCACACATCTCACACCTCGGTCCGGTCGGAACGACACGCGACGAGGCGATTCGTGTGAGCACCTCTCCCACAGTGACTTTCATGACGGGGCTGCGTTCACGGCTAGGTCACCGGTATCACAGACTCGTCAGCAAGCGCGACCGAGAGCACTCCGTCGCGAATCAGCACCGGCACAGGCGCCAGGTGCTCGGAGCCGGTGCCCACCCGCGCTCCCGCCCCGTACACACTGAAGTGGGCAGAGCACGTCGGACAGGTGAGGACAGCGGCGTCTCGGGCAGGACGGCCCATCATGCGTTCGAGCACAGCCCCCGCCATCGAGTGCTCACACACCGGGCAATGGTCGCGATACGCGTACAGATCGTCACCGGAGCGGCAGACCAACAGATCGGTGCCCGACACGCGGAAGCCCGCGACCTCTCCCACCTCGACTTCGGCGAATTCGGGGACCTCCACCCAGTGCGTACCTCCCCCGTCGGCGTGAACGTGCGAGAACAGGGACTCGACCGAAATCACACCCGACTTCAGCTCGTGCGAATCCGGTGTTTCGACATCGATTCCGGTGGTCTCGGGTGCCGCCGCCTGCACCGCGTCCTGGACCGCGGTTTCGAGGGTCACCGAGGACGAAGGGCAACTGTTACAGCTTCCGAGAAGCCGTAGTCGCACCACGCCGTCCGCCACCTCGATCAGTTCGACGTCGCCTCCGTGCGAACCGAGGTACGGACGCACGCTGTCGAGCGCAGTGCGGACGCGGGTCTCCACGTCGTGCGGGTGAAGTCCGTGCACCAGTAGCAGGCTGGACACCAGATCGTCGCGAACCATCGCATCCATCGTGGCCGGATCTGCCAGAGCGACGGTGCGTTCGAGTGCTGCGCCGTACAACTGCACGACTTCACGCACCAGTTGCTCGGCGCGATCTCTCGCCACCGGGCCTGCGCCGGCGTTGGCCTGCAACAACGTCTCGATGCGCTCACCTGCTCCGCGCCAGTAGTCGGCCGATTGCTCCATCGATCACTCCCCGGTCACGGACTGCGTCGGAGAGTGCAACTTCTCCAGGGTCTTGCCACCGCCGAGATACATGTGAACACCACACGGCAGGCAGGGATCGAAACTACGCACGGTCCGCATGATGTCGATGCCCTTGAAGTGGTCTCGATCGTTCTCCTCGAAGATCGGCTGACCCTGCACGGCATCCTCGTACGGACCGGGGGTTCCGTAGCTGTCGCGCGGGCTCGCATTCCACGGTGTCGGTGGGTACGGGTGATAGTTCGCGATTTTTCCGTCACGAATCACCATGTGGTGTGAGAGAACTCCGCGGACGGCTTCGGTGAATCCGCAACCGATACCCTCGTCCGGGACCTCGAACGACTCCCACGTCTTGGTCCGGCCGGCCCGGATCTCGACAAGCGCCTTCTCGGCGAAATGAAGGGCAGCCGCGGCTGCGTATGCCTGGAAATACGTTCGCGCGCGGTTTCTTTCGAGGGTATTGCTGCCATGTTCGGGAATCTTCCACTCGAGCGAGACAGGACCCTTCAGTGCTGTTTTCGGAAGATTGATCTTCACACTGTGTCCGGTCGACTCCAGGTATCCGATGTCGACCAGGCCGGCCAGAGCGGTGCTCCACAGACGAGCCAATGCTCCCCCGCCCGTGTCCAGAGCAAGGTTGTCTTTTCCGTCGAACCATCGCGGTGACATGACCCAGCTGTACTTGTCCTCAAGGTTCCGCTTCTGCGGGTGGGGGTTGGTGTGCTGATTCCACGGGTGCCTGCGATCGACCGGGTTACCCAGCGGATCGGTTTTGACGAACATCTCCTGATCACTCCAGTCCTCGTAATACGAGGAGCCCAGCATGATTCGGATACCGAGGTTGATGTCCACCAGATCCGTGGTGACCAACTTTCCGTCGACAACCACACCGGGAGTGACAAACATCTTCCGGCCCCAGTCGGTCATGTCCTTGTAGGAGAAATTGCAGTACTCGGGGTCTTGGAACGATCCCCAACAACCCAGCAGGGTCCGCCGCAGGCCAACCTTTTCGTAACCAGGCATCGCCTGGTAGAAGAAGTCGAACAGGTCGTCGTGCATCGGCACGACCTTCTTCATGAATTCGACGTACCGCATCAGCCGCGACATGTAGTCCGTCATCAGTTCGATCGTCGCGACGGTGCCGACGCCGCCGGGATAGAGCGTCGACGGGTGAACGTGCCTTCCCTCCATCAAGCAGAACATTTCGCGAGTCGAACGCGAGACTTGCAACGCTTCGCGATAGAACTCACCCGTGAACGGGTTGAGAGTCCGCATGATGTCCGCGATCGTGCGATACCCGTGCTGCTCCTCGTGCGGGCAGCGCGTGTTCTCTGCCTGCGCCAGCACACCGGGATTCGTCTCGGAGACCATCTTCTCGCAGTAGTCGACGGCGACAAGATTCTCTTGAAAGATGTTGTGGTCGAACATGTACTCGGCGGCCTCGCCGAGATTGACGATCCACTCGCCCAGATGCGGCGGCTTGACGCCGTACGCCATGTTCTGTGCGTAGCACGAGCATGTGGCGTGATTGTCACCGCAGATGCCGCAGATACGACTGGTGATGAAATGCGCGTCGCGCGGGTCCTTCCCCTTCATGAACAGGGAATACCCACGAAAGATCGACGACGTGCTGTGACACTCCACCACTTCGCGATTGGCGAAGTCGATCTTGGTGTAGATACCCAGACTGCCGACGATTCGGGTGATGGGGTCCCACGCCATCTCGACAAGACCGTCGCGGTCTGCAGTCGAGGTGGGTTCGGGAACGATGGCCGTCATTGCAGTGCCTCCCAGAGACGTTGCTCACGAACTGATTTGAATGTATCCGGTCGGTCACCACGTACGCGTTGCACCAGTGAGTAATTTCGACCCGCGCTCGCGCCAGTGCGGTTCCTTGTCCAACGTGTTTCCGGTGATCCGGCGGAGACTGTGGATCACGGACCCGTACATTCCCACCGCATTGGTGGAGAGTTTGCCGCCAGGTGGTTCATCCATGAACGGCATGAACTTGTCGGGGAATCCCGGCATCGTGCACCCGATGCAGATCCCGCCGACATTAGGACACCCGCCGACTCCGTTGATCCAACCACGTTTGGGGACATTGCATTTCACGACCGGTCCCCAACATCCGAGTTTGACGATGCACTTCGGTGACCCGTACTCCGTCGCGAACTCACCCTGCTCGTAGTACCCACCACGGTCACAGCCCTCGTGTACGGTGGCACCGAAAAGCCACTGCGGGCGCAGGGATTCGTCCAAGGGAATCATCGGCGCCTGATCAGTGGTCATGTACAGAAGGTAGGTCAGGGTCTCGGAGAGGTTGTCCGGCTGAATGGGACACCCGGGAACGCAGACGATCGGGATGCCCGCCTTCGATTTCCAGGTCCACCCGAGATAGTCCGGCACGCCCATCGCACCGGTCGGATTGCCGGCCATCGCATGTATGCCGCCGTAGGTCGCGCACGTACCGACCGCAACTACCGCAGTGGCTTTCGGTGCCAGCTTGTCGAGCCATTCGCTCGTGGTGACCGGTTGGCCGGTTTCGCGATTGTTCCCGAAGCCGCACCAATACCCCTCGTCGTGAAGTTTCTCGTTCGGTATCGATCCTTCGACGACAAGAACAAAGGGTTCCAGTTCTCCGCGGTCGGCTTTCCAAAACCACTCCAGGAAATCGTCAGCGCCACCCTGCGGTCCGCATTCGAAGTCGATGAGCGGCCAATGAACCGCTACCTGCGGCAGGCCGGGCAAGGCGCCGAGCGCGATCTCCTCGATACTGGGTTGCGTGGCTGCAGTGAGCGCCACCGAATCTCCGTCGCAACTGAGACCGGCATTGATCCACAGCACGTGGATCAGAGTTTCTTCCGCTTTGGCCGCTGCGCTTGCGGGGGTAGCTGCGCTTTCGGAGGCAGGTTCCGCCGTGGTGCCAGCAGTCGATTTTTGTGTGTCCATGTCAGCCGCTTTCACGGGTGCACTTGCGCCTTGACTCTCAGCGCCGCGACTGGCCTGACACGCTATGGCCTCAAGACTCTGTGGCCTCGAATTGCCGCGGCACCGAAACGCTGACGCCACCGGAGTCGAACCTCGGCCCACTTGCGTGGCACCCACTCATTTCATTAACTACCCGAGCAGATCAGTTGTCAACGGCCACCGGAGAAATCGCCGAACGACTACCGATCCACTCGTACCACTCGTCCATGCCCTCACCTGTCGTGGCAGACAAAACAACAACGCGCACAGCAGGATTGAGTATTCTCGCCTGCTCGACGCAGGCATCGACGTCGAACTCGACGTATGGGAGCAAGTCGATCTTGTTGATCACCACGAGGTCCGCGACAGCGAAGATGTGTGGGTACTTTTTCGGCTTGTCTGCCCCCTCCGGCGTCGAAATTAGGACAACCTTGCCTTCCTCGCCGAGGTCGAAGAGCGCGGGGCACACCAGGTTTCCGACGTTTTCGATCAGAAGCAGCGATTCTTCAGCGGGATCCAAGGCGCGCAGTGCGCGGTCGATCATCGCGGCATCGAGGTGACATCCGGCCCCGGTATTCACCTGCACCACCGACGCGCCGGTCTCTCGGATCCGCTCGGCGTCGAGCCGGGTTTCCTGGTCACCTTCGATCACGGCTATCGGTCGCTGACATCCGAGCTCCCGGATAGTTCGCGCCAGCAATGTCGTCTTCCCCGCGCCGGGGGAACTCATGATGTTGAGCGCCGTGATTCGGCGGCTCCGCATCCACTGACGATTGTGAACCGCAATGCCGTCGTTCTTGGCGAGCACCTGTTGCTCGAGAATCACGGTGTGGTCGGGGTGGCCGTGCTCATGGTCGTGCTCGTGACCGTGCCCGTGCCCGTGACCGTCGTGTTCCTGCTCGTGTTCTCCATCTGCGACTACCGACACCCGAGGTCCTGTGGTGTCCCCGCACCCACACGTCGCGCACATGCTCAGCTCACTTCCATCGACAGGATCCGTAACTCTCGGCCGGCAAGCACCTCGACATCAGCACTGCCGCATTCACACAGCAAGAACATGTCGGGCGGCGAGAACATCACGCCGCAGCTTTTGCATCGCGCGCTGGTTGCAATCTCATCGATGTGCAAGCTGGCACCTTCGGCGTGAGTACCCGCGGTGACGACGTCGAAGCAGAACAGCAGAGAGTGTGGAACCACCGCGCAGAGTTGCCCTACTTCAAGCCGCACGCTCGATACTCGTCGCTCGCCGGCACGCTCACACACGGCTTCGACCACACTCTGCGCAATGGACAGCTCGTGCACGGTGAAACCCACGATTCGTGATCCGGAAACCTCCCTTCCACGATAAGCACCAACGGTCGTTGTGCGTAACCCGTACACGAAAACAGGCTGCGATCCGCAACTAATTGCGGATCGCAGCCTGTGACAGCGTTATTCGTGTGACGAACGCCGGCGAGAAGGATTACGGGTTCGGAACCGGCACCTTCGTCGTCGTGGTCGTCGACGTCACTGTCGTAGTCGGGGGCGCCGTCGTTGCATCCGTTCCCGCTACCGGTGTGGTCGGAACTGTCGACGTCGGCGTCACTGCCGCCGAACCCGTCGGAGTGGCAACCGCTCCCGATGTGACCGACGCCGATCCTGCCGCAGGCACCTGTGACGTGGTTGCGGGCGCTCCAGCAGATCCCGTGGAGCCAGTGGTCCCGGCCGGTGCCTGACCGGTTCCGGTGCCTTCAGCCACCGCGGCGTCGCCCTCAGCATTGCCGTCAGCCATGTAGGCATCGACAGCAGCACTGATCTGTTCCGGCGTCGGCTTCGCAGTTGTGTCGACGGGCTTTCCTTCCTTCGCCTGCTGGGCGAGGTAGGTGAGCCAGGCCGCTGCGTACTCAGCTGAAGTCAACGGCTTGCCGTTGGCCGCATCCGCATCTCGCCAGTAATCGAAGTGGTGTCCGACGTCTGGAGCGAGTGTCTGCTGGTAGGGGTCGCTCAAGATCACGGGAATCGTGTTCTGGTTGGTAGCAATCAGACCGACAATCTCCTTGAAAAGCTTCTGCGGCAGATATGCCAGCGGAGACACCTTGTCGGTGGACACCGTCTCGCCCTCGGCTACCGGCGCCGGCGCGGGTGTTTTTCCGGGCTTGTACTCCGGATCCGAGACCTTGAGCATCACCTGAAGGAATGTCTCGTCACTCTGCATCCAGTTGGGATTGGACGAAATGTCTGCGAACGCCTCGAAGACGATCTGGCCGAACACCACCGCGACGTCCTGACCGGTGGCCGGGTTCAGACCCTGCGCTTCGAGTTGGTCGATGTTCAACTGCCGACCGACATTTGCCGCCAAGATCAACAGAGAGATGTTGCTGGGAGCCGAGCAGGTGAAGTCACCGTCCGAGCAGAAGGACGCGACCTTGCCGTTCAGCTTGCCGAAACCTCCGGCAGTGCCGGGGAGTACACCTTCGCCAGGTGTCGCGGAGGTGCCGTTCTGGTACTTCGTATTGAAGTTATCCGGGTTCGTGAACGGATTCGTGGCACCGAGGAACGTGCCGTCGCCCGCTTCACGGCCTGCATCCGCCAGCATGACCACACCGACAACCTTGTCCGGGTCGACCCCGAACTCGTTGTTCTCCTGCGTACCGATGTCCATCGCGACGCGACGCACCACATCGGCGCCTTCGCTGTACCCGACGATCGAGAACTGAGTCTTCGGGCATTCCTTGGCGATGGCACTCATCACGGACTGCGTATTTGCAGCGCCGGCAGCGACGGCATCCTCGTAGGACGCCATGTTGGCCGGGTACGCGATATACACAGCCGCGTACGAGCCGGGCTTGTTCGCGTTGACGGAGCCTGCCGGGTTGATCACCTGGTCGACGCGTTCACTCTTGTAGTCACCGGACAGGGCGGCCGGCAGCGGCTTCCCGTCGGCTCCCAGCAACATCTTCACCGTCGAAGCGTCCGGTGTGTCGTGTCGACCGGCAACCGCGATGCTGACCATGTCGTGACACTCGGTGACCGACGACGTCAATTGTGTCTCGATCGTGCGTGACTCCGGAGAGTCCACAGCGACCGCAACCGCGACCAGTGCGGCCACGCCGAGCGCTGCGGGCGCTACTGCACCCGCCAGTATTCGATGTCGCGAAAAGAACCCACGAACCGGCATATCTTCTCCCCAATCAACTTTTGGAAAACGTACGACCGACCCCCGGGGCGTCACGCAACGTCATTCGAGTAGTCGTCCAGTACGAGAGGAGCGTTACAACGGGTAACGATTTTCCGTGGCGACTCGGGAGGGAATCGGGAGCGCAAACGCCTCATTTCCGCTGCATAACACCGACGTGCACCTACTCTGCGTCGAAGATAATGACCTGTCGGATTGCTTTTCCGTCGGCGAGTTCGTCCATGCCCGAATTGATGTCGGCCAATTCGATTCGCGAGGAAATGAGCTTCTCGACCGGCAGCTTCCCGTCGCGCCACAACTGCGCGTAGATCGGGATGTCGCGGGACGGGACCGCAGATCCCAGGTAGCTGCCGATGATGGTCCGCGCTTCGGCGACCAGTCCGAGAGGTGAGATCGACGAGCGCGCGTCAGGCGCCGGCAACCCGACCGTGACGGTCGTGCCACCCGCTGCCGTCGCAGCCACCGCTGTCTCGAAGGCCCGAGCATTTCCCGCGGCCTCGACGACGATGTCTGCGCGAACGCCACTCTCGGACAGGCCGGACGGTGTGAAGACCTCGGTCGCGCCCAGTTCCAGCGCCTGAGCCAGCTTGGATTCCAGTGCGTCGACACCGATGACGTTCTCGACCCCGAGTGCCCTCGCCGTCAGGATTGCGGCCATCCCGACGCCACCCAAGCCGACCACCATCACGGTGTCTGCCGGGCGAGGCTTCGCCGCGTTGAGGAGCGCTCCCCCACCGGTCAACACCGCGCAACCGAGTACGGCTGCAATTTCGGCCGGGATGTCGTCGTCGACGGGAACAACCGACTTGGCGTTGACCACAGCATGCGTCGCGAAACCCGAAACACCGAGATGATGTTTGACGTTCTCGCCGGAGCGCCGCAGTCGATGCGCGCCACCGAGCAAACTGCCGTCGTTGTTGGCAGCGCTACCCACCGTGCAAGGCATCCGGCCGTCAGTGGCGCATCCCGCGCATTCACCGCACCGCGGAAGAAAAGTCATCACGACGCGGGTGCCCACCGACAACGAATCAACTCCGTCGCCGAGTTCGATGATTCGACCTGCCGCCTCATGGCCCAACAACATCGGCACGGGTCGTACCCGATTGCCGTCGACCACGGAGAGGTCGGAGTGACAAAGCCCGGCAGCTTCGATCTTGACCAGGATCTCACCCGGGCCCGGGGATTCGAGATCGAGTTCCGAAATCGAAATCGGAGTCGACTCTGCGAAGGGACGCTTCCGGCCGATCTCTTCGAGCACTGCACCACGGATCTTCAACTGCACACCCCGATTTCGATAGTTCGAACTACTTGCCCACGATCCCGCGTACCGACGCGGGGAGGTCACGAACCCGCTTGTACGGACCCACGACGGCGGCTGCAAACGGCCTCGTCAAGAGCACCTGCGCCACCTCGAGCACCTCTTCGGAGGTGACTGCGTCGATGGTCGTGAGCGTCTGCGCAACACTGCGATGGTTGCCGTAGTTCAGTTCACTGCGACCGATACGGTTCATGCGTGAGCCTGAATCTTCCAGTGCCAGAACCAATCCGCCGCGCAGCGATCCCTTGGCGCGGGCGATCTCGGCATCGGTGATTCCGTCCGTCGCCACGTTCGCGAGTACCTCGCGGATAACCGTGGCAACCTCCCCGAGGTTCTCCGGCTGGCAACCTGCATACACGGAGAACGCTCCGGTGTCCGCGAAGGTGTCGACGCCGGAATAGACGGAGTACGCCAGCCCGCGCTTCTCCCGAATCTCTTGGAACAGACGAGAACTCAGCCCACCGCCCACTGCGGCGTTGAGCACCGACAGCGCCCAGCGATGGCCCTCGTGCCGGCCGAACGCGCGTACCCCGAGCGCAAGGTGGACCTGCTCGCTGTCGCGGTGGGTCAAGCTCAGTTCAGGCATCGTTCGCAAACGCAGAGTGCCTTCGCGCCGCGGCGCCGGCTTGACCCCGCGCTCGAGATGTCCGGCAAATGCACGGCGAGCGAGCGTCACAACGTGCTTGTGGTCGACGTTTCCCGCTACGGCCAGCACCATCCGCTGCGGTGTGTAACGCCGAACATGGAAGGAATGCAACTGATTGCGCGACATCGACTCGATCGATTCGACGCTACCGATGATCGGACGGCCGACAGGATGATCGCCGAACAACGCGGTCAGGAACGCATCGCCGAGCAAGTCTTCCGGATCGTCGTCACGCATCGCGATCTCTTCGAGCACTACTTGCCGCTCGACGTCGACGTCCGCGGTTCTGCAACGCCCTCGCAGCACGACGTCGGCGACAAGGTCAACCGCCATCGGAAGGTCGTCGTCGATCACGTGCGCGTAGAAACAGGTGTGTTCCTTCGACGTGAATGCATTGAGTTCGCCGCCCACACCATCCATGACCTGCGCGATGTCCAACGCCGTCCGTGACGGCGTCGACTTGAACAGCAGGTGCTCGAGAAAATGCGCGGCACCGGCCACACTCGGCTGCTCGTCGCGCGAGCCGACTCCGACCCACACACCGACGGAGGCGGAACGCACACCGGGAATGAACTCGGTGACGACGCGCAGGCCGCCGGGAAGGACCGTGCGCTGTACTCCGGATTCGGGAGTCGCATCGATCGGCGATTTCAGCACAGCGCTGCGGCTGCGCGTGGTGTTGGGAGTGGTCTTTGCCATGAAAAGGTTCAGCAGTCCTCGGTGCAAGTGGTCAATCAGGTATCTACAGGCTCTGTGTCTACAGACAGTACAGATGCGGCCCCGCACGGAAATCCGCGCGGGGCCGCATCAGAGTACGAAGTGAGATCTACTCGGAAGCAGCCTCGTCGGCGGCCGGAGCGGCAGCCTCGTCGTTGCCCTCTTCGACCGGGATCAGCGAGATCTTGCCACGTGCATCGATGTCGGCGATCTCGACGCGGATCTTGGATCCGACGTTGACCACGTCTTCGACCTTGGCAATGCGCTTACCGCTGCCCAGCTTCGAGATGTGCACCAGTCCGTCGCGTCCCGGCAGGAGCGAAACGAAGGCACCGAAGGCGGTGGTCTTGACGACCGTGCCCAGGAACCGCTCGCCGACCTTGGGGAGCTGCGGGTTGGCAATGGCGTTGATCATGTCGATCGCGGCCTGTGCAGACGGTCCATCGGTGGCGCCGACGAACACGGTGCCGTCGTCTTCGATGGAGATGTTGGCACCGGTCTGCTCGGTGATGGAGTTGATCATCTTGCCCTTGGGGCCGATGACCTCACCGATCTTGTCGACGGGGACCTTGATGGCCGTCACGCGGGGAGCGAACGGGCTCATCTCGTCCGGGGTGTCGATGGCTTCCGCCATGACCTCGAGGATCGTGGTCCGTGCGTCCTTGGCCTGCGAGAGTGCACCGGCGAGGACCTGCGACGGGATGCCGTCGAGCTTCGTGTCCAGCTGCAGGGCCGTGACGAAGTCCTTGGTACCTGCGACCTTGAAGTCCATGTCGCCGAAGGCGTCTTCGGCGCCGAGGATGTCGGTCAGCGCGACGTAACGGGTTTCGCCGTCGACCTGGTCGGAAACCAGACCCATGGCGATACCGGCAACCGGAGCGCGAAGCGGCACACCGGCGTTGAGCAGTGCGAGCGTGGACGCGCACACCGAGCCCATCGAGGTGGAACCGTTGGAGCTCAGAGCCTCGGAGACCTGGCGAATCGCGTAAGGGAACTCTTCGACGCTGGGCAGAACCGGCATGAGGGCGCGCTCGGCGAGTGCACCGTGACCGATTTCGCGACGCTTCGGCGAACCGACGCGGCCCGTCTCACCGGTGGAGTACGGCGGGAAGTTGTAATGATGCATGTAGCGCTTGGTGGTCTCGGGACCGAGCGAGTCGACCTGCTGAGCCATCTTCACCATGTCGAGAGTGGTGACACCCAGGATCTGGGTCTCGCCGCGCTCGAACAGTGCGGAGCCGTGTGCGCGCGGGATGATCGCGACCTCGGCGGACAGCGAACGGATGTCCGTGACGCCGCGGCCGTCGATGCGGAACTGATCGCGCAGGATGCGCTGGCGAACCAGCTTCTTGGTGAGCGAGCGGAACGCTGCTCCCAGTTCCTTCTCGCGGCCTTCGAAGTTGGGTGCAACCTGCTCGAGAACCTCGACCTTGACCTCGTCGGTCTTGTCGTCGCGTTCCTGCTTGCCGGCGATTGTCAGTGCGGCATTGAGCTTTTCGGACGCAGCAGCCTCGACGGCAGCAAAAACGTCGTCCTGGTACGCCGGGAAGACCGGGTAGTCACCCGTGGGCTTTGCAGCCTTGGATGCAAGTGCTGCCTGTGCAGCGCACAGGCGTGCGATGAACGGCTTGGCGGCCTCGAGGCCCTCGGCGACAATGGCCTCGGTCGGTGCCTGAGCGCCGTCGGCGATCTTCGCGATGACGTTGTCGGTGGCCTCGGCCTCGACCATCATGATCGCGACGTCGGCGTTGTCACCGCTACCGGAAACGACGCGGCCGGCGACGACCATGTCGAAGACGGCGTTCTCGAGCTGATCGACCGTCGGGAATGCAACCCACTGGCCGGTCTTGTTCTCGTCCGAGACGATGAGTGCAACGCGCACGCCACCGACGGGTCCGGAGAACGGCAGGCCGGCGATCTGCGTCGACGCGGAAGCGGCGTTGATGGCCACGACGTCGTACAGATCCTGGGGGTTGAGGCTCATGACCGTGACGACGACCTGGATCTCGTTACGGAGACCGTCGACGAAGGACGGGCGCAGCGGCCGGTCGATGAGGCGGCAAGTCAGGATCGCGTCGGTGGAGGGGCGTCCCTCACGACGGAAGAACGAACCGGGGATGCGGCCCGCTGCGTACATACGCTCTTCGACGTCCACCGTCAGGGGGAAGAAGTCGAAGTGCTCCTTGGGGTGCTTGCTGGCGCTCGTGGCGGACAGCAGCATGGTCTCGTCGTCCAGGTAAGCAACGACGGCGCCGGCGGCCTGCTGAGCAAGGCGTCCGGTCTCGAAACGGATGGTGCGGGTACCGAAGGACCCGTTGTCGATCACGGCGGTGGATTCGAACACGCCTTCGTCGACCTCTACTACGGAATTCTCTGTCATTCTTTTCTCTTCACTTCCCTCTCGTCTTCGCCGTACCCGCGCGGGCGTTTCCACCCTCCTGGTGGAAACTGCGCACCGAGGGACGTCCCCCTCTTGAATTGCAGACGCTCCTTGCGATGCGAGCGATTTCTGCTTCGGGACGTCACGACGTTCGGGCGGCCGTCGATCGAAGTCCGCCGGAGCTTTCGGGCTCTTGCCCGGTCCGGAGAACCACTACCGACAACCGACACCACGTTCTCTGGTGCATACGGTGTGCTGGCTGCGTACTGCACAACTGCGCCTAGACAACTGTGCATAGCGCCGACAGCGGAAACTGCCTTGCGGCAGCTAACGCCGAAAGCCAGCGAAGCCAAGTATATGCGTGGCTTCGCCGGCTGACGGAGTGTTCGGCAAACCGAAGCATGCCGTGTTGCTTTCGATCAGCGTCGTGAGAAAAATCTAGCGACGCAGGCCGAGACGCTCGATGAGCGTGCGGTAGCGAGCGACGTCGGTCTTTGCCACGTACTTCAGCAGACGACGACGGCGACCGACCATCAAGAGCAGTCCACGACGCGAGTGGTGGTCATGCTTGTGGGTCTTGAGGTGCTCGGTGAGATCGGTGATGCGCTTGGTGAGCATTGCCACCTGAGCTTCAGGCGATCCCGTGTCGGTCTCGTGCAAGCCGTACTCGCCGAGAACGGCCTTCTTTTCTTCCGTGGTCAATGCCACTTGATTCACTCCTGTGATGACGTTTGCGTGAAAGGAACTAGATCGGGCGCGGCCACCGCAAACCGCAGCACGCACCGAGAGAAGATCCTACCAGCAACAATGAGGCGCTCTCGCCCACCTGGAGCGAATGTGGCGGCCGCCACTGACACAGGAGGAACTCAACCGACGCTACGTTCTGCATCCTCACTCAGAATCCGGCGTGCGCGTTCGACATCTCGGTTCATCGCCGTGATGAGCGACTCGATCGAGTCGAACTTCTCCATACCGCGAATCCGCGAAACCAGGTCGACCGCGACGTGTTGTCCGTACAGGTCTGCTTCGGTGTCGAGAACGTATGCCTCGACGGTTCGGGTCCGGCCGGAGAAGGTCGGATTGGTACCCACAGACACCGCGGCTTGGTATCGGCGACCGGGAACGACGGTTCCGAGTTCCTCGCCGGCACCGAGCACCGTGAACCACGCCGCGTACACGCCGTCGGCCGGAATCGCCGAAAACATCGGCGGTGCAACGTTGGCCGTCGGGAACCCCAACTCGCGTCCACGCTTGTCACCGTGGACGACCACACCTTCGACACGATGTGGACGGCCCAGAGCTTCGGTAGCCGCTTCCATGTCGCCTGCGTCGACGCACGAGCGGATGTAGGTCGACGAGAACGTCACCGCATGCTCGGCGAGCAGCTGGACGCCGTCGACGGCAAAGCCGAAGCGAGCGCCCATTTCACGAAGAAGATCGACATTGCCGAGCGCCTTCTTGCCGAAGGTGAAGTTGTCCCCCACCACGACCTCGGCGACATGTAGACGTTCGACGAGAATCTCGTGGACGTAGCGCTCCGGCGTCAGCTTCATGAAATCAGCAGTGAACGGCATCACGCAGAACACGTCGATGCCCAGATCCTGAGCCAATTCCGCACGCCGTTGCAGCGTCGTCAACTGGGCTGGATGACTACCCGGCCGCACAACCTCCATGGGATGCGGGTCGAACGTCATCAACACGCTCGGAACACCACGTTTGCGGGCAGCGGTAACCGCTCTCGCTATCAATTGGGCATGCCCACGATGCACACCGTCGAACACACCGATAGTGAGCACACAACGACCCCAATCGGCCGGAACTTCGTCGAGACCACGCCATCTCAGCACGATTGGCAGCCTACGGGTCCACCGGCGGCGGGTCACGTTCGGACCCGCCCAGCGAATCACCGCTGTGCTGCCGCTCACGTACGGAAGTTCCGGATTTCGTAGCCTAAGCTAAGCGTTGTGGCAGCTCACAAGACCGGAACCTCGGAAGCATCATCGACGTCGGATGGCGACAGCACTTCGGCGCACGACGCGGCAATCGACACGCTCGCACTCTCGTCGGTGGCCCAGGACTACCTCAAGGTCATCTGGACTATCCAGGAGTGGTCCCACGAGCGGGTTTCCACCAAGCTCCTGTCCGAGAAAATGAGCGTCTCGGCCTCGACGGTGTCCGAGGCGATCCGCAAACTCTCGGACCAGGGCCTGGTCGATCACGCCCGCTACGGATCCATCGCCCTGACCGACAGCGGCCGCGCCGCCGCCGTCTCCATGGTCCGGCGCCACCGGTTGATCGAGACCTATCTGGTTCAGGAACTCGGATACGGCTGGGACGAAGTCCACGACGAGGCCGAAGTCCTCGAACACGCCGTTTCCGATCTGATGATCTCGCGGATGGACGCCAAACTGGGCTTCCCCGAACGTGACCCGCACGGTGATCCCATTCCCGCCACCGACGGTTCGGTGCCGACTCCCCCGGCCCGCCAGCTCAGCGACTTCGCCAACGGTGAGCGGGGCCGCGTTGCCCGGATCTCCGATTCCGATCCCGAAATGCTCCGGTACTTCGATTCCGTCGGCGTCAGTCTCGATGTCGAGATCACCGTCGAGGAGCGCCGCGATTTCGCCGGGACAGTGTCCGTTCGACTCGGCGACAGCCCCAACACCATCGACTTGGGAAGTCCAGTCGCTCAAGCAATTTGGCTCGTCTAGCCGAGGTAGTCAAAGCGGCAGTCGGTATCGGCGTTCCACGGGCCGGACGCCGTCGGTCCGGGTCCAGTCGGCGAGCCTCTCGTCGACGTACACCCACCCTCGACGCTCGTACAGCGCGATCGCCGGCAGAGCGTCGTCGACGACGTCGAGCACCAGTTCCGACCGACTCTCGGCTGCGAAATCCGTCACGGCATCAAGTAGCGCATCGCTGAGGCCGTGTCCACGTGAGCCGGGATGAACGAACAATCGCGACACGGCTATCGATCCCGCGGTTGTGGGCGCACCTGCGACCTCGCTGTCGACGGCCACATGACCGACAACACGACCGTCACTCTCACCGACCCACGCCTTCACCACCGTGGGCGAACTGAGCCAGCGGCGCGGGTGTTGCGGCCACGTGTTCGGATATCCGTCGCACTCGTGGACCTGTACCAGCGCATCGACGCAACCGTCGAGGTCGCCGTCGACACGCTCGCGGACGATCACCCGCGAAGCGTCGCCGGTCGCACGACCATCACCGAACTGGCGCGTCGACCCTTCTCCTGCAGAAGCGCAATCGTGTGACCGGTGGGATCGATCGCCGCACAGATCCCCTTCATCCCGATCGGCTCGAGCCAGCGCCCCTGGCTGATCGCCTCGGCTTCCTCCGCCGTGATCTGCCGATGCGGAAAAGCCGTCTGCGCGGCCTGATCGATGTCGAGGCTCACACCCGGCTGATCCGCGAGATCTTCGAGCGTGCGCGCATGTTCGAGAGTGAACGGCCCGACGCGGGTGCGGCGCAGTGCCGTCAAATGACCGCCGACGCCCAATTCACGACCGAGGTCGCGGGCAAGCGAGCGGATGTACGTACCGGACGAGCACTCCACGTCGACGTCCAGATCGACGAAGCCACCCGGGACATCTCGCCGAGCCAGAACCTCGAAAGTCGACACCGTTACCGGACGCGGCGCCAGCTCGACGGTTTCTCCCGCACGCACCAGAGCATGTGCGCGCTGACCGTCCACCTTGATAGCGCTCACGCTTGCCGGGATCTGCTTGATGTCCCCGGTCAGCGTGGCCACGATCGCCGCGATCTCCGCGTCCGTCACCTGCGAAGCGTCTGCGGAGGTCAGGACCTCCCCCTCGGCATCGTCCGTGTCCGTCGCTGCCCCGAGGCGAATGGTCGCCGAGTACGCCTTGGTTGTCAGCGCCAGGAGTCCGAGCAACTTGGTCGCACGCTCGACGCCGAGAACGAGAACACCGGTCGCCATGGGATCCAGCGTCCCGGCGTGTCCCACCTTCCGGGTGTTCAACAACTTGCGGCACCGAGCGACCACGTCGTGGCTGGTGATACCCGCCTCTTTGTCGACAATCAGAATTCCGGCGCCGACAAGACCGGAGGAAGGCTTTTCACGAGCTGACACGTGTGCCGATTCTGCCAGTCGCGCTCACTGCACCGAAATTGCCGTCAGGATGAGTCCGTCCGACACCAACCACCTGCCGTCGAAAGAGGTGAGCGGCGGACCGGACGTCGCCTCACCGGGGACCAGCAGACGCGAGTTGAAAGTGCCGGACGTTTCCGACTCCGCCTCGAACGTGATGTGGGCGTCCTCGAAACCCAACCAGCGCCCGGTGAGCGGAAACCACGCCTTGTACGTGGCTTCCTTCGCGCAGAAGAGCACTCGATCCCAGTGCACCGGACCGCCGGTTTCCTGAGTGTCCAACCACGTTCGTTCCGCCTCGATGCTGACCGCGGGCAATACCCCGTCCGGCAGCGGGCCGTGCGGTTCGGCGTCGATACCGAGTGAGCGGACCTGCATGGAGTACGCCAGGACAGCGCCGCGGTAGCCGTCGCAATGGGCGAGGCTCCCGACCACTCCCTGCGGCCAGAGCGGCGCACCACGCTCACCGCGCATGACAGCGGCAGACGGAACACCGAGCTTGCCCATCGCCTGACGCGCAAGGTGCCGGGTGGTCACGAACTCACGACGACGCTTCTCGACCGCGCGGCCGATCAACGCTTCCTCACTGGGGTGCGGAACCAGACCGGGCGGATCGACGAAGGCCTCGGCCGTCGCAACTCCACCGGGAAGAATCTGTTCGATCACGTAGCGATACCTCTCAGCGTCCGGCGCGCATGCGCTCGACTTCGGCTTCCTGCTCCGGCGTGACCTTGAAGTGGCCACCCCACTTGTTGAGCGTTCCCGGCGGGTACTCCGGAACGGGAAGAATCTGACGCAACAACTTCTCCGGCAGTCCACGCCGACGCCACTCGCGCGGGTATCCGAGTGAGACTTCCTCGAAGCGGACGCCGTCGTAGTACGTGGTTCGAGGGATGTGCAGGTGCCCGTACACCGAGCACACCGCGTTGTACTTCACGTGCCAGTCGGCGGTCGCGGTGGTTCCGCACCACAGTGCGAACTCCGGATACATGAGTACGTCCGTCGGCTGCCGGACCATCGGGAAATGGTTCACGAGAACGGTTCTTGTGCCTTCGGGAAGCGCATCCAACCGCGCCTGGGTGTACTCGATCCTCGCCCGGCACCATGCGTCGCGCGTGGCATACGGCTGCGGTGAGAGTAGGAACTCGTCGGTGGCGACGACGTTCTTGTCACGCGCGATCTCGAGCCCGTGTTCCTTGTCTCGCGCACCTTCCGGCAGGAAGGAGTAGTCGTAGAGAAGAAACATCGGGACGACCGTGACCGGTCCCTCGTCTCCCTCCCACACCGGGAACGGGTCCTCGGGTGTGATGACGTCGAGTTCGCGGCACATGTTGACCAGGTACTCGTAGCGCGGCGCTCCGTGAATCTGAACCGGATCCTTGGCGGTCGTCCACAGTTCGTGGTTGCCCGGAATCCAGATGACCTTTGCGAATCGGCTGCGAAGGAGCTTCAACGCCCACCGAATTTCGTCAGTTTTCTCGGAAACATCTCCGGCGAGAATGAGCCAGTCGTCAGGCGAATCCGGAAACAGTTCCTCCGTCATCGGCTTGTTGCCGTTGTGACCGACATGAATGTCGCTCACCGCCATCAGCTTTGCTGCCACGATCCCTCTGCTTCCTCAGTTGAACTTCCGCGCTTCGCCGTCGCCGGACCTGTCACGGCCCACTTGCCGGAAAACGCTCGCCACGACACCGCGACCATCCGAAGTACTACGAACACGGTAAGCCCTGCCCAAATTCCGGCGAGCCCCCAGTCGTAGGCGAGAGAGAGCCAGATCGCGGGCAGAAACCCGAGAACTGCGCACAGCATGGTCGCGTTGCGCAGAAACACCACGTCCCCGGCGCCGAGTAGAACACCGTCGAGTGCGAAGACGATTCCCGCCACCGGCATGATCGCGACGAAGAACCACCATGCGATCGACATCTGACCGAGCACCTCGGCGTCGGACGTGAAGAGTCCGGGGATCACGGAGTGGCCGGCGGCGAAGAAGATCGCGAGCACCACGGCAAATACCGTCGACCATGCGGTGATCCGCCAGGTCATCCTTTTCGCCGCGGCTGCGAATCCACCGCCGAGCGCCGCTCCGATCAGCGTCTGAGCTGCGATCGCCAAGGAATCGAGAAGGAGCGAAACCAGGTTCCACAGTTGGAGGACGACTTGGTGTGCACCGACTACGGCCGCACCGAACCTCGACGCCACTGCAGCCGCGGAAACGAAACACGCTTGGAATGCGAGGCTGCGCAGAATCAGGTCACGGCCCATCAGCATCTGCGCCCGCATGATCGCAAAATGTGGTCGAGCCGAAACCGGTTCACGAAAGAGCGCCCAGGCGAACAGCACACCCGAAACACTCTGGCCCACCAGATTCGCAACAGCTGATCCTTCGAGTTCCAGACGCGGAGCACCGAGCAAGCCGTGCACCAGAATTGGACACAACACCGCCGAAATACCCAGGCCGACAAGGACGAACCGCAGCGGTCGCACCGTGTTCTGAACCCCGCGCATCCAGCCGTTGCCGGCCAGGGCCACCAGGATGAGTGGAACACCCAACACCGCTATCCGGAGCCAACTTTCCGCAGCCGCGGCGATGTCGGGAGTCCCGGCCACCGCCGAAGTCAGCGGGCCGGCGATCACCTGCACGATCACGACCAAGGCCAGGCCGATCGCGGCCGCCAGCCAGGTCGCCTGAACACCCTCGCCCACCGCATCACGCTCGCGCCCCGCTCCGTGCAGCCGTGCCGCGCGCGCCGTCGTCCCATACGACAAGAAGGTCAGCTGCGTACTCACCAACGACAGGATCAGACCACCGACCGCCAACCCGGCCAGCGGGAGTGCCCCGAGTCGGCCGACCACGGCGATGTCGAACAACAGATATAGGGGTTCGGCTGCCAGTACCCCGAGTGCCGGAAACGCCAGGGAAAAGATTCGACGCCCAGTGACGTCGAAATCAGCTGCCGAAGATCCTGCCGAGGTGGCGTCAGATTCGCTCAATGCCGCGGATTCAGCCGAGTGCCGCGACGAGCGCGGCAACAATCTCGTCGCTGGAACTGGTCGACGTGTATCCGGCCGACAGCCGGTGCCCGCCGCCACCAAGACTTTCAGCGACCGCCGACACGTCGATCGCCGACTTTGCACGCAACGAGATCGACCAGCTTCCGGAAACCGACTCTTTGAGTACGGCGGCAACTTCGGCTTCCGAAGTGGTTCGCACGATATCGACGACGCTCTCGATCTCCTCGGAGCGAAGATCGCCGATGTCACTGCGTCGGATGACCGCGTACACCAGCCCACGGCCGTCCGCGGCTTCCGGGACCAGCACCGCGGACCCGAGTACCGAAGCCAGCATCGGCAACCACCCGAACGGATGGGTGTCGAGCAGCTTTCGCGCAATCGCGTCGCCGTCGATGCCGGTCGCCAGCAAACGCGCCGCGAGCACGTGCGGAAGCGGACCTCCCCACCGGAAGGAGCCGGTGTCGGTGACCAGTCCGGCATAGAGACAGTGCGCGATATCGCGATCGATCGCGACTCCCCACGCATCGAAGAATCGTGCGATGAGCGCCGTCGTCGAAGCCGCGGCTTCGTCGACGACGTTGATACTTCCGAATTCGGAATTGGAGCGATGGTGATCAAGGACGATCGTGCGATTCGCGCCGGCGAGTCGACTCGACAACTCACCGAGACGGCCCTCGCTGCCGACATCCACCGTCACCAGTACATCGACACTTTCCCGAACATCAGTGGGCGCCACGAGCAAGTGGAGACCGGGGAAATCGCGCATCGACTCGGGCAGCGCCGACGGCCGACTGAACGCGACCTGCACCGAAATGCCCCGACGCTCGAGAACGAGACCGAGCGCAAGTCCGCTGCCGATCGTGTCCGCATCCGGCTGCACATGGCAGAGAATTGTCACCGTGTGTGCCGATTCGAGAACCTCGGCCACCTGAGCGAACTTCGCCTCGCAGGGGTCGACGTCCGAAAGTGCGGTGATCGTCATTCTCGGTGCGCGTCAGTCGGCTTCACGAACATCTGGCGACGCCTCGTCTTCGTCCGAAGCCACTCGCGGCTCCTTGTACGGATCTGCATCTCCGGCCGGTTGTGCATTCTCACGCGCCTTGGCGACCTCGTCGTCGGCGGCCTTGGCACGGGCCAGCAGTTCTTCCATATGACGCGCGGTGTCTGGAACGGTATCGGCGACAAACGTCAGAGTCGGTGTGAAGCGAACTCCGGTTCCGGCACCGACCTTCGAGCGGAGAACACCCTTGGCCTTCTCGAGACCTGCGGCGGCGGCTTCCACATCGGGTGCGGAATCAACCTTCTCGCCCATGACTGTGTAGTACACCGTCGCGTCGTGCAGATCGTTGGTGACCTTGGTGTCCGTGATGGTCACGAATGCGAGTCGCGGATCCTTGATCTCGTGATCGATCGCGGTCGCGACGATGGTTCCGATACGCTTTGCCAACTTGCGTGCCCGGGCTGGATCTACCATGACTGTCAGTCTCCTCTACCTGGCCACTCGAATCGAGGTGACTCGATCGATCAAAGTTCTGGTTAACAAGAATTATTACCGACAACAGTCTCGTCCATCGGCTACCCGGCAACCAAATCACCATCCACCCGCGCCTGCCGAACCCACAGCACAGACCGATCGCCCTTTTGTTGGTAACGTCCGGTCGATGACGCGATCAAGAATCACCGCATCGATAATTTCCGGAGGACTCGTTGCGACTGCACTACTTTGCTCGCCGGCAATCGCGTCGGCCGACCACAGCGAGTTCACACCGCTTCCATTGACATATTCGTTGGGAAGGAACAACACCCTTCCTTGTAGCGGACAACTCACGGGCTACGTCCAAACGCCGCACGACCGTCCAGGCATTGCAGTCGTTTCAGTCTCCTGGACTTCCTTTTTCGACAGCCCGTGTTCGATCACCGCCTACGTCAATTATTCGAACCGCGACACTCGCACCGGTGGAACGAGAGCAATCGACTTGACGCACATCTCTGACGGATCCGGTTCGCTGCGGGGTGAATCGAGCCGCCAGATATCCATTGAGGTCGGGGCGGGCAACGCGGGCCTCAATCTGACCAGCGAATCGCTCACATCAACCTTGATCGATCCGGGCGCGTCTACCGTGCGGTTCGTAGTTGCATGAAGTAGTGCGCCGCCTACGGGGAAGTCCTCGCCAAGGGCGCCCCGCGAATCACGCGCTTCCTCACCGGAGCCGAATCCCTTTCCGACGAACTCGATTCGTTACGGCGCCTGGAAGAGTGGCTAAGCGACACAGATCGGTGACGCTCAGTCTTCCGGGCCGAAAATTCGCCTTCGCACAGCCAGCAACTGAATCTCCGGACGCTCGGCGACCGCCCGCTCACAATGATCGAGAACGTCGTGCAGGTGATCGACGGACGAACTGACCACACCGACGCCCACGAGCGCACGACGCAGGCGTCCCTGCTCCCCCGCCTCCGCTGCACTCACACCGAATCGACGGAGTTCCGTCAGGATCGGCGACAGCATCGAACGCTTTTCCTTGAGTGAGTGGACATCGCCGAAAAGGATGTCGAACTCCAGTGCCCCTACAAACATTTTCCCCCTATACAGAGCCGAATGGACTCTCTCGGACTTGTATGTTCAAGTCCGAGAGAGTCCATGTCAGCTAGTACTCACGTGCGTCCGCCCCAACGCCCGTGTCGACATAATCAGTCGCGCGGCTTCTCGCGAAGCTCGTAGCACTCGAGAACGTCACCGATCTTGATATCGGAATAGGTGACGGTCAAACCACATTCGTAGCCTTCGCGAACCTCGGTAGCGTCTTCCTTCTCCCGCTTGAGCGAGGAGATGGTGACCGTCTCGGCGATGACCTTGCTGTCGCGGATGAGACGTGCCTTGGCGTTGCGACGGATGCTGCCTGAGGTGACCAAGCAACCGGCAATGTTGCCGATCTTGGACGAACGGAACATGGCGCGGATCTCTGCCTTGCCCAGCTCGACCTCTTCGTACACCGGCTTGAGCAGACCCTTGAGTGCCTTCTCGACCTCGTCGATGGCCTGGTAGATCACCGAGTAGTAGCGAATGTCGACGCCCTCGCGGTTCGCCAGCTCCGTTGCCTTGCCTTCGGCGCGGACGTTGAAGCCGATGATGATCGCGTTGGACGCAGCAGCCAGGTTGACGTTGGTCTCCGTGATGCCACCGACACCGCGGTCGATGACGCGCAACTGCACCTCGTCGTCGATCGGAATTCCGAGGAGAGCCTCTTCGAGGGCCTCTACGGTTCCCGAGTTGTCACCCTTGAGGATCAAGTTCAGCTGTGAATGTTCCTTCAGAGCTGCATCGAGATCGTCGAGGCTGATGCGCTTACGACTCTTCGCTGCAAGCGCGTTGCGCTTACGTGCGTTGCGACGGTCCGCGATCTGACGAGCGATACGGTCCTCGTCGACCACGAGCAGGTTGTCGCCTGCACCGGGGACCGACGTGAAGCCGATGACCTGGACCGGACGTGAAGGCAGTGCCTCGTGGACGTCCTGACCGTGCTCGTCCACCATGCGGCGGACGCGGCCGTAAGCATCGCCGGCAACGATCGAGTCGCCGACCCGCAGCGTTCCGCGCTGAATGAGCACGGTAGCGACGGGGCCGCGGCCACGGTCGAGGTGCGCCTCGATGGCAACACCCTGAGCGTCCATGTCCGGGTTGGCGCGCAGATCCAGGGAAGCGTCGGCCGTCAACAGCACTGCTTCGAGCAGTGCGTCGATGTTGAGACCCTGCTTCGCCGAGATGTCGACGAACATGGTGTCTCCGCCGTACTCCTCGGCCACCAGTCCGTACTCGGTGAGCTGCTGCCGGATCTTGTCCGGGTTCGCGCCCTCCTTGTCGATCTTGTTCACCGCGACCACGATCGGCACGTCGGCCGCCTGGGCGTGGTTGATCGCTTCCACCGTCTGCGGCATGACGCCGTCGTCGGCTGCGACAACAAGGATCGCGAGGTCGGTGGCCTTGGCACCACGAGCACGCATGGCCGTGAAGGCCTCGTGACCCGGGGTGTCGATGAACGTCACGAGACGCTCGTTGCCCTCGAGCTCGGTCAGCACCTGGTAGGCACCGATGTGCTGCGTGATGCCGCCGGCTTCGCCCTCACGGACATTCGCCTTACGGATCACGTCGAGCAGACGGGTCTTACCGTGGTCGACGTGGCCCATGACGGTGACCACAGGCGGACGGGACTCGAGGTCCTCTTCTCCGCCGGCGTCCTCGCCGTAGGTGAGGTCGAAGCTGTCGAGCAGCTCGCGATCCTCGTCCTCCGGGCTGACGACCTGCACGACGTAGTTCATTTCGCCGCCGAGCAGCTCCAGCGTCTCGTCGTTGACCGACTGAGTTGCCGTGACCATCTCACCGAGGTTGAACAACGCCTGCACGAGTGCTGCGGGGTTCGCGTCGATCTTGTCCGCGAAGTCCGACAGAGATGCGCCGCGAGCGAGACGGATGGTCTCGCCGTTGCCGCGTGGCAGCCTGACGCCGCCGACTGCGGGAGCCTGCATGCTTTCGTACTCGGCGCGCTTCGCCCGCTTCGACTTACGTCCACGGCGAACTGCTCCGCCGGGACGACCGAATGCACCTGCCGCTGCGCCGCGCTGACCGGGACGGCCACCGCCGCCGGGACGACCGCGGAATCCACCGGCCGGAGCTGCTCCACCGGGAGCACCTGCACCAGCACCGGCGCCGGGAGCGCCGCCACCGCGGTATCCACCGCCGCCGCCACCCGGACGACCACCGGGAGCGCCACCGGGACGACCCGGACGTCCGCCGCCACCGGGCGCGGGACGAGCGGAACGAGCAGGCATTGCACCCGGGTTCGGGCGAGGAGGCATGGAGCCGGGGCTGGGACGGGGTCCGCCCTGACCTGCAGGCGGACGGGGTCCACCCTGACCGGGAGCCGGACGGGGACCGCCCTGACCCGGAGCCGGACGAGGTCCACCCTGACCCGGAGCCGGACGGGGACCGCCCTGACCCGGAGCCGGACGAGAACCGCCCTGACCTGCGCCCGGACGCGGTGCGCCGGGAGCCGGACGAGGTGCCGGACGCTCGGCGGGTGCCGAGGAGTACGGGTTGTTACCGACGCGAGGTGCCTTCGGTCCCGGACGCGGTCCGCCGGGCTTTGCGCCGGTGGACGGTGCGGCCGGAGCCGCGGGGGCTGCCGGTGCCGACGCTGCGGGAGCAGCCGGAGCCGGACGTGCCGGCTGTGCTGGTTTCGGAGCGTTGAACGTCGGGGTGGGGACCGGCGCTGACGGTGCTGCCGGAGCAGCGGCTGCGGGAGCCGCGGGGGCTGCCGGGGCCGGAGCTGCGGGAGCAGCCGGTGCGGGTGCGGCCGGCTTGGGGCCGGGACGCGGTGCGCCAGGCTTTGCAGCCGACGGCGACGGTGCGCCGGGCTTTGCCGCGGGGCGAGCCGCCGGAGCGGCTGCGCCGGTCTCGGACTTGGTTTCTGCTCCGCCTGCCGACGGGAATGACTCCCGCAGACGACGGGCGACGGGCGCCTCCACTGTGGATGACGCAGACTTCACGAACTCGCCTTGCTCCTTGAGCGTTGCGAGTAGTTCCTTGCTGGTGACACCGAGTTCTTTAGCCAACTCGTGCACGCGGGCCTTGCCTGCCACTGCTCTCCTCACTGATGAGGTCGAGCAGGAGGCATCCCACAGATGTGGGTCCCGCACGACCTCGGGTTATCGCCGATGGACGTTCATCGTTGGTGCTTCACGGTGTGCTCATGAGTGCTTGTGCCTGTTCTTCTCGAGAGGTACTGCTTTTGTGTGAACTGCGTCGACCAGCTGGTCGACAGCGGACGTGTCCAGATTTCCGGACACTCGCAGTGCTCTGCTGAATGCTCGGCGCCGCTCTGCCAGGCTCAGACAACTCGGATCCAGGTGCAGCCATGCACCTCGACCGGGGAGTCTTCGCGATACGTCGGGGACGAGCGGGGAACCCTCCGGCCCCTGCTCACCAACCACGACCCTCAACAGATCGACAGCCGACCCTTGTTCCCTGCATCCCACACACGTTCTGACCGGCGAACCGGGTTTCACGCGCGCAGAATCCGAGGACTCACGTCGAACCATTGTCCACTCTACCGCCGAACCGTCTCGATCACTGCATTCCACCGTTATCCGTTGGACGTGGCGGGCCGGTCGGACGCGTCGCCAACGGGTGCCGCATCGCTACGAATGTCGATACGCCAACCCGTCAACCGCGCAGCCAGGCGGGCATTTTGACCCTCTTTTCCGATGGCCAACGAAAGCTGGAAATCGGGCACGATGACACGGGCCGCACGAGCCTCGGGATCGACGACAGTGACGGAGACCACTTTCGACGGGGAAAGTGCGTTGCCCACAAACGTCGCGGGATCTTCGTCGAAGTCGATGATGTCGATCTTCTCCCCCGCGAGTTCGCTCATGACGTTGCGGACGCGCTGACCCATCGGGCCGATGCATGCACCCTTTGCGTTGAGCCCCTGCACACGTGAGGCGACGGCGATCTTGGAACGGTGCCCCGCTTCGCGCGCGACGTTGATGATCTCGACGCTGCCGTCCGCAATCTCTGGAACCTCGAGTGCGAACAACTTGCGAACCAGGTTCGGGTGGGTCCGCGAGAGGGTGATCTGTGGGCCGCGGGCTCCGCGAGCAACCCCGACGACGTAGCACTTGATGCGCTCACCGTGCTCGTAGTTCTCGCCGGGAACCTGTTCTGCAGGCGGCAACAATCCTTCGGCGCCATTGGATTCGCTGCCGATTCGGACGACGACCATTCCGCGGGAATTCGCACGCGTGTCACGCTGAATGACACCGCCGACGATTTCACCCTCATGGGTCGAGAACTCACCGAAACTGCGCTCGTGCTCGGCGTCGCGCAGACGCTGCAGGATGACCTGGCGTGCGGTGGTGGCCGCGATGCGTCCGAATCCCTCGGGAGTGTCGTCCCACTCCTCACCGATCATGTTGCCGTCGGCATCGGTGTCGTGCGCCATCACTCGCACCGAACCGGTCTTGATGTTGACATCGATCCGAGCGTTCTGCTTGTGCCCCTCGGTGTGGCGGTACGCCGTCAGCAGCGCGGTCTGGATCGTGGCGATCACAGTTTCGATCGAGACACCTTTTTCGGCTTCGATCGCTCGCAACGCTGCAATGTCGATATTCACTTGTCGAACCCTTCTTCGTTTTCTACGTCTTCTAATTCTGTTTCGTCGTCTTCGACACTGTCCACGCCCGAGTCCTCGGTGAGGTCAACCGCATCGGAGGGAACTGCGCGCCCCTCCGGGATGCCGCCCGCGAGTTCCAACTCCGCCTCACTGGGCTTCGAGAACTCCACCTGAACTACAGCCTTCTGAACGTCGCCCAGTGCAATCTCGCGCACGGTCAGTCCGCCACGGCCACCGATGACAACTGCCACGGAATCGTCGTTCAACGTTCCGATACGGCCCACCACGGTCTCGCCGGCCAGATCGATTCGCGCTTTACGTCCGCGAGCCCGACGCCAGTGACGATCGAGCGTCAGTGGGCGATCGATTCCCGGAGAGGTCACCTCGAGGGTGTACGGCGTTTCACCGATTTCCTCGAGGGTGTCGAAAAGTTCCGAAACGAGTCTGCTGATCTCCGCGGCGGCATCGAGCTCGATCCCGGCATCGCTGTCGACCATGATGCGCACCGCGCTGTGCTTGCCCGCACTGGTCACGACAACGTCTTCGACGTCATAACCCTGGGCGTGCACGAGTTCGGAGATCAGCTCGATCACCCTCTCCCTGGATGGCACCGGCATCTCGCGAACTCCTCATTTCAGTTGTCGTCGATTGTCCGACTTGTGTCGACTGTCGACGTGGGCGGCTGCGAGCATGAAAAGACACCAGGTGCCACATGCTGCAAGCATCCAAGAGTACCGCTCATTGCGCGTCTCCGTGACCAGAGTGCCCGACGCACGTCACACTTGAACACGTGCCGCGGATTCGAACGATCGGCCGACCACCTGGCACGATGGACTGGTGCTGACGCCCATGACTACTACCCCACTCTCCCGGCGGAGTGCGCTCAAGATGACGGGAACAGCAGCGTTGGGCGCTGCTGCCTTCTCGTTGTCCGCCTGCACCGATAACGGCACAGCGGAGGCGGCTGCAGAAGTCGACCAGCTGACGGCCCAGGCCGATCGAGCCCGCTCCGACGCGGCAGCCGCAACCGCCGCCATCGCACTCGCACCGGACAAGTCGGCATCACTGACCACGATCAGCGCCGAACGCACAGCGCATGCACTCGAACTCGACGCCGAGATTGCGCGAGCAGCGGGCAGCGGCGCCGCTACGACCACAGCGCCCCCGTCGACCTCGGTCGCAAACGCTCCTGCGGGCGTCGAAACCTTGAGTACCTCGCTGGCCGATTCGGCGCGCAGTGCCGCGGACCTCGCTCGGACGATGTCCGGCTATCGCGCGGGCCTGCTCGGTTCGATCAGCGCGTCGTGCTCGACTCAGGTTGCGGTGTTGCTTCCGTGATCACTTCGCACACCCGTCGATCCGAGAGTTCTGCCTTGCTGACCGCAATCGAATCAGAGAATGCCGCGATCTTCGCTTACGGAGTGGTTGCCGCGTTTTCGAATCCTGCCCGTGTCAACGAGGTTGCCACGCACACAGCAGCGCACCGCGCGCGACGTGATGCGCTGGTTGCCCTGTCGACCGACGCGGGCGTGACCCCGCCGACAGCCGCGGCAGCGTACGAGATCCCGTTTCCGGTGACGGACGCCGTTACCGCGGCACAGCTGGCAGCACAGATCGAATCCGACACCGCCGTGACCTACCGGGCATTCGTCGAACAGGTCGATACCGACCAACTCCGCACGTTCGGAATCGACGGCCTGACCGATGCGGCAATCCGCGGTGCCGGATGGCGGTCCGCGCTGGGAACCGCTCCGGCCACCTCAGCGTTCCCGGGGGACCCGGCTTCGTAACTGCTGTGCGCCTTTATTAACCGCCGGAGGTTAATAAAGGCGCACAGCAGTGCTCAGGCCTTGCGATGCGAGGGCACGAACCATGCCGCGACCACGGCCACCAACACGAAGCAACCGCCGACGCGCAGTGCAGGTGTCAGCGCATCTCCGTAACCGAGGGGCGTGAGGGCACCGCCGGCGGCAAGGAAGACTGCAGTGAGAACCGCGATTCCCAGTGCAACACCGATCTCACGAAGCGTCGAGTTGGTCGAACTGGCCGTTCCGTGATCAGGCTCGTCCATGTCGACGAGTACCGCCGTCGAGCTCGGCGCGAAGGTCAGGCCCATGCCGATGCCCGCCATCAGTAGAGCCGGAACCAGCGACCCGTACGTCACGTCGGGACCGATCAACGCTGCCAACCAGAACAATGCTCCGGCCTGGAGCAACAGACCGGTCAGCAGAAGCGAACGGAGCCCGACCTTCGGCGCCAGAAAACCGGCGAGAGGCGCGAAGATCATCGGCGCTGCCGTCCACGGAAGCGTCCGCAGGCCTGCTTGGAACGGGCTGTAGCCCATCACGATCTGGAGGTACTGCGAGAGCAGGAACACCGCCCCGAAGATTCCGATCGAGAAGGTCAAGCCGATGACGTTCGCCATCGAGAAGCTGCGTGAGCGGAACAGACGTAGGGGCATGACCGGATGCGAGGTCTTCATCTCGCGAAAAACGAACAGTGCCAACGCGACTGCGGAACCGACCAACGACGCAACTACTCCAAGCGATCCCCAGCCGTCGTCGTTGCCGTGAACGATCCCCCACACCGCCAGGAACACACCGAGTCCGGCGAGTGCGACACCGGGAAGGTCGAGAGGTTGTGTGCGACCGGTCGATTCACGCAACGCATACAACGCGAGAGGAACAGCGACGATCGCAACCGGCACGTTGATCCAGAAGATCCCCTGCCACGAGAACCCGTCGACTACCGCTCCACCGACCACGGGACCCATCGCGATCCCCAGGCCGGAGACGCCACCCCACACGCCGATTGCCATGGCACGCTTGGCTTCCGGTACCGCTGCCACGAGGAGAGTGAGTGAGAGCGGCATGATCGCGGCAGCGCCGGCGCCCTGAAAGGCTCGGGCCGCGATGAGCAGGCTTGGTGTCGTCGACAACGCCGAAGCAATCGACGCCGCCGTGAACAGCCCGATCCCGAATACGAACATCTTGCGGCGCCCCCACCGATCGCCGAGCGTCGTCGCCGAAAGCATCAGCGTCGCAAAGCAGAGCGTGTACGCATTCATGAACCACTGAAGTTGCCCGACGGACGCATTCAGCTCCTTCTCGATCACCGGCAGCGCGCTCGTCATCACGAGGTTGTCGAGGGTGGCCATGAACATGGGCAGAGAGGCAGCAACCATCGCTATCGCGATCGGAACCTTACGTCCTCCACTGCTTTCCGACCCGGATGCGGCGTCCGATCCGGACTTCGTCAAAACGGTCATCGTGATTCCTCGAGTGAAGGTGCCTTAAGGCATCGAATGATTACTTAGGTCGAAACTAAGCTATCCGGTGATAACGTGTCAACATGTCGATCGGTGCAGCTGAACCACGTACCCGCAGGATGAGCGCACCGGAACGTCGCGCGTTGGTCCTTGCCGCGGCAACGCGAGCATTCGCAAAGGGTGGATACTCGGGGACCAGTACGGACGCCGTCGCCAAGGAAGCCGGTGTCTCGCAGCCCTACGTCGTGCGCATGTTCGGAACCAAGGCAGATTTGTTCCACGCAGTGTTCACGCGCGCGCTCGACGAAATCGTCCGCACCTTCAACGACAAATTGGATACGGTCACGATCGATCCGAGCAATCCGCAGTTCTGGGCCGAACTCGGATCCGCCTACGGCGAGCTGGTTCTCGACCGAGATCTACTGCTTGTCATGTTGCACGGCTTCGCCACCAGCACCGATGATGTCGCCGCCGTCTCCCGGAACGCCATGTCCGGCATCTACACCTTGCTGCGCGAGCGCACCGGTTGCACACCCGAGCAAGCGCGTTTGTTCATCGCGAACGGGATGCTGATCAACAATCTGCTCGCAATGATGGCGCCCGAACACGCCGAAGAAGATCCAGCCCTCGGCGAGCTCTGGGGCAGCGTCTTCAGCGACTCGACTGCGATCACGCTCACCGGCGACGAATCCTCGAGCGAAACCGACACCGATTCCTGACCGGTCACTGGGAAAAACTACACACATGTGACTGAGGACACCCTACAGTCGATCCGACATGTCTCCGGGAAACCCAGACGAAAAGGACCGACGTTGGATCTCGCACAACGCCTCGACGCGCTCGAACAGATCGAGGAAATCAAGAAGCTCAAGCACGGCTACTGGCGAGCATGTGATGCCAAGGATCCAGTTGGGTTCCGCAACAGCTTCATCCGTTCCGGAGCGTCGATCGACTACGGCCGCCTCGGCGCCTTCGACGACGCGGGGCCGATGGCGGACATCTTCGAGAAGATCGCTCTTCGCAAGGTCGACGGCCGGTACGCGGTCCTCGACATGCATCACGGATCGCATCCCGACATCACACTGACCTCGGAGACGTCGGCGGTGGGGCGATGGGCTCTGCAGTTCCGCCAGATCGACACCGTCGGGCGCACCGAGAAGTTGATGACCGGCGAATACGACGACAAGTACGTGATCGAGGACGGTATGTGGAAAATGAGTCAATGCCATTTCACGGAGACGTGGTCGATCACCACTCCCCTTTCCCCGGACGCTGACATCGCCGAGGGTTCGTTGGGTGGGCCGCGATGACGACGAACGGAAAAGTTGCGCTCGTAACCGGTGCCAGCCGGAGCGTCGGCAAGGGCATTGCCCTCGCGCTGGGAAGCGACGGATGGACGGTGTACGTGACGGCCCGAGGAACCGTCGGCGACGACGGCCCACTCGATCGCACCGCAGCCGAGATCACCGAGCGCGGTGGTCACGGCATTGCCGTGCAGTGCGATCACGCCGACGATCAACAGATCGTCGACCTGTTTGCACGCATCGCCGAGGAACAGTCAGGCCGCCTCGATCTTCTGGTCAACAACGTCTGGGCAAACCCGGCGGGTTATGCAGGCTTCGCCGATCCGTTCTGGAAGAGGCCGATCGACGATTGGGATTCGCTGATCGGAATCGGACTGCGCGCCCACTACGTTGCTTCGGTGGAAGCGGCGAAGTTGATGGTTCCCCGGGGCAGTGGAGTGATCGGCAACATCTCGTCGTTCGGCACCCGCGGGTACCTGCACTCTGTGCTGTACGGGATGTCGAAGGCAGGTTTGGACAAGATGGCCGCGGACATGGCTGTCGAATTGAAGGGGACCGGCGTCACCGCACTTTCCTTCTGGCTCGGGTTGATCCGCAACGAGCGGATGGAGGCGAGTGGGATCGAGAGCTTCGAAGGCTTCTCACTGGCCGAGGCCGAAACCCCGGAATTCGTCGGCCAAGTCATCACTGCATTGGCCAACGATCCAGAAGTGAACGCGCGCAGCGGTCACACACTGATCACCGCCGAGACGGCCGTCGAGTACGGAATCACCGACGCCAACGGGAAACAACCGGCGTCACACCGCAGTGCCTTCGGTGGCGGCCCGCTTTTCTGATTCATCAGTAGCAGTGGTCGCGTCGCGTGCCGGCACAGCACGCGGCGCTGCCACTCGCGCCTTCAGGGCAAGCCAGGCACACCCGATGACGACGACACCGCCGGCCACGATCGAGGGTGACAACGTCTCACCGAGTATCAGCGCCGACCAGGCAATGCTGAGCACCGGTTGAACCAACTGTGTTTGGCTCACAGTGGAAATGGGACCGATCGCCAGACCCCGGTACCAAGGAAAGAACCCGAGAAACATACTCACGCATCCCAGGTAGGCAAACGAAAGCCACGAATTCACATCGGCAGAGACCGGAGCCTGGGCCATGGACGCCACCGTCAACGCAATCGTGACCGGCAGTCCGAGAATCAATGCCCAGGCAATCGTCTGCCACGACCCGATCTCGCGGGCCAGCAACGCACCTTCCGAATATGCCAGCGCTGCACACACCACCGCGGCGAACAGAAGAAGATCAGCGAGATGAAACGAGCCGAGTCCGCCGTTTGCAATCGCCACGAACCCTACGACCGATACCGCGCCGGCGGCGCTTGCCCACCAGAATCCCTTACTGGGACGCTCTTTTCCTCGGACGACCGCAAATACCGCGGTCGCAGCGGGAAGTAGCCCGATCACGACTGCCGCGTGACTCGCCGGCGATGTCTGCAACGCAAACGTGGTGAACAGTGAAAACCCCAGTACCGCACCAACAGTCACGAGTGCGATGCGCAACCACTGCCGAAGCGTCGGAAGCGTCGCGCGAGTAACCGACAGCATCACAATCGCAAGGGCCCCGGCAACGACGGCGCGGCCCGCACCGACGAACAGGGGGTCGAGATCCGCGACGGCGACCCTCGTGAGCGGAACGGTGAACGAGAACGCCAGCACACCGAGCAAGCCCCACCACAAACCGGATCGAGACGATGGCATCGGTAGCGGTTCCTGCGGCGCGACGATAGCGCTACTCTTCATTCTCATGTTTTACGATAGCAGTAGCACGCCAACCAGCGAAACTGGTATTTCAGGTGCGCACCCGTGTGCAGGAGATAGAAATTGCTCCGAGCAGTCCGACGAGCGCGAAAGCGTAGAAGCCCCACGGCACGGCGTAACCCGCACCCAGGAGGACTCCGCCCAGGATCGGGCCACAGATCGCACCGACCCGGCCGACACCTGCCGACCATCCGAGCGCGGTCGCGCGAATCTGAGGTGGGTGATTGGCGCTCGTGAAGGCGTAGACCAGTACCTGCGCACTGAACACGAAGCATCCGGCGAGGAAGACCATCACGTAGATTCCGAACGACACCTTCATACTCAGAAGCGCCAGGAACAGTGCAGCTCCGGCGAACCACACGATGGCTGCAGTCCGCGGGCCGATCTTGTTCGCGACGCCCCCGGCGATCAACAGCCCGACGACGGCGCCGGCATTGAGGATCAGAAGGAACGTCAACGACGCCCCGAGGTTGTAACCGGCCTCACGCATGATCGTCGGAAGCCACGTGTTCAATCCGTAGACGAGCAGCAAGCCCATGAAACTGGTGATCCAGATGGCGATGCTGTTGCGCAAGAACTTCGAAGAGAACAGTGCGCGAACGGGATTGGCGGCTTCGGCGCGCTCAACTTCGGACGTGGGCGCAATCTCGAGTTCGACTCCGTAACGGGCAGCGATTTCCTCGGCTTCGGCACGCTTTCCGTGAGCGAGAAGGTACGACGGGGATTCCGGCAGATACCGCAACATGAGTGGAATCAGGGCGACGGCAGGAAGTGCGCCCACAACGAACATCGCTCGCCAACCGAAAGGTTCGATCACGACGAGCGCCAGCGCGGCGGTGGCAACGGCGCCGACGTGGTAGCCGGTCATCAGCATGGTCGACGCAGATCCACCGCCTTGTTTCTTCGAGAATTCGTTGACCAGAGCCAATGCCGTCGGTAGGGCGCCACCCAGCCCCACACCGGCAAGGAAGCGCAGCAGCCCGAAGATGAACGGATTGGGCGCAATTGCGCACAACAGAGTCAGAATCGAGAATGCGGCAACGGCGTACAGCAGCGCGCGGCGTCGACCGATGACGTCAGTGAGAGTGCCGATGACGAGGGCGCCGATGGTCATGCCGATGAGCCCGAAGGTCGAGATCATCGTAATCGTGCCGGTACTCAAACCCCACGCGTCGTAGTCGAGAAGCGAAGGAATGACCGCGCCGAGTACGACCAGGTCGAATCCGTCCAGAAGCACAGCGATCCAACACAACGGTGCTACCCACATTGCGGCACGCGCCCCAGGCGAACCGGTGATTGAACTCGACTGCGTATGTGCGGTCATCGGATCCTCGACATTCACTGCTTGTGGGCGTTCGCGACCGGTTGGGATCCAGTAGTTCGGATCGAAACGTGTTCGCATTGCGAACGCCTGTTCATAATGAGCACATCGATTGTGTACGGAGTCACAACGCCATGTCAAACGTCGCGGTAATCTCGAGGAATGGCACTCTCCGAAAATGAGCGTGAACAGTTCCTGGCCGAACCCCACATCGGGGCGCTGTCCGTGGCGGACGGCACCGAGCGCGGTCCGTTGACCGTCCCGATCTGGTACCTGTACTCACCCGGTGGCAAACCATGGATCCTCACGGGCAAGGATTCGCGAAAGGCACGACTCATCGAGTCGGCCGGGCATTTCTCGTTGATGGCCGAAAGGCTCGATCCGACAATCCGTTACGTCAGCGTCAGCGGATCCGTCGACAAGATCGTTCCGGGCACCGACGAGATGCTGGTCGAAGTCTCGCGGCGTTACCTGGCCCCGGACAAGGTCGACGGGTATCTCGAATTCGCGCGATCGCAGTTGGGCGAACAGGTAGCGATCTACATGAATCCGCAGCACTGGCTGTCTGCCGATCTCGGGGCGATCTGACAATTCTCAGAAAAGCGAAGGCTCGGCGCGCCGGAGTGGCGCGCCGAGCCTGACCTGCATGTGGAGGGCTCTATGTCAGCTCTCGGTGAAGAAACGCACCCGATTGAGTCGATGACCGCTCGCCTCGAAGCCGAACAATGCGATGGCCGGTTCCCCGCACACGATGACGCTCGCCGTCACGGTGCGACCGGCAACCAGCATCTTGCTCTTCGTCACGCCGGTGAGCAGAGCGTTGACATCAGCGTTGGACAACTGCGTCCCCGCCGGAAGCTCGACGGGTACCGGCGGCGTTCGGCCGACAGCGGCCGCATCGAGGAACCGCGACGCTGCCTTCTTGCCTTTGTCTCCGACGCCGAAGATGCCGCGCGAGAACCCGAGCGCCCCGCCGATCCCCTGGTTCGAGAGCAACTGCGGCGTCAACTTCGCGGCCGCCTTCACCCCCGCCACACCAGCAGTCGCGAGCTGGCTCAACATCGTCGCCAATTCCCAATGCGCGTAGAGGGTTCCGATCCGCAAGGAATCGGGCTCCCCCACCAAGTCGTAGCGCAAGTGCATCGGAACGTCGAGAACGACTCCGGTCGACATCTCGGTAGCGAGGCTCAGATCGCGCCACACCGTCCGGCCGCACACGATGTCGCGCTCGACATGGAAGGTGATCGAATTGGGGGCGATGAACGTGTCGTAGAAACTCTCGATCGCCGCCTGACCGTTGTGCGGACGTGAACCTACAGGGTCGTTGACCTGTCCGTCGCCGGCAAACAGGGCCACCCAGGTCGAGCGGTCATGCGCGCCGACGGCTTTCGGGGATCCCTCCACGACGGCCATCAACTGCTCGCGCGTCACCGGCGCGGTCATGCGCGCATCTCGTATGCACCGTCGTACGCCTTGACCTGCTGCCACACCCGGTCGAAGCGTTCACTGTCGACAACAGGCTTTCGCACCGCGGCCAGGGCCCACTTCTGCTGCTCGGGTGTCGACGACGGCTTTCCGTGCAGTGCGATCGCGTATCCCGAGAAGTCACGAATCTGGAAGTCGAAGATCTGATCGACAACGTCGGCGTCGAGCCCGCTGATCTCGGCCTGTTCGAGAATCAGATGACCGTAGACGACGAGAGAGAACAGGTGCCCGACGTTGAGCATGAAATCGAGATCCTTCTGCTGCTGCGCGTCCGGCGCTGCAGCAGTGAGCAATTCGGTGAGCGCGATCGCCTGCTCGTAAAAACGGGCGACGTTCGGAATCGAAGAGTGCTTCTCGTAGACGGGCTTCCACTCGTGGAACTGGATCTTCGCAGCGCCGCGGGTAGGCCCCTGGTTCCAGAAGAACTCGTCGTCGGCGGCGTCGTCGCGCGTGACGATCTCCGGGAACTGCGCCGAGTTGAACAGATAGTTCGGCAAGAACTTGAGAATCAGGCCGACGTTGACGTGGACGGTGCCCTCGAGCTTGGGCAGCGTGCCGATCATCTGCGCTGCTTCGCGGAAGTACGTGGACTTCTCGTATCCCTTGGCTGCGATCACATCGTGCAGCAACCCGACCACCTTCTCACCTTCGGAGGTGACCTTGGCCTTGGTCATGGGATTGAACAGCAGGTAGCGACGGTCCTCGAGGCTGGCGCTGCGGAAGTAGTCGACCGCCCGCGCACTGAACTGCTTCATCGCGATCAGACGTGAGTACGCGTCGACGAAGGCGGCGCGAACGTGGGCGAAGTCCGTGACGGGATTGCCGTACAGAATTCGATTCTGCGCGTGAGTGATTGCCTCGAAGAACGCATGCTCGGTGATGCCGATGGAGCCGGTGCAGAGGTTGAACTTTCCGACGTTGACCGTGTTGAGCGCGGCCTCGAATGCGGCGACGCCGGTGTGCAGAATGTCTTCCTCGCGCACCGGGTAATCGTCGAGGCGGAAATTGCTGACATACATCTGCCCGCGCAGGACGTTGTCCACGAGCTGATAGTTCGGATGTGCACTGTCGGCGACAAAGAACACGTAGCCTTCGGGGCCCTCGACGTCGGTACGACGCCCGAACACAGACACCATTCCGGCTACGTTGCCGTTTCCGATGTAGTACTTCTCGCCGCTCGCGCGGAAGGCGACGTCGCCGTCGGTGGGAGTGAGGAGCATGTCGGTGGAGTACACGTCGGCGCCGTGGTCGCGCTCGGACAGCCCGAACGCCATGACACCACCGTCGGCAAGTTCCTGCGCTGCACGCTTCTTCGCAGCGTCGTTGTCACTCATCCAGATCGGTCCGAGTCCGAGGATCGTGACCTGCCACGCGTACCAGTACGCCAGCCCGTAGAAACCGAAGATCTCGCTCAGAGCTGCGTTGCGGGCACCGTCCCAACGACGGTTCTCGTCACCGTCGGCGAATGCCGCCGGAGTCTGGAACGTCGCGAACAACTTCTCCTTGCCGACGAATTCGAGAAAGTCGGAGACCCACACGGCGTCGAGGTCGTCCTGAAGAAGTTGCTTCTTGCCGCGGCTCTCGAACCATTCGATGGTGGCTCGCAGCAAACGGCGGGTCTCCGGATCGAACTGAGCGGGGTCGTAAGTATGGGGGTTGAAGAGCAATCCATCGGTGCCAGACACGTCATTACCTTTCGTCGATGACGCTAAACTACCAGCGGGTAACTTTCCGCGGTGCGATTCATGGAAGACCTGCGATTCTTCGCGAATGCCACAGGTCCATCGGATTCCACGTGCCGGCCCGAGCGCGCGTGATCGGGTAGCACGCCAACCCGAGCAACAACGCAGACATGTGGCCGATGGCGGTGAAATTGGTGGCGAAAATCAGAGGTACACCATAGAAGAGCAGCAACCCCGCGAGATAGACGTATCGCCACGGATCGACGATTCGATATACCAGAATCCCCATGACGCCGGCCAGACCGTAACTCACACCCACGTCGAGAGTGTTGACCGCCGACTCCGCCACGTATCCGTGCCGAATACCTTCGTACAGAACACCTTCGCTGATGTACGTGGCTCCGACGTGGGCAATGACGACAACACACAACCACCGCCACGTCCCGAGCCAACGCTCAGCCGTTGCATGAAAGATGGTGAAGAGAACCAGGTATCCCAACCAACCGCCACCTTCGAGCCAGAAGGCACTCGAGAACAGGACTCGTAGCGGGTCTTCGGCCAGGTGATGCAGATTGGTCGAGCGCTTGCCGAGAAAACGCTCCTCGACATTGTCAGGCAGATGCCGCAGGAACAGTGTGGTGAACAGCAGGGCCAGCAACCAGACGTAGGTACCGGGAGCACTGCGCACCCATCGCCATGCCGCCTTTGCTGCCCCCAGCATCCTCACCGCTTCGAGTCTGCGCTCACTCGTTCACTACTGCAACGGCAAACCCGTCCCATCCCTTCGAACCCACGGTTTGAATGGCGGTGCCGTCGAGTTTCGGCTCGGCCGCGATCATCTCCAACACCGCTCGACTCGCTTTGACGCGCTCGTCGTCGATATCCGGGTTGGACACGTGTCCCCCACGCACCACGTTGTCCACGATGATGACGGTTCCGGGATGCGAAAGGGCCAACGCCCACCGCACGTACTCGGTGTTGTTCTCCTTGTCGGCGTCGATGAAGACCAAGTCGAAAGGTCCCAACTCTTCTTTCGCGATCAACGGGAGACTGTCGAGCGCAGCGCCGACGCGGATGTCGACACGGTCAGCCAAGCCGGCGCGCTCGATATTCGCCCGAGCGACATCCGCATGGGTGGGATCGAATTCCAGCGTGATGACCTGGCCCGAGGGGCCGACCGCGCGAGCGAGCCAGATCGTGCTGTATCCGCCGAGCGTTCCGATCTCGAGAACATTGCGCGCCAGGCACATTCGCGCCAGAAGATTGAGGAGCTTGCCCTGGTTCGGCGCCACGTCGATGGGCGGGAGACCGGCCTCGGAGTTGGCGGCGAGTGCCGCGTCGAGAACCGGATCTTCACCTACCAACGTGGAGACAAGGTAACCGTCGACTTCTGCCCAATCCGGTTCGCGTTCCATAGCCACGATTGTGGCAGAAAAGAAGGGCCGCCGCAGACACCTCGGAAGGTGGCTGCGGCGGCCCAGACGACTATTCGAATCAGCCGCGAACTGCGCTGATGATCTCCTCGATCGCCGAGTCGGCGTCGATCTCACGGCTCTCGCCGGTGAAGCGGTCGCGAATTTCGACCTTGCCGTCGGCCCAACCGCGTCCGACGACAACGATCAGTGGAACGCCGATCAGCTCGGAGTCCTTGAACTTCACGCCCGGCGATGCCTTGCGGTCGTCGAGGATTACTTCGAGTCCGGCACGGTCGAGTTGCGCGGCGAGGCCTTCGGCGCCTTCGCGCGCGGTCTCGTCCTTGTTCGCGATGACGAGGTAGACGTCGGCCGGTGAAACCTCGGCAGGCCAGCGCAGGCCCTTTTCGTCGTGATGCTGCTCGGCAATGACGGCCACCAGACGCGAGACGCCGACGCCGTACGAACCCATGGTCGGGCGGACGGGCTTGCCGTTCTCGGCGAGGACGTCGACGGTGAAGACGTCGGTGTACTTGCGGCCGAGCTGGAAAACGTGCCCGATCTCGATACCGCGAGCCGAGACCAGCGTGCCGGCTCCATCGGGAGAGGCGTCGCCGTCACGAACCTCGGCGGCTTCGATGGTTCCGTCAGGGGTGAAGTCGCGACCGGCAACGAGGCCGACCACGTGCTTGCCGTCTTCGTCGGCGCCGGTAATCCAGCTGGTGCCGTCGACGACGCGCGGATCGACAAGATAGCGAACGCCGTTGGCCTGCAGAGCCTTCGGGCCGATGTAACCCTTGGCCAGGAACGGGTTGTTCTTGAAGTCGGTCTCGGTGATCATCACGAACTCGGCCGGCTCGAGCGAAGCTTCGAGGCGCTTTTCGTCGACCTCACGGTCGCCGGGGATGCCGATACCGAGCAGTTCCCACTCGCCGCCGGGCAGGCGGGTCTTGACCATGATGTTCTTGAGTGTGTCGGCGGCGGTGACGGTACGGCCGAGATCAGCGCCGTTCGCCCAGTCCACCAGGGTGTCGATGGTGGGTGTGTTCGCGGTGTCGTACACCTTGGCTTCGGGCAGCCCGTCGAACGGAATCGAATCGGGAACAACAGTCTTGACGGCCTCGACGTTGGCGGCGTAGCCGGATTCGAGGCAGCGGACGTAGGTGTCTTCGCCGATCTCGCTCTCGGCAAGGAACTCCTCGGACGCGCTGCCGCCCATCGCACCGGAGGTGGCCGAGACGATGACGTACTTGACGCCCAGACGCGTGAAGATCTTCTCGTAGGCGCCGCGATGCGCCTGGTACGACTCCGTCAGGCCTTCGTCGGTCAGGTCGAAGGAGTAGGAATCCTTCATCAAGAACTCGCGGCCGCGCAGAATGCCGGCACGCGGACGCTCTTCGTCGCGGTACTTGGTCTGCACCTGGTACAGGGTGACCGGGAAGTCCTTGTAGGAGTTGTACTCACCCTTGACCGTCAGAGCAAAGAGCTCCTCGTGGGTCGGGCCGAGCATGTAGTCGTTGCCCTTGCGGTCCTTGAGGCGGAACAGGTTGGGGCCGTACTCGGTCCAGCGGTTCGACGCTTCGTAGGGATCGCGCGGGAGCAGCGCAGGCAGCAGGATTTCCTGTCCGCCAATTGCATTCATTTCTTCACGGACGACACGCTCTACCTCGCGCAGCACCCGCAATCCCAGCGGCAACCACGAGTAGACGCCTGGAGCGATACGACGCACGTAGCCGGCACGAACCAGCAGTTTGTGGCTGGCAACTTCGGCGTCCGAGGGATCGTCACGCAGGGTACGCAGGAACAGGTGGGACAGACGGGTAATCACGAGGTGTAAGGATAGTCGCCGCAGTCGGCCGAGCGGGCCTCGGTACGGTTACAGCGTGCTTGTACTGCTGCCTCCCTCAGAAACCAAGTCCGACGGCGGCAAGGATGCGCCCCTCGATCTGGCCGAACTGTCGATGCCCCAGTTGACCGAAACGCGCGAATTGCTGGTTCAGACGCTGGTCGATCTGGCCGCTGACGTCGAGGCGTCATGCGAAGCGCTCGGGCTCGGCCCGACGCAAGCAGACGAAGTGGAGCGCAATGCCAAGCTGTGGGTGTCCGCGACGCGGCCCGCACTGCAGCGCTACACCGGCGTGCTCTTCGACGCCCTCGACGCAAAGTCGTTCACTCGCGCCCAGAAGGCCAAGGCTCTCGATCGGATCGCGATCGGCTCCGCTCTGTTCGGTGCAGTCCGTGCGGGAGATCTGATCCCCGCCTACCGCCTTTCCGGCGGGTCCAAGCTGCCCGGGATGGGCACGCTCCGCTCACTATGGAAGCCGGAGTTGCCGAAGGCCTTGGCGGCCGAAGCCGACGGCCTTGTCATCGATCTACGGTCCGGCACCTACCAAGACCTCGGACCGGTTCCAGACGCACTGATCGCAACGGTCCTCACCGAGAAGCCGGACGGCACCCGCACTGTCGTCAGTCACTTCAACAAGCACCACAAGGGTCTGCTCGCCCGTGCGCTGGTGGTCTCGCGTGCCGAACCGACCGACATCAAGGGTGTCGCGCGGGTGGCGTCGAAGGCCGGCCTGCGGGTGGAAATCGCGTCGGAGCGTGAACTGATCATCCTGACGGATTGATGGCTTCGTCTGTCAAGTGCCGCAGAAGGTTTGGAACGTCTCGCTGAAAGACCGCGGAGCCGCCTCGGTGTAGTCAGCCCACTCGTCGCGTCGGTCGAATGGATGCGTGACAACCTCCAGCAGCTTCTCGAATGGAGCGAGGTCGCCGTCGGTCGCGGCGCGCAGGGCAGCGTCGAGCCGATGATTACGCGGAATGTACAGCGGGTTGACGCGATCCATCGCGCTCGCGGTCTCCGCGGCCCCTTGTCCGTTTTCGGTCAGGGCTCCCTGCCACCGCTGCAACCAGGGCGCGATGTGCTCCCGTGGCACGAGTTGGTCGAGAGGCGCCGAATTTCCGCGCAATTCGTCTGCGAGTGCGCGGAAACTGCCTGTCCAATCAGCTCCGTGTTCCGCCAACAACGTCAGCAGATCGTCGACGAGCGCCCGATCGACAAACGGCTGGGCCAGACCGATCTTTGCCGCGAGACCGGCCGCATAGTGTCCCTCGTAGCGCTCGTCGAAGGTCTCGAGAACTGCCGACGCCGCGGAAATCGCATTGTCGGGTGCGGAATCGATCAGCGGCAACAGTGTTTCTGCCAAGCGCGCCAGATTCCACTTCAGTACAGCGGGCTGATTGCCGAACGCATAGCGGCCCCCGTGGTCGATCGAGCTGAACACTGCCGCCGGATCGAATGCGTCGAGGAAGGCGCACGGACCGTAATCGATGGTCTCTCCCGAAATTGTCGTGTTGTCGGTGTTCATGACCCCGTGCACGAAACCGATGAGCATCCACCTCGCCACCAGTGACGCCTGCGCCTCGACGACCGCCTCGAGGAACCTCAGATAGCGATTGTGTGTACCCGTTGACGGAAGTTCGGTCAGCTCCGGGTAGTGCCGGGCGATCGCGTAGTCGGTGAGCGGCTGCAAGACCTCGCCCTGCCGGGCCGCGAACTCGAAGGTCCCAACGCGTAGGTGACTCGACGCGATCCGTGCAAGCACGGCACCGGGTTCTGCGCCGTTGCGGCGAACGTCTCGGCCCGTCGCCACCACCGACAGCGCGCGCGTAGTGGGGACACCGAGGGCATTCATCGCCTCGCTGACGAGATATTCGCGCAGCATCGGCCCTACGACCGCATACCCGTCGCCGCCCCGAGAGAACGGTGTGCGCCCGGAGCCTTTCAGATGCAAGTCCACTCGCTGCCCGGCACTGCTGACGAGTTCGCCGAGTAACAACGCCCGACCGTCTCCGAGAATTGGTGCATACCCACCGAACTGATGACCCGCATACGCCATCGCCACCGGTGTGGCCCCGTCCGGCACCGTCGACCCGGACAGGACGCCGATCCCGTCCACACTTCGCAGCGCTGCTACGTCCAATCTCAACGACGCAGCCAGCTGCTCGTTCACCACGAGCAACTGCGGGTCAGGGGCGGCAGCACCTTGCCACGGCACCGTCAGAGCGCCGAGTTCGTCGGCGAACGTGCTCTCGAGGCCGGCCACGATGGTGACCGTGTCTGCTGTGGATTCCTGGAATGCGGCCATCACACGAGAGTAGTCACCGTGCGACAACCTATCGATCAGCCCTGATCGATGTACGACTCGAGCTGATCGCGTTCGCTCTTGAGCTCGTCGATGCGGCTCTTCACCACGTCACCGATACTGACGATGCCGAGGAGGTTGCCGTCCTCGATCACCGGCAGATGCCGGATTCGACGCTCGGTCATGATCGCGGCAATGCTGTCCACTGCGTCTGCCGGAACGCACGTGTACATCAGAGCGGTCATGACCTCGGAAACCTGGATCCCGAGAAGGTCCGGGCCACGCTCGTGCAGGCGTCGAACGACATCGCGTTCGGAAATGATGCCGACCACCGCATCGTCGTCGACCACCACCATGGCTCCGATGTTGTGGCGGGCAAGATCGCACAGCAGCCCGTTGACCGTCGTGTGGGCGTCGATCGTGACGATGCTGTTGCCCTTGTTTCGCAATATGTCCGCGATCCGCATCACGGCACCCCGATCCGTCGAGACTCTCGGCACGTCCTGCAACGATCGTATCGGCTAGCGAAGCGGAAAAACAGGACTGATCAGGCGATTCCCTGAGCTGCCTTCTCCGCAGCCTGAGCCTGGGCTACCTGAGAAGGTGTGAACCTGATGCACAGCGCCGCGATACCGGCGAACACGGCGCAGACCGCGCAGCCCACAAGTGCGAAGGTGTACCCCTCTCCGAGTGCGATCAATTGCGCCGGATTCATGTCCGCTGCCTTGCCCGAAGTGCCGCCGAGCGAGAGCGTCTTGGACGTCGCCATTGCACCGATCACCGACAGCGCCAATGGTCCACCGAGCGTCTGGGCAACTTGGGAGATTGCGGTCAGCGGGCCGATCTCGGTCTCCGGGACACCGGCGATCGCGCACAGTGGCAAGGGCACCATCGCGAGGCCGATACCGAATCCGATCCCGATCACGGGCACGAACAAGTTGGCCAGGTAGGTGGAGTCGGAATCGAGAGTAGAGCCGTAGAGGAGTCCGACGATCATGATCACGACGCCGGTGAGGACCAGCCAGCGGGGTTGAACCTTCACGGCGAGCTTGGAAGCAACCGACGCGGCGGCGCCCAATCCGAACGCGAACGGAATGAACGCGATACCGGCACGCAACGGCGAATACTGCATGATGTCCTGCACGAACAGTGCGACGAAGGCCGTCATGCTGAACATCGCGCCACCGACGAAGAAGATGGCGAGGAACGTCGCGACACGGTTGCGATCGGCGAACAACGAGAAGGGCAAGAGCGGGTTGTCTGCAGTTCGCTCGACAAAGAGGAAGGCGGCGAGGGCGACCAATCCGGCCGCCAATGCACCGATGACGGCGATGCTCCCCCATCCCATTTCCGGGCCTTCGGTGAGAGCAAAAACAACACCGGTACAACCGAGGGTCGCGAGGATCGCGCCGGGGACATCCAAAGCCAGACGCGTCTGATTCGTCTCGCGAAGGGCGCGGAACGCCATGCCGACGAGCGCGATGCCGATCGGGACGTTGATGAGGAAGATCAGACGCCACGACACCTCGGTCAATGCGCCGCCGATGATCAGACCGGCGATCGATCCGACGCCCGTCATGGCGGCAAAAATCGCGATGGCCTGATTACGAGCCGGACCCGCGGCGAAAGTCGTGGCAACAAGGGCGAAGGCAGTGGGCGACGCCACGGCTGCGCCGACACCTTGAAGCGCCCGCGCTGCGATCAACATGCCCTCGTTCAGGGCGAGTCCACAGAGCAACGACGCCACCGTGAACAGCGAGACTCCCGCGATGAACATCTTCTTGCGTCCGAACGCGTCGCCGAGCCGACCACCGAGGAGCATGAGCCCACCAAACGCAAGCGCGTAGGAGGTCAACACCCAGTTGCGGCCGCTGTCGCTCAGCCCGAGGTCGGCCTGCAATGGCGCCAGAGCGAGGTTCGCGACAGTACCGTCGAGCACCACCATCATCTGCAAACCACTCAGGACGATGATGGCAAGCCCGATGACTCGAGTCGCTACCGGGGCATTCGCCGAAGCGGTTTCAGATGTTGGGGAGTCAGACACAAGACTTCACGTTACCCAGCGTCGACGGAAAAGCCCGCGACCGGCCCGATCACGATGATCGCCGGAGGCTTGATCTCCTCGTCCTTGACGCGCTGAGCAACGGTCGCCAGATCGGCCCGAAGTTCACGCTGAGTGCGCAGCGTGCCCTCTTGGATGACGGTGACCGGCGTGGTTGCCGGGCGTCCACCGTCGACGAGTGCCTTCGCGAACTGATCGATGCGCTCGACCGCCATGAGCAGCACGATCGTGCCGCGCAACTTGGCCAGCGCCGACCAGTCGACCAGCGAATCCGGATGATCCGGAGCCACGTGCCCACTGACGACGACGAACTCGTGGGTGACGCCGCGGTGGGTGACCGGGATGCCTGCGGCCGACGGGACCGAGATCGCGCTCGTGATTCCGGGCACTACGGTCACCGGAACGCCGGCAGCGGCACACGCTTCGAGTTCTTCGTATCCCCGTCCGAAGACGTACGGGTCCCCGCCCTTGAGGCGGACCACGAACTTGCCTGCCTTCGCGTTGTCGATCAGCGCGGCGTTGATGGCCTCCTGAGCCATGGCACGGCCGTACGGGATCTTCGCGGCGTCGATCACCTCTACGTCCGGACCCAGTTCGGCGAGCAACTCCGGCGGAGCCAATCGGTCGGCCACGACGACGTCGGCGCGGGCGAGCAAACGGCGTCCGCGCACGGTGATCAGATCGGGATCACCGGGGCCACCACCGACGAGAGCAACACCCGCAGCGGCAGGCTCGGCCGTATCGGCGAGCACGCCCGACTGAAGACCCTCGACGACGGCGGTGCGGACCGCTGCCGAACGACGGTGATCGCCGCCCGCCAGAATTCCGATGCTCATACCGTCGTACTCGGCGCTCGCGGGAGTGACGGCGGTGCCGTGCTTCGCGTTGTCGGCGCGCACGCAGAAGATGTGGCGACGCTCCGCTTCGGCGACGATCGCCGCATTGGTTTCCGGCTCGTCGGTCGAGGCGATGGCGTACCACGCACCTTCGAGGTCGCCGTCGGCGTACGGACGCTCTTCGACCGTGATCTGACCGGCAGTGGCCATACCTTCGACGGCTGGAGTGAACGCGCGACTGATGACGTGAACGCGGGCACCAGAGGCGACCAGCAGTCCGAGTCGGCGCTGAGCCACAGTGCCGCCACCGAACACGACCACGCGTCGATCGGTCAGGTTGAGGCCGACCAGGTAGTTGGTCTCGTCTGCGGTGGACTCGCTCACTCGCACTCCGTTTCGTTGTCAGAATTGGTCAAGCTGGAGGGAACTTTACGGGCCGCGGCCACGGTCACTCCATCCCTGGCAGTCTTGGCCAGCACAAGTCGGCCGCCCCCGGACGCGAGGATCGCAGCCGCTTCCGCGACGCTTGCCGTTCCGACGGCGTTCTCGACGCGAGGCGATGGTGACGGAACTTGAACTCGCGCAAGTACGTCCGGGGCGAAACTCACAATCGGGACGTTCAGTTCAAGGGCCGCTGTCAGAAGAGCCGAAGACTCAGCTTTTGCCGCCACAGTGGCGAGTACCACGATCTTCCCTTGCGCCGCGGGCACAGCCTTCACCGCAGCGACGATGTCCTTCGCGGTGACACTCGTCGTGAATCCCACGCCTATACAGAGGTCATCGCCGTGCGGCATCGACGAACTTCGCGATCGATTCGGGCTGCCCCACCGGATGAGTGTGCAGATACGACGCGTGGACGCCACCGCGAACAAACCCTTCGCGGACACTGCCGCCGTCCCAGGGCCGCCACCCCCACGCACTTCCGCAACCGTCCGCGTCTGCCGAGACGAGAGACGTTCGGTGGAACTCGTGACCGGTGACGCGGGAGCCTGCGTCGAAGAGGCTGGAGTCGCTGATCGCGACTGCTTCGCGATACCCGAGGGTCAGGCGTTTCCCGAACGTCGCATCCACTCCGACCACACCGGCCATGCTGTGACCGTCCAAGCTGCGAGCGAGGTAGAGCAGGCCCGCACACTCTGCATGAATCGGTGCACCGCCGTCCGCCAGATCGCGAACCTGCTGCAGCAGAACGGTATTGGCCGCAAGGTCTACCGCGTGTTCTTCCGGGAAGCCACCGGGAAGGACCAGAGCGGCAGTTCCCGCAGGAAGCTCGTCCCGCAACGGGTCGAACACCTGCACGTCCGCGCCGGCGGCAGTCAACAGCTCCCGGTGCTCGGCATAGCCGAAGGTGAAGGCCGGGCCACCCGCCATGGCAACCACAGGCCGAGACTCTGCGTGTGCGCCGACCTCGGCAACCGGATCCCATGCAGCTGCACTCACGTTCGAGGCGGCCAGTGCGCGAACAGCACCCAGATCGACGTGCGAGGCAATCAAGTCGGACATCGCGTCCACTGCGGCCACAGCGGCGGCGCCGTGCTCGGCCGCCGGAATCAGGCCGAGGTGCCGGGAGGGAACTTCGAGTTCCGTCAACCGTGGCACAACTCCGAGCACTGCGACGCCGACCTTGTCGCACGCATGACGCAACACCTGCTCGTGACGAGCGCTCCCGACGCGATTGAGAATGACGCCGCCGATGCGCACACCTGCGTCGTAGGTCGCGAAGCCGTGGAGTACGGCGGCCAGACTCTGACTGTGCCCACGGGCGTCGATCACGAGGACTACCGGCGAACCGAGGATCGACGCGACCTGCGCCGTCGATCCCTCCGCCGACGGCTGCGAGTTTGCCTCGTCGATCTTCCCGTCGAACAGACCCATGACGCCTTCGACCACGGCGATGTCGCAACCAGCGGTTCCATGCCGGTAGAGCGGTCCGATGCGATCCGGGCCCACCAGAACAGTGTCGAGGTTGCGTCCGGGCCGCCCTGCCGCGAGTCCGTGATAACCCGGGTCGATGTAGTCCGGCCCCACCTTGAAGGGCGCAACGCTGCTACCGGACCGTCGCAGCGCGCCGATCAATCCCGTTGCCACCGTAGTCTTTCCGCTACCCGAGGCAGGAGCGGCGATCACCACGGCCGGAGTGGAAGGACTTACCATTCGATGCCCCGTTGGCCCTTTCGGCCGGCATCCATCGGGTGCTTGATCTTGGTCATCTCGGTCACGAGGTCGGCGGCGTCGATCAACGCCTGCGGGGCGTCGCGTCCCGTGATGACAACGTGCTGGTTGCCCGGACGATCACGCAGTGTCTGCACGACCTCGTCGACGTCGACCCAGCCCCACTTGAGCGGATAGGTGAACTCGTCGAGGACATAGAATCGATGTTCCTCGCTCGCAAGCCTTCTCGCGATCTCCTGCCAACCCTCCGCAGCGGCAGCAGCATGATCTTCCTCGCTACCGGCCTTGCGTGTCCATGACCAACCTTCGCCCATCTTGTGCCACTGCACCGGCCCACCGACGCCGGTTTCGTCGTGCAGGTTTCCGAGCGCGCGGAACGCGGCTTCCTCTCCGACCTTCCACTTGGCACTCTTCACGAACTGGAACACGCCGATGTCGAACCCCTGATTCCAGGCACGCAGCGCCATGCCGAAAGCGGCGGTGGACTTACCCTTTCCCGGGCCGGTGTGCACGGCAAGTACCGGCGCGTTACGACGCTGACGCGTGGTCAGACCGTCGTCGGGAACTGTCTCGGGAACACCCTTGGGCATCGTGAACTCCTGAACTGGGATCTAGGCTGCGGCGCGGACGACACCCGCGACCTGCTGCGCTGACAATTCGGCGAGGCGGACGTATCCGCCACGTAGTTCTCGCGCCAACTCCGCCGCCAGCCCCAGACGCACGAGGCCGGTCTCGCAGTCGACGACGATGGACGCGACGGACGCGTCGGCGAGAAGATGCGCGGCGACGCGGGCGCGGTGCAGCGCGTCCTTGCCGCCGGTTGCCCGGCCGTCGGTGAGTGTGACGACGAGGGCGCGACGCTGCGGGTCACGAAGTCGTTCACGCAGAACCACTTCGCGAGCACGCAGGAATCCCTCTGCGAGTGGGGATTTGCCGCCGGTACGCATCGACTGCAAGCGACGGACAGCGATGTCCACCGAAGATGTCGGCGGCAGTACGAGCTCCGCTTCACGACCACGGACAGTGATGACGGCGACCTTGTCGCGGCGCTGATAGGCGTCGCGGAGCAACGAGACAACCGCACCGGTGACCGCGGAGAGGCGGTCGCGTGCTGCCATCGACCCCGACGCGTCGACAACGAAAACGATCAGATTGCCTTCTCGCCCTTCACGTATCGCGCCGCGGAGGTCAGCCGGTGCCAGCCGCAACCGTCCAGCAGTGCGACCACGGGCAACTTGAGACTCGGCTGCGGCAAAGACCGTGCTCGTCAGATGCAATCCGTGCCCACGCTCCCGCGTGGACCGCACAACTCGTCCACGGGACGACATGGACCGCGAGCGTCGTCCCGGTGCACCTTCACCGACTCCCGGAACTTCGAGGAGCTTGGCCTTGAATTCGCCGGCCGGTGGAGCCGAGGGACGATCGGTGGCGCGCACTCCCCCACCAGGTCCGTCAGGGTCGTCCGGGCCGTCGTCGTCAGGCCCGTCGTCGTCCGGCCCTTCGTCTCCGGGACCGCCGTCATCGGAGCCGCCATCTTCCGGGCCACGGTCTTCGGGATTCTCGGGAGGTTCGGGCTCTCCGTCGCGCGCGTCGTCCTCTACCTGCGACTGAGCATCCTGATCGGCCTGCTCGAGCGCATCGTCCAACTGCTGCTGATCCAAGCCGGGCTCGTCGAACGGATCGCGGCGGCGGCGATGCGGCAGCGTCAGTTCCGCCGCTACTCGTACGTCCTCCGCAGTGACTTCACTGTCGCCGCGCCAGGCAGCGTGGGCCGTCGCGGTGCGCGCCAGCACCAAGTCCGCGCGCATACCGTCGACGTCGAACGACGCACACAGCGAGGCGATACGACGCAGTTCGCGGTTGCTCAGCTCGACCGAGTCCAATTTCTCACGCGCCGTGAGGATTTCGGACGCCAACTCCTCATCGGCGGATACGTACCGAGCGACAAATGCATCGGGGTCACGCTCGTAGTCGAGTCGGCGACGCACCACTTCCATGCGAATGTCGACGTCGCGGGAAGCGGCGACGTCGACAGCCAGACCGAAACGGTCCAGAAGTTGCGGACGCAGTTCTCCCTCTTCGGGATTCATCGTGCCGACGAGTACGAACTTGGCCGGATGCGAATGGGAGATGCCGTCACGCTCGATGTGAACCCGGCCCATCGCCGCGGCGTCGAGAAGCACGTCGACCAGGTGGTCGTGAAGCAGATTCACCTCGTCGACGTACAGAACACCCTGGTGAGCAGCGGCGAGCAGTCCAGGTTGGAATGCGCGCTCACCGTCACGCAGAACCTTCTCCAGGTCGATCGAACCGATCACCCGGTCTTCGGTGGCGCCCACGGGCAGTTCGACCAAGCGGGCCGGTCGTCTCGTTCCGGCGTCGTCGACCGCGGGCAGCAGCGCAGTCAGCGCGCGCACGACCGTCGACTTGGCAGTTCCCTTCTCACCGCGGACCAGGACCCCACCGATCCCTGGATGCACCGCACACAGGATCAGCGCCAATCGCAATTGATCCTGGCCGACCACAGCACTGAACGGGAAGCCCGCCACTGGTCGATCTTCTTCACTTCGCACGTCGATATCCCTCCACCTCTCGGTTTCCTCGCCGAGAATTTGGCTGCACTCGAATGTCGCGGCAACCTGGCTGAGATCTCCCGGTTTATCGGTAGAGGAGAGATCTTTCACAGTGGCGGGACCGCGCCTGGATCGAACAGGACTTCCCCGCGAACATTCGGTATCGAAAAAACCCTAGTCGGCTCGCTTTCCCACGAGCCGACCAGGGTCAATTCTCCGACAAACTAGCTGACGGCCACGAAAGGCTCTCCCCCACCACGACGCATCGGGGTGTGCGGGATGCCGTCTTCGATGAACTCTTCGCCGTCAGCCTTGAATCCGTGCTTGGCGTACATCTCGACCAAGTAGGTCTGGGCGTTGATCCGACACGGCGCTTCGCCGACCTCGGCCAGTGAGGCCTGCAGGAGGCGGGTCGTGTGGCCCTGGCCGCGAGCCTGACGCGACGTGCACAGGCGTCCGATTCGGAAGCTCTTGTTTCCGTCGTCGTGCTCTTCGAGCAGCCGGAGCGTGCACACCACCTGGCCGTCCTGCTCGAGCCAGAAGTGGCGTGTTTCCGTCAGCAGGTCCCGCCCGTCCAACTCGGGATACGGGCAAGCCTGCTCGACGACAAAGACCTCCACTCGAAGCTTCAACAACTCGTAGAACGTCTTGTTGTCGAGATCGAGTGCCCATGAACGCTTCAAAGCTGCTGTTGCCGTCATGGGTTGGACTATCACACAGTCGCGGCGGTATCCGCGACCGGAGCCGATTCGGAAGCACCGGCGGAATCGAGCTCGAGAACCTTCGAGGACCAATCCCAGACCTGGTTGAACAGGCCTTCGTTGTCGGTGAGCTTGACGCCGATGGACGGAACCATCTCGCGGAGCTTGCCCTTCCAACCCTGGAACTCGGTCGGGAAGCAGCGCTCGAGTACGTCCAGCATCGCCGGGACGGCCGTGGACGCACCGGGCGAAGCACCGAGCAGGCCGGCGATGGAACCGTCCTCAGCGGCGACCACAGCGGTACCGAATTCGAGGACACCACCCTTGCCCTTGGCACGGCGGATCACCTGGACGCGCTGGCCCGCGGTGATGAGTTCCCAGTCCTGGGCCTGCGCCTTGGGCGCGAACTCACGCAGATCCCAGATGCGACCGGCTTCGTTCTTGGCAAGCTCGCTGACCAGGTACTTGACCAGGCCGAGCTCGCTGACACCGACACCGAGCATCGAGAGGATGTTGTTCGGCTTGACCGAGCCGGGCAGGTCCGTGACGCGACCCTGCTTGAGGAACTTCGGCGACCAACCAGCGTAGGGACCGAACAGCAGACCCGGCTTGTTGCCGATGACACGGGTGTCCAGGTGAGGCACCGACATGGGCGGGGCGCCAACGGCAGCCTTGCCGTAGACCTTGGCGCTGTGCTGGTCGATGAGTTCGGGGTTGGTGCATCGCAGGAAGGCACCGCTGACCGGGAAGCCACCGAAGCCCTTGGCTTCCTTGATGCCCGACTTCTGCAGCAGGTGCAGGGCGCCGCCACCGGCACCGACGAACACGAAGCGCGAGCGAACGGTGCGCTTTTCACCGGTGCGACGGTTGGTGACCTTGACGGTCCAGGACTTGTCCGAGTTCTGGGTCAGGTTGGTGACCTCGTGGCCGAAGTACATCTTGCCGCCGGTCTTGCCGATGTAGCCGATGAGCTGCTTGGTGAGCGCTCCGAAATCGACGTCGGTGCCGTCCTGGCTCCAGTTCAGGGCGATGGGATCGGAGAAGTCGCGTCCCTTGGCCATGAGCGGCAAACGCTTGCTGAACTCGGCCGGATCGTCGATGTACTCCATACCGCGGAAGAGCGTGTGGCCGGCAAGTGCGTCGTAACGAGCACGGAGGTACTTGGCGTTGGCCTCACCGTGAACGAAGCTCACGTGCGCGATGGGGTTGATGAATTCCTTGGGCTGTGTCAGGACGCCCTGCTCTACCGCGTGTGCCCAGAACTGGCGTGACACCTGGAACTGCTCGTTGACGTTGACGGCCTTCTTGATGTCGACCGTGCCGTCCGAGTTCTCAGGTGTGTAATTGAGCTCACACAGGGCTGAGTGGCCGGTTCCCGCGTTGTTCCAGGGGTCGCTGCTCTCGGCTGCGACGGCATCGAGCCGCTCGAAGGTCGAGATCGACCAGTCGGGCTGCAGCTGGCGCAGCAATGCACCCAGCGTGGCGCTCATGATGCCTGCGCCCACGAGCACTACATCCGTCTTCGTCTCTACCGCGTTCTGATTCGACACTGGAGAATCGACTTCCTTGTCATTAGCCGTGCGCGCATCCGCCTGCTGTGTTACGCCGAATAGGTTACCCGTGCGTACACGCGCGGTTCACCACCCCCAATTGTGCTCTACAACGCGCACTCGAAACGACGATTAGATTGTGATTTGTGACTACTTGGGTTCCAGACGTCCTCGGTGACGGATATCAGCAGCTGACGATCCCGCTCGGAACGGATCCGGACGGCGAAGGCGAGGTGGACGCAACACTGGTCCGCTACCAACCGCAGAAGGAGGCGGTGAAGACACACCGTGCCGTTTTGTACGTGCACGGCTTCACCGATTACTTCTTCCAGAAGCACCTCGCCGAGCACTTTGCCGAGCAGGGTTACGCCTTCTTCGCACTCGACCTGCGTAAGTGCGGCCGCTCCCTCAAACCGGGGCACACAGCTCATTACGTCTCCGACCTTGCGCTCTACGACGCCGAACTGAACGAAGCGCTGCGCATCGTCCGCAGCGAGACCGAGGGCAGCGAGGTGCTGCTCATGGCGCACTCCACCGGCGGTCTGATCGTTCCGCTCTGGCTGAACCGTTTGCAGCGCAAGCCCGGTGGCAGCGACGGCGCCGGAATCTGCGGGCTGGTACTCAACAGCCCCTGGTTCGACCTTCAGGGTCCCTCAGTGGTGCGCAACGTCGGTACTACGGCGATCGATGCGCTCGGACGGGTATCGGCGAAGACGGTGATCCCGGGAACTGGATTACCGACTTACGGTTCCAGTCTTCATGTTTCGGCCAACGGCGTCTGGGATTACAACCTCGACTGGAAGCCACTGGCCGGCTGCCCCGTTACCTTCGGCTGGATGCGGGCCGTCCGAGCGGGTCACGCAAAACTTCACCGCGGCCTCGACATCGGAGTGCCCGCGCTGATTCTGCGCTCGAAGAAGTCACAGTTCGCGAAGGCGTACAACCCGAGCGTCGACCTCGCCGATTCCGTGCTCGACGTCAAGCAGATCGCACGTTGGGCCGGTTGCCTCGGCGATCGCACCACCATCGTCCCGATCGACGGCGCCCGTCACGACGTGTTCCTTTCGACCGAGAAGCCCTTGGCCACAGCCTTTTCCGAACTCGACCTGTGGTTGGAGTGGCTCGACGGCCACCTCACGCCGGCCGCAGAAAATTCGGCAAGCACAGCAAGCAACACACAGGAGATCGCGCAGTGACGCACTACGACCTTGCAATCATCGGCAGCGGATCCGGAAACTCGCTGCCAGACGAGCGGTTCGACGGCAAGAAGATCGCAATCCTCGAAGAGGGCACCTTCGGCGGAACGTGCCTCAATGTCGGGTGTATCCCGACCAAGATGTTCGTCTACGCCGCCGAGGTGGCACGCACCGTCACCACTGCCGAGAAGTACGGCGTCGACGCCACGCTCGACGGCGTTCGTTGGTCCGACATCGTCAAGCGTGTCTTCGGCCGCATCGATCCCATTTCTGCAGGTGGTGAGCGGTACCGCAGCGAAGACAGTCCCAACACCACCGTCTACCGCGGCCACGCCACGTTCACCGGCGACAAGACGATCGACACCGGAACCGGCGAGACGATCACCGCTGACCAGGTGGTCATCGCAGCCGGTTCGCGTCCGATCATCCCGGACGAGATCGCGTCGAGTGGTGTGAAGTACTACACCAACGAAGACATCATGCGACTGCCCGAACTTCCCGAGCACCTCGTGATCGTCGGCTCCGGATTCATCGCCACCGAGTTCGCACACGTGTTCTCCGCGTTGGGTTCTCGCGTGTCGATCATCGGTCGCAGCCAGCGACTGCTGCGGCACCTCGACGACGAGATCTCCGAGCGCTTCACCGAGTTGGCCGAACAGAAGTGGGACGTCCATCTGGGCTCCCCCCTCACGTCGGTAGGCGGCGACGGCGACAACATCGCCGTCGAACTGGCAAACGGCACAGTCGTTTCCGGTGACGTTCTCCTCGTCGCGGTCGGTCGTCAGCCGAACGGTGACCTACTCGGTCTCGACAAGGCCGGCGTCGAACTCGACGACAAGGGCTCGATCGTGGTCGACGAATACCAACGCACCACCGCCGAGGGCGTCTTCGCACTCGGTGACGTCTCCTCGCCGTACCAGCTCAAGCACGTCGCCAACCATGAAGCGCGCGTTGTTCAACACAACCTGCTCCAGGACGCGTGGAAGGACACGTCCGGGCTTCGCAGCACCGATCACCGCTTCGTGCCGGCAGCCGTATTCACCGACCCGCAGATCGCCGACGTCGGAATGACGGAGAAGCAGGCTCGCGACGCCGGACTCGACATCACCGTCAAGGTGCAGGCTTACGGCGACGTCGCTTACGGCTGGGCGATGGAGGATCAGGAGGGCATCTGCAAGGTGATCGCCGAGCGCGGCACCGGACGCATCCTCGGCGCCCACGTCATGGGTACGCAGGCTCCGACCGTCATCCAGCCGCTCATTCAGGCGATGAGCTTCGGTTTGTCAGCTCAGGACATGGCGCGCGGCCAGTACTGGATCCACCCGGCCCTGGCCGAAGTGGTCGAGAACGCGCTGCTCGGCCTCGACATCTGAGCCCCGCAGCCCTTATGACGCCGAAAAAGCGGGCACTCCTCGCAATGGGAGCGCCCGCCTTTTCGTAGGTCAGAGTTTCACCAGGGGCTGGTACGCAGCACGATCTCGGTTGCGAGTTCGGCCGGTGCCGACTTGACGACGTCGTCGACACCCGGAAGTTCCGTCACGCGGAAGTCGGAGTACACGAAACGACCGCTGGCGTCGGCGATGGCCCGACCTCCACTGCCTACGACTACGGTGGTCGGAACCTCGACCGGCGGTACGCCGGCAATATCGCTGGCCGACGGATGTCCACGGTCCACGGCGATCAAACTCGCGAAGCGGCCGAACTGACGTGCAGCCAACAGCCACGCGAGATCGGCGCCCTCCCGGTGACCGACCAGGTTCACCCAGGCGATGTTCAACTCGTCCAGAAGTACCACTGCCGAGGTCTCGTCGAGATTCTCGATCGATTCCACCGCGACGGTCCGCAGATCCGAATGGTGCAGTCGCTCGCACACATCGTCGTACAAGTCGACGGGGTCGCCCTTGCCGGGAAGCAGGAGTACCGCATGCTTGCTGACCGGCCCGTCGATCCGAACGGTGCACGAACCACTGCCCACCGCTACTCGAGTCAATTCCATGTCTGGAAACGGTACGCGATCCACACAGTGGAGGACCCTGGAGTCGACAGAAGTATGACCACTCATACATTCACGCGCCGCTACGAGCCCGAATTGTTCGCTCTGTACCGCCTCCACTCGGAGCGAAAGTGGCTTTCGGCGCATCTGAGGCGACGGGCGTACCGTTCGCTCGAAAGTGGGGGTGGGCCGAACTCCAGTGGGGCGCGGGTCTAGGTACCGGACGGTTTGGGGAGCCTCGTCATTCCGTAGACGTGATCAGCGCGCACCGTGAGGATCTGTCGACGCTCTGCCACCATCGCTTCGCGGTACTCCTCCCAATCGGGATGCTCCTGGCCGCTGATGTCCCGGTACAGCTCGACCAGGGCGTCCGACACTTCGTCGTGAGGATCGGCCGCTGCGGGTGTCACCACAGCAAGTCCTTCGATCACGGCGTAGCTCCAGAAGTCGGGCGCGCTGACGTGGAGGGAAACCCGCGGATCACGGATCGCATTTTTACTCTTGGCGCGATCGGCTGTGATGGACACGGAAGCCGTCTTCGACTCGTCATCCCAGCGGTAAATGATGTTGGACAACTGTGGGCGGCCGTCACGCTTGACGGTTGCCAACACACCTTGTTTTCCCTCGGCCACGAGTGCGAACAACGCGTCGTCGGTGTCTGTGTCATTGCTCATGTCTGCACCAACGACGCCGTGCGGCCGGTTTGTTCCGGAGGCAGTCCAGTTCGAAGATCGCGGACCGCAATCGCGCAATGTCTCTTCCCCCGATGGACGACAGCGGACAAAGATGGTCGACATGGCAACTTCTCGCGACATCCTCCGGCTGACTGCGTTCAGTTCGGATCCGGCCGGCGGTAATCCGGCCGGCGTAGTGCTCGACGCGCGCGGACTCGACGACTCCGAATTACAATCTGTTGCAGCCGAAATCGGGTATGCCGAGACGGCGTTCCTCATCGAACCGGTGCTCGGAGGCAACCCGCGCCACAGCCGGATCCGGTACTTCTCCCCTATCGCCGAAGTACCGTTCTGCGGTCATGCCACTATTGCGACGGCCATCGCTCTCACCGAGCGAGACGGTGAGGGAACCTTCACATTCGAAACACCGATCGGACCGGTATCCATCGACACGGCGACCGACGAGGACGGAAGGTCCACCGCGACCTTCACCAGCGTCGAACCGTCGGTCTCGCCGATCGATCACGCCGTGCTGACAGCGCTGCTCGGGCTCATCGGCGTCGATTCGTCTGCGCTCGACGCGCGGTATCCCGCAATGCTTTCGTACGCCGGCAACACTCACCCGATCGTCGTACTTCGTGATCAGTCGACATTCGACGAGTTCACCTTCGATCCATCCGCAATGCGAATTCTGATGGACGCGCAGGGGTGGGCCGGCACGGTGACGATCCTGCATCCCCTCGACGACAACACCTTCGAAGCCCGAAATCTGTTTCCGGTGGGAAACATCGTCGAGGATCCCGCAACCGGGTCCGCAGCGGCATCGACCGGCGGTTACCTGCGCAAACTCGAACCCGCGGCCACTCCGCGGCGGATCACCATCCACCAGGGCCGACACGTCGGGCGTCCCAGTGTGCTCGAAGTCGACATCCCAGTCGACGGCGGTATCTCGGTCACCGGCACCGCAGTGCCCGTCGTCGACGGGCAATAGTCAACCTCAGCGATGAGTTTCTCCCCGCCGGCGGGTCTATTCACCAGAGCGACGTCACAAGACCATCGCATCGAGCCGGGAGAACACCATGTCTGCAATCACGTCAACCGCACACAACCTCCACCTCACCAAGCCACGTGCCGTACTCGGCGCCACGGTAATTGCTCTCGTCGTCAATCTGATCCTGTGGTTGATCGGCCTCGCATTGGGCGGATCCTTCGAGATGACAGATCAGGGAAAGCCGGCGAGCGTCGCGCCTGGTGGGGTCATCACATTGACGGTGGTGCCACTGCTGGTCGGTTTGTCGCTCGCAATGTTGATCTCACTGAAGTGGGAGCCGATCATCCGCATCGCCCAGATCGTGGGTGCAGTCGTGGCGCTCGGCACCATCGCTTTGACCATTGCCGCGGACTTCGACGCCGCCAGCACGGTCACGCTCGCGCTGATGCACGTGGTTGTCGCCGCGAGCGTGGTCGTCGCGCTCGAGGCCGTACGTCGGTCTCCGTCGAACTAGACCGCGGTGGGCGGCGCGGAATACGTCTCGACGATCTCGGCTGCCACGTCACGCAACTTGGTGTTCGTGGTCTGAGACTGCCTGCGCAGCATGTGAAATGCGGTGTCGGCATCGATCCGATGGATGGCCATCAGCATGCCTTTGGCCTGTTCGATCGGCGCCCGAGTCTCGAGCGCGCGTTGCAAGGCGTCAGCTACCGCCTTGGCAGATTTGAAACGGGAGAAGTCTCCGATCGCGCGTGAGACTGTTGTCGTGAGAATCTCCATGACTTCCGCATCGACGCTGTCGAAGGCCGCTGGGGCACGTCCGTACAGGTTGAACGAACCGAGTCGCTGATCCGGCGTGAAGAGCGGCGCCGCGAGAAAGGACTTGATCCCTTCGTCCTTCGCGGCAGCCGCGAACCGCGGCCAGCGTTCTGCGCTGGTCTCGGCATCAACGACTACGGTTTCACCGGTTCGAGCCGCGTGCAGACATGGTCCGTCGCCGGCGTCGTATTGCTCGATGTCGACGCGCAGGGTCCGCGAATCGGTATGAACGGCGGTGTAGGTCTGCCCGGCAAGATCGATGGTGACGCCGATGCTGTCGGCGCCGTCGATGGCGTCGTTCGCGATTTCGACGGCGCGCTGGAGCAGAACCACGAGTTCGTCCTCGTCGCCGATACTTCCCCCGAGCGCTGCCAGCAACTCTCTGACTGCACGTGCCGTCAGCCGAGTTTCCGCAGCCTCGACGGCGACGTCAGCACCCGTTGCCGTCGCATCGTCCGGCAGTACCGACGGCACCGAATCCTCGGTTCTCGGGTCGAAGCCTCTGGGGTCGAAAGCGGTATCCACGACGAAGCATTCTTCCAGCTTCACGAGCACCAAGGAGAGTGAGTTCGGTGACAGAACCCGGCAAACCGCCGAGTCGTCATCGCCATCGATCGAGTGCGACACCGAGATTCCGCCTCGCCCGAGTGTGCTGGCCACGAACCGCGTCCGGACTCAGTTCCAGGACAACAGCGATCTGTGGATACGTCATGCCCTCCACTTCTCGCAAGACCCAGGCAGCACGCTGACGCAGTGGCAGGCGATCGAGTTCGGATTCCAGGGCGTCGAGAAATGCTGTGCCGCAGACTTCTTCGCTCGGATCACGCAAACGGGGATCAGCTTCTTCCCGGAGTTCGTCCATATCGGCGGCGCAGGAGCCGACTTTTCGATAGAAATCCGAGATCTTGCGAGAACAGATCGCGAACAACCAGGTCTTGGTGCTCGAGCGCCGCTGAAACCCCGGAAGTTGGCGCCACGCAGCGACGCAGGTTTCCTGGACGATGTCGTCGACGTCACTCTCGCTCGCGAGCAGTCGACGGGCAAATCGATACAAGTGCGGGCCGTATCGGCGGACGATGACGTCGAAGGCCGCGTGATCGCCGAGCATTGCCGAGTCGACCAGCACCTCGTCACTGAAGTCGGTCAGCAAGCCGTCGAATTGATCTGTCACCGCGCACACTCCTACTAGGGAGCCGTCGCGGGAGTGAGGCCTGGCTATTCTACCGCGTCCACGTCGACACCCGCAGGAGCGCTCTCAGGCTTCGAGTGCGGAAGCAATGACGGGGAGCCCGATAGGCGCCCCACCGTTGATCAGTTTCTCGAGTAGATCCTGATCGAGGTGCTGCTCGACGAGATCAGCGAGAAGGTCGAGTTGTTGTTCTCGCACCGCGGCAACCGCGGTGTCGGGTGCAGCAACAAAACCGGGAACCGCGAGCTCACGCAGCAGGCTGCGCCGAAAGTCGTCACTTTCCAGGAGACCGTGCCAGTGTGTCCCTCGAACAGGCCCTCGCACACTGCCTTCCGGCATACCGCTCGAGTCCGCCAGCAATGGGTGGTCCCCGTTGCGCACGACGCGTCCGTGATGAATCTCGTACCCGGACACCGAGATACCGTCTGCCGTACCGGTCATCTGCGCCAGCACCTTGTCCGGAGCGAACTCGACATCGAGGTCCAGCAGACCCAGTCCCGCGGTGGTCCCTGATCCTGATTCGACGTCGTCGACGATGGAATTACCCAGCATCTGGTAACCGCCGCAGATTCCCAGGACTGCTTGCCCGCGACCTGCTCGCGCGACGATCTCGTCGGCCAGGCCGGTACTTCGCAACCACTCGAGGTCACTCACGGTGGACTTACTACCGGGGATCACCACGAGGTCCGCGTCGCGAATTCGCGACGGATCGGTCACCCACGAAACTGCCACGCCCGGTTCACATGCCAGTGCCTCGACGTCCGTGGAGTTGGAGATGCGCGGGAGCCGAACCGCAGCAACGGTGAGCCAGGCCGAACCGACGGGTGGGCCCGGGCGCCCTACCGGGGCATTGCCGGTGACGCCAAGCGAATCCTCGGCGTCGAGCCAAAGATCGTCGGCAAACGGGATCACTCCGAGAGTGGGTCGACCGGTGAGGGCGCGCAGTTGTTCCAGTCCGGGTTCCAACAGTGCAACGTCACCGCGGAATTTGTTGATCACAAATCCCGCGATCAATGCCTGGTCGCTCGGCGAGAGCACAGCAACGGTCCCGAACAGATGGGCCAGGACGCCGCCGCGATCGATGTCACCGACGACGACGACCGGAATCCGCGCAGCCTCAGCCAATCCCATGTTGGCAAGATCCGTTGCGCGCAAGTTGATTTCGGCCGGTGAACCGGCGCCTTCACAGATCACGACGTCGAACTCGGATCGAAGCGATTCGAGATCTTCGGCCACGACGGCGCGAAGCCACTGCCGATGCTGCATGTAGTCGCGAGCACCCACTGTGGTCATCGCCTTGCCCCGAACGACCAGTTGCGAAGTGCGGTCACTTCCAGGCTTGAGCAGCACGGGATTGAATCGAACACTCGGCTCCAGACCGCATGCCCGCGCCTGAAGTGCCTGCGCACGGCCGATCTCTCCGCCGTCCAGCGTGACCACGGAGTTGTTCGACATGTTCTGCGCCTTGAACGGCGCCACTCGGACGCCTCGACGCGCCAACATGCGACACAATCCGGCCACCAGAACGCTCTTGCCTGCGTCGGACGTTGTGCCGGCTACCAGCAGAGCGCCGCGCATCTCCGAACTCAAGGCAGGGTGAGAATCTCTGCACCGGTCTCGGTGACCACCAAGGTGTGCTCGAACTGCGCCGTCCACTTACGGTCCTTGGTGACGACGGTCCAGCCGTCCTCCCAGATCTCGTAGTCGATACCACCGAGGTTGATCATCGGTTCGATCGTGAAGACCATGCCCGGTTCGATGATCGTCTCGACCGCGGGCTCGTCGTAGTGCAGGATCACGAGGCCGTTGTGGAAGGTCTCGCCGATTCCGTGTCCGGTGAAGTCCCGGACGACGCCGTACCCGAACCGATGGGCGTAGGACTCGATGACACGTCCGATCACGTTGAGCGCGCGGCCGGGCTTGACGGCTTTGATGGCCCGCATCGTTGCCTCGTGTGTGCGCTCGACGAGCAAGCGGTTCTCTTCGGACACGTCACCGGCGAGGAATGTCGCATTGGTGTCGCCGTGTACCCCGTTGATGTACGCGGTGACGTCGATATTGACGATGTCGCCGTCCTGGATCACAGTCGAGTCGGGGATTCCGTGGCAGATCACCTCATTGAGAGACGTGCAGCACGACTTGGGAAAGCTCTTGTAGCCCAACGTCGACGGGTATGCACCGTGGTCGAGCATGAACTCGTGTGCGATGCGGTCGAGTTCGTCGGTCGTGACACCGGGAGCGACAGCCTTGCCGGCTTCCTGCAGCGCGCCTGCAGCGATCTTGCTGGCGATGCGCATCGCCTCGATCGTTTCCGGCGTCTGAACCCAGGGCTCGTTGCCCTCTTTGGCGGTCGGCTTCCACGCGTACTCGGGCCGCTCGATCTTCGAGGGCACAGCGAGGACGGGAGAGACGGTTCCAGGGACCAATGGGGTACGCACAGACATGCAGAACAGCCTAGACCTCGCGTCGCGCGTCAGCCGGATGTACTCCAGTTCCGGAAAACCGGGTCGACGAGAATTCTGACGGGGGTCGACATCGTCTGTCCGAATTCCTCGAAGAGCACGTCGCGAGATTCGAAGGTGCCCAGATCGCGGTCGACGAATTCGGAGAAGTCCAAGCAATCACACGAAACAGACTTGCCCCAACTGATCGGAGCGCGTCCGATCGCGTCGAACAGTGTCTCCTCGCCGGTATTCGTGAACGGTTCGAGCGCTGAGACCACCGCAGGTGAAACGATCTCGGAGATGTCCTGCCAGCGTCCGTCGACCAGAAATTCCGGCCACGCCAGCAGCACTGACTTCGGAATCACCGCATGTAGACGCCGAAATCTCGGGTACCAGAATTCCCCGCGTAGTACGAGACCGCGTACTCGGGTGGCGATACCTCGGCGGCGAGCCAACGCTTCGACGATAGCCAGTCTCTGACTGCAGGATCCGCGCTCTCGACTCAATGTCACCGAGACGGGTTGCCGGTCGTCGAGGCCGTACACCGGCCGAATATTTGCAACGACGCTGCGATGCGCCGACACCAGGAACTCCTGCGCCGACTGGATCGCACCTTCTGCAATGTCCTCGTAGAGGCGGGCCACGTCGTCGTGGCCCCAGTCGAGGATCGGAGTTGCGGCCACATCGCCACCCGACGCGTCGTGGCGGATGTCACCTTTGCGGATTCCACCGAGCAGTACGCACGTCATGTCTCAACCGTAGTGCGCGACCGGAATCGGTGGAGCCTGACAGAATCCCAACCGTGAAGAAATGGCTGTTGTTGATCACCGCGATCCTCACCGAGGTGTCTGCGACGCTGTCGTTGCGCGCCGCCCTCGATCACCCGGCTTGGTACATCGTGGTCGTCGGCGGATATCTCGCAGCATTCACCGCCTTGTCGTTCGTCCTGCGGGAGGGCATGGGACTCGGTGTTGCATACGGAATCTGGGGCGCAACCGGAGTTGTCCTGACCGCAGTATTCGCAACGGCCCTTTTCGGAGATCCTCTGACGGCCACCATGGGCGTCGGGATTGCACTGGTCATCGGCGGAGTGCTGTGCGTCGAACTCGGCTCCCAGGCTGCCGCCGACAGCGGGCCGGCGGACCCAGCATGACCTTCGTATTTCTGATCGCTGCAATTATTTCCGAGGTCACCGCGACGTTGTCACTACGGATGGCGTCGCAGGACGGCAGCGACAAACGATGGCTCGCGGTTGTCACCGTGGGGTATCTCGCCGCGTTCGCCTTCCTGACCCTCGCGCTCGACGCGGGCCTCACCATCGGCGTCGCCTACGGAATCTGGACCGCATGTGGAGTGGCGTTGACGGCAATCGCATCCCGCATTCTCTTTCGCGAACCGCTGACCAGGCTCATGATGGTCGGGATCGGCCTCATCGCGGCAGGCGTGCTTCTCATCGAACTCGGTGCGAGTCACTGATCGCTGCACACATCAGTGTAAGGTTTACCTAACTTTGCTCTGGAGGTAGTCCACGGTGCTGATCCCTGCCCTTCGTGAAATCGCCGACGGTCCACAGCTGGACGACGATTCCCACTTACGGGAATCCGACCGCCACACTCCGATGGCGCGCGCTGTCCCGGCGCCGTTCCAACTCACGACGTACATCGTCGAGACCGACCACATCACCCGGTGGCCAGAGCACGCTCACATCGAGCACGAACTGATCTGGTCCGACCGCGGTGTCGTCAACATGATCATCGACAATCAACTCTGGACCGTCACGCCCGGCGTCGGCCTGTGGATCCCCCGCGGGGTCCTCCACGAAGGTCAGGCAAATCCCCACGTCGCATTCCGCGCCACGCTCTTCACCCCCGAGCTGTGGACTCCCGCCTGGAACGAACCGTGCATCGTGACACTGAGTGAGGCAGCCCGGGCACTGCTGATACACCTCGCCCACACCGGAATGCCTGCAGAACAACGCCTTCGGGCACAGCAGGTTTGTGTCGATCTCCTCACCCCGGCATCGGCACCTCACTTCGACGTACCGATCCCCCGAGATCCGCGGCTACGGATGCTCGTCGACAAAGTGCTGTCGGATCCCGCCGACGATCGATCACTCGATCAGTGGGCTCACGTTCTCAATCTCAGCCGACGTACGGTCACCCGGATTTTTGCCGCGGAACTCGCCTTGAGCTTTGCGCAGTGGCGCACTCTGGTTCGTATGAGCACGGCCCTCGGCATGCTCGGAACCGGAATGAGTGTGAACGCCGTCAGCCGCCGTGTCGGTTACGGGACGTCGAGTTCCTTCATCGCCGCTTTTCGCAAGACGGTCGGCTACACCCCCGGCAATGCGCTCGCCGCTGTCAACTGACTCGAGCCTGACCTGTTGTCGACATCGGCTGGCCCCTTCGCTACACGCACGCGCCCTACATTCACTTAGGTAAGCCTGCTCTCACGTGCGTACTGCGCTGAGTCGTGCAAGCACTTCCCTGATCAATCCCGAGGAGTTTCGCGTGTTCAGATCTGCCCGTCAGAGAATTCGTCCCCAGCGGAGGCGACGAATCGTTGTTGCGCTCATGCTGGCGGCGGCACTGCCTCTGACCGCCTGCACACAGTCGTCATCGGACGCCCAGGAAAACAATTCATCGGCATCCGCCGTCGAGGACGGCGCCTATCCCGTGACGATCAAGCACGCTTTCGGCGGGACCACCATCGACAAGGAGCCGACACGGATCCTCACCCTCGATTCCGCAGCGGCAGACACGGTCATCGCCCTGGGTGTCACTCCGATCGCGATGCAGAAGGACTCTTGGGCCGGCGACGCCGACGGGTTCCTGCCGTGGACCCGCGCCGAACTCGAAAAGTCGGGCCAGACGCTGCCCACGCCTGCGCCGTACTACTCCGACAGCGGCGAGCTACTGTTCGAGCAGATTCTCAATGCCGCGCCTGATCTGATTCTTGCCCCGTACTCGGGCTTCTCCGAGCAGGATTACCAGCGCCTGAGCTCGATCGCCCCGACCCTCCCGTACGACACCAAGCCGTATCAGCCCAGCTCGTGGCAAAACCTCGCCACCGATGTCGGCAAGGCACTCGGGCGTCCCGCTCAGACCGCGGCGCTGATCAAGTCGGTTGAGGAATCGGTCCAGGAATCGAAGGCGAGTCATCCCGAATTCAACGGAGTCACTTTCGCCTTCGGTTCCTACATCCGTGAAGGAGAAACCGAAACCGCCATCTACGGTCCGGACGATCCGCGCGTCAAGTTTGTCGAAAACCTCGGGCTCACAGTCGCTCCCGACGTGGTGAACGGCGCCAAGAACTTTGCCGGCGACTCGTTCCTTTTCGGCATCAGTATGGAAAAGCTCGACACGATCGACACCGACGTGTATCTCGGTTGGGCAAGCGATCAGTCGGAAGTCGACAGCACATTGGCCAACACTCTGTTCTCGCGGTGGCCGGTCATCGCCAACGGCAAGGACCTGTGGATCACCGACAATCGCCTGACTGCAGCGACAATGTACGTCAGCCTTCTGAGTGTTCCGTGGGCGACCGACGAACTCGTGCCACAGTTGACCGAACTGGTCGCAAAATAGCAGCCCGCTCGGTCTGATCAAGCAACTGAAGGCCACTCACCGCGAAGTGTCGCGAAAACCACGGTGTCGGTCCACTCGTTCTTGATCCACGCGTTCTGCCGAAAATGTCCCTCTCGCCTCATACCGATCCGCTGCGCGAGTCGCGCCGAGGATTCGTTTCTCGAATCCATTCGCGCGACCACGCGGCGCAATCGGGGTGTCGCGAACGCGAGGTCGATCAGAGCGGTCACTGCTTCCGTCGCGAATCCTCGGCCGCCGAACTCGGGCGAAAATGCCCACCCGAGTTCGGCGGTGTGCTCGACTTCGGCTGTGCAATCAGATTCTTCGACTCGCCAAGCACTCACGCTTCCGACAACCCGGCCCCCGTACTCGACAACAAGTGCCACCGCGCCCGATGCCAGGTCGCGGCGAGACATTCTGGTCTGCACGGCCTCTCGAGCCTCCGCGAGACTCCAGGGTTCGTTGAGCAAATACCGGCATACGTCGCTGCGCCCGTAGAAGGTGAGAAGATCCCGGTGATCGCCTGGGCGGTAGGTACGGAGCACCAGCCGGTCCGTCCGGATCACACCCGGTGCAGGCCTCATCGCCACACCTACGTCCGCCATATCCATGCCGTTACGGTAGGTTCTTTCGAATTCGTAGGCGAATGAATATCGCAATGCTGTGCAGCGCTCAATGTTTGATTTGCCCTCCGACGGGCTACTTCACCACCGTAAAAGGTCGGGACAGGGAAATATGCCAGGCTATTTCGCGCTTGAAATCTAGGGGCGGTCATGTCCGAGGATTCACTGGTAAAGCAGGGTGTGGCAAAAGGAAGCGCGCTGGGCGGAGCCGTTCTCCTCATCACAGTCGGCGTGCTCGAAATCCTCCAAGGCATCTCGGCGATATCGGAGGACGACGTGACAGTCGTCGGCCCGGAATACACGTACCAATTCGACCTCACTTCGTGGGGATGGATCCACCTCGTACTCGGTGTGCTCGTCACCGCTGTCGGAATCATGCTCTTCACCGGCGCGACGTGGGCACGGGTAGGCGCGATAGTCATCTGTTCTCTGTCGATCCTCGCGAATTTCCTGTGGCTACCCCACTCGCCGTGGTGGTCGATCATCATCATCGCGCTCGACGTATTCGTCATCTGGGCCGTCGCGACCTGGAATCCCGAGGTCATCTGAGGTCACCCGCCGAATCATCTTCGCAGTTCAGCATTTCAACTGTGCGCCAGTAGTTTCCGTCCCGGGAGGACCATCATGGCAAACGGCACGAGCGACGGACCACTCCAGGAGGACGAACGTGCCGAACTAGCCCGGTTGCGCGAAGAGGTAGCAACACTTCGCGAGCAGACTCCCAGCGCCCGCGAAACGACCGTCGAGAAAGTCTCCCGACCACCTCGACATGGGCTGCGGTGGACCGCGGTGACAATCCTGCTGGTGCTGGTCGCACTGCTCGCAGTCTTGTCGGTAACCACCCGCTTCGTACGTAGTCAGATCCTCGACACGGACCGCTACGTCAGCACGGTAGCGCCACTGGGTGAGAATCCAGCCGTGCAAGCGGAGATCACGAATCAAGTCACGGACGAGATCTTCGATCGCGTCGACGTCGAAGGGCTCACCACCGAGGCACTCACAGCATTGACGGACGTGTCGAATCTCGAAGCCAACGCCCCTCGCGTGGACCAGGCGTTGGTGGGTTTGGCACCGGTGATCGCCGGCCAGGCGAAGAGTTTCGTCCACGACACAGTGGCCTCGCTCGTTCGGACGCAGCAGTTCGAAGACCTTTGGATTCAGGCGAACCGAGCGGCGCACAACTCCCTCGTCGCCGTCATGACCGGAAACTACGGACCCGACTCGGTCGAGGTCGACCAGAGCGGAACGGTCAGCATTTCACTGAGCACGATCATCGACCGGGTGAAAACGGCGCTGACCGACCGCGGCTTCGCTTTCGCAGACAAAATCCCGTCCGTGGACAAGGAGTTTGTTCTCTTCCAGTCCCCCGAGCTGGTGAAGGCGCAGCGAGCCGTCTCGGCACTCGACAAGGTCTCGGCGGTGCTGCCGTGGTTGGGAATCGCTTGCGCAGCAGCCGCTGTCGCCGTTGCGCCAACCGGTCGCAGGCTTCGTACGCTGTCCCTGGTCGGTCTGTCGATTGCGTTGGGAATGCTTGTTCTTGCGATCGGAATTCTGATCGGACGTGCAATCTACCTCGACAGTGTCCCTACCGATATCCTCTCGCCAGACGCCGCCACCGCTGTCATCGACACAGTTCTGGTTCCGCTTCGGACGAGCCTTCGCGCGGTTGCGCTCCTCGGTGTGGTGGTGGGGCTCGGCGCCTACCTGATCGGTGGGTCGTCGTCGGCGATCGCCGTTCGTCGAGGCTACGGGCAGGCGTTGGACTTCGTCCGGCATTCTGCAAGCGGCCGAACGCCGAATCAGGTGGAGCGGTGGGCCAATCAGCTTCGTATCCCACTGCGCTGTGCCATCATCGGCATCGCCGCACTGTTGCTGCTCTGCTGGCGCTACCCCACCGGATTGGTCGTTGGTTGGATCGTCGTCATTGCGCTCGTTGCTCTCGTCGCACTGGAAGTATTGGTTCGTCCCGCACGCGCCGCCGCGCAGGACGCCGCGCCTGACGACGGCGGAACCGACGACGCCAGGCCCGGGGCAGAAGATACGAAAACTACGCCAGCGCCTTTGCCTTGATGGCCTGGAATTCCTCTTCGTTGATCGCGCCTGAGTCGAGAAGCTCTCTGGCGTCGGCGATCTGCTGAGTCGGCGATTTCCCGGCGACCTTTCGAATGTAATCACTCTGCGCGTGTATGTGCTGTTGAGCGGCTTCCATCGACCGCCTCGTCATTCCGTCATTCTTGACGACCACGTAGATCATCGCGGACAGGAATGGAATGACGAAGAGGAATATCATCCACAACGCCTTGGCCCAGCCCGAAGTCTCGTGATCACGGAACAAGTCGGTGATGATCGAGAACAACACGCTCAAGTACGCCACAAAGGCAAAGCAGACGAAGATGAACCAGAAGAATTCCCAGAAGCCTTCCATGTCAACGCTCCCTGTACTCGGTTTTACACATCAGGAGTTCGGGAGGCTGACGTTCCGCGCCTGAGCTCCTGCATTCGGCCAGAACTCCCTGGTCCAAGGTCATTTCAGTATGCGCCGACGATCCCCGTTCCGGCTACAGCTCGAGAGAGTTCAGACTCGCCGACCGCTCATCCATTATCGGAATCACGATTCTCCGATCCGAGATCTCTTGTCTGGCCGCCTTTTCGACCAGAAGAGGCACGAAGTCGCGGATCCGACATCCCGCAAAACGCTGGTGAATTGTTCGCACTCTGTTTTCGATCTCCGGTGGAGGAACGGCGGGATAGCGGGAAATCAGGCGAGTGATCACCCGCTCGACGTGGAGCAACTCTTCGTCGCCAGTCATCCATTAATGGTCGTCCGTCCAGCCGAGCACGTCAAGACTCGGAAAGGGTTCGAAAACAACACGATTCGGGTCTCGATTGCGAAGAGAATAGGTTCACCGAATATGGGGCATACACATAAGGGCGGACGGTTCCCCGCGCGCTCGCGTTGCGCTCATGATGCCAGGGAGTGGAAGTGGGAAAGAACGCTCGGATTCTTCACGACGACACCCCGTCGACCCTTACCGACGACGCGCCGCCCGTGGCAGAAAAGCCGATGAAGAACAAGGTGTACCGCCGCAAACTCAAGCCGTTGCACGGCGAACTCGTGGCTTTGCAGGAGTGGGTCAAATCGTCTGGAGCCAAGGTCTGCATCGTATTCGAAGGTCGAGATACCGCGGGGAAGGGCGGTGTCATCAAAGCCATCACCGAGCGAGTGAGTCCGCGAGTGTTCCGGGTCGTTGCGTTACCCGCCCCGACCGAGCGAGAGCATTCGCAGATGTACGTCCAGCGCTACGTCCCGCATCTTCCGGCTGCCGGTGAGATCGTCATCTTCGACCGAAGTTGGTACAACCGTGCCGGTGTAGAACGAGTAATGGGCTTTTGCACCGAAGAACAAGCACATCAATTTCTCCAGCTCATTCCGACCGTCGAACGCGCGATCGTCGAATCGGGAGTCATTCTGCTCAAGTACTGGCTCGAGGTCAGCGAAGAACAGCAGCTCTTACGTCTGCAGAGCCGGATCGACGACCCTCGAAAGATCTGGAAGCTGTCGAATCTCGATCTGAAGTCGTTCAGTCATTGGTACGACTACTCGCGTGCCCGCGACGAGATGTTTCGCTTCACCGACACCGGCTGGGCGCCATGGTATGTCGCAAACAACAATGACAAGAAACGCGGACGACTCAACATCATCAGCCACATTCTGAGTCAGATCCCCTACGAGCCCGTGCAATCCACGGACATCACCCTGCCGAAACGGCAGAAGGCTCACGGCTACCAGACGCCCAAACAACCGCTGCACTGGATTCCGACCCGGTATTGACGATCGCCAAGGAAAGGATGTGCGGTCATGAGCCCCACGCCGTGGCATGCGCAGAGTGGCGAATCAGTCGTGTCCGTACTGCAGTCGGACCCGGAGCGCGGACTGCAGTCGGATGAGGCCGACCAACGGCGACGACGCTACGGGTCGAACGAAATCACCTCGACGCCACCGCCGTCGACGTGGTCGATCGCGCTGTTGCAGCTGAAAGATCCGATGAACTTGATGCTCGTCGCCGTGGCCGCGGTCAGCATCGCCATCGGTGAAGTGCCGACAGCAATCGTGGTGGCGGTGCTCGTCGTGCTCAACATCGTCCTCGGAACTCGACAGGAGTTGAAGGCACGGGCCAGCGTCGACGCCCTCGCCAAGATGCAGACGCCCCAAGCACGGGTCATTCGTGACGGGAACCTGATTCAACTCGACGCTACCGAACTGGTGCCGGGTGACATCGTCCAAGTCGAGGCAGGAGACATCATCGCTGCCGACGGACGGTTGCTCGCCACCACCACCCTGGAGACGCAGGAAGCCGCATTGACCGGGGAAAGCGCGCCGATACCGAAGGACCCGAATACGCTGAACAACGCGGATATTCCGCTCGGAGACCGCAGCAATCTGGTCTTCCAGAACACCTCGGTCACCCGCGGCACGGCGACCATGGTGGTCACCGAGACCGGGATGCAGACGCAGATAGGCCAGATCGCGTCGATGTTGTCGGCGGTCGCCCCTGGCAAGTCGCCACTTCAACGTGAATTGGACTCTCTCACCAAACTTCTCGGAATCATCGCGTGGACGGCAGTGATCGTCATCGTCGTCATCGGGCTCCTTCGTGGGCAGGACCTGACTACGCTTCTGCTCCTTGGTATCGCAATGGGAGTGTCCGCGATTCCGACCGGCCTGCCAACATTCGTCCAGGCGATGCTGGCCTACGGTGCCCGTCAACTGGCCGACGCCAAGGCCGTCGTGAAGAACCTGACCGACGTCGAAACACTCGGCGCGACCAGTGCAATCAACTCGGACAAGACCGGCACGCTGACCATGAACCAGATGACCGTCCGATCGCTGTACGTCCACGGCCGTTGGTACACGGTCGACGGCGAAGGCTACGCCAAAGCGGGAAGGATCACGCATGTTGCCGGCGAGGCACCACCCGACTTCACCCTTCTCGCATACGGACTGTGTCTCGACAGCGATGCAACGGTTTCCGATTCCGGGGAAGTTGTCGGCGACCCGACCGAGGCCGCGCTCGTGGTGCTCGCGGCAAAGATCGGTGCCGACGCCCCACTCACCAGACGGACCTACCCGCGGGTGGCGACGGTTCCGTTCGATTCCGCGTACAAGTTCATGGCCACGTACCACCACCTCGAAGTCGACGGCGTAAGTCAGTTCGTCGGATTGGTCAAAGGCGGACCCGATGTCGTCCTCACTCGGTGTTCTTCGGCCTTTCTCCCCGGCCGTCGGCAGGTCCCGATCGAGGAAGTCCGAGACGAACTCACGGCAGCAAATCAGTCCATGTCCGAAAAGGGTCTTCGGGTGCTGGCATTCGCGGTCAGACGCCTCGACGGACGGGAAGACGCTGTCGTGGCCGACCCCATGTCCTTTGTCGAGGACCTGACGTTTGTCGGTATGGCAGGCATCATCGACCCGCTGCGTCCGGAGGCGGTCGATTCGGTGCGAACCGCACACCGGGCCGGCATCGAGGTCCGCATGATCACCGGCGACCATGCCATCACCGCCGCAGCGATCGGTGCCGAACTCGGACTCGGCCCGGGCTCGGTGGGCGGCGGCGAGTTGCAAGCGATGACCGATGAAGAACTGTCGACCGCGTTGCCGAACCTGCACGTGTTCGGCCGCGTCACTCCGCAGGACAAACTTCGCTTGGTCGATGTCATGCAGAGCGGTGGCGCCGTCGTCGCGATGACCGGAGACGCGGTCAACGACGCCGCCGCGTTGAAGAAGGCAGACATCGGCGTCGCCATGGGCTCGGGCAGTGAGGTGACCAAACAGGCGGGCAAGATGGTGCTCACCGACGACAACTTCGGTACCCTCATCACCGCGATCACTTTGGGCCGCAACATCTACGGAAAAATCGTCTCATACATCCGGTACCAGATGTCGAAACTCTTCTCCTTGGTTCTCCTCTTCCTCGCTGCGAGCATCTTCAACATCAACGAGGGTGTGGCACTGACGCCACTGATGGTGCTGTTCCAGCACTTCTTCATCACACTGTTCCCCGTCGCCGTGATCATGCTCGACCCGCCGCCACCGGATCTGATGAACAAGCCTCCGCGCGATCCCAAGATGCCGATCGCACATCGAAGCGCAGTCGCTCAGTGGCTCGCGTACGGTGTCCTGCAATTTGCCGTGACACTCGCGGCGATGCTTCTCGCACCCGGTGAAATGAGTACTTCCGAGGCGAATGTTCCCATGACCACAGCATTCGTAGTGCTCTCTCTCGGTTCGATTCTCGCGGGGCTGACTATGCGGCGTGATCCCGAGTCCGGCGTGGTTCCACCGGTGCTCGGTGCCATCAAGATCTTGACGATCCCCACGGTCGTGACCGTATTCGCCGTCGAGGCGGGCGTCCTCCAGGACCTCCTCATGACAACCTCACTGACCGGCGCCCAGTGGCTCGCCTGCCTGGGTTGGTCGCTGATCATCCCGGTTGTCGTCGAGTTGGACAAGGCAATTCGACGCCGCCGCCTCGCACAGGCACCTGCGCCCCTCCCTGCGACCACCGCGGTTGCCCCCGAGCGCGCCCGTTCGCTCCACTGAGGGAGGACAATCAAACGATGATGTGGGCGGAGAGTCTAGGTCGGCTACCGGGCGTCGCGACTGCCCGTGGGTATCGCCGCGAGTGGTTGCGAACAGACGTCACTGCCGGACTCGTCTTGACTGCCCTGCTCATCCCGGCAGGCATGGGCTACGCCGAGGCCGCCGGGTTGCCTGCGTACGCCGGGCTGTACGCCACCATCGTGCCTTTGCTCGCGTACGCGGTAGTCGGGCCCTCGAAAATCCTTGTACTCGGACCTGATTCGTCACTGGCGCCGCTGATTGCCGCCGCGGTCATACCGCTGGCAGTGGTCGGCGATTCGGAGAATGCGCTTGCACTAGCCGGTGTTCTCGCCATTCTTGTCGGACTCATCCTCGTGATCGGCGGATTCCTTCGTCTCGGCTTCGTGACCGAACTCCTCTCGAAACCGATCCGTCTCGGCTACCTCAATGCCATTGCACTCGTCGTCGTAGTTGGTCAGATTCCCAAGCTGCTCGGATTCTCCGTCGACGCGTCCGGTCTACTCGGTGAAATCGGCGGGATCTCAAAGGCCCTGGTGGGTGGCGACGTCGACCCCCTCGCTGCCGCCATCGGTGTCGGTTCGCTAGTCGTCATAGTCGCCTTCCGGCTCTGGGTACCTGTTGTTCCCGGCGTTCTGGTGGCCGTTGTCGCGGCCATAGTCTTGTCCGCTGCCGCCGGTCTCACCGATGACATCGGCATGGTCGGCGCACTGCCGGAAGGACTCCCCATCCCTTCCGTCGGTGGAGTCACGTGGCAGGACGTCGGCCATCTGATCGGGCCCGCCGCCGGTATCGCATTGATTGCCTTCGCCGACACCGGCGTTCTCTCGCGCACCTTCGCCGCCCGCCACGGCGAGGACGTGAACGGCAGTACCGAAATGAAGGCGATCGGTGTCGCGAACGTGGCCGGCGGGCTGTTCGGCGGGTTCCCGATCTCGGCGAGCGGGTCACGAACTCCGGTAGCCGAACAGAGTGGGGCGCACACACAATTGGCCGGCGTCGTCGGGGCGCTCGCGGTCCTGGTGTTCGTCCTCGTCGCTCCCGGACTCACGGCATATCTGCCCGATGCAACACTGGCCGCCGTCGTCATCGTCGCCGCGTGTGCACTGATCGACGTGGGCGGCATGGTCCGCATGTGGCGCATGAGCACCGTGGAATTCGGCCTCGCCGTCGCGGCGTTTCTGGGCGTCGCCCTGGTCGGTGTGCTACAAGGCATCCTTGTTGCGATCGGACTGTCCTTCGCAGCGGTCATCGCGCAGGTATGGCAGCCACATCGAACCGAACTCGTCGAGACGGGCGAACCCGCCGGATTCCACGACATCGAACGCCATCCAGATGGGCATCGCATCGCCGGCCTGGTGTTGGTGAGGTTTGACGCGCCACTGTTTTTCGCGAACGGCGAGATCTTCGACGAGTACGTTCGCTCCGTCGTCGCCAAGGCGCCAGATCCGGTCGACTGGGTGGTTATAGCCGCCGAACCGATCACCGGACTCGACACAACGGCAGTCGACGAACTCGTCGATCTGGATACATTCCTCGAAGGCAAAGGAATTCGGTTGGCATTCGCAGAGATGAAAGGTCCGATCAAGGATCGACTCATCCGATTCGGAGTCGGGGATCGATTCGATTCGACGCACTTCTACCCGACCGTCGAAGCCGCCGTGAACGCATTCCGCACCCGAACCGACGACTGACAAACGCCAGGCAGTCGGGAGCCGTGGCTGCATTGGGTACCGTTTGGTATGGGATTCACGACGGACAATGTTCCGGCACGCCGTATCGCTCAGGTCGCCGGCGTGGGCGGTATCGCCGTCGGCGTTGTCTCGCTGATCGCGTTGTACTCCACCAAGCCGATCAACCCGTTGATCGCCGTGGCCTCCTTCGTCCCGATACTGCTTACGGTCACACTCGCAGCGTCCCTGATATGCCTGGTCTTTCGCCGCTGGATCCTGCTGGCGATCTCGGTGGTACTGATTGCGGTGGGCGCGTCGGTGATCAGTCCACTGTATGTGGCAAACAGTTCCGAAATCGACGGGCCGACTCTGCGCGTAATGCAAGCAAACCTTCTCTTCGGGCAGGCAGATCCCGCCAGTTTGACTGCGACGGTGCGCGAGAAGGCAGTCGACGTCCTGACGGTTCAGGAACTGACCACATCACTCGAAGGCTCTCTCAGAGATCAAGGACTCGAGCAACTGCTGCCGCATCACTACTTGGTACCGGACGAGGCCGGCGGGGGTGGCGCCGGTATTTACAGCCGTTATCCGCTGACGGAAACTCGGGAATTGAACGGATTCGGACCGACCAATCTTGTTGCCGAAGTGGGCTTCTCGACCCCGTTCACCCTTCTGGCGGTTCACCCCGGACCGGCGTACGTGACCCCGCCCGACGTGTGGACTGCCGAGCTGAGCACTTTGCGAAACGCGCTCGACGCTGCTGCCGCCGAGGAAACCGTCATCGTCAGTGGCGACTTCAACACCACATTCACGCACAAGCAATTCCGTGACCTCCTCGATGTCGGCTACTCCGATGCCGCAGACCAATTGGGAGTAGGCATCGTGCGCACCTATCCGGCGGACAAGAAATTTCCCGCGATCGTCGGCATCGACCATGTACTTCTGCGGGGCGGACAGGCGAAGTCACTCGACCGGATCGAGATCGAAGGTTCCGATCACTTCGGCTTGATCGTCGACGTGGCGATCCCCAACTAGTCGGAGAGCACCCGACCCGAGCGAACGCGTTGCGGATCACCCGTGCTTCGGCATGCTTCGACCCGACACATCGATCGTCCGATGCAGGTGATGCGGCGTACGCAGGACGATCGACCGGTCCACCACGGATACGCCCGGAAACTGGTCGGCGAGATAACCTTCCAGACGCTGCACGTCGTCGATCGAGCGCAGCCACACCGCCAATGCGATGTCGTAGCTGCCGATCGTAGAAGCAACAAGCCTCGCCTCACGCAGGTGCGAAAGGCGCTGAGCAATTGCCTCCTTTCGCCCGTCGAGACGTAAGAAGTACCAGGCGTAGACCGGCCAGCCGGAGTAGGGCCGAGCAATCTCCGTGCGGACGACCAGTCGCCCCGTCGACAGCTCGTGAGATAGGAGCGCCCCAGCGCGAGCCGGCGTGACTCCGAGGGCCGCAGCGAGTGCCGAGACGGTGACACGTGGTTCGCGAGAAAGAATGTCGAACAGCTGCGACTGTTCCTCTTCGCCGGCGCGTACACCACGAATCTTTCCCGCCGGGGCCGACTCGAGCGCGGCAATTTCATCCGCATCGAGAGCACGTAGACGCCAGTTCCTCGCGTCGGAGTTCGCCGAGGACACGATCTGAGTTCGCATCGCGGTGATCATCGGCAGGGATTGTGTTCGCTCCAACACGTACCTGGACAATTGATCGAGGTCAGTGCAGGTGAGCGTGACGAGCAGATCCCGATTGCCGGTTGTGAGATCGACTGTGAGAACTTCGGGATCGTGCGCGATCTGTTCGGCAACGCTCATGGTCTGTGCCGGTGCGCATTCGATCTCGAGAAGTGCGGTCGCCGACACGATGGGTCCACCACGGTACGCAGCGATCCACGCTATGCCTTGCGAGTGCAGACGCTCCCAACGCCTGGTCAGGGTGACCGGGTCGGAACCGATCGCGCGTGAAAGCTCGGACCACGACGCTCGCGGCCTGATCTGCAGTGCGTTCAACAGCCGAAGATCGTCGTCCTTGAGCATCTGATCCTGCACCGAGGACCTCACTTTCAAAAGAATGCTGCACCGAAACAGGATCGAAACGCGTCGATCCTAACTTCATCACATCAATAGTCCACCAAATCCTGAGCCTCGAGAACCCTTACTTCTTGCGTTCGTTCGCCCCCTCGAGAAAGACACCGACATGACCGAAGCATTCCCTGTCTCGCATGACGATTCCCCAGTCAGCGATCAAACCGCGACGCAAAAAGTCGTTTTTGCCATGCGGTCGCCACGCCTGTGGATCGTGGTGATTCTGCTCCTCGGGCTTGCGGCAGGCGCGCAACTGGTCGGCCCCGCAGTGATTCCCGTCGGCGCTGCCGCCATCACGATCCTGCCCATGGTGTGGGGACTGATTGTCGGCGGTGTCGTCTCGAGCCAGAAGTGGAAACCACTCGGCCTCGACCTTCAGGCTGCAGCCTCGGCAATCATGGGCCTGGCTGTTCTCTTGCTTTGTGCAAGGTTGTCTTTCACCATCGGCCCGAACATCCAATTGTTGTTCGAGGCGGGCCCCGCACTGCTACTGCAGGAATTGGGGCACTTGTTCGGCACTATCGCTCTCGCACTCCCGCTGGCGGTACTCCTTCGGATGGGGCCGGCCACCGTCGGAGCAACCTTCTCCATCGACCGCGAGGGTTCCTTCGCGATGGTCAGCGAACGCTACGGCCCCGATTCCGACCAGTACCGTGGAGTCCTGTCGATGTACGTCTTCGGCACTCTATTCGGTGCCGTGCTGATCAGCCTGATTGCGTCACTGGCTACATCCTTCAACATCTTCGACCCCCTCGCGTTGGCGATGGGTGCCGGCGTCGGATCCGGCTCGATGATGGCTGCCGCTGCCGCCAGCGTCGTTTCGGCGCACCCCGAGATGGCCGACCAGGTACTCGCCGTGGCGGCCACATCCAACATCATCACCGGCCTCCTCGGCGTGTATGTCGGCATGTATGTCGCACTCCCCCTTGCTGATCGAATCTACGGCGCACTCACCAAGCGCTCGAAGACGACCAGCGAACGGAAAGCCGACACTGCCCCACGAGCGGTTGCGCCGAGCGTCACCGTGCCGCTGACCACCATCGTTCCGATTCTGTTCGTCGGTGGGGTCATCGTCTCTTCGATCGCAGCGGGTGGCGTATCTCGATCGATCATCGTCGGTTACTTGATCCTCACCGGATTGTTGCTCCTGGGCGTCGGCGTGGCCCGCCTGACCCGCGGCAAGATCGCGGCGATGATCGCCATCATCACCATCGGCGCCTTGGCGACAACACCGTGGTCCCCCATCGGTGATTTCGTCTCGAGCACCGTCGGGACTGTCGACTTTCTCTCGATCTGCACCCTCACCTTGACTGTCGCAGGTCTCAGCCTCGGCAAGGACCTTCCCTTGCTCAAGACGATCGGCTGGAAGATCGTGCCCGTCGGAATCGTCGCGATCCTCGCCTCTTACCTACTTTCCGTGGTCGTCGCGGAGTTCGCGCTGGGCCTCTGGCACTAGAACTGCACCCGAAAACGCTGAGAACCAAAGATGTTGAAAGGAACCAATACCCATGTCCATCGCTGACACCCGCACCCGCACAGACTCGGTTTCGAGCACGATCGAGAAGTGGGCATCACGCCTCATCGATGTCAGCCACACGATCCATGCTCACCCAGAGCTGGCATTCGAAGAGCATCGGGCATCCGCCCTCTTGGCGGACGCCGCACAGGAAGCCGGCTTCACGGTTACTCGCGCCGCCTACGGCCTCGAGACGGCATTCGAAGCGGTGCGGGGCTCCGGCCCCTTCCGCGTCGTCGTCTGCGCCGAGTACGACGCCCTTCCCGACATCGGTCATGCGTGTGGACACAATGTCATCGCCGCTGCCGGACTGGGAGCAGCGATCGCGCTCGGAGAGGTCGCGGAGGAACACGGTCTGACCGTCGTCCTTCTCGGTACGCCGGCCGAAGAACATGGCGGCGGGAAAGTCTTGCTGCTCGAACGTGGCGCATGGGAGGGCGCGGCGATGTCGATCATGGTCCACGGCGCTGCAGGTGAAGACGTCAGCTGCACCGTCACCGGAACGCAGGCAGTCGACCGGTTCGACGTGACCTACACCGGAAGAGCCGCACACGCGGCCGCTGCGCCACACAAGGGCATCAACGCAGGCGACGCCGCCACGATCGCCTTGGTCGCCATCGGACTTCTCCGTCAACAACTTCCGTCCGACGTCAGGCTCAACGCCTATGTCGAGCACGGCGGCGAAGCAACAAACATCATTCCGGCCTCGACGTTGGTGCGAGCGGAAGTTCGGGCCGCAGAACTCGACGTGCTGTTGGACGCCAAGCGTCGTATGCTCTCCTGCTTCGAGGGCGCAGCTGTGGCCAGCGACTGCTCCTGGTCGACCGAACGCGCCGAACCGCGCTACGAGGAGCTTGTTCAACATCGCGTGCTGGCGACGATCTGGGACGAGGAGATCGCGAGCCTGGGCCGCACCGCGGCCGCCCGAACTCCCCTGACCGGCGGCTCGACAGACATGGGCAATGTGTCGAAGGTGGTTCCCTCGATCCACCCGATGATCGCGTTACGCGGCGTTACCGGAGTTCCTCACACGATCGAGTTTGCCGCTGATGCCCGCTCCGCAGCGGGCGACGAAGCTGTTCTGCACGGAGCAATTGCAATGGCACGCACTGTGATCCGAGCCGCCACCGGGGACTCGCGCTCCAACCTCCTGACGATTGCGGCCCAGCGCGAGTCAGGAGCGACTACCGTCACGAGCGCCGAATGAGCACCACCGGCGTCTATGTTTCCGCGCTCGAATTCTTCTCCATCGGCATCGGGCCCTCCAGTTCACACACGGTCGGTCCGATGCGAGCCGCCCGCACTTTTGTCGGCGAGCTCTCCGACGCCGGCTTGACCGCGTCGGTCGACCGAATTCGCTGCAATCTGCACGGCTCTCTCGCCGCCACCGGAATAGGGCACTGCACTCCCGACGCGGTGATCGCGGGACTTCGTGGGTTGGATCCTGAAACGTGCGAGCCGAACGACGTTCACGGGCGTTGGGCCGAGCTCTCGGACGGCGGATCGGTGAAGCTCGTCGGCGGCTCACTCGGGCACGTTGTGTTCACTCACGAGGACATGGTGTTCGAGCCGCTCGTTCGCCGTCACGGGCACCCCAACTCGATGACACTGACCGCCTTCAGCGGTCGCGAAATCGTCTGTACGAGTACATATCTGTCGATCGGTGGCGGATTCGTACTGCGTGCCGGAACGGAGACGCAAGCAAGCGCGCATTCGATCAACTCACGCTATCGAACCGCGAAAGAGCTACTGGCGGAATGCGGCTCCGGAACTATCGCCGAACTGGCACTGTCGGACGAAATCGCGATACACGGCCAGGATCGGGCATTCACCGGCATCGACGCGATCTGGTCCGCGATGCGCGCATGCATCGAACGCGGCACCCAGACCGAAGGTGTATTGCCCGGGCGTCTCGGAGTTCGCCGAAGAGCACGGTCTGCGAACATTCAACTGGAACAACGTAACTGCGCACCCTCCTCACGCGAGTGGCTGACCGTCTACGCCATGGCGGTCAACGAAGAAAATGCAGCAGGTGGCCGCGTGGTAACGGCTCCGACGAACGGTGCCGCAGGCATCGTGCCGGCAGTGCTATACCACCACATACGTGCGGCGGGCGCCGGTGTTCACGACGTTCGAACCTTTCTCCTCACCGCTGCCGCAATCGGATCGATCATCAAGGCGAATGCCTCGATCTCGGGCGCGGAGGCGGGGTGCCAAGGCGAGGTCGGAGCTGCCTGCGTGATGGCGGCAGCCGGCTTGTGCGCTGTCATGGGCGGATCGCCACGACAAATCGAGAATGCCGCTGAGATTGCCATGGAACACCATCTGGGGCTGACCTGCGATCCGGTTGGTGGCCTGGTCCAAATCCCATGCATCGAACGAAATGCCGTAGCCGCCTCGACTGCAGTCACCGCAGCTCAGCTCGCATACCTCGGCGACGGGACGCATGTGGTGAGCCTCGATACCGTCATCGAAACCATGCGCCAAACCGGAAACGACATGTCCGTGCGTTACAAGGAAACCAGTGAAGGCGGGCTCGCCGTCAATGTCGTCGAGTGCTGAGGAGGATGTCGACGGCAGCGGCGAGGGCGGGCGGACGCCGTCGCCGGAAATATCATCCTCTCGAACGATGAAGTCCGGTGTACCGATTTCTACACTCGGTGACATGACTTTGTGGACGGTGACCAGATGATCGCTCATCACGCTGGAGGAATCCCACTGCACAATTCTTCACGGCACAACACTGCGGGGCCGTCGCGCTCGACGCAGTCCTCAGGTCGCAAGATCGCCGCGTTGATCGCGCTGGTCGCCGGTTTCTCCGCTGCCTTCGTTCTCGCCCCGGGCATGCTGACGAGTAGGCCGGGTGATGGGTACGCAGACCAGGGAGAACTCGTCGAGACGGTCCGCGCCGCGTTCGTCGAATACTGGAGTTCCGGTGTCCAAGCCTTCTCGCCGAGCTTGGAGTCCGCTGTCGACTACTGGCTGCGGTACCACGTGGCCAAGGCCGTGATCGCGGTAATCCTGCTGACGGTTCTGCTCGCACTCGGCCGGATGCTCAAGGCGTCGTTCGTGAACGCCGGCCCCCTGACGGCTGGAAAGAAGCTCGCATTCGTCTCGGCGGGAGGGCTGGTCACGCTCCTCGCGATGTTTTCCTCGGTACTCGTGATGGCAAATATCCAAGGTGTCGTTGCACCCTTCTCTTCGCTGATCTCGATGTTGCCCGTGGCCCAGGCGGATGGGGCACCTGGCGACACTGTCGGGCAGGTCCGCCAACAGCTCGCTCAGTCGACGGGCACCGGAAACCAGCAAAGCCCTGTCCTCGAACTGATAATCAGCGACTTCGCGCGGTATCACTTGGCCATGGCGGTGATCGCGCTGATCGCGGCAGCAATATCACTGGCCGTGACTGTGGTCGTGTGGGCACGCTTCGCGAGAACGGCGCGATCCGAGCGACGGACGAGATTCGTGTCGGGGTCGATCGGTCTTCTCGCTGCACTGTTCACGCTGGGATTGATCGTTGTCGGCGTAGCAAATATGGGCACCGCGGCAGACCCGGCACCCGCGCTGGCGGCGTTCTTCGACGGCGGACTCTGACCCAAGTCAAGGGTTCAGGCCAGGGTTCCGTAGTCCCCCGGTACCGGTTGAGGAGGTACCTGGGGACTGCGTCTGCCGTACCCGGGGTCGATGTGTGAGTGCCCTCGGGCAGGCAGAGTTCGACTCATGAAAACCGGAGCAAGACGCATCCTGCTTGTCGGCCTGTGCAGCGCCATGGTTGGAGCTGTAATCAGCTGCAGCACGGACAAATCCACAGACACATCCGACAAGATCATGGACTCGACCATCACCGACCAGCTCGATTCGATCGTCGACGCAGCGGTGAATTCGACCGGGATTCCCGGTGCGATGGTGGGCATTTGGGGGCCCGACGGCAACTACGTCAAGGTTGCAGGAGTCTCGGATACGGCAACCAAAGCGCCGATGGAAACCGACTTCTACCACCGGATCGGTAGCGTCACCAAAACATTTACCGTGACCGCCCTGCTGCAATTGGTCGACGAGGGAAAGATCGGTCTCGATGATCCGATCTCCAAGTACGTCGACGGCGTCATGGAAGGCGATGCGATCAGCCTGCGCCAGCTGGCGGGGATGCGCAGCGGCCTCGTGGCCTACACGACGTCCGAACAGTTTGTCATGGATGTTCTTTCCGACCCTCGCCGATCATTCACATCCGAAGAGCTCTTCGGATACGTCAAGGACCTCCCACTCCAAATTCGACCAGGAACCACTGTCGACTACTCGAATACCAACACCCTTCTGCTCGGCATGGTCATCGAGAAGGTCACCGGCTCAACACTGTCGGACGTCATCGACACCAAGATCACCACACCACTCGGAATGGAGCACACCAGCTTTCCCACCACCAACGCGTTCCCGAACCCCCACGCACAGGGATACACCAACCAAACACTCGACGAATCCGTGACCGCAGCAACGGACTGGAACCCGTCGTGGGGAGGCGCCGCGGGCGCAATGATCTCGTCGTTGGACGACATGCGCATCTGGGTTCCGGCCTTGGCCAAGGGCGATCTCCTCGCCGACGACACTCAGAAGCAGCGCCTGCACACCGAGCCCCTGGGCGAAGGAGACGACAACTCCGGGTACGGACTCGGATTGTTCAACAGCGGCGGCTGGATCGGTCACAACGGAAGCCTGCCCGGCTACAAGACAGTCTCGGTCTACTTGCCCGAGAAGGACACAACCCTGGTCGTCTTCATCAACACCGACATCGACGGAGAGACCGACCTGACCAGTGCTTTGATGGTGCCGATCACCAAGTTGATCAGCCCGGGCAACGTCTACGGCTGATCACCTCGGGTCCGATCCACAATTCGGACGAAAGTGACATCTCGGGTTTCGATCTGTCGATAGGCTCGACCGTCGACAGATCGAAACCCGAAAGAGGCACTCATGGGATCGTTGAACGACTGGCTTCTCGACAGCGATAGCCCGCTCGTGGGCATAGTCGGCGGCATCCTGCTGACGATCGCAATGCTCTCCGGCGGTACAGGCATGTAACCCACCGCTCCCGATATGGCTCCGCACAGCGGTGGACGTTCAGTGCGTGATCCAACGAACATGTTCGTTACGAACATGTTCGTGTACGGTGAAATCATGCCCACTCAGCCAGCAAGTCCGTCGAGCCGTCGCAATCGTCCGGCCAAACCCGCTCTGACACGCGAGGGCATCGTCAGTACCGCGGTGGAAATCTTGCGGTCGGAGGGCTTGCAGAAATTGACGATGCGTCGACTCGCCCTCGAACTCGACACCGGGCCGGCATCGATGTACGTGTACGTGCGCAATACCGCCGAATTGCACGCCGCCGTTCTGGACACACTTCTCGGAGTGGTTGACCTCGCCGAAAATTCCTCCGGCACTTGGCAAGCTCGCCTTGAACGGGTGTTGACCTCGTACACGGCCGTGCTGTTCGATCATCCCGGTCTCGCCCAGTCGGCTCTCGTTTCCCGGCCCAGCGGAGTTCACTACGTGCGCCTGCTCGAGCGCCTGCTGGCATTGCTCGACGAAGGCGAAGTCCCTCCAGGTCAGGCCGCGTGGGGCGTGGACTTGCTACTGCAGTACGCGACGTCCACTGCTGCCGAACACTCTGCGCCGAACAGTTCCGCCGACGCGGATGCCCGATGGAGCGCGTTGACCGACGCAATCCAGAACGCAAACCCGCAGACGCACCCACTCGTCGCAAGACATGCAACAGCTCTACTTGCCGGTGAACCCTCGGCGCGCCTCTCCTGGGGATTCCGCACGCTCATCACGGGCATCGAGAACACCCCACTCACTTCTTAGGAACCCACCATGAACCACTACCCCATCGCAATCATCGGCGCCGGCCTCGGTGGCCTCACCCTCGCCCGAGTCCTCCATCTCCGCGGAATCGATTCGGCGGTATTCGATCTCGAATCCGGACCGACAGCCAGAACTCAAGGCGGGATGCTCGACATCCACGAAGACTCGGGTCAGATCGCGCTTCGTGCCGCCGGCCTCTATGAGGAGTTCCGCGCCCTCGTTCATCAAGGCGGGGAAGAGACACGCGTCCTCGATCGAAATGCCGTCGTGCACCTGAGCGAGCAGGACACCGGAGACGGCGACCGCCCGGAAATCGACCGCGGCCAGCTCCGTGACCTACTGCTCAGCTCAATTCCGAAGGAAACAATCCACTGGGGAGCCAAGGTCCGCAGTGCTCATCCGTTGCCGGATGGTCGACACGAAGTTCACCTCGCGGATGGAACCCACTTCACCACCGATCTCCTGGTCGGCGCCGACGGTGCGTGGTCGAAAATCCGTCCATTGGTTTCAAACGACACTCCTGCGTACACCGGAATATCTTTCGTGGAGTTCGACCTTCACGACGCCGACAACCAGCACGTGGATGCCACTGAAACCGTCGGCGGCGGAATGATGTTCGCACTCAGTGCCGACAAGGGCTTCCTTGCCCACCGTGAGACCGACAACAGTCTGCACATCTATGCCGCCCTGCGAGTTCCCGAGAGCTGGGCAGCGAGTGTCGACTTCTCCGACGATCACATCGCGAAGAAGGTTCTGCTGGAACACTTCTCGGACTGGGACGAGTCACTGCGTTCACTGATCGTCGAAGCCGACAGCTCGCTGACCCCTCGCCCCATCCATGCCCTTCCCATCGGCCACAGTTGGAGCCGTACTCCCGGGGTCACTCTGCTCGGGGACGCGGCCCACGTCATGTCGCCGTTTGCCGGAGAGGGCGCGAACCTGGCAATGCTCGACGGCGCGGAACTCGGCCAGGCGATCGCGTCGCACAGCAGCACGGAGGAAGGGCTAGCTGTCTACGAAGAGCGCCTATTCCCACGCAGCGCCGCATCGGCACAACAGTCCGCTGATGGACTGGACATGTGCTTCGGCGAGAACGCACCCCAGGGGCTCGTGGACATGTTCACCTCACTCCCGTGACCTGACAAACTCGGATCAGGTCGTCACGTCCACGTGGGCAAGCGACGAGGACAAACCGCGATGGGCTTCAACTTGATCGAGTAGTTGGTGGGCTTTCTGCTCAACCACGGACACTGCATCGGCACCGGCGACCCAACGACGTGGGGGTAGCGGCGAATCGACAAGTGCCACAAGTGCCGCGGCAAGTTTCACCGGATCCCCGCCCTGGGCACCGTTCATACTCTTCCACGCTTCGACGGTCTCGCCAGTCCGAGCGTCGTAATCGTCTATCGACAATTCCGGCCAGACCGACGACGCACCCTCGACAAGCAGTTCGGTCCGGAAGAATCCCGGCTCCACGATCATCGTCCCGATTCCGTACGGTTCGACATCGAATTGCAATGATTCCATCCAACCCTCCAGCGCAAACTTCGACGCCGCGTAGGCTGCGCAAAACTCCTGACCAACCAGGCCCGCAAGCGAGCTGACAGTCACGACACGTCCACTCCGTTGCCTACGCATTACCGGCAACACCGCCCGTGTCACATTGATCGGCCCGAAAAAGTTGGTCTCCATCTGAGCGCGAAGTTGCGCCGGACTGACAACCTCGAAGAACCCGGCGTAGAAGTTTCCGGCGTTGTTCACCAGTACATCGATTCCACCAAATCGTGCAACTGCCGTGTCCACCGCAGCATATGCGGCTTGTTCGTCGGTGATGTCCAAGGCAATCACCAACAGGTCGTCATGCGCACCGATCGCTGCAGAAACACGGTCCGCATCACGCCCCGTTGCCACCACCGCGTGCCCGGCAGCAAGAGCAGCCTGAGCAATATCGACTCCCATCCCCCGGCCTGCGCCGGTTACGAACCAGACCTTCTTGTCACCCATGTTCACTGTCCTCCCGTTTGATGGAGTCCAGTACAGAACAAATTCCACGGGCCTGGGAGTGCCTATCGTTCCCGGTAACAGCAGACCCCCTCGACGCCCCTCCTACTCGCGAAGAGTCGTCAAGAAGGCAATACGGTCACCACGGTAGAGCGAACGAACGCGCTCGATCGGCACACCATCCGGGTCGACAGACGTCCGGTGTAATAGAAGCATCGGCATCGAGGTGGTGGACTCGACGAGGGTTGCCTCCCGCGGTGAAGCGAGCACCGTCTCGATCCGTTCGGTTGCGGAGGCAAAGACCACGCCGATGGAACGGATAGCCGCGTACAGGGACGTCGTCGCATCGAAAGCGTCGAGCATCTCACCGAACCTGCTGTCCGGCAGGAACGTTGATTCGAGTCCGATCTTCTCTCCGTCGGCGAAGAGAACACGCTCGAGGTGAACGACGCTGTCACCTGGTTCGATACCCAATTCCGTGGCGAGACCGTCGTCGGCCGACATTCGTTCGAAGGTCACAACCTTACGACTGGGTACTCGCCCAGCGCTCAGAGCACCTTCGGTATAGGAACGAATCGATAGCGGCTGAACCAACTTCGGACTCGCGACGACAGTGCCCCGCCCCCGCCGCTCGATTCGCCCTTCGACAAGAAGATCACGAAGCGCTTGACGGACCGTCTCGCGAGCGACTGTGAACCGCGCCGCCAATTCCCGCTCGGAGGGGACTGCGTCGCCCTCCTCGAGCCCACTGAGAATGGTCTCGATCTCGGTGCGCACCCGGTAGTACTTCAACTCCGGTTCGATCACGACGCTCGAGGTCCCCGGCCCGGTGGACGTCTGCTGATTCATGGCGCAAGCGTACAAGAATTCGGTCTATACCAATTGTTAACCTGGAGTTCGTCTCGATTCCCCCTATTGGTCTAGACCAAACGTCACTATCTCTACATGCGAATTTTGATTGTGGGCGGAGGGATCCTCGGAACTGCGCACGCCGACGAGGCAATCCGTCGGGGACACGACGTCATCCATCTCGAACGTGAGCCCGAAGCCCGCGGTGCCACGGTACGGAACTTCGGCCTCGTCTGGGTATCCGGGCGAGCCCCGCACGAACTCGAAGCTGCGCTGCGCTCGCGCGAACTGTGGGCAGACCTTGCCGCCCGTGTCCCCGGCGTCGGATACCGCCCAGCCGGCTCCATCACCCTCATGCGCACCGAGGAGGAGGTCGCGGTCGCGCAGGAAGCGTTCTCTCGGCCGGACGCCGACAACCGAGGGTTCGCGCTTCTGGATCCCGACGCCGTTCGCGTCGTCAACCCCGCGCTCCGGGGCAAGTTTCTCGGCGGACTGCACTGCACGCTGGACGCCGCTGTCGAGTCACGGCAAGCGCTCCCCGCCATCCGTTCTTACCTCGAATCCACCGGCCGTTACACTTTCCACGCCGGAACGGAAGCCCGCGAGATCACGACGACCACCTCCGGCGCACACATCCGCGACGACCACGGTCGCAGCTTCGACGCCGATCTCGTGATCGTCTGCCCCGGAGCAACACTCGGCGGATTGGCTCGCGATCTCGCCGGCGATCTCCCGTTGCGCCGTGTGCGCCTGCAGATGATGCAGAGCGCCCCACTCGGCGAAAAGCTCACCACCGCAATCGCTGACGGTGACAGCTTCCGCTACTACCCCGGTTTCGCCGGATCTGCCCTCGATCACCTCCGCACAGTGCAGCCGCAGGAACCGACTGCCGAGGAACACCGCATGCAACTCCTGTGCGTGCAGCGCTTGCACGGCGGGCTGACCATCGGCGACACCCACGAATACGAGGAACCCTTCGACTTCGATGTCGACGAGGCGCCCTATCGCCATCTGTCCGGAGTCGTGGAAACACTTCTGGGACGCGATCTTCCGCCAATCGTCAAGCGTTGGGCGGGCGTCTACAGCCAGTGCATCGACCCCTCACAACTTGTTCACCGCGCACAAGCCGCCGACAACGTCTGGGTGGTTGCCGGCCCCGGTGGCCGCGGTATGACGCTCGGCCCGGCACTGGCGGAACAAACCGCCGACCAGCTCGGTCTCTGAATCTCTCCGACAAGAAAGACTTCTCATGTCTCCGATCACCCTTGCCGTTCTCGACATGGCCGGCACCACCGTCGCCGACGACGGACTGGTTCTTCGCGCCTTCGCTGCCGCCGCTGAAGCCGGCGGACTGCCCGCCGAAGGCCCGGAAGCCGACGCCGCTCGCCAGTACGTCCTCGACACGATGGGCCAGTCGAAGATCGTCGTGTTCCGGGCGATCTTCGGTGACGAAGACCGCGCCCAGGCCGCGAACGCGGCCTTCGAAACCACGTACGACTCCCTCATCGACCAGGGCCTGGCCGAGCCTATCCCCGGCGCCGAGAAAGCCATCACCACTTTGCGCGAGGCCGGCATCAAAGTTGCCTTGACCACCGGGTTCAGCCGATCGACGCAGGACAAACTCCTCGTCGCGCTCGGCTGGGAAACCCTCGCCGATCTCACCCTCTCCCCCGCCGAGGCCGGTCGCGGTCGCCCGTACCCGGACCTGATTCTGACTGCCCTGCTCAAACTTTCGATCGACGACGTCCACCAGATCGCCGTACTCGGCGACACGTCCAACGACGTGCTCAGCGGCATTCGTTCCGGCGCATCCATCGTCGCCGGAACTCTGACCGGCGCACACGACGAGCAACAGCTTCGCGACGCCGGAGCCACCCACATCGTCCCGTCAGTGACGGAGTTCGCCGAACTCCTCACCCACTCCTGATCTCACCTCCGAAAAAGGAATCGTCATGCGTCTACGCCCGAGCATCGCTGCGGCCGCTCTCGCCGTGTCCGTCCTTTCGTTCACCACTGCCTGCGGTGGCACCGGCACTGCTGCCGGATCAGACACCGAGACCGTCACCGTATACAGCGCCGACGGCCTGTCCGGTTGGTACAAGGGAAGATTCGATGCCTTCACCGCGCAGACCGGTATCGCCGTCAACCTCGTGGAAGCCGGATCCGGCGAGGTCGTCTCCCGCGTCGAAAAGGAGCAGTCCAACCCACAGGCAGACGTGATCATCACGCTGCCCCCGTTCATCCAGAAGGCCGACGCCCAAGGTCTGCTCGAGCCCAGCGGAATCGACACCTCCGCCGTTCCTGCCGACGAGAAGGACGACGCCGGCAAGTACGTACCCGTCGTCGAGAATTACCTCTCGTTCATCGCCAATCCGACTGCATCACCCGCCCCACAATCTTGGGACGATCTGCTCACTGACCAGTTCAAGGGCAAGTTGCAGTACTCCACGCCCGGCCAGGCCGGCGACGGCACCGCGGTGCTCTTGCTGCTCCAGCACCTGATGGGTAAGGAAGGAGCACTCGACTACCTCGGAAAGCTCCAGGCCAACAATGTCGGGCCGTCGTCCTCCACCGGAAAGCTCCAGCCCAAGGTCAGTAACGGAGAGCTGCTGGTCGCCAACGGTGACGTCCAGATGAACCTCGCCTCCATCGCCGACGACGGATCGAAGTTCGACATCTTCTTCCCCGCTGGAGCCGACGGCACTCGCACCACCATTGCACTGCCCTACGTGATGGGCCTCGCCAAGAGCGCACCGAGCAGCGAACAAGCCAAGAAGTTGATGGAGTTCCTGCTCTCCGAAGAATCCCAGAAGACCGTCGCCACCGATGCACTCGGCGTATCGGTCCGCGAGGACGTCCGAAGCGCTGCCGGTGAATCCACCGACAAGAACACGCCTTCCGGAGTTCTGCAGGGCGTCAACGTGTGGACCCCGAACTGGAACGACGTCCTCAGCTCGCTCGACGCCGACATCGCCGCTTACCAGAAAGCCACCGGGAGCTGATCATGGCAAGAACCAGACTGGGGCGGACGCTCCCCGAGACCGTCGGTGTTCACGGAGCGATCGAACATTCTGCTCCGGCCATCACCTTCGATCGCGTCAACGTCGCCTACGGCCGCGGGAAGACCGCAACCCATGCACTCGTCGATTTCAATCTGCGAGTGGCACCCGGTGAAACTGTGGCACTGCTGGGGCCCAGTGGATCCGGCAAGTCGACCGCCCTGAAGGCCCTCGCGGGATTTGTCCGCCCCACGTCCGGTTCCGTCAAGCTCGGCACCCGAGACATCACCAATCTGCCTCCCGCACAACGCGGTATCGGCGTCGTCGTTCAGTCGTACGCTCTCTTCCCGCACATGCGAGTATCCGAAAACGTAGCCTTCGGACTCCGAGCCCATCGCGTGCCGCGGTCGGAGATCGGCACTCGCGTGGCCGAAGCCCTGGACATGGTCGGGATGTCGGCGTACGGAAAGCGGCTTCCCCGTGAACTTTCCGGCGGTCAACAGCAGCGAATCGCCATTGCCCGAGCGTTGGCAATTCGCCCTGGAGTACTCCTCCTCGACGAACCGTTGGCCGCCCTGGATGCTCAACTTCGCGAGAGCATGCTCGGCGAACTGGCGAGACTGCGCGCAGCACTACCTGACACAGCCATGCTCTATGTGACGCACGATCAGAGTGAAGCCCTGGCGCTCGCAGACCGAATCGCAGTGATGCGCAACGCCAGACTCGCGGACATCGACACCGCTGAGGCCTTGTGGAAACGTCCGCCGTCCAGCTTCACCGCGGCGTTCCTCGGGGGTGCCAACCTGCTGCCCTGCACCGTCACACGCGTCATCGGCACCTCCGCGCTGGTCTCGATCGGTGGCACGCCGTTCACTGCTCACGCCCCGCAGCCCGAGATCGGGCACATCGAATGGGAGTCCGACATGGACGCCTACCTGTGTGTTCGTCCACACGCGGTAGCCGTAACCGGCCTCGGCGCACGAGGATCATTCCCGGCGCGCATCGTCTCGAGCGTCTGGCGCGGTTCCACGACGCGTCTGACGCTGGCTGTACGTGGCCTCGACGATGTCCGCGTCGACGCGGATGTTCCAGGGCACGACGAACGACCGGTCGACACCGAAGTGGGCGTCGTCCTGCCCACGGACGGCAGTGTCCTGGTTCCGGCGGATCGCCACCCATGACGACAACCCTGGAACGCCCCGAAACCGCTGCGCCCCAGCACAAAGACCCGATCGCGTGGCGCCGGATCGGCTGGACGCTGCCACCACTGCTTCTTGTCCTCGTGTTTGCTGTCTATCCCACTGCGCGTGTCCTCACGGAATCTCTGAGCACCGCAGATGGCACCGGGTTGTCCACGTGGTCTTCGGTGCTCGGTTCGGAACTGTTCAGAACCGCGCTCTGGCGGACCATCCAAATCGCCGTGGCGTCGACCCTGGGTTGCCTGATCCTGGGAACCTTCCTCGCCTTGGTGCTGGCCTTCGTTCCGTTCGCCGGATCCAAGGTGGTGGGGCGATTGATCGACACGGTGCTCGCCCTGCCGTCTTTCCTGATCACGCTGGCGTTCACGTTCCTGTACGGGACAGCCGGCGCCGTCAACGCCTTGATCGTCCGCATCACCGGCGATGCGAGCGGCCCACTGAATTTCCTCAACACTCCGTTCGGTGTGATCGCGGCCGAAATCACTTTCTTCACCCCCTTTGTCGTGCGTCCGCTATTAGCAGCGTTCACCCAGATTCCGCGTGAACAACTCGACGTGGCAGCCAGTCTCGGTGCGTCACCCGTCCGAGTTCTGCGGCAGGTGGTGATGCCGGAAGCGTGGCCGGCCCTCCTGGCCGGTGGATCGCTCGTACTTCTGATGACACTGAATGAATTCGGCATCGTGCTCTTCACCGGGGCTAAAGACGTCGTAACTCTTCCGGTCCTCATCTACACCCGCGGCATTGTCACCTTCGACTTGCCCGGCGCAGCAGTGATCGCGACGGTCCAGGTCGCACTCTCACTCGGCCTGTACTGCCTCTACCGATTCACCTTCAACAGATTGATGGGAGGCAGCCGTGCTGCTGTGGACACGAAGCTCTAGGGCCCTCGTACTCGGATTCTTCACCCTGGTCGTCGCGGTGGTTTTTGTCGCGCCCATCGCCACCGTCGTCGCGGCTGCCTTGGCCGGATCGTGGACCGGTCCACTCCCGTCGAATCTCGGCGGCAAGAACTTCTCCACGGCGCTGTCCGACGAGAACTTCGCCAGCCTGATCGTCAGTTTGCAGACTGCATTCATCGCGGGGGCATTGGCTTTGATCGTCGGAACGTGGGCCGCGCTGGCCTCGCGTGAGGCACCGATGTGGCTGCGGCGCATCACCGATGCCGTATTCCATTTACCGATTGCGGTTCCGTCGGTCGCGATCGGCTTGGGTCTGCTCATCACTTTCAACGAGCGCCCGCTACTGCTCGGCGGCACCAAGTGGATCGTGATTCTCGCTCACACGGTTTTGGTGCTTGCCTTTGCCTTCAGTTCCGTATCGGCCGCGCTCGAACGGCTCGATCCCGCCTACCGTCAAGCTGCCGAATCACTCGGCGCCGGCCCGGTGCGGGTGCTGACACGGGTAACGCTACCGCTGCTGCTCCCAGCGTTGGGTGCGGCCGCCGGGCTTTCCATCGCACTGTCGATGGGTGAGCTGGGCGCAACGGTCATGGTCTACCCGGCGACATGGAAGACCTTGCCGGTCAGCATCTTCGGACTCACCGACCGTGGCCAGGTATTTCTTGCCGCAGCAAATACGACACTGCTGCTTGCAGTCACCCTGGTCGCCCTCATGGTGGTCGGCAGAATTCGTCGGCGCTGACCTTGCTGTGCGCCTTTATTAACCGCCGGGGGTTAATAAAGGCGCACAGCAGGGGTTTATCCCTTCCTCAAGATGTACCGCTGAACCTTGCCACTCGGGGTCTTGGGCAGGTTCGGAACAAAGTGCACCGTGCGTGGGTACGCGTGCGCGGCGAACTTCTTCTTCACCAACGTCTGCAGTTCCTTCTCGAGTTCGTCGTCGCCGTCGACGCCTTCGCGAAGAACGACGAACGCCTCGAGAACCTCACCGCGCAACTCGTCGGGCATGCCCACCACGGCGGCCTCGATGACGTGCTCGTGCATGACCAGCACGCTCTCGACGTCGAAGGGACCGATGCGGTAGCCCGCCATGATGATGACGTCGTCGTCGCGCGAGGAGAAGAAGAAGAATCCGTCCTCGTCCGTCATTCCCGCATCACCGGTGATGTACCAGCGGCCGTCTTCGCTGAATCGCTGCTTCGTCTTCTCCGGCGCATCGACGTACCCGGTGAACCACATCAACGGGCTGTTGTGAGTATCGATCGCCACGCGGCCCTGAGTGCGGGCCGGTGCAATGTCATCCGAATTGTCTTCCAGCACAGCGGCAGACCAACCCGGCAACGGACGACCCATGGATCCGGGACGGACATCGTCGCGAAGTCCGTCGGCCCAGGCGTTGACGATGAACATGCCGTGCTCGGTCTGGCCGTAGTGATCACGGACCTCGACGCCCAACGAGTTCTTCGACCACGCAACAACATCCGGAGTCAAGGGCTCACCGGCCGAGGAAGCGCGGCGCAGCGAGATGCCTTCCGGAACGGGAGCCTTGTCGGCACGCAGACTGCGGTAGACAGTCGGAGCGGCGGCAAAATTGGTGACACCGAACTTCTCGATGATCTGCCACGTCAGCGGCGCGGAGAATCCGGCGTGCAGCAGCAAGCTTCGCGTGCCGGCGGCAAGCGGGCCGAGCAACGCGTAGTACAGCCCGTACGCCCAGCCCGGGTCTGCGGCGTTCCAGAACACGTCGTCCTCTCGGACGTCGAGGCCGAACTCCTGGTATGCGTGGAACGAGGCGAGCGCGCGCACCGGAACCGGCACGCCCTTGGGTGTTCCCGTGGTGCCACTGGTGAACAACTGCACCATCGGTGCGTTGCCGCCGACTGCCTGAGCAGCGCCTTTCGGGTCTTCGGCATCCTGAGCTGCGACAAGTGCGTCGAAGTCCAACTCGTCACCGGCCGCGCCGCCCGCGACGATGACCTGCCATGCTGCGTCGGCGGGGATGTCCTCTCCCGGCGCGAGCTTCTCGAGCTGATTGGCGTCGGAAATGACCACCTTCGCGCCGCTGGCCGTCAAGCGGAAAGCGATGGCCGGCGAAGCGAACGCCGTGAACAAGGGCACGTGGACCGCTCCGCGGCGCCAGATACCGAGGAGCGCGACCACCAGGTCCGCAGACTTACCCATCAAGGTCGCGACGTTGTCACCCGGCTCGACTCCGAGGTCGGCCAGAGCTGCCGCGAAACGCGCCGACTGCTCACGTAGATGACCGTAAGTGAGGTCCACCGAGCTAAGGTCTGCCTCGACGACGGTGAATGCAACGCCATCCGCGGGATGCCGATCGCAGAGCAATTCTGCGGCGCTGGCATGCGGGGTGTCGTACTGGTCCAGCAGCTCGCGCACCCGTGCGGTGGGATCGGTGCTCATCAACTTGCTCCTTATCGATCGTCGTATGGTTGGCCCGACCGGTTACGTTGGCGGCTCGTCATACGTACTGTTCACCCCCTATGATCTAGCTCACAAGAGAACTTCACTACCCCCAGAAAGGGGTACCTGCGTGAACCGACATGCTTCGTCACTTCTGCGTCCCCGCGACGGGGACGCAATGCGAGGTGAACTCCGAACAATCGCAGCTCAGGGCGTTGTTCCCGTGCTGTTCGGAGGCGAGGTCCAGGACGGAACCCTGCACCTGAGCGAATTCGTCGGCACCCGCACCAACAACCTCAAGGGCTTGGCCATCCCGCCGCGCTCGGGCATGGGCGGGCGCGTCGTAGCCCAGGGTTCACCGATCACCGTCAACGATTACGGCAATTCGCAGTCCATCACTCATCACTTCGACCGTCCTGTTCTCAGCGAGGGCCTGCATTCGATCATCGCCGTTCCGGTCATGGTTTCGGGAAAATCGCGCGCTGTGCTCTACGCCGCGATCCGCGATTCCGCTCCGTTGGGTGACCGCACAGCAGACGTCATGGTCGGCGCATCCCGGCGTCTCGGGATGGAGTTCGCCATCCGCGACGAAGTCGATCGTCGCCTGCAACTACTGCAGGCCGCCGCCGCGACTACCGCCGACGGTATGTCTTCGGAAGAGATCCGCGGAGTCCACGCCGAACTACGCAGTGTCGCCCAGACCGTCACCGACACCGACTTGCAGACCAAACTCCGCGGACTCTCCCAGCGTTTGGCCAACCTGCTGCGTCCTACCGCCGACGCCGAATCCGACGTCACGCTCACCCCGCGTGAAGTGGACGTTCTCTCTCAGGTCGCACTCGGCTGCACCAACATCGAAGCCGGCCAACGGCTTTCCCTTCGCCCGGAAACAGTCAAGAGCTATCTGCGAAGCGCGATGGGAAAGCTGGACGCGAGCTCACGCCACGAAGCCGTGGTGACCGCCCGGAGGTTGGGACTGCTCCCCTGACGGGTCAGTAGCCTTCAGGCAGGGCGGTGAGCATGTCGCGGGTGACTGCGACGGCGTTGTCCGAACTTCCGCCCCGCACAACCAGAGTCGCGAATGCCAGGTTCCCGCGATAGCCGACGAACCACGCGTGCGATCCCCCTTCGACCTCGGCTTCACCGGTCTTGCCGTACACCTCACCCTGATCTTCGACGCGTTCTGCAGTACCGCTGGTGACCACGAGTCGCATCATGCCGCGCAGGCCGTCGACCATGGCGGGCGAGATCGCCGGGCGCTCACCGTCGATGGTGGTTTCGCGCCCTGAAATCAGTTGCGGCACCGGAGTCGAACCGTTCGCGACCGTCGCCGCTGCCATCGCCATTCCGAACGGACTGACCACGACCTTTCCCTGACCGAACCCGTCTTCGGTCCGCTGCACCAGGTCCGACGCCGGCGGCACCGAACCGGAATCGATGGGCAATCCCACCACGTTGTAGTCCTGGCCGATGCCGAACTGCGCTGCGGCAGTGGTCAACGTGTCTGGTTGCATCTCGCTGGCCAGCTTGGCGAAGGACGTGTTGCACGAACGCGCGAAGGCCGTTGCCATCGGCACCGTGCCGAGTGAGAACTCGTTGTAGTTGGGGACGCTGCGCTCACCGATCTCGATCCGGCCCGGGCAGGGCACCATCGTGTCGGGGGTCGCCTGACCGGTCGAAATTGCGGCGCCTGCCGTGATGATCTTGAACGTCGAACCGGGCGGGTACTGACCCATCGTCGCGACCGGTCCGTCGCGGTCTGCTGCCTTGTTCTGTGCGACAGCCAGGATCGCCCCACTCGACGGTTCGATGACTACCATCATCGCCTGATCCTTGTTCACGTTCACGGCACGCTGAGCAGCGATCTGAATGTTGCGATCCAAACTGATACTGAACGACGGAACAGGTTGCGGCGCAGTCTCGGTCAGCACATCGGTGTCGACGCCGTTCTGGTTGACCGTGACGACACTCCAGCCGGCTTTGCCGTCGACCTCGTCGATGATCGTCTTCTTGATCTGCCCGAGAAGGTCGGGCGCGAACTCCGGGTCCGTCGAGACGAGATCCGATTCGTCCGAGACAGAGACTCCCGAGATGGCTCCCAGTTGCGCCGATACCTGGTCGTAGTCGTCACTGCGCAGGCGGGTCACCAGATAGTCGCCCTTGACGGCCGTCGAGGATTCGGCGATCGATTGACCCGTCAGCGAAGAATCGAACCGACCGAGAACACTTGCGAGATTGTTTGCGGAACCAATGATGTCGTTGCTCTTGGAGCGATCGAACTTCACTCGGTAGACAATTCCCGGCACCAGGACATCCGTGCCCGAATGCTCGTTGACCCGCGCTCGCGGCGCCGCGGTTGCCCGCAACGACATCGTCTGCTTGTCACCGAGGCGCGGGTGAACGTCCGTCGAACTCCACCGGACGGACCAGTCGCCGTCCTTGCGTCCCATCTGCAGCTCGCCGTCGTACGTCCACACACGGTCTTTCGGAAGGTGCCACTCGTAGGTGTAGCCGACCGTCGCAGTGTCACCGTTCATCTTCACCGACGTGGTCTCGGCAGTCATCGACTCGGCCTGGAGCGCATCCCAGGTGTCACTCAATACAGGACCCGCGGAATCAGGCCGGTCCGTCAGTTTTGCTGCCTCGTCGATATCCCTGTCACCGAACGCTCTCAGGAACTGCTGCGCGACGGGCTCGGGGCCGGCGGGTTTCGGAGTACACGAACTGATCCCCACCGCCAAGAAAATCACGGTGCAGGAGGCCAATAGTTGGGCCGAGCGACTACGAGAGAAATGCCGAGTGTTCATCGAGCCCCATAGTAGGGCGACAAATGCTCCACCCAGCGTAGGCGCGACCATTGCACGCAGCTTGTACGGTCAGTCGAGCAGCACCGTCGAGAAGGTCGCGACCTGTCGGAACCCCACCCGCGAATAGGTCGACCGCGCAATCGTATTGAAGCTGTTGACGTACAGGCTCGCAATGCGACCGGTCGCCATGATCGACTCCGCTACAGCCGCTGTACCGGTCACGCCGAAGCCCTGCCCACGAAATTCCGGGTTGACCCACACACCCTGGATCTGGCCACAGCGAGCAGACATCGAACCGACCTCAGCCTTGAAAACGACCTGGCCGTCCTCGATGCGCGCCCACGCTCGACCAGCGGCGATCAGGCTAGCGACACGGTGCCGGTATCCGCGCCCACCGTCGTTGGCACGCGGGTCGACTCCGACCTCTTCGATGAACATCGCGATCGCGGCAGGCAGATAGATCTCGAGTTCGTCCGAGCGAACCTGCCGGACCAGTGGATCCGACGGGCACGCCAGCGGCTCGGAAACCGCGAGCAACGGCTGTTCGGGGCGCACCTCCCGCGCAGTTCCCCAGTCGAGCTCGAGCATCTCCCACAACGGCAACGCCAATTCGGCGCGGCCGACCACCGACGAGCACATGCGCGGAATCCGACAGGCACGGTCGGCGAATGCCCGAATGTCATCCGGATCGCCTCGAAGCGGAACCAGGTTCGCCCCGGCAAAGCACAGTGAGGACAACGGCCCGCCTCGACTCCACAGCTCGCCGTGAATCATTCGTGGGTCGACGCCGCATTCTTCGACGCGCGCGGCAATCATGCAGGCCGCCACCGGATCGGCGTCGAGTACCCGTCGGACGTCTTCGAGATCTCGACTTCCGACCTGCTTGGCTCCGAGGAGTTTGAGCATCCGTCAACCCCCTCGACTCGACTGCGCGTCCACGAATATCACTACCCGATCATGATGCACTCAGATTGCCACGAACCTGACACCGACGGGGAAGATTCATCCGGCAATCACTCAACTCACGGTGACGACCGGCGCACCCTCCGAGGCGTCACCCTCCATGCTTTCGGCAATTTTCATCGCCTCTTCGATCAACGTCTCGACGATCTGCGCCTCGGGCACCGTCTTGATGACCTTGCCCTTGACGAAGATCTGGCCCTTGCCGTTGCCGGACGCCACACCGAGGTCGGCCTCACGCGCTTCACCCGGTCCGTTCACGACGCAACCCATGACTGCCACGCGCAGCGGGATCTCCATGCCTTCGAGGCCGGCGGAGACCTCGTCGGCAAGTGTGTAGACATCGACCTGTGCACGGCCACACGAGGGGCAAGAGACGATCTCGAGCTTGCGGGGACGCAGGTTCAGAGACTGCAGAATCTGGTTACCGACCTTGATTTCCTCGGCCGGCGGGGCCGAGAGCGAAACCCGGATCGTGTCGCCGATACCCTCCGCGAGCAGCGCACCGAAGGCGACCGCGGACTTGATCGTGCCCTGAAACGCCGGCCCTGCCTCCGTGACGCCGAGGTGCAACGGGTAATCGCATTTGGCGGCGAGTTGGCGGTAAGCCTCGACCATGATCACCGGATCGTTGTGCTTGACGGAGATCTTGATGTCACCGAAGCCGTGCTCTTCGAACAACCCGGCCTCCCACAGCGCGGACTCGACCAACGCTTCGGGCGTCGCCTTGCCGTACTTCTCCATCAACCGAGGATCGAGCGATCCCGCGTTGACACCGATACGGATCGGAATGCCTGCGTCACCGGCAGCCTTGGCCACCTCTTTGACACGGCCGTCGAATTCCTTGATGTTGCCCGGATTGACGCGCACCGCAGCGCATCCCGCATCGATTGCCGCGAAGATGTAGCGCGGCTGGAAGTGGATGTCGGCGATAACCGGGATCTGGCTCTTCTTCGCAATGATCGACAACGCGTCCGCGTCTTCCTGACGCGGGCAGGCGACACGAACGATGTCGCAACCGGACGCGGTCAGTTCCGCGATCTGCTGCAGCGTTGCATTGACGTCGTGCGTCTTCGTGGTGCACATGGACTGCACCGAGATGGGGAAATCGCTGCCCACACCTACCGTGCCGACCTGCAGCTGCCGTGTCTTGCGTCGAGGAGCAAGAATCGCTGCGGGTGCCGAGGGCATTCCCAGTCCGATAGGGATGGTCACGTCTGTGCCTTCTTTCATAGCTTCACTGCAAGTTTAGCCGGGCGATCGCCGCACTACCGCGCGGCAACCGTCACCCTTCTCACACGGTCAGAAGATCTTGATCGGATTGACGATGTCAGCCGTGAGTGTCAGCAACATGAACGCGCCACCGATCACGATGAATACGTAAGTAATCGGAAGGAGTCGCGTGTAGTCGACCGGGCCGCCGGGAATCAAGCCTCGGCGGGCGCGGAACCAATCACGGATCTTCTCGTAGAAGACCACCGCGATGTGACCGCCGTCGAGCGGCAACAGCGGCAGGATGTTGAAAACACCGAGGAAGAAGTTGATCGATGCGAGCAGTCCGACGAACATCGGCCACTCGGCTCGATCTGCGGCCTCGCCACCGATCACGCTGGCACCGACCACGCTGATCGGTGTGTCCTGGGCGCGTTCGCCGCCCGTGATCGACTCCCACAGAGCCCCCACCTTCGACGGAATGTCAGCCAACGCCTTTACCGAGTCGACCATGATCTGGCCGGTGAAGTCGAAGGCCGCCGGAACAGCAGTGAGCGCGTTGTACTCGATCAGATTGCTGACACCCTCAATTCCGACAGCGCCTACCTTTGCCAGTTCCGGCGTTGTGCTGCCGTCTTTGGCTACGTAACGCTCAACCGGCGATACGTCGACCGGAACTTGAACAGTCTCGTCGCCGCGCTCGACTGTGAGCGTGACTGTCCCGGACTTGTCGCGGATCGCCGCGGAAACCTTGGCGAAAGTGTCCGTCGGTTGACCGTCCACCGCGACGATCCGATCGCCGGCAGCAATTCCGGCTGCCTCCGCCGGGCCGGTACCGGTGCAATCCGCGAGTTTCCACCCCTGATCCTGTCCGAGCTGCGTCGGAGCAACACACGTCACGCCCTTGACAACAGGCGGTGCCGGCTCCGTACTGGTTCGACCCCAACCGAGGAGCAATGCGTAGATCAGGAGGAACCCGAGAATGAAGTTCATCGCGATACCGCCGGACATGACGACGACGCGCTTCCACGCCGCCTTCTTGTACATCGCGTGCGGCTCTTCTTCAGGCGTCATCTCGTCGAGGGCCGTCATGCCCGCGATGTCGCAGAATCCGCCCAGCGGCAGCGCCTTGAGGCCGTACTCGGTCTCACCTCGACGGAACGAGAAGATCTTCGGTCCGAAGCCGATGTAGTAGCGGCGAACCTTCATTCCCAAAGCCTTGGCCGTCCACATGTGACCGGCTTCGTGCAGGGCGATGGACACGCCGATGCCGAGGGCAAACAGCACTACGCCCAGTGCAAAAACCATGAAAGCTCTAGCCCTCCTGCTTCACGAGCTGACGCGCTCGTGTGCGTGCCCAGCCGTCTGCGGCCAGAACGTCGTCCACGGTAACCGGTTCTGCGGACCATTGACCTGCATCGTCGAGAACAGCAGCCACCGTGCGGACGATCGCCGGGAAGGAAATGACACCGTCGAGGAATGCCTGAGCCGCCACTTCGTTGGCCGCGTTGTAGATCGCGGTGAAGCAACCTCCGGATTTTCCTGCGCTTCGCGCCAGATCGACGGCGGGGAACACCGACGAATCGAGCGGCTCGAATTCCCAGGTGGAGGCGGTGGTGAAGTCGCATGCCGACGCCGCACCTTCGATGCGGTCCGGCCAGCCGAGAGCGAGAGCAATCGGGAGCTTCATGTCCGGTGGACTCGCCTGTGCCAGCGTCGATCCGTCGAAGAAGGTCACCATGGAATGCACGATCGACTGCGGATGCACGGTGACGTCGATGCGGTCGTAGTCGATCCCGAACAGCAGGTTCGTCTCGATCAACTCGAGGCCCTTGTTGACCAGAGTTGCCGAGTTGAGGGTGTTCATGGGGCCCATCGACCAGGTGGGGTGCGCGTTTGCCTGAGCCGGATTCACACTTTCGAGCTCCTCGGCGCTCCAGCCACGGAACGGCCCACCCGAAGCGGTGAGAACCAACCGGGCCACCTCGTCGCCTGTTCCACCACGTAGGCACTGGGCAAGCGCCGAATGCTCCGAGTCGACCGGCACGATCTGACCGGGGGCGGCGGCTTTCGTCACCAGCGCTCCGCCGGCGACAAGCGATTCCTTGTTCGCCAGCGCCAGGCGCGCTCCCGAGTTCAAAGCCGCCAGTGTCGGTTCGAGTCCCAAAGAACCGACGAGCGCATTGAGGACAACATCGGCACCGCTGTCCCGAACCAGTTCCGTCACGGCGCTCGGTCCCGAACGGGCGGTTACCGATTCCAGCGCCGATGCCGCTGCAGGATCGGCGACGGCGACGTCCGTGACGCCGGTTGCACGAATCTGTTCGGCCAACAACTCGACGTTGTTGCCGCCCGCTGCAAGACCGACTACTTCGAAACGGTCGGGGTTGGCAGCGATGACCTCCAGCGCTTGGGTACCGATCGAACCGGTACTGCCGAGGAGGAGGACGCGGGTACGTGTGGTTTCCTGCACTCGCCCATTGTTCCTGATAACACCTGAGAACAACCTTATCGACGCCCAACTACGTACGACAGGCAGTCGTATGTCACCATATTGGGCAGTAGTGCAACCGAATGAGCAGGAGGATCGACCGTGGCCGATACCCAGTTGGACGTCAAGTCCAGCGCCCCCGTCGTGGTCTCGCACGTCGATGAGGCCGAGGTTCCCTCTGCCGCATGGGGGTGGAGTGGTGAAGGACTCAAGTTTTTCCGTTTCCTCGGATGGTTCTTCGCAATATTCCTGCTTCTGATGATGATCGGAAACCATCACGGCAAGGTCGAGGATCTGTGGCTCATCGGCACCGCCGGATTGATGATCTTCATTCTGGTCCGCGACATCGTCATCCGCCGCCGCCCGCGCTAGAGACCTGACAAAGAGAAGGCCTCCACGAACGAAAAGTTCGTGGAGGCCTTCTCTTTACGTGTTTCAGGCCTGGAACGCTTCAGTTCTCGGCTGCCAGCTGGCCACAGGCTGCGGCGATTTCCTGACCGCGCGTATCGCGCACCGTGCACGAGACGCCCTGGGCGATGACCCGACGCACGAACTCACGCTCGACGTCCTTGGGGCTCGCGTCCCACTCGCTGCCCGGAGTCGGGTTGAGCGGAATCAGGTTGACGTGCACCAACCCGCCGAGTGCTTTCTTCAGCTTCTTGCCCAGCATGTCCGCGCGCCACGGCTGATCGTTGACGTTCTTGATCATCGCGTACTCGATGGACACACGGCGACCGGTCTTGTCTGCGTAGTACCGGGCAGCCTGAAGTACCTCCGACACTGACCAGCGATTGTTGACCGGGACAAGAGTGTCGCGCAGTTCGTCGTCCGGTGTGTGCAGCGATACCGCCAGCGTGACGCTCAGGCCTTCGTCAGCGAGCTTGCGGATAGCGGGAGCGAGGCCGACGGTCGAGACCGTGACGGACCGCTGAGACAGGCCGAGGCCGTCGGGTGCAGGCGAGGTGATCCGTCGTACCGCTGCCACCACACGCTTGTAGTTCGCCAAAGGCTCGCCCATACCCATGAACACGACGTTCGAGAGGCGTCCGGGGCCGCCGGCGACTTCACCGTCGCGCATGGCGGCCGCTGCCTCGCGAACCTGATCGACGATCTCGGCGGTCGAGAGGTTGCGGTCGAGGCCGCCCTGACCCGTCGCACAGAACGGGCAGGCCATTCCGCAGCCTGCCTGACTCGAGATGCAAAGTGTTGCCCGGTCGGGATAGCGCATCAAGACGCTTTCGAGCAGCGTTCCGTCATGTGCCTTCCACAGGGTCTTGCGAGTGTCGCCCGAATCGCACGCGAGGTGCTTGATCGGGGTCAACAAGGTCGGGAACAGCGACTCCCCAACCTTCTCGCGCACCGATGCGGGGAGATCGGTCATCTTCTCCGGATCGGCTTCCAGCCGCGCGTAGTACTGACGCGCCAGCTGATCGGCCCGGAAAGCCGGAAGGCCAAGCTCTTTCACCGCTTCTTTGCGCTCGGCGGAATCGAGATCGGCGAGGTGCCGTGGAGGCATTCCGCGCTTGGGTGCAGTGAAAACGAGGGGAAGAGAGGCAGCCATAGTTACACCATTGTCCCATTGTTTTGGGGTGCTACCCCACTGCCACCCGATTGTGGCCGGATTACCCGTGCAACTTCGCGCAGGTTGAGTGATGATCATGTCATGTCAACCACACCAGAGGATCCGTCGAATTCCCCCGCGTACGGCCCAGCCGACGGTTTCGGCCCCGATCCGGAACTTCCGAAGGTGGACGAGAACAAGGCAGTGGAAAAACACGATCCGGAACCGACACCGACGCCTGAACCGGTGCCGACCGGAACGTCGGTCACCGACCGAACCAGAGCCGCCACGACCTGGGTTGGCCTGGTCATAGGTGCAATCGTGTTGATCTTACTGCTGGTGTTCATCCTGCAGAACCTAGAGAGCGTCTCCGTCAAGATCCTCGCCTGGCAGATCGACTTTCCGCTCGGAATCACGATCCTGCTTTCCGCCATCGCGGGCGCATTGATCATGGCGTTGGCAGGCGGCGTTCGCATCATTCAGATCCGGCGCGCAGCGAAGCGGCAGATGTGACTGAAATCTAGTTACGCAATTGGGTCGATCGATGGGCCAGCAGGCATCATTGATGTCGTGGAAATCACCGGAAAGGCCCTGATGTGACTACTCACATGGAGAGACCTGTGACCTCGCGAATTGCCCCGCAGCAGGCAAGATCCTGGCTCCTCGTCCCCGCGTCCAAACCGGACACCTTCGACGCCGCACTCGCGAGTGCGGCCGACGCCGTCATTCTCGACCTCGAGGATGCCGTCACCGCACCCAACAAACCAGCTGCCCGCCGCGATGTCGCCGCATTCCTGAGCGAACACAATCACGCCTGGGTTCGGATCAACGACGCCACGACACCGTTCTGGGAAGAGGATCTGGCCGCACTCGCGGGCCTCCCCGGACTCGAGGGTGTCATGCTCGCAAAGACCGAAAGCGGTCAGCAGGCCGACGCCACGGCCGAGCGACTTCCCGACGGCACCAAGATTCTTGCTCTCGTCGAATCCGCGGTGGGACTCGAGGCTGCGCCCGAGATCGCACGCACTGACGGCATCTTCCGTCTCGCATTCGGCAGCGGCGACTTCCGGCGCGACACTGGGATGGACGACTCCCCCACGTCGATGTCGTACCCGCGTTCGCGGCTCACCATCGCCAGCCGCGCGGCACGCATCGCTCCGCCGATCGACGGTCCCACGCTCGGCCCCGATCTGGATCTGCTCGCCCGAGACTGTGCGATCACCTTGTCACTCGGCATGGCCGGCAAACTCTGCATGACCACCGCGCAGACTGCCCCCGTCAACGCGGGACTGAGTCCCTCCGTGGCCGACGCGATCTGGGCTCAGAATGTCATCGACGATCTCGGCGAAGACGGCTCACGCGTGCGCGACGGCAGCGACCTGCCCAAGCTTGCCAAGGCCAAGAAGATTCACAAGCTGGCCACCCTGTTCCACATCCCCACCGATCACTGATTTTTTTACTACTGAATCGGTGCAGAAAACGTCAGGCGCTCAAGTCGGAGCGCCTGACGTTCGTCTTTTGGGCCCGCCCTCACGCAAGTTCGAGCGATCGTGGTTTGGATCGAACATGGATCCGGTATCGCACCGAGAAGGCAAGCCCTGTTACTTGCGAGAACGCACGCTCGGCAGTCTTCTCGGTGAATTCGATTCCGAGCACCCGCCGCATATCGTCTCGATTCTCGAACTCCCACCGGGTGTCGACGCGCGTGAGCGAGAATCCTTGAGCCTCGAAGAACGCTTCGACCGCCGCGGGATCGTATTTGGGCAGATCCGCCCTCATCCACTCCCCGTACGGGCCGGCGCTCACATCGAGATCCACGATCAGCAGGGCTCCCCCGGGCCTCAGGATGCGCATTGCTTCACGAATTCCCGGGCCGCAGCCTTTTCCGAAGAAGTACGCCGTACGGGCATGGACGAGATCGACTGAAGCATCCACCAGACCCGTGGACTCTGCTGAACCCCGGACTACGTCGATCGACGCCGAATCGCGGGTTCGTTCCCGCGCGGCCTTCACCAGCGGTGCGTGCGGCTCCACTCCGACAACACGACGGGCAGTACGAGCGAACTCCGGTAGATGGAACCCCGCCCCACAGCCGACATCGACGACATCGCGTCCAGTCCAGTCGACCCGGGCTCGCATCGCCGCCCAGAGGGAACCGTCGACGTCCTGCGCGCGGTTCTCGATTTCGTACACGTCCGGCCAATGCCAGATGTTCGGGCTGGGGATCGGCTTGGAACGGCCGGAGAAGAAATCACGCACGCGAAATCAGACGAGTGCGTACAGAATCAGCCAGGTGACAAATGCCGACGGCAGGAGTGAATCCAGGCGATCCATGATTCCGCCGTGGCCGGGAAGCAAGGTTCCCATGTCCTTGATGCCGAGTTCGCGCTTGATCTGCGATTCGATCAGGTCGCCGACCGTCGCGACTACCACCAGGACGACACCGAGCAGGACGCCGATCATCGAATTCGCGTCGAGTATCAACGTCACCGAAAGCAAACTGCCGATGACGCAGAAAATGAGGGAGCCGACGAATCCCTCCCAGGACTTCTTCGGGCTCACAGCGGGCACCATCGGATGCTTCCCGAACAGCACTCCAGCCGCGTAGCCGCCGATGTCGGAGCACACGACACCGATCATCAGGACGAAGACGCGACCGGGGCCGTCGTCTTCGAGCACCATCAACGCACCGAATGACGCCAACAGCGGGATCCACGCCAGAACGAACACCGTGATGGAGGTGTCTCTCAGGAAGTTCTTCGGGGTCGCCTTGAGGCCGTGGTCGAACAACCGCCACACCATGCATACCAGGACGGTCGCGGTGAATCCGCTGAGCACCCCGACCGGTCCCCACGGCCAGCCGAGCCAGATCGTGGCTTGCCCGCCGACGAGAAGCGGAATTCGCGGCACCTCGATGTCGGCTTCACGAAGCCGCGTGGTGACCTCCCACGTCGCGATGAACATCGCGATCGCAACGACGGCGATCCATCCGGGGGGCAGGAAGATCAAAGTGCCGATGACCAAGGCGCCGAGGCCAGCTCCGACGCCGATGGCGGCAGGTAGGTTCCTGCCCGCCTTCGACTTCGGCGGTTGCGCGCCCTCAGCGCCGCCCGTAGGCCCGTCCGTGACGGGACCACCGGCGGTTCCCTCTTGTGCGTGCACCCAAACTCCCTGATCTACTCCCGACGACAAACACTGCAAATGAGGAGGCTATACCTCCATCAACTCTGCTTCCTTGTGCTTGACGAGTTCCTCGACCGTGTGCACGTACTTCGCCGTGGTCTTGTCGAGTTCTTTCTCTGCGCGACCGACCTCGTCCTCGCCGGCTTCACCGTCCTTCTGGATCCGGCCGAGTTCGTCCATCGCCTTGCGGCGGATGTTGCGCAGCGTGACCTTCGAATCCTCGCCCTTGGACTTGGCCTGCTTCACCAGTTCACGTCGACGCTCTTCCGTGAGCTGCGGAACCGAAATGCGGATGATGCTGCCGTCGTTGGACGGGTTCACACCGAGATCCGAGTTGCGGATCGCCGTCTCGATCGCGTTGAGCTGCGAAGCCTCGTACGGCTTGACGATGACCATGCGGGCCTCGGGGACGTTGATGCTCGCGAGCTGCGTGATCGGCGTGATCGAACCGTAGTAGTCGATCACGATGCGCGAGAACATACCGGGGTTCGCGCGTCCGGTGCGAACCGAGCCGAGATCGTCCTTGGCTACCGTGACAGCCTTTTCCATCTTCTCTTCTGCCTCGAAGAGCGCTTCATCGATCACGGCTGTTCCTCCATGTTGTTCTGCATCATTTTTTGGGTGTCACTCACGACTTGATCAGGGTGCCGATCTTCTCACCGGACACCGCGCGAGCGATGTTTCCTTCGGTGAGGAGGTTGAACACCATCATCGGCATCGAGTTGTCCATGCACAGGCTGAATGCCGTCGCGTCCGCGACCTTGAGCTCACGTTCGATGACCTCACGGTGCGTGATCTGTTCGTACATCGTCGCGTCCGGGTCGAGACGCGGGTCGGCCGAGTAGACGCCGTCGACAGCCTTGGCCATCAGCACTACCTCGGCACCGATCTCCAGCGCGCGCTGCGCAGCAGTGGTGTCAGTCGAGAAGTAGGGCATACCCATCCCGGCACCGAAGATGACTACGCGCCCCTTCTCGAGGTGCCTGCGTGCGCGAAGGGGGAGGTACGGCTCGGCGACCTGGCCCATGGTGATGGCCGTCTGCACGCGAGAATCGACGCCCGCCTTCTCCAGGAAATCCTGCAGAGCGAGGCAGTTCATGACGGTGCCTAGCATGCCCATGTAGTCGGAGCGCGCGCGATCGAGGCCACGCTGCTGCAGTTCCGCTCCGCGGAAGAAGTTTCCGCCGCCGATGACCACTGCAACCTGTACGCCCGATCGAACGACCTCTGCGATCTGCTCAGCCACCTTGGTGACCACGTCGGGATCGAGACCGACTTTGCCGCCTCCGAACATTTCGCCGCCGAGTTTGAGCAGGACCCGCTTGAATCCTGGACGTTCGTTGGCTGGTTCGGACATTGTTCTCCTCAGTTCGATACAAGACCTTGTAGGTCCTTCATTCTTCTTCTGCCGCCGAATCGGACACCGCGGCATAGGAAAGCCCCCGGGACTCGTCCCGAGGCACTCTCATCCTGCCTCATCGGAGGCCCCAGGTACACGTAGACCCCGCCGGTAGAGCAAATGCTCTTCAGGCGGGGTCCATGTGTGCGGGCTCCGAATTAAGCGGAGGCGCCGACCTCGAAACGCACGAAGCGCTTGATGGTCACGCCTGCCTCGTCGAGGATCGCCTTGACGGTCTTCTTGGAGTCCGTGACCGAAGACTGCTCGGTCAGAACGACGTCCTTGAAGTAACCGTTGACGCGGCCTTCGATGATCTTCGGCAGTGCCTGCTCGGGCTTGCCTTCTGCGCGGGCGGTCTCTTCGGCGATGTGACGCTCGGAAGCGACGATCTCCTCGGGAACCTCGTCACGCGTGACGTACTTCGCCTTGAGTGCTGCGACCTGCATTGCAGCGCCGCGAGCGGCCTCAGCAGCAACATCGCCTTCACCGGTGTACTCGACGAGAACGCCGACAGCGGGCGGCAAGTCGGAGCTGCGCTTGTGCAGGTAAACGGCAACGGGGCCGTCGAAGGAAGCGACGCGGCTCAGTTCGAGCTTCTCACCGATCTTCGCGGACTGCTCCGCAATGACGGTGTCGATGGTCTTGCCGTCGAGCTCGAGTGCCTTGAGAGCGTCGAGGTCAGCAGGCTTACCAGCAGCAGCGACGGTCACGATCTCGTCGGCCAGCTTGATGAACTCGTCGTTCTTGGCGACGAAGTCGGTCTCGCAGTTGATCTCGATCATGACGCCGTCCTTGGCGACGACGAGACCCTCAGCGGTGGTGCGCTCTGCGCGCTTTCCGACATCCTTCGCGCCCTTGATGCGCAGCTGCTCGACGGCCTTGTCGAAATCGCCGTCTGCATCTGCGAGTGCGTTCTTACATGCCATCATTCCGGAGCCGGTGAGCTCACGGAGCCGCTTGACGTCAGCGGCGGTGTAGTTCGCCATGATTAGCGAGCCTCCTCATGTGTCTGTTTCGGACCTAGGACTAACGGTGAAGCACGGCCTGACGGTGGTGCTCGGGCCTAACGGTGAAACGGCCCTGACCAAAAGAACTCTTGGTCAGGGCCGGTTTCAACGAATCAGGCCTCGGTGGCCGGTGCCTCTGCGGCGGGGGCTGCCTCAGCCTCTGCAGCCGGAGCTGCCTCAGCCTCTGCGGCCGGAGCTGCCTGCGAGAGCAGTTCCTGCTCCCACTCGGCGAGGGGCTCACCTGCGCCGGCTTCGGGCTTCGCGTCCTTGTCGGCGCTCAGTCCTGCACGTGCCTGCACACCTTCGGCAACCGCGGAAGCGACAACCTTGGTCAGCAGTGCTGCGGAACGGATGGCGTCGTCGTTGCCCGGGATCGGGTAGTCGACGAGGTCGGGGTCGCAGTTGGTGTCCAGGATCGCGATGACCGGGATGTTCAGCTTGCGAGCCTCGGCAACTGCCAGGTGCTCCTTGTTGGTGTCGACGATCCACACCGCGGAAGGAACCTTGGCCATGTCGCGGATACCACCGAGGGTGCGATCCAGCTTGGTCATCTCACGCGTGAGCATGAGGATTTCCTTCTTGGTGCGACCTTCGAATCCACCGGTCTGCTCCATTGCCTCGAGCTCCTTGAGGCGAAGCAGACGCTTGTGAACGGTGGTGAAGTTGGTGAGCATGCCGCCGAGCCAACGCTGGTTGACGTAGGGCATTCCGACGCGAGTCGCTTCGGAAGCGATGGACTCCTGCGCCTGCTTCTTGGTACCGACGAAGAGAACGGTGCCGCCGTGGGCAACGGTCTCCTTGACGAACTCGTACGCCTTGTCGATGTACGTCAGCGTCTGCTGGAGGTCGATGATGTAGATGCCGTTGCGGTCGGTCAAGATGAATCGCTTCATCTTCGGGTTCCAGCGACGGGTCTGATGTCCGAAGTGGGTTCCACTATCGAGCATCTGCTTCATGGTTACGACAGCCATGGCTGTGTACCTCAAACTTTCAATCCGGTTGATGCAGGCGATCGGGTGATCCCTGCCCTGGCACCCGCACGGCCGTCGGACCTGTTTCGTGAGAACCAGGACCAGCCGAGGCCGGAAAACGTGCGCGGGCGCGCGAAGTCGGACTGTGCGAGCACAGACCGCTCGACAAGTGTACGTCCTCGTCCCCCGATGCCATAACCACCCCGGAAGCAACAGACCGAACCGGCGGTTGTGGATCGGTGGCTGCCTTGTGGATTACCCGTCTGATCTGCATTGAAGCGTGCGCTACTCCACGCAAGATCAAGGAATGACGATGTTGCGCGGAGCTCGACGAGGCGTGGTCTTTGCCGTGATCTCCTGCTGTGTCGCCGTAGGCACGGCGTCAGCAGACACGCGATTCGACTGGCCGCTCGCTCCTCGGCCGCACGTGGAACGCGCTTTCGACAAACCGGCCGAGAACTGGCTGCCGGGTCATCGCGGGGTCGATCTCGGCGGCAGCGCCGGCCAATCCGTCCTCGCGGCCGGCGACGGCATCGTGGTGTTCGCGGGAGTGGTCGCCGGAAAGCCGACGGTGTCGATCGATCATTCCGGCGGCCTACGCACGACCTACGAACCCGTCACCGCAGTCGTTCGCACAGGTGAACGCGTCGCAGCCAGGTCAGTGATCGGAACCCTCGAAACCGGGCACGAAGGGTGCGCTGTCGAAGCATGTTTGCACTGGGGCTTGCGCAGAGGACGCGAGTATCTCGATCCACTCGGACTGGTTCGGTCGCAACCGCTCAGGCTCAAGCCATTGAAAGGAGGCTGATCGGTCGCAGAAATCGGTCGCAGAATCAGTGCCACTCGGAGACGGCGTGCCGACCCACAGCGTCCGCGAAGTCGTCGGCCACCATCGCTGCCAGTTCCATGAACGCTCGTCTGGTGGCCGGTCGCATCAATTCGAGGTCCATCACCGACCCCTCCGCGAGATGCTCGTCGAAAGGAATGACCTCGACGGCGCGGCATCGACGCATGAAATAGTCCACCAACGCGTCCATGTCGATGACGCTCGACCCTGGTCTGGCGGCGCTGATGACGACGACGGTCCGCTCGACCAGATGGCCGTATCCGTGCAACTGAAGCCAATCGAGCGTTGCCGCCGCACTGCGCGCTCCGTCGATTGCCGGCGAACTGACCAGAACCAACGAATTGGCAAGATCCAGAACGCCGTTCATCGCCGAGTGCATGATCCCGGTACCGCAATCAGTGAGGATGATGTTGTAGTAGACCTGCAAGATGTCGATGACCTGGCGATAGTCGGCCTCGCTGAATGCCTCCGAAATCGCCGGATCCTGCTCACTCGCCAGCACCTCGAGACGACTCGACGACTGGGATGTGTGCACTCGAACGTCCGAATAGCTCTTTATGTCCGGTCTAGCAGCAATCAGATCGCGCACTGTCGAATTGGTCTGCAGCGGAACACGTTGTGCCAAAGTCCCGAAATCGGGATTGGCGTCAACCGCCACGACGCAGTCACCACGCAGCGAAGCAAACGTCGCACCGAGTCCGACCGTGACCGTCGTCTTGCCCACGCCCCCTTTGAGCGAGAGCAGAGCGACTCGGTAGTCGTTGCGGATCGGCTGCTCGATTCGGGCGGCCAGTGCACGGTTGCGCTGTTCGTTGGTCGAATCCCCCAGATTGACCACACCTCCGGTCGCACGATGCAATCCCCTACGCCAGCCGCCACGCGGCGTCCGTTTCGGGCGTTTCAGTAAAGCTTCGGCAACCAGATCCTGGTTTGTCACCTGCTGTTGGCTCGACGGTGGCGGTGGCGCGGACCAGACCTCTTGCAGTCGCGCCACAGGCTCCGGCGTCGGCGCCGGCCCGGGAGCCGGTTGCGGCGATTCGGACAGCCAGGCTGGTTGGCCGCTGTTCGGCAGGTGCTTCACATCTTGGCGGTTCACGAATCCCCCGGATATCGCATGTAATCGAGTGTCTCGACACGACGATCGAACTTTGCCGATTGTTCACTCTTCTGAGCTGCGACGCTACCAAATACCGGCCGAGAACTCGCGTCGCTCCACAAATCAGGCGCGCGGATGGGCCTGATCGTGGACGGATCGAAGCCGTTCGACCGACACGTGCGTGTACAGCTGAGTGGTCGCCAAACTCGCATGACCGAGGAGTTCTTGGACCACACGAAGGTCCGCACCACCCTCCAGCAAATGTGTCGCAGCCGAGTGCCGAAGCCCGTGCGGACCCATGTCGGGAGCCCCTGGAATTGCAGCCATGGTTTCGTGGACCACCGAACGCGCCTGACGCTGATCGAGCCGGCCGCCTCGAACTCCGAGGAGCAACGCTCGCCCGGACCGATCCGAACACAGCGCGGGTCGTCCGTGCTCCAGCCAGCCGTTCAGTGCCGATTCTGCGGGCAGGCCGTATGGCACCGACCGCTCCTTGTTCCCCTTGCCGAGAACACGAAGCAAACGTCGATCGGCATCGACCGACTCGACGTCCAGTCCACACAACTCGCCGACGCGAATTCCGGTGGAGTACAACAATTCCACGATGAGTCGGTCTCGCAGGGCGAGCGGCTCTTGTTGCTGCGCACCGCTTTCCGCCGCATCCATTGCGTCGAGGGCCTGGCTCTGACGCAGCACCGTCGGCAGCGTCCGGCGAGCGGGTGGAGCCGCCAGACGTGTGCCCGGGTCGACGGAAATGCGTCCGGTCTGCGCGAGCCACGCAGTGAACCCACGCGCCGAAGAAGCCCGTCGAGCTACCGTCGTACGGGCTGTTCCTACGGCATTCTGGGCGGCCAACCACGAACGCATGACACTTAGGTCGAGGCGGTCGAGATCTGCATTCTCCGAACCCGCGGAGAAATGGGTCAGCAATGCCCGCGCGTCACCGACGTAGGCGCGGATCGTGTGTTCCGACCGGCCTCGGCTCAGTCGGAGGTGCTCGGCATACGCATCGAGGTGAACGCTCAAGCTCGCCGGCAATGCGTCAGTCATGAACACACGCTCGCTCGCCGCGATTGAAACTGCAAGCTCCCTCGCCGATAGGGTTGATCGGTGAATCGAGCAATTCCTCTGAAGATGTTGTGCGTACTGGCACTGATTTCCGCAATCGCTCCACTGTCCATCGACATGTACCTGCCCGGCCTACCGTTGATGGCGGATGCACTCGACACTACTGCGGCCAGCGTTCAGCTCACGCTGACCACCTTCATGGCAGGCCTCGGAATCGGCCAGCTGATCATCGGTCCGATCTCCGACGGACTTGGCAGGCGACGAATACTGCTGGCCGCGACAATCATCACGGCACTGAGCGGCGCGGCATGCGCGGTGGCGCCGAACATCGAGTTTCTCATCGGTGCACGACTCGTCCAGGGCTTGAGTGGAGGCGCTGCCATCGTTCTTGCCCGCGCTTGTATTGCCGACCGAGCGCGTGGCGACGACGCAGCGAAGCTCTTCAGCATCATGATGATCATCGGCGGTATCGCTCCCGTGGTCGCGCCACTGATCGGCGGCGCACTTCTCGGCCCCGTCGGGTGGCGCGGGATCTTCTGGGTCCTGGCGGTCGCGGGCGCTGTAATGGTGGCTGGTGTCGTTTTGCTCGTTCCCGAGACACTTCCGCCCGAGCGACGCCACGGCGGCGGATTGAAGGCCCTGATCTCGAATCTGCGATACGTGGTCCGCAATCGGCACTACCTCGGATATGCGCTCGCATTCGTCTTCGGATTCGGCGCCCTGTTCGCGTACATCTCCGCGTCACCGTTCGTCGTTCAGAACGTTCTCGGGCTGAGTCCGTCACAATTCTCGATCGTGTTCGCAGTGAACGCCACCGGAATGGTCACGGCAGCGATGATCACCACTCGCCTGCTCGGTCGCGTCGGAGCACGCACGCTGCTGCGTTTCGGGGTGTGCCTACTCCTCATGGGCGGCGCCGTATTGTTCTGCACCAGCGTGGTTTTCAGTTCCACGAATACCTGGTTGATCTTGGTCCCACTGTTCGTGGCAATTTCGAGCATCGGGTTCATCATGGGGAATGCGACCGCTCTCGCCCAAGGAGAGGTCACCAACGCGGCCGGGACCGGTTCAGCGTTGATGGGAGCGGGCCAGTTCGGCTTGGCGGCGCTGGTTTCGCCATTGGTGGGAATTGCGGGAGAAGACACGGCAGTTCCGATGGCAATCGCAATTCCCACCTTCGGAGTTCTCGCGGCCGTTGCGCTCGTGTTGCTGACTCGCGGCACGGCCGCCGCGAGTTAGTTTTCGGCCGCAGCGAGTTCGGACTTCCAGACCCGGAAGCCCTCTTCGGTGCGACCACGACGCCAATAGCCGGAAATGGAAGCGGCCGACGCCGGGACATTTCGTTCCTTGCGAATGTACGGCCGGAGGTTGTGCATGACGGCTTGCGCTTCACCGTGAATGAACACGTGCGGTTCGCCCGGCAACCACTCGAGAGCCTTGACCGCGGCGACAACCGGAGCGTTGTCGCCCGCCAATTCTTCGCCGACCGCGTCGGACGATGCCCCGCGATGCAGCCAGGTCACGGCAATACCTTCTGGGGCATCGAGCGCGATTTCGTCTTCCGGTCCACCGACTTCGACGACGGCGTAGCCGACCGCATCCGGCGCCAATCTCGCTATCGACGCGGAAATAGCGGGTATTGCGGTCTCGTCTCCGACGAAGAGATACCAATCAGCGGTTGGTGACGGCGAAAACGCGCCACCGGGTCCCCGCAGAGTAATCTCAGCGCCCGGCTGAACCGACGCGGCCCACGGACCTGCAACACCCATGTCGCCGTGGACGACAAAATCGATTGCAATCTCTTTGGCATCAAGATCGTACGATCGAATCGTGTAGGTGCGCAGTGTCGGCTGATCAGGAGTGCCGAATTCGATCTTTACATAGGAATCGCTGTATTCGCTGGGAGTGAACGACTCGAAACCTGGTCCCCCGAGAAACACTCGTACCATATGGGGGGTCAATTGTTCGGTCCGCAGAACCGTCAATGCAGTTGTCGGCTTGGCCACAGAAAGATCCTTCCGAAAGTTAGTGTTACCTAACTAATGTACACGACAATTGCAGCACGAGGGCGAAATACCTCGTCGGCGACTCCACGCAGCGCTCTGTCGACCTTTGTGCAGAGCGAAAGAAACCGACCAATCTGCTGGGTAAATTCGGTGCTGTTTAGACGAATTATCTGATCTGCTTCACACGGACGACCTCTTGGACAAAGCTGTCCGAGAACTCGGCAAAGCAACAGTAAAATACACCTCTGGCTCCCGGCGAGTTCGCCGAGAGCCAGAGGTGTATTTAATTCAATCTAGTGTGCAGCGTCGAAAGCGTCGATGATTTCCGCTTTGATACGCCCACGCGGAGCAACTTCGTAACCGTTCTTACCTGCCCAGTCACGGATGGCCTGGAGCGTCTCCTTGGAGCGTCCGGAACCTGATGTGGCCTGCGGAGATGCGGCCTGAGCCTTCTTGCCGCGCTTCCCGCTCACCTTCGCAGCAGCCTCGACGAACGGCTTCACCGCAGCGTCGAACTTCTCTGCATTGGTGGCGCGCAGATCGATCACGTAATCCGTTCCCTGGTAAGAGAACTCAATTCGATCACCGAATCCATCGTCAATCGGCTTACCATCAAGGTCGTCGATGAGTTGCCGAATCAGCTTCTCAGCCATTGCACTCCTCTTTCAATGATCGATTCAATTCTCCTTCACAATACACAGATAGAGCGTTGATGAACAAAAGAAGTTCGAAAGCCTTCACCGTTTCCGAACAGACTCAATGGTCCGAATTAGCAGCGGGTTAGCGGCATTGCCTCGACCGAACACGACCCTGAAAATTCTGCACATTCATCCCTCGGATGCCGGGTGTCAATCAATGCCCGCCGTCATCGTGATCCAGACTAATCGGACTTCCATGCACATTGACCTGAGGCTTTCCTGAGACCCGTCGAACTTGCAGGTCGGGTCGGCGAAACGCATCGAGAATTACATTGCACACAGTCGAGCAAATTCGTGAAAAATAGCCCTGACGTGCCATTTCCGATGCGCTGCGGGTATTGACGATTCACGGTCTTCGCAAACGATTAGTGAGCATCGCCACGCATGGTCTGACGGGCGCAGAAGTAGTTCACGTACTACCGCGTCCGAAACCAACCACTGGAATCAGAACTTGCAAATCCCTCCAGTTCGAGCAGAGGAAGAGTGGCACGAACCTGAGCTATGAGCAATCCCGATTCCTCGGACAACTCACGCGTACTGCGAGACCCCGTTCCCGGCAATGCTTCGTATACCAATCGAGAATTGCCTCGCAATGCGTCGATGTCACGCGTCGCGGCCGCATCCTCCGCGGAATCCCCGACACCAAATGGGCCTGACGCTTCGACTACATCCACGGCATTGGACACGAGTTGCGCTTCACCTTCTCGGATCATCCGGTGGCATCCGGTCGACGATGCCGAGGTAACCGGTCCGGGCACCGCCATCACGGGACGGCCTAACTTCCGAGCCCAATTGGCGGTATTGCGTGCACCACTGCGCCAACCCGCCTCGACCACCACTACTCCGTCCGACAACGCAGCTACCAGTCGATTCCTTGCCAGAAACCGGAACTTTGCAGGTGTTGTGCCCGGCGGATATTCACTTATCACTGCACCCGAACTCGCTATCTGTTTGAGTAGTCGCGCATGCCCTGACGGATACGCTCGATCCACGCCACAGGCCAAGACAGCCAGTGTGTTTCCACCTACGCCCAATGCAGCGCGGTGCGCGGCCCCGTCGATACCGAAGGCCGCCCCGGAAATCACGGTCCATCCGTCGACAGCGAGGTCACCGGCAATCTCTGCCGTCACGTGTTCGCCGTACGCAGTCGATGCCCGCGTGCCCACAATTCCAACCGATCTCTCGGTCAGATCAACCAAATCCCTGGACCCCAACACCCACAACACAAATGGCGCCGTCTCACCCCCGGAGGGATCGAGTCCGTCAAAGGAAAGCATTCGCCACGCCGGCCAATCGGCGCAGTTCGGTGTTACGAGTCTGCCACCCATCGCCTCCATCAGGTCGAGGTCTCGTTGGGCTGTGTCGATGTGAGCGCGGGCTCGCGTCTTCTCCTCGATCGCGGGTGGCAGATCGCCGTTGCGAACCGCCCTCGCAGTTTCTTCGACCCCGAGCTCGCCGATCAACATGGACATATATGCGCTAGGGCCCTGCACGACGCGGGACAGATATGCCCAAGCGAGTAGTCGTGGATCGTGTGCAGTCATTGGAATCCCCTGTCTCGAAAGTCGAGTGCGGTGACAACTTGGTCTGGTCCGGGCATCGCTTCACCTGCCAGATCGGCGACACTCCAGGCAACCCGCAACGCTCGGTCCGCCCCACGAGCAGTGATGACACCTTTACGCAGCGCCCGTTCCACCGGCGCCAGCGCTGCACGCGAGAGTCTGAACTTCTGTCTCAACGCCGGCCCTGGTACCTCCGCGTTGGTCCGCCACCCGTACTCACTCCACCGCTGGGCTGCAGTGTCCCGAGCCGCCGCCACGCGCGCACGAACATCGCTGGTGCTTTCCCCCACTTCGTCGATCAGCGCTCCGGTTGCTACCGCCTGCATCCGGACCCTGATGTCGACTCGGTCCAACAACGGGCCAGACAATTTCCCCAGGTAACGGCGACGCGCCGCGGGTGCGCAGACGCAGTCCGCGTCTCGCGGCGGCGCGCATGGGCACGGATTCGCGGCCAGGATCAGCTGGAACCGCGCCGGGTACCGAGCAACTCCGTCCCGCCGGGCGATTCGCACTTCCCCGTCTTCGAGTGGTGTGCGTAGCGCTTCGAGCACCTTCACCCCGATCTCGGCACATTCGTCGAGAAACAGCACGCCGCGATGGGCGCGGCTGACCGCACCAGGACGAGCCATCCCACTACCACCACCCACCAGCGAACTGACCGACGAACTGTGATGCGGCGCAATGAAAGGCGGCATATCGATCAACGGCCGATCCTCCGGCAACACCCCCGCCACCGAATGAATCGCCGTCACCTCCAACGACTCCCCCTCCGTCAACGGCGGAAGAATCCCCGGAAGCCTCTGCGCCAACATCGTTTTCCCGATCCCCGGCGGACCCGTCAACATCAAATGATGCGCACCCGCCGCAGCAACCTCGATCGCCCACCGAGCATCCGTCTGCCCGACAACCTCACTCAAATCCCGCACCGCCACCACACCAGCACGCTCGAAAACATCAGGAACAGCAAGCGCCAACTCCCCACGCAACCACCCGATCACCGCGGACAGATCGTCAGCGCCCAGCACCTCGATCCCCTTCACCAAGCCCGCCTCAGCCAACGCCCGAGCCGGAACCACCACAGTCCCCCACCCCGCCCGCTTCGCCGCAAGCACCGCAGGCAACACACCACGCACCGTCCGCAAACGACCGTCGAGCGCCAACTCCCCCAAAAACACAGTCTCCCGCAACAACTTCCGCGGCAACTTCTTCGCCGCATCGAGAACTGACAACGACAAAGCCAAATCGTAAACACTGCCCACCTTCGGCAACGTCGCCGGCGACAACGCCAAAATCACCTTGCTGTCCGGCCACTCCTCACCAGAATTGGTCACCGCCGCTCGAATCCGATCACGCGACTCGTGCAACGCCGTATCAGGCAGCCCCACCAAATGCACCGCAGGCAACCCGCGCCCGATATCCGCCTCGATCTCCACTATCTGCCCGTCCACACCACTGACCGCAACAGAATGCGCCCGCCCCAACGCCATCAGAACGCATCCACAAAATGCTCGACCGAAGGCACGCCGTCCCGGCCGATCAACACCGCCACCACATCGAAACGGACCCTCGACCACGACCGGCCCGAATCAGTGAGCCAGTGCATCGCCAACACCCGAATCCGACGCTGCTTCGCGAACGTCACCGACTCCGCCGGACTCCCGTACCCGGCACCCGAGCGAGTCTTCACCTCCACGAACACAATTCGATCACCGGACGTCGCAACAACATCCAACTCGCCGTACCGACAACGCCAATTGCGTTCGACAATCTCCAAACCCGCATCGATCAGGAACTCGACAGCCACATCCTCGCCCCGAGCCCCCAACGCCATATTCCTCGCCATCGCAGCCCCCACCACTCACACCCCGCGCCCGCCCATACGAAACGCGTCCCAACCACCACCCTCAACCCACCACCACAAAACCAAGCCATCCGAAAACAACCTGTTCACAACTCGGAACCTGTGGAATTCGGCAGCGCGACACACCAACGGCGACCCGAAACCTGACAATTTTCTGAAATCAGCCACATCTTGGACGAAAGTCCAGTAGAACTAGTTACAGTTTTGCTCAAACCGTCACGCACCCCGCTGAATGGAGTTCTACATGGCCCGCCGCTCACTTCGCCACGCAGTAGCAACCACTACATCCCTCGTTCTCATCGCCGCCGGCGTCACTGTTGGACTTGGAGCCTCGGTGGCGCAAGCAGCACCGGCATGCGCGCTCAACCAGTCGGTCACCGACAGTTGGGCCGGTTCCCTCGGGACGCCGTACACCGTCAGCAAGGAGGTTGTCGGCGACGGCAAGGTCGCCCCGGGACAGACGGTCACCTACCTGACAAAGGTTTCCGGTTCGGGAGCACTCGTCAATCAGATCCGCGATTTCCACCCGGCAGGATTCCAGCTGGTCAAGGCTCGCCTGAACGTCAAATGGCTTATCGGCGACCAGAAGTGGGACGACGTCACCAAGACCGTCGTCGTCGGCAACAACTCCGTGGTGGCAAAGGGCGGCGGATGGACCACTGCTGGTGGCGGCATCATCGCATTGGAGACCACCTACAAGGTTCCCGATAACGCAGTTGTCGGCTCTCAGCTCGACAGCGGCGCCGGCACCAACATTGTGCTGGCGGCGGGCGACTGGAACATCAATCCGATGGGCGTGTGCGTCACCATCCGGCAGCCGAACCCCGTCGAGGCGGGCGCCGGAAGCCTCGAGGACATGGGCTTCGGCTCACTCAACTCCGGATCGGGCCAGGTATTCGGTTCCCTCACCGATCCGCAGGGGTCGATGACCAATGTCATCAGCGGTGTCCTGGGCAATGTGCTCGGCAACATGAGCTGACTCAGTTCGAATTAGAAATGGGCCGAGCCACCAGCACATGCTGGTAGCTCGGCCCATTTCTACGTTGCCGAACAAAGCTTTGCCGTCAACCGAGTTCAAGAAATCATCAGCAAATCACCGCGTCAGCTTTCCGCCGTACCGGGCCGGCGTCGTACCGAAGGTTTCCCGAAATGCGGCGATGAACCCGCTACTGGTTCGGTAACCCACCTGCGGGGCAACGTCGTTGACACCCTCACCCCGCGCGAGCATCTCGAGCGACGCATACATTCGGGCGCGAGTCCTCCACTGTCCGAAGGTAATCCCGGTATCGGCGACAAAGGCACGCATCAAAGTCTTGGAACTGACCCCGAGTTCACCCGCCCACTCCCCTAATGTTCGCGAGTCTGCCGGATCGGCAAGGATGCGGGCAGAAACCGAACTCGCCGCAGCATTGCGAGGAACCGCGAGGACGTCGTGCCGTTCGGGCGCGGCAGCAAGAATGTCGTAGAGCAACTCCTGACTCATCAACCGCCGAGCATCGTCGATGGTCCGATCTGCGAGATGGCGCAGCAATTGAGCGGACAGAGCATCGACTTCGAGAACCAGTGGCTGAGTCCACCTGGGCCCGCCAGGGCGTAGATCCGGACGCGCATAGGCCGCGATCATGCATCCCGCCGACAGAAGCGTCATGTCGTGGAGAACGGTGCCCGGCAACCAGACCAAGTGCTCGCTGTGCAGGTGCCACACGTTGCCCCCGGCAGTAATCTGCATCGTCCCTTCACTCATCCAGGCGATCTGATGCTCCGGGTGGCGGTGAGCCCCGTACGCGGTCACGGCCTCCACGACGTTGGTGTAGACCTGAAAATCTTTGAATGTCCGTCCGCGACTATCGGGCAGCGCTAGCAAGGACTTTGGGCGAGTCGAGTACTCGATAGTGGACATTTTGCGTCTTTCTGGGCGTATCCGAGTCCATCCTGAAGGATGGACCGACGATCCTGCAAAGGTTAGCCTCACTTTATTGCTGACGCGACCAGCTCAGCACTTCATGCGGAACTCAGATCACTTCGCCCACCACTTCGAAGGAGCATGCACGTGCCCTCACGTAGCACCCGAATCCTCGCCGCCTTATTCACGACGGCCGCGATCATCGGGTTCTCGACCGCCTGTGGAACCTCGCAAGGCGTCGACACCGCATCAGCGACCCAGAGCAACGACGCATTCCCCGTGACGATCGAGCACGCACAGGGTTCGACGACAATCGATGCCGAACCGCAGCGGGTAGTGACACTCGGATACACCGATCACGAACCACTGCTCGCCTTGGGAGTCGAACCCGTAGGCATGGCCGAATGGTGGGGGTCCGGCATGGATGAAAGCTGGCCGTGGACGAAGAATTACTGGAAGGGGAAAACTCCGACCTACATCAACAGCGGCGGAGACTTCAACTTCGAGCAAATCGCCTCCCTCGCACCAGATCTGATCCTCGCGCTGTACGCCGACATCGACACGGAAACCTACAAGAAGCTGACCTCGATTGCGCCGACTGTCGCGCAGAGCAAGGACTACGACGCGTACACAACGCCGTGGACCGACATGACGCTCACCGCCGGGCGCGCCCTCGGCAAAGGACCACAAGCTCAGCAACTGATCACGGATACCGAAAACGCGTTTGCCGCCGCCCGCGCTGCACACCCGGAGTTTGCCGGGCAAACCGCAACGATCGTCAACCTCGACACTCCCGAGGGCTACGTGTTCTCGTCGCACGATCCACGCGGCATTTTCCTCTCGTCACTCGGGTTCACCCTCCCCGCGACCGTCGACGCATTCGTCGGCGATCAGTTCGGCGACTGGATGCCGAACGAGCGATACGACATCCTCGAACCCGTTGATCGTTTGATCGTGATGGCCGACCCGGAGGGAGAGAAGGCCCTCGCCGGCAACACGCTCTACCAGCGACTACCCGCCGTGAAGAGCGGAAATGCGATGGTCGTGCGGTACACCGCAGATCCACCCGTCGGCGCGGCGATGTCCGGCAATACCGTCCTGAGCATTCCGTATGCCATCGACCAACTGACAGCCACGTTGTCGAAGTAAACTACAGGGCAGGTATCGAAAATATGTTCGAAGAGTGTTAGCCTCGGGGTCAGGAAGCACTCACGGACATCGAGGATCACCATGGACGAGGTACCGGACACCGCGTTAGATCTGGCTCGACTGGTCGACGAGCTGACGGTTCTCGACCAGCGACGCGTCGACATCGGCGAGAGTTTGGTTCATCTCGAGTACCTCTACTCCCAGATGGGCGCACGGCAACAAGCAGATGCTGCCCGAAAAGCCTTCCAGGAGAAGTACGTCGGACGAATCTACGAACTCGCAGACGGCCTGCGAACCTGAAAAGGGGTTGCACACAACCACTGACCGAGCGCATGGTCATTCCTGCACGACACACCGGACCGATCGGTTCGGCTGTGAACTATGTGGGAGAAATCTGATGGAGAAGATCACCAAGAGGCTGTGGAACTGGGCATCGATACTCGACGAGAACACTCGCGAGCAAGCGCTGCGTACGTCCCAGATGCCTTTTGTCCGTCCACATCTGGCGCTTATGCCGGATGCGCACCTCGGTGCGGGAGCGACGGTGGGTTCGGTCATTCCGACGGAAGGCGCAATCATGCCCGCCGCCGTCGGAGTCGATATCGGCTGCGGAATGATCGCGGTCAAAACCCAGTTCAGCGCACGCGACCTTCAAGGCCGCGACCTGACCGTACTTCGCCACAGCATCGAACGCTCCGTCCCGCTCTCGGCAGGTGTCTACAACAAGACGCTGAGCGACACGGCGAAAATCCGCATCGCAGAACTCGAGGCGATGGCGGGCGATCGCCTGTCCTTCTACGACAAGTTCAAGAACGACTGGAGGTTTCAGCTCGGAACGCTGGGCTCTGGTAACCACTTCATCGAGGTGACGCTCGACGAGAGCGACGGCGTCTGGCTGTTCCTGCACTCGGGAAGCCGCGGTATCGGAAACAAGCTCGCGCAGCATCACATCAAGATCGCCAAGGACTTGTGCGAGCGGTGGTACATCAACCTTCCCGATCCGGATCTTGCCTACCTGGTCGAGAAGACGCCCGAATTCGACTCGTACATCACCGATCTCAACTGGGCTCAGCACTTCGCTCTGCTCAACCGCGAAGAGATGATGGACCGCGTCGTGAAGGACTTCGCGCACTTCATGGGAGACGGCAAACCCGCGATCATCGACGAAGTCGAGCGGATCAACTGCCACCACAACTTCACCCAGAAGGAGTTCCACATGGGCAGGGGTGTGTGGCTGAGCCGTAAGGGTGCGATCAAGGCAGACGAGGGCACGCCCGGGCTCATCCCCGGTTCGATGGGGACGGCGAGTTACGTCGTCGTCGGGAAGGGAAACGTACCGTCGTTCAAGTCCAGCCCCCACGGCGCGGGTCGGGTGTACGGACGTAACCAGGCACGCAAGACCTTCACCATCGAAGATCTCGACAAGGCAATGGTCGGCATCGAATACAAGCGTTCCGCGGCGTTCCTCGACGAGATCCCGGGTGCGTACAAGGACATCGACGTCGTGATGGACGACGCGAAGGACTTGGTCGAGATTCGACACACGCTGCGTCAGATTGTGAACGTCAAGGGCAACTGACCCCGCACAACTCCGCGAAATACGAAGTGCCCCGCCGATATCGGCGGGGCACTTCGTTGTCGAGATCAGTCCGGCAAGCGCAGATCAGTCAGGAAGGCGCAGATCCGGCTTGTCCAGCTCTTCGATGTTGACGTCCTTGAAGGTCACGACGCGTACGTATTTCACGAATCGCGCCGGGCGGTACATGTCCCACACCCAGGCGTCGGACATCCGCAGCTCGAAGTAGATCTCCCCGTCTGAATTGTGGGGCAGCAACTCGACCGTGTTGGCCAGGTAGAAACGTCGTTCGGTCTCCACGACGTAGGAGAACTGTCCGACGATGTCCCGGTATTCACGGTAGAGCGACAGCTCCATCTCGGTTTCGTACTTCTCGAGATCCTCGGCACTCATCGGTTTAGCCAGTCCTCCCAGTTCGTCTGAACGTCCATCATCCCGTACGGCCCGCGCGTTGTTCCAACCGGACTCCCGCAGCCACCACGTTGGCATAGGTCATGCGGTGCTCAGGGCACGGCCCCAGCTCGTCGAGTGCGTCCATGTGCAGTGGCGTGCTGTATCCCTTGTGAATCGCGAAGCCGTATCCCGGATGAGTGTCGTCCATCTCGGTCATCACACGATCTCGGGTCACCTTCGCGAGAACGCTCGCCGCGGCGATGCATGCAGCGGCGCCGTCACCGCCGATGACCGGTAGCGACGGAGCCGTCAGACCCGGAACCCGGAATCCGTCGGTGAGAACGTAGCCCGGTTCGAGGTCGAGGCCCGCAACTGCTCGTCGCATCCCCTCGATGTTGGCGACGTGGATGCCGATCTGATCGACTTCCGCAGCGGGAACAGAGATGACACTCCACGCCAACGCCAAGCGCTTGATCGCCGGGAAAAGCTCCTCGCGCGCACGTTCGGTCAGCTTCTTCGAATCGTCGAGCCGCGCGAGGGCTGCTTGCGGTTTCGGCGCCAGGACACACGCTGCAATGACAAGTGGACCAGCGCACGCTCCGCGCCCGGCCTCGTCGACGCCGGCCACCGGACCGAGTCCGGTTCGCGCCAACGCAGACTCCATCGTCCGCAGACCTGCCGATCTGCGAATGACAACGCGAGGGGGCCAACTACTCACTGTCTCTGCCTACTCGGAACTACGCGAATCCATGTGTGCGGTCCGACAACTCAGTTGCCCTGAATATCAGGCGCATCGATGCCGCCCATTCGCGACGGGGGAAGAACGATGAAACGAGCTTGACCGATGATGTTGTCGATCGGGACGGTTCCCTGGAACTCGTCGTCGACGTGGTAGCGCGAGTCGGCGGAATTGCTGCGGTTGTCACCCATGACCCATACGTGGCCCTCGGGAACGGTGATCGGTCCGAAGCAGCGGCCCGACTTCAATTCGGTGTCACACGTTTGCGTTCCCGGAGTGAACGGGAAATCCATCTTGATGTACGGCTCGTCGAGCGGCTTGCCGTCGACCAGGACTCGGCCCTGCTCGTCGCAGCATTCGACGGTCTGGCCGCCGGTAGCGATCACTCGCTTGACCAAGTCGTTCTCGTCCGGCGGAACGAGGCCGACCCACGAACCGACCTCTTGAATGCCGCGGACGACAACGTTGTCGGACCGATTGGACACATATTTCGTGTTCCACGAATCGGGTCCCTTGAAGACGACGACGTCGCCGGGTTCCGGATCGCCGAAGCGGTATCCGATCTTCTCCACCACGATGCGGTCACCGGTACATCCCGCACAGCCGTGCAGTGTCGGTTCCATCGACTCGGATGGGATGAGAAAAACTCTGAAGACAAATGCCTGAAGGACGATGCTGAGTACCAGCGCTACGCCGATCAGAACAGGGAGTTCTCGCAGAAACGATCGCTGTTTCTTCTGCGGCCGATGTGAGGTCGGTTCCGCGGAACCGCTTGATCCCTCGTGATTCTCGGGTCCGGACGACAATGCCTGCTCCTTCGAAGAATCTGCCACAGAAACCAGATTAGCCCGACACCGCGCGTGCGCGGTGCCGGGCTCATCGGAAAGATCAGCGCTTTTCCTTGATCTTCGCCTTCTTGCCACGAAGCTCACGGAGGTAGTACAGCTTGGCGCGACGGACGTCACCGCGGGTCAGAACCTCGATGGAGGCCAGCGTGGGGCTGTGAACCGGGAAGGTGCGCTCGACGCCGACGCCGAAGGAGACCTTACGGACGGTGAAGGTCTCGCGAACGCCGCCGCCCTGGCGACGAATAACGACGCCCTTGAAGACCTGCACGCGCTCCTTGGAGCCTTCGATAACCTTGACGTTCACGTTGAGCGTGTCGCCGGGACGGAACTCGGGGATGTCGTCGCGGAGCGACTTTTTGTCCAGGAAGTCCAGGGTGTTCATATGTCATCCTTGTATTTCGCAGGAGCAGAGGAACCGAGCGGCACGCGTTTCGGTCTCCCGAAACGGCGCTCGTCTGGTTCGTGCCCAGATCAAGTGCTGCTGCCTGGTCCAGGCAACCCGTCCATTGTGCCAGACGCGGATACCAGCGGGGAAATCGGTGGCGGCGGAGCTGCGTGGATGGTGTGGTCCAGTTCCTGCTCGGCCGCGGTCATCGCATGTTCGACGCTCGGCGATCCGGCAATCAGATCCTGAACGTAGATCTTGGCCCGGATGACGGGCCGACGCCATTTCCGTTCACGTTCGAGCGCGCGGTTCATCCGTTTCGGCTTGCGCGTGTACCGCCAGCGAGCCCACGGTGCACCCGGCCGGCTCAGGCGGACCGCTCCGATTACCAGCAACGGGAAAACGAACAGACCGACGAGCCCCGTCCAGATCTTCCCCTTGAGAATCACGATGGCTGCCAAGGCGAAGTTGATCAACGCGACGAAAACGAAGACCAACTTGATCCACGGATCGCGTTCTTCACGGAATCCGGCGACGTCGAGAAGTTCGAGCGGGCGGAAACCCAGCAGCACCAGGCCGGTCACGGCGATCGCGACGAAGACCGCATCCACCGAGGTCCGACCTTGTTCGGACCAGTACACATCCTTCAGATAGAAGATCAGTGCGAACTCGTCGAGCACCAACGCCGCACCCATACCGAAGATCGCCGCCAGGACGGCACCGGTGGTCTGCGAACCATCGACGTAGACCGCGATCAACGCACCACCGGAGATCATCATGGCGATCACACCGAACACGACGTGATGCACATGCTGGCCTCCGGGCGCGATGTTGCCCGGCCACCATTTCACTTGCGCGCGAATCATCCGGACGCTGAGGCGGATGAAAAGGAAGGCGGACAGGAACCCGAGCAGGAAGAACAGCAACGGCAATCGGCCATGGGCGATGATCTCGCGCTCGAGCCACTCCCGCATCACTGTCCTCCCTTCACCGAATTCATGATCCGACCCTGATCGGATTCATACCGCCAACCGACTCGATTGTGACGATACGGACTTCGAAAACCCGGCGGACGGATTTACTTGCCGAAGCCCGCCTTGCGCAGAGCGTCGGCCATCGACCCGGCAGCAGGCGCGCGGTTGTCCGGTCGCTGCTCGCGTCCGCCCTGGCGTCCGCCATTTCCTCGTTGCTGACCCTGCCCCTGACGCTGGCCCTGCGGCTGGCCCTGCCGCTGAGGTTGCCCACCTCGCTGGCCTTCGGACTTGCGGGGCGCTCCCACCTCGTCGTCGAGACGAAGCGTCAGCCCGATGCGTTGGCGTGCCTCGTCCACTTCGAGGACCTTCACCTTGACGACGTCACCTGACTTGACGACCTCGCGTGGGTCCTTGACGAAGTTGTGCGACATCGCCGAGACGTGAACCAGACCGTCCTGATGAACTCCGATGTCGACGAAGGCACCGAAGGCTGCGACGTTGGTGACCACGCCTTCGAGGGTCATGCCGGGCTTGAGATGCGCGACCTTCTCGATACCTGCGGCAAAAGTCGCGGTCTTGAATTCGGGTCGTGGATCTCGTCCCGGCTTCTCCAACTCGGAGATGATGTCGGTGACGGTCGGTAGACCGAATCGCTCGTCGACGTAGTCGGACGCCTTGACCGATCGAAGTGCCTGCGAGTTTCCGATCACGGTGCGCACGTCCCCGCCTGCACTCGCGACGATCTTGCGAACCACTGGATATGCCTCCGGGTGGACGCTCGACGCGTCGAGAGGGTCGTCGCCGTCGGTGATCCGCAGGAAGCCTGCGCACTGCTCGAATGCCTTGGGTCCCAGGCGGGAGACATCCTTGAGACCCTTGCGGGATTTGAACGGACCGTTCTGGTCCCGATGCGCGACGATGCTCTCTGCAAGGGATCCTGCAATTCCGGACACCCGAGCAAGCAGCGGCACGGACGCGGTGTTGACGTCGACGCCGACCGAGTTGACGGCATCCTCGACGACGGCGTCGAGGGAACGCGAGAGCAGCGATTCGGTGATGTCGTGCTGGTACTGACCGACGCCGATCGACTTGGGATCGATCTTGACCAACTCCGCCAACGGATCCTGCAAGCGACGCGCAATGGACACCGCACCGCGAATCGAGACGTCGAGGTCGGGAAGTTCCTGCGACGCGTAGGCCGAAGCCGAGTACACCGATGCGCCTGCCTCGGAGACGACGATCTTGGTCAGGTTGGGCGCGCCGGTCTTCTTGATCAGTTCGGTAGCGAGCGTGTCGGTCTCGCGTGAGGCCGTGCCGTTGCCGATGGCGATCAGTTCGACGCCGTGTTCGGCGACCAGTCCGGCAAGCGTCGCGAGAGCCGCGTCCCACTTGTTCTGCGGCTGGTGCGGGTAAATCGTCTCGTAGGCAACAACTTTGCCGGTTCCGTCGACGACGGCAACCTTCGTTCCGGTGCGGAATCCGGGGTCGAGTCCCATGGTGGGTCGGGCGCCGGCGGGAGCTGCGAGGAGTAGATCCTTGAGGTTGGTGGCGAAGACGTCGACGGCGTCCTTTTCGGCCGACTGCCGCAGACGCATCCGAGTGTCGATACCGAGCGTGACGGCGAACTTCGTCTTCCACGCCCACTTGACGGTGTCGAGAAGCCACCCGTCGGCGGCCCGACCACGGTCGGCGATCTCGAACCGCGACGCGATGCGGCCTTCGTAGACCGTGCGCTCCCCCGGCGCGAGTTCTTCGGTGTCTGCCGCCATGTTGAGCGACAGCACTTCTTCCTTCTCGCCGCGCAGGACGGCGAGGATGCGGTGCGAGGGCAATTTGGAGAACGGTTCCGAGAACTCGAAGTAGTCAGCAAACTTCGAGCCATCGGTTTCCTTGCCCTTGCGGACCGAGGAGACGACCTGGCCGCGATTCCACATCAGCTCACGCAATTCACCGACCAGATCGGCGTCCTCGGCGAAGCGCTCGACGAGGATCGACCGGGCACCGTCGAGCTGCTCGTCCGAATACTTCGCGGGATCGGTGGTGGGATCTCCGATGAGAGCATCGGCGACGGGCTCGTGGCCGGCCTCGCGGGCGATCTGCGCCTTGGTGCGCCGCTTCGGCTTGAAGGGGAGGTAGATGTCCTCCAGCCGCGCTTTCGTCTCGGCCAGCATGATCTGACCGCGCAGTTGATCGTCGAGTTTGCCCTGAGAGTCGATCTCCGTGAGCACGGCGTCACGACGGTCGTCGAGCTCGCGGAGATACCGCAGCCGCTCGTCCAGGAGTCGCAGCTGGGCGTCGTCGAGCGTGCCGGTGACTTCCTTGCGGTACCGGGCGATGAAGGGCACCGTGGCTCCGCCGTCGAGAAGGTCGACTGCTGCTGCAACCTGGCCTTCGCGGACGTCGAGTTCCTCGGCAATGCGCTGGTTCACGGTCTTGAGAATCACGAGATCCGACCCTACCGCTATCCTGAGACAAGAAGATCGGCAACAGTGCCGTGTCAGGGCTACCGGGGGAAACAAATGAGTACGCGGTACGTCCGGATTGCCGCAATGGTGGCCGCAGTTACTTTTGCGGCTTCGTGCAGCGGTGGACAGAACCCGGATGATCCGATGCAGACCCCCGCCTTTCCCGACACCAATGTTCCGGTAGCCGAGACCCTCGACGGCCGTCTGGGACAGGCTCAGGTGGCTGCGCTCGGGCGTGGTGCGGACGTCTCCATCGCCATCCTCGACCGCTCCTCGGACAAGTACCTCGACGTCGCCGGTGACCAGCAGATCGAAACAGCCTCGGTGGCAAAACTTTTCATCGCCGAGGATCTACTTCATCAGGATGCGCGCGGTGAGCGACCCATCACGGACGACGATCGCACCCTCATGGCGGCGATGCTCGAATCCTCCGACGACACCGCAGCCAACCTCCTGTGGGACGAGGTCGGCGGCCAAGAGGTGATCACCCGCGTCGCCGAGCGTTACGCACTGACCGCGACGACGCCGCCCTGGGACGGAATGTGGTGGAACACCGAGACCACGACACGTGACCTGGTCACCTTCTACAGCGGTGTCCTCGACGACTCCGATCAACTCGGACCTGAACGGGTCGAGCAGTTCGTCGAGTACCTGCGGCAATCCACTCCCGAAGGAACCGACGGTTACGACCAGAGATTCGGCCTGCCCGAGGCCTTGTTCGGCGAGCCCGTCATAGGAGTCAAACAGGGCTGGATGTGCTGTGTCGAGGACAAGTGGATCCATCTGTCCACCGGCATCGTCGGTGACGACAACCGATACATCATCGCGATCGGTTCGCGAGAAGACGTCCAGTACACGGACGAGGACAGCTTCTATCCCGACACCTCGTTCACCGATGCCGTCGACGACGAAAGTGCATTGCACGCTCGCGACACGGTCACCGGCGTCACGCAGATTCTCTTCCCGAGCGGAAGCATCGACGACTGGGCAGCGGCATCCACGACCGCGGATTCGGCGATGCCCGAAGCTTCCGGGCCCTGATTCGATCCACGCGGTCGTGTTCGTCCTCAAGCCTGCTTGTACTCGAGCACCGAACCGATGACGCGGTCCTGTTGTTCGAACGTAAGCATGGGCCACAGCGGCAGTCGAAGGATCGACGCGGAGAACTCGGCACTACGCACGCACGGCTGCGGTGTTCGTCCGTAGCGCACACCGGCCGCACTCGTATCGAGCGGAACGTAGTGGAACGGCGCCACGATTCCGTCACCGGCAAGGTGCCGAATCAAGCCGTCACGGCTCTCTTCGGTCGGCATCTTGAGATAGAACAGGTGCGCAGTGTGCTCGCGATCATCGGGCACCGCCATGGGCACGACACCGTTCGCGGCCGCCCACTCGCCCAGACTCACGCTGTAGGCGTCCCAGACGCGATGCCTCGCCGCCTGAATCGCGTCGAACTCGGAGAGTTGTGCGTCGAGGACGGCGGCATTGAGTTCACTGGGCAGATAACTCGACCCGATGTCCTGCCACGAATACTTGTCGACCTGCCCGCGCAGGAAACGCGCACGGTCGGTCCCCTTCTCACGGATGATTTCGGCGCGAGTCATCAACTGATCGTCGGAGAGCAACAGCGCGCCGCCCTCACCGCAGTGAACGTTCTTGGTGTCGTGAAAACTCTGCGTTCCGATAGTTCCGATGGTGCCGAGCGAGCGCCCGCGCCACTTTCCGCCGAGCCCGTGGGCGTTGTCTTCGATCAACGCAACGCCGTGGAGTTCCGCGAGGTCGAGGAGAGGTTCCATGTCCGCGGCGACTCCGCCGTAATGCATGACCAGTACAGCTTTGGTGCGTTCGGTGATCGCCGCCGCGACGCACGCCGGGTCGATGTTGCCGGTACTCGGATCGATGTCGACGAAAACAACAGTGGCCCCGCGCAACGCGACGGCGGTCGCCGCCGAACTGAACGCGAAGCTCGGAACTATTACCTCGTCGCCCGGGCCCAATTCGAGCAGCAGCGCACCCAATTCGAGTGCATGCGTGCACGAGGTGGTCAGCAGAGCATGCGTGGATCCGGTGATCGCCTTGAGCGCTGCAGTCGCGGACTTGGTGAAACGTCCGTCACCGTGAATGTGGTCGGACTCCAGAACCGTTGCCAGATTCGACAATTCGTTCGATGCCCGATAGGGGCGGGAGAAGATGATGCGATCAGTGCTCACGACTACGCCGATCGATCGAGGTTCCGGGCCGCGGGGAGTCGACAGTCAGATACAGCGGCTTTCCGACAAGGACGTGCAGTGCCACACCGAGATATTCGGCAATGAGCCCGAGCGAGAACAGGATCGCACCCGAACAGACCAGCAGCGCCATGATGATCGACGCCCATCCTTCGGGATCATTGTTGTCGCCGGTCATGGCCCCGATGAAGATCACCGCGGCCATGATCACACCGGCCGACGCCAGGGTGACTCCGAGCAGGCTGACCAGACGCAGACCGCGTGTTCCGCTACACAACACCATCTTCCAGAACAACGAGAACAAACGGCGGTAGTTGTACCCGGATTCTTCGCGGCCTTCGGCTCGAAGTGTCACCGGCGCCGTGGCCGTGTTACCGACAACCCACGTCAGCGCAACGTCCAGATACACGCCGTTGGCCGCGACGCCGGCCAACTGTCGGCCGATGTCACCGCGGATCAGGCGGTAACTTTCGAATCTCGTCGAATCAGGGAACGCGAATACCGTCGCCAAGACGATCTTTGCGCCGCGCGAGGTCAGGTTCCGCAAGAATCCGTGCGGGCGTGTGTTCGTGGGTTTGGAATACACGAGATCGGATCGCTCCGTCAGCGCGGTGTCGAGGAAAGCCCCGATGTGCACCGGGTCGTGCTGGCCGTCCTCGTCCATCGTCACGATCCACTGTCCAGTTGCAGCGGCCATGCCGGCGATGGTCGCCGCGTCCTGGCCGTAGTTGCGGCTGAGCCACACGACACGCACCTGCTCGAAACGGCGCTCCAATTCGAGTAACACGACGTCGGAGCGGTCCGGGCCGTTGTCGTGAACCAGCATGATCTCGTCGACGGAGAACTGCGCACCACCGGGCGTCGCACTCGGTGTGCCCAGGCCGTCCAACTCCTCGACGAGCGCCGTGATCGTCTTTTCGCCCTGATAAACGGGCACTACGACGGAAATCGAGTGCACTCGCTTCCACTCCCTTCAGGGGGCTCGACTGGCGCCGAGAGACAGGCACGATCGGGCCCACACCGTCGCGAACTTTAACACGCAGAGATGTCTTGACTTCGGATGCCGGCGGCGCGTGACGCGCTCGCGTCTCCGTACGCCCCACCTGCCCTGTTAAGGTCTGGAACTCGTGGTGGAAACTCGCACTCTCGCCCGGGCAGACGTGTACAAGTGGGGCGCCGTCACGGCGATCGGTGTCATCGCCGGTTATCTGGCCGTGGTGCTCGCGAATGCTCGTCACTTCTACACCGACGACACCGAGTCCCAATACGCGCCGCTGTGGGTCATGCTCGGCCGCAGTCTGCGAGAAGGACACCTCCCGGTGCTCGTCCCCGAGAACTGGATGGCGGGCAACTACGCGATCGAGGAAGCAGGCCTTCTCAATCCACCGCAACTCCTGATCGACCTGATCGCACCGTCCTTCGACAACCTGGCGTTGTACGCGACGATCGTGAAGTTGATCTTCGCGATCATCCTTGCACTCGGCGTCTATCGGATCTGCCTCGAGTACGGCTCGAAGCCCACGTGGGCTGCCGTCGCCGGCGTCTCGATTCCGTTCACCGGTTTCCTGCTGTTCTTCGACTCGGCCAGTTGGATGACTGCCTTCACCGGCACTGCCTGGATGGTTCAGGCGTGGGCGTCGGCAATCCGCTACGCCCGAGGTAAGAGCGGTCCGATCCCGACCTTCGTGTTCTTGTATCTCGCGATGTCGGTCCAATATGTTTTCCCCGCAGTCGAATCCGGCTTGATGATCGGCGCGGTCGCAATCGGCGAAGTTGTCTATCAGCGGCGTTGGCTGCCGTCACTGCGGCTTCTGGCGGTGTCCGCGTGTGCCGCTCTGGCCGGTCTCGCGACGTATCTGCCGAGCCTGCTCACCGCGGACGTCACCTGGCGCGGTGCATCCGAAGTCAAGAACGATGCATTCCTCGCCGTCCCGTGGTCGGAATCGCTGAACGCGAGCCTGCCGAGCACGATGCCCGCGTTCACCTCGTGGTGGGGATACATCCAGACCATGCCCATGGTCTACATCGCCTGGTTCCTCATACCCGCCCTGGCATTCATCGACTGGGGCAAGGCACGCGCCGCGGCACGCGAATTGACCGCCGTCGGGATCTTCACGGTCGCCGTCCTCATGTGGACTGCCGGGCCGAGCACGATCGGCCCACTGCGGTGGCCCGCGCGCGTACTTCCGATGGTGGCCATCGGACTCCTGCTTCTGGTGTGCATCCTGCTCGGGCGTTACGCCACGACCGACAAGTTGCGCGGGCGCTGCGTTGCAGCGGGAATCCTCGTGGGCCTGCTTCTGATTCGGTCAGCCTCGGCAGCTCCCGGGCTCGCGAAATGGCATGTGATCTCAGCCCTGCTCGTTGCCGCACTCGGCGCCGCGATGGTCTGGCTCGGCCGTACCAAAGGCACTGCTTTCGCATGCCTCGTAGCGATCGTCGCGGTCTCCCCCATCGCCTACGCCCAGGTTCGGGCCGCGCAACCAACCCCGATGAGCTGGAACCTGCCCGAATCCCGCTCGGAGATGAAAGAGGCCTTCCCCGACTTCGAAGGCACGACACTGCAACTGGGCGACCGTGCACTCATCGCCCCCGGGGACAAAACCCTCGACGGAGCGTACGGTTCCCTGGCTTTCGGCAACTACCCCAAAGACCTCGAACTGACCTACACCAGCGGCTACACCCCCAACGGGCACTTCTACTTCGGTGATCTGCTCTGCATGCGCTGGGACATGAGCGTCTGCCCCGACGCCTTTCGGCGCGCATTCACCGTCGAACCCACCACCGGCCGCACCATCGTCGACCTGATGAACGTGGACCGCGTCGTACTTCAGAACGCTCTCTACCCCGATGCACGCAAGAACCCGGCTCCCGACGGATGGAAATGGGTCGACTACCCCGGACACGAGAACTACATCTCGGTACTCGAACGCGTCGACGGCCCCGTCTCGACACGCAACGGACGCATCGCCGACGCCCACGGCGTCGAGGCTACGTCGATCGCGGAATCGAACATGTCGAGCACCCTTCGTGTCAGTTCGGAGACCGGCGGCAAGGTTGTGTTCGCACGGCTCGGCTGGCCCGGATATCGGGCGAGCATCGACGGTCAGCCTGTCCCGATCGACGTCGTCGCGAAGTCCTTTGTCACCGTGGACGTTCCAGCCGGTACGAAAGACGCGGAACTTGTCCTGACGTGGCGTCCCCCGGGATGGAAGGTCGGCGGCGCTTCGATGGTCGCCGGAGTCCTCGGACTCGGCGTGCTCGAGTGGATGTATCTGCGGACCCGACGCAAGGACGGGATCAACACCGTGAAAACCGAGTCTTCATGACCGAAGACATCGCATCACCCGAGAACCCCGGCCCACTGCTTCGCGTGGTCAAGCATCAGCCCATCGCATTTGCCATTGTCGGAGTGGCTAATACGGCGATCGGATACGTGCTCTTCGTGGTCTGGTCACTGATCCTCGACAACAAGGATCTGTATCAAGTGGCTGTGATCGGCGCGTACTCCATCAGCGTGCTCATCGCTTTCGTTCTGCATCGGACTCTGGTTTTCCGCGTCCGCGGACATGTGGCACGCGACCTGGGAGCGTTCATCGTCGTCAATTCCGGTGGCCTGGTGCTGAATCTGATACTCGGAACAATCGCGGTGTCGATTCTGCATGCCCCGCCGCTTCCCGCCCAGGCGGTTGTCATGTTGATCGTTGCGGGTGTGAGCTTCTTCGGTCATCGATACTTCTCGTTCCGCCGCAAACCTGCCGAACGGCACTGACCTTCTACGATTCGCGGGGTAGCGCTCGATCCACCGCTGCCTCGACGATCGTCCGAATATCTTCCTCTCCGAACAGGTTCGGCAATGTGAGGCGATCCAGTGCGAGCCAGTTCAGCGACAAATAGAGCAGGCGAACGGTCATCGCATCACCCGGCACGCCCGACGCCAGATGATTGGCTACGTTCAGATCGAAGTCTTCTCGGATGCGGACGGTCAGCACCGCTCGCAGGTCCGGTCGACGCGTCGCCTCCAGTCGCAACTCCATGAGCGCGAGGAAACCCGTTCCGAACGAGGTGACGCGCTCGACCACGTCGAGCATGAGCGTCACCAGGCGCTCACGATCGGTGCCGTTGACGGGATCGATCATCCCTTCGAGGTCCTCCGGAATCAGTCGCTCGTAGATCCGGCCACCCGCTTGAGTGAGCAGGTCGTCGCGATTGGAGAAGTAGTTCGACGCTGTCCCGTTCGGCACTGCTGCCTGGGCGTCGACGGCTCGAAACGTCAAGCCTCGAGCACCCTCTCGGGCCAACACCTCGATTGCCGCGTCGATCAGGGCAAGCCGGCGTTCCGGGTTCTTTCGCACTTGACATCACTCCTGACACGGCCCTAGGTTAAACCACTACAAACATAGTACTACGAACGGAGCGCTATATGCGAAAGCTTGTGTACTACGTGGGAGCGTCCCTCGACGGATACATCGCGGGGCCTGGTGGCGAATTCGATTTCCTCGCGGTCTCCGAACAGATCACGGCCAGGATATGCGATCGATATCCTGAAACCGTGCCAACGCATGTGCGGCCCGCTCTCGGAATCGAGGACGCGCCCAACAGGACCTTCGACACGGTCGTCATGGGCCGCGGCTCCTACGAGCCCGGGCTGGCCGCCGGAGTGAAAAGCCCCTTCGCGCACCTGCGTCAGTTCGTCGTCTCCACAACCATCCCTGACGCCGAGGATCCCCCCGTCACCATCGTTCGCGCCGATCCGCTCGGGGTAGTCAGATCTCTCAAAGAGGAAGAAGGACAAGATATCTGGCTGTGTGGCGGCGGAACTCTCGCCGGCGAACTACTACCGGAGATCGACGAGTTGATCATCAAGAGGTATCCGGTAGTCGCCGGCGCAGGCATACCGATGATCAGAGGTAACTTCGAGCCGACACTGTTCACACCGACTGCAACCGAATCGCTCGACGACGGCGCAAGCATCACCTGGTTGAAGCGAAATACCTAAGGAAGAAGATCCGGTCGACGCTCGGCCGTGCGCTGCAGCGACTGCTCATGGCGCCACGCTTTGATCTTCGCGTGATCACCGGAGAGAAGCACCGGCGGAACTTCGAGGTCGCGCCACACAGCCGGGCGAGTGTAGCTAGGCCCTTCGAGAAGGCCGTCGGAGAATGAATCCTCTTGGTGTGACAGCTGATTGCCGAGAACGCCGGGCATCAGTCGCACGACAGCCTCGACCATCACCAGCACCGCTGCTTCGCCGCCGATCAGGACATAATCGCCGATGCTGACTTCTTCGACTCTGACCCGCTTGGCGGCGTCGTCGAAAACCCGTTGATCGATACCTTCGTATCGGCCGCAGGCGAAGACGAGGTGCTTGGCGTTGGACCAGCGGTGCGCGGTCTCCTGGGTGAACGGAACGCCGGCGGGAGTGGGCACCACCAGAATGGTCTCGGCATCATCGGGGCCGGAAGAATCGGAGCGCCCGATCACGTCGTCCAGTGCCGGGCCCCAGACGGTTGGTTTCATGACCATGCCGGGTCCGCCGCCGTACGGAGAATCGTCGACGGCTTTGTGTACGTCATGGGTCCACGACCGCAGATCGTGGACGTCGACCGAGATCAAGCCGCGTTCGATTGCCTTGCCCAGCAAGGCAGCACGAAGCGGTTCGAGATACTCGGGAAAGATGGTGACTACATCGAGACGCATGACAAGCGATCAGTCGCTGTCGGCGTTCGAATTGTCGCTGTTCGACTTGTCACCGAAGTCCGGGTCGAGCAGTCCCTCGGGGGGCTCGATCACCACGACGCCGTCGGCGATCGACACCGAGGTGACGATGGCTGCGACAAACGGGATCAGCAATTCACCGGACGTCTCACCGGCGCGGCGAATCGATAGCAATTCACCTGCGGCGGAATGCAATACCTCGATGACCGAACCGATCTCGGTGCCGTCCGTGAGGACGACCTTCAGTCCTTCGAGTTCGTGATCGTAGAACTCGTCCGGATCATCCGAAGGCTCGAGTTCGGAACTGTCGATGACAAACAGTGTGCCGCGCAACGCATCTGCGTCGCCACGGTCACTGACGCCTTCGAGGCGCAGCAGAAGCCGCCCGGAATGATCCCGGGCGGCTTCCACTGTGTACGACTTCAGTGTGGACTCGCGCGGCTTGCGCCCACGCAGCACGGAACCTACGGCAAAACGATCCTCGGGCTCGTCTGTACGAACCTCGACTACCAATTCACCTTTGATGCCATGCGACTTCGCGACACGACCGACTACGAGTTCCACCTGTTTACTGCCGTCTACTGATCGGTGTCGACGACATCAACACGGATACCGCGGCCACCGATGCCGGAGACCAAGGTCCGCAGAGCGGTCGCAGTGCGACCACCCCGACCGATGACCTTGCCGAGATCGTCTGGGTGCACGTGCACCTCGACGGTCCGTCCCCGACGTCCGGTGATCAGCTCGACGCGCACATCGTCGGGATTGGCGACGATGCCACGCACGAGATGCTCTACCGCATCAGCGACGACGGCACTCACTTGTCAGCAGCCTCGGCGTCTGCAGCGGGAGCCTCGGCGTCAGCCGCGGTGTCTTCTGCCTTGGCCTCGTCAGCCTTTGCAGCCTTCTTCTTCTTGGGGGTGATTGCTTCTGCAACCGGCTCGTTCTCGGCCTGCGCGAGCGCAGCCTGGAAGAGCTCGAGCTTGGTGGGCTTGGCTTCCTTGACGCGCAGGGTGCCTTCGGTGCCCGGCAGGCCCTTGAACTTCTGCCAGTCACCGGTGATCTTGAGGAGTGCCTCGACGGGCTCGGTGGGCTGTGCGCCCACGGACAGCCAGTACTGAGCGCGCTCGGAATCGATGTCGATCAGCGAGGGCTCTTCCTTGGGGTGGTACTTGCCGATGGTCTCGATCGCACGGCCGTCACGACGGGTGCGCGAGTCGGCGATGACAACGCGGTACTGAGCGTTGCGGATCTTGCCGAGGCGGGTGAGCTTGATTTTGACAGCCACAGCTGCAGTTCTCCTTCAGCGCGCACAACAGTGCTGCGCATGTCACGTGCAATTCAGCGACCCACACGATTTGTGAGCCCGGTTTTGCCTCTATCCTGTGACCGTCGCAGCGGTACGTAACCGGTTGCGACGAACAATGGTCCATTGTGCCAGATGGGTGGGCTCGTTCGGAAACCACCCTGTGCGCGCTTCGAGAGTGCGGGGACTCCCTAACCACTCACGGGGGTTCCGCGGAGGATCACACGCACCGGCTTCGCGAGCACATCGGGGTTTCCGCGCGGATCTTCGGAATAAACCACCAGGTCGGCGGGCGCTCCTTCTTCGATCCCCTGCGCACCCAACCAACTCCGCGCGTCCCAGCAGGCTGCGCCCAGCGCCTGATGCGCCGTCAGACCGGCAACTTCGAGTTCGGCGATCTCGTCGGCGATCCGCCCGTGCCTGATCGATCCGCCGGCATCCGTTCCGGCATAGATCGGAATCCCGGCCTCGTGAGCGGCACCGATCGTCCGATGTCGACGAGCGTGCAGATCCCGCATGTGCGCCGCGTAGATCGGATACCGCGTGGCAGAGTCCGCGATCTCGGGGAAAGTAGCGATGTTGATCAGCGTCGGAACCAAGGCCGTGCCGTGAGCGACCATCAACTCGATGGTCGCGTCCGTCAATCCGGTGCCGTGCTCGATGCAGTCGATGCCGGCGTTGATCAGGCCGGGCAGAGCATCCTCGGCAAAGACGTGAGCGGTGACCCTTGCGCCTTCGGCATGGGCGGCAGCGATGGCCTCGACCAGAATCTCGTCGCTCCACAACGGGGCGAGGTCACCGATGGAACGATCGATCCAGTCCCCGACGAGCTTGACCCAACCGTCACCGGCGCGTGCCTGACGCACCACCTCGGCCGGCAACTGAGATTCGTCGTCCAGGTCGACCGGCAGGCCCGGGATGTACCGCTTCGGTGCTGCGATGTGCTGACCTGCGCGAATGATCCGCGGCAGATCGAGGCACTCGTCGATGAACCTGGTGTCGACCGGCGATCCGGCGTCACGAAGCAACAGCACGCCCGCGTCACGTTCGGTCTTCGCCTGCCCCAGCAAGCCGTCGACGGGTTCGCCCCCGCCACCGCCGTAGCGGATACCGACGTGACAGTGCGCATCCACGAGACCCGGTGTGATCCAACCCGATTCGACGATCGTCTCCGCACCGGACACCGGCTCGAAGGAAATCAGCCCGTCAACGATCCACAATTCGATCGGCTCGGCATCGGGCAGACCGATACCCCGCAGATGAAGCGCAGCCACCGGCTACTTCTTGGGCAGCTTGAGCTGGGAGAGATCGATGCCTTCCAGTCCGGGCGGCAACTGATCGAGACCCTTGGGCATGTTCGACAGGTCGGGCATGCCGGCCGGCATTCCGCCGGGCATACCCGGGAATCCGCCCATGCCGGGGAATCCTCCGCGCATCTTGGGCTGCGTCGGGCCCTTGCCGCCCTTCTTGCCCTTCTTGCCCTTCTTGCTGCGAACCTGCTTACGCGCGCCGGGCATGCCCATACGGCCGGCCATGGCAGCCATCATCTTGCGGGCTTCGAAGAAACGATCCACCAACTGGTTGACGTCGGAAACCTTGACGCCCGAACCGTTCGCGATGCGCAGTCGGCGTGAGGCGTTGATGATCTTCGGATCGTCGCGCTCGGCCGGCGTCATACCGCGGATGATGGCCTGAATGCGATCGAGTTGCTTCTCGTCGACGTTGGCAAGCGCGTCTTTCATGCCGCCGGCACCCGGCAGCATACCGAGGAGGTTGCCGATCGGGCCCATCTTGCGGACGGCCATCATCTGATCGAGGAAGTCTTCGAGGGTGAGCTGACCGGAACCGATCTTCGCTGCGGTGGCTTCGGCCTGATCGGCGTCGAAAACCTGCTCGGCCTGCTCGATGAGGCTCAGGACGTCGCCCATGCCGAGGATCCGGCTGGCCATGCGATCGGGATGGAAGACGTCGAAGTCTTCGAGCTTCTCGCCGGTGGAGGCGAAGAGGATCGGCTGGCCGGTGACCTCGCGGACGCTCAGCGCGGCGCCACCGCGGGCGTCGCCGTCGAGCTTGGTGAGGACGACACCGGTGATGCCGACTCCCTCACGGAAAGCGTCGGCCGTGCTGACCGCGTCCTGACCGATCATGGCGTCGAGGACGAAGATGGTCTCGTCCGGGTTGACGGCGTCACGGATACCGGCGGCCTGCGCCATCAGCTCCGAGTCGATACCGAGGCGACCGGCGGTGTCGACGATCACGACGTCGTAATGCTTGTTGCGTGCTTCTTCGACGCCGGCGCGGGCGACCTCGACGGGGTCGGCTGCGGAAACGCCCAGTGCATTCTCGCCGCCGCCGATGGAGGTGCCGGGGTGTGGCGCGAAGACTGCGGCGCCTGCACGCTCACCGACGATCTGAAGCTGAGTGACGGCGCCGGGACGCTGAAGGTCACAGGCGACGAGGAGGGGCGTGTGCCCCTGATCCTTGAGCCACTTGGCCAACTTTCCGGCCAGCGTGGTCTTACCGGAACCCTGCAGACCGGCCAACATGATGACCGTCGGCGGCGTCTTGGCGAACTGCAGTCGACGGGTTTCACCGCCGAGAACCTCGACCAGTTCTTCGTTGACGATCTTGACGACCTGCTGAGCCGGGTTCAGTGCACCCGAGACCTCGGCGCCCTTGGCACGTTCCTTGATCTTGGCGATGAAGCTACGCACTACGGGAAGCGCGACGTCGGCCTCGAGCAGGGCAAGGCGGATCTCGCGGGCCGTAGCGTCGATGTCGGCGCCGGACAGACGACCCTTGCCACGCAGATCCTTGAGAGATCCGGTCAATCTGTCGGAAAGGGATTCGAACACCGAGTGCGCTCCTGAAGGTCGTGCGAGTTAGCCGTGGATATTCTCGGGCACCAGCCTAGCCGCTACGCCCGCACCGATCCCAGCCGATGCGGGCGTAACTGCCGAAACCGGTCCGTCAATCCTCTTTCTTCTTGGGTTGTGGCACCGGAACCACCGCCAGCACCGCCTCCTCGACGCGCTCTCGCGCCGCGCGGGTATCGGCCTCACCGAAGTCGAGGCAGAACGCGTCGACCACCGAGGAACCCAAGGTGGCGACCTTCGCCCACCGGATGTCGGCTCCACTGTGTTCGAGTGCTGCGGCCAGTCGGCAGAGCAGGCCGACGCGGTCCTCGGTACGCAATTCGAGGATCGCCTGACCGTCACCGGGCGCGTCGAACCAGATGACCCGCGGCGGCGCCTGCGCATAGAGCACCGGAACCGCGGAATCCTTGTTGGTCTGGATCGGGTCGTCCCACTGCTCTGCCCGTGCCTCCTCGTCCTTCGCGTCGAGAAGTTCGAGCAAATTCAGTTCACCGGCCGAAGCCCGGATCAATTCCTGCCGGAGCAGCACCGCCTGCGGGGGTGTGCCGAACCTCGGCGTCACGACAAACGAGTTGACCGCCGAACCTGCATGCGACCCCAGCGATGCGGAATGCACCCGCAAGGACTGCAGCGCCAGAACTCCGGCAGCCCGAGACAGCAGCCCGGGTGCGTCGGGCGCGATGACGGTCACGACGTAGGTGTGCGCATTCTCGGCCGGAACGAGCGAGACGTGAACCCCGCCCTCCTCGGCGATGGCCAATTGCTCGGGAGCGAGTGGATCGGGTTGCGGGAGCTCCTCCCCTGCCATCAGCAAACGACAACGACGCACCAGCTCGCCGATCAACGACGACTTCCAGTCGCCCCAGACACCAGGCCCGGTGGCCAGCGAATCCGCTTCCGCCAACGAATGCAGGAGATCGAGAAGGGTCCCGTCTCCCTCGAGTGCGTCGACCACTCGCTGCACCGTTGCCGGATCGTCGAGGTCGCGACGGGTGGCGGTTTCCGGCAACAGCAAGTGGTAGCGCACCATCGCCGTCAACGTCGCGACGTCGGAAGGCCAGAGTCCCAAGCGATTTCCGATCGCGGTGGCCAATTCGGCACCGACGACGCTGTGGTCTCCCCCTCGCCCCTTCCCGATGTCGTGGATCAACGCACCGAGCATGAGCAGATCCGGCCGAGCGACGCGAGTGGTGAATCCGCTTGCATACGCGGCGGTTTCGACCAGGTGCCGATCCACCGTCCACGTATGGACGGCGTCGCGCGGCGGAAGATCGCGAATGGTCCCCCACTCCGGCAGGAGTCGACCCCAGAGCCCGGTCCGGTCCATCGCCTCGATCACCGGAACCGCACGCGATCCCGAACCCAGCACGACCAAGAGATCGTTGACTGCATTTTTCGGCCACGGCTCACGCAGTTCCGGGGCGTTGTCGGCCAGGCGATTGAGCGTCGACGCGGAGATCGGCATGCCGTTGGTGGCCGCCGCTGCCGCGACCCGCATCACCAGACCGGGATCCTTCTTCGGTCTCGCATCGCGCGCCAGAACTACTTCGCCGGCATGCTCGACGACGCCCTCGTCCAGTGGTCGTCGCACCGGCGCGCGACGCAGCCGCGACAAACCACGCCGGGGCAAGGAGTTTCCGGCGGTGCGGATACCGACGTCGACCGAATAGCTGATGGTGCGCGCCGATTCGCTGAGAAGGCGGGCCAGATCGAAGCGATCACCGATCCGTAGCGCCGCACCGATTTCGTCGGCGTCCTGTGCTCGCAGTTGGTCGCGGGCGCGACCGGCAACGCGGTGAAGTTCGGTGCGCACGTCGAGCAACCGCCTGTGCGCGAGTGCCAGACCGCCGCCGGGCGAGTTGGGTCCCAGCCCTGGCATCCCGTCGGTCAATTGCGCGATGGACAGGGCGTTGAGCAGTTGCACGTCGCGCAGCCCGCCACGGCCGCTCTTGAGATCCGGTTCGGCGCGATGGGCGATCTCGCCGCTGCGCTCCCACCTCGTACGGGTCTGGGTGATCAATTCGTCGAATCGGCTGCGGATGTCCATGCGCCACTGTCGTCGGACACCACTGATCAACAAGTTGCTCAGCTCCACGTCGCCGGCAATGTGGCGTGCTTCGAGCATTCCGAGTGCTGCCGTCATGTCGGTGGCCGCAACCTGAAGCGCCTGAGGAAGCGTCCGCACGCTGTGGTCGAGTTTGATGTGCGCGTCCCACAGCGGGTACCACAGGCTGTCCGCAACCTGGGCCACGACTGCTGGGTCCATGTCGTCATGCAGCAGAATCAGATCGAGATCGGAATACGGCAACAGTTCGCGTCGGCCGAGACCACCCACGGCGACGATGGCAAACCCACAATCCGGTTTGATGCCCAGTTCGGTCCCCTTGGTGGTCAACCAGAATTCGTGCAGATCGACCAGTGCATGTCGCAGCGCGGGGGCGTCGAGCCTCCTGTTCTTGACTCCTCCGGTGAGTAGGGCCTTGCGTGCGCGGGCCAGGTCCGCAGCTTCGTCGGATCCCCCTGACGAGACCGGCCCTGGCCCCGTCGCTTTCGCGACGGAACCAGGGCCGAAGTTCTCGGACCCTTTCGGGTCAGAGTGCATCGCCACCGCGTTCCCCGGTGCGAACCCGGATGACCGACTCGACTGGCGAGACCCACACCTTGCCGTCACCGATCTTGCCGGTTCGAGCGGCCTCGACGATCACCTCGACCACCTTGTCAACGGCCGCGTCGTCGACGACGACCTCGACCCGGACCTTGGGTACGAAGTCCACGGAATACTCCGCGCCTCGGTACACCTCGGTGTGGCCCTTCTGTCGGCCGTAGCCCTGAACTTCGCTGACTGTCATACCCAGCACTCCGGCCTGCTCGAGTCCGGTCTTGACGTCCTCGAGCGTGAACGGCTTGACGATTGCTGTGATCAGCTTCATGTGCTCATCCCTTTCCAAACTCTGAAGTGCCTGAATTCACTTTAATCACGTGCTGATCACGCGAGGTCGTATGCGGTCTCTGCGTGTTCGGTCTCATCGATGCCGCGTGCCTCGTCCTCGGCCGAGATTCGCCAGCCCAGGGGCTTGAGTGCGAAGCCGATGATCGTCGTCAGAACGCCGGTGAAGACGAGTGCTGCGAGTGCGATCACGATCTGAACCACCAGTTGCTTGTAGTCGCCGCCGTAGAAGAGGCCGGTTGCGGTGCCGAAGAATCCGATACCGATCGTGCCCCACAGGCCGGAGACAAGGTGCACGCCGACGACGTCGAGCGAGTCGTCGAAGCCGAAGCGGAACTTCAGGCCTACTGCGAGAGCGGACAGGATGCCGGCGACAGCGCCGAGGAAGATGGAACCGACCGGGTTGAGCGCACCGGCAGCAGGGGTGATGGCGACCAGACCGGCCACCGCACCGGAAGCTGCGCCGAGGCTGGTGGCGTGGCCGTCACGAATACGCTCGGTAGCGAGCCAGGCCAGGACTGCGGCACACGTCGCGGTGGTCGTGTTGACCCAGGCGAGACCGGCGTTACCGTCGGCGGCGAATGCCGAGCCGGCGTTGAAGCCGAACCAACCGAACCAGAGGAGTGCGGCGCCGAGCATCACGAAGGGCAGGTTGTGCGGACGGAAGGCGGTCTTGCCGAAGCCGAGACGCTTGCCGACGATGAGTGCGAGGACCAGACCGGCCATACCCGCGTTGATGTGAACGACTGTGCCACCGGCGAAGTCGATCGGAGCGACGTTGGCGACGGTGACTCCGTCGTCATTGACCGTGGTGCCGAAGAGCTTTGCCGCGATGCCGTCCTCGGAACCCGAGAGGAGTCCGCCACCCCACACCATGTGCGCGAGCGGGAAGTAGACGACGGTGACCCAGATACCCGAGAACAGGAGCCAGGTGCCGAACTTGACCCGCTCGGCCAGGGCACCACTGATGAGGGCGGTGGTGATGATCGCGAACGTCACCTGGAACGCGATGTCGATGACGTTGGGGTAGCCCCAGGCGCCGGCGATGAAGTTGCCGTCAGCATCGGTGATGCTGTTCTTGAGGCCGAAGAACTCGAACGGGTTGGCAAAAATGCCCCCGATGTTCTCAGAGCCGTAGGACATCGACCATCCCCACAGAACGTAGATGACGCCGATGACGGCCATGGCCCCGAAGGACATCATCATCATGTTCAGGACGGACTTGGACCGAGACATCCCGCCGTAGAAGAAAGCGAGGCCGGGTGTCATCAGCAAGACCAGAGATGCAGCCATCAGCATCCATGCGGCGTTACCGGAGTTCGCCAACAAATCGTCGGTACTCACTTACTACCTCCTAGTCGCACGTGCCGGGCAGCACGTCGTTAAGGAGAAGAGTGCTGGGCTGGTGTTTCGTCCATGGCGCTGTCGCGTTTCGCAGACGTGAACCAATTGCCCAACTTTGTTGCAAACAGGTTTCGCCAGGGAGTTCTACCGACCCTGTGCGCCTTTTCGGTAGTTCGCGCTACCAAAAAGGCGCACGGGGGCGTCAGCCCAGGAGGGCGTCGACGAACGCACCCGGCTCGAAGGGCGCCAGGTCGTCGGCACCTTCACCGAGACCGACCAACTTCACCGGCACACCCAGTTCATGCTGAACCTGGAAGACGATTCCGCCCTTGGCGGTTCCGTCCAGCTTGGTCAGTACGACGCCGGTGATGTCCACGACCTCCGCGAACACTCGAGCCTGCGCCAATCCGTTCTGGCCGACCGTCGCATCGAGAACCAGCAGAACGTCGTCGACCGAGGCCTTCTTCTCGATAACCCGCTTGACCTTGCCGAGCTCGTCCATCAGACCGGTCTTGGTGTGCAGACGGCCGGCGGTGTCGATCAGGACCACGTCGACGCCGTCCGCGATGCCCCGTGAGACCGCGTCGAAGGCAATCGCAGCGGGATCGCCACCCTCCTTGCCACGAACAACTTCAGCGCCGACACGCTCAGCCCACGTCTGGAGCTGATCGGCGGCGGCGGCGCGGAACGTGTCCGCGGCACCGAGCACGACGCGACGACCGTCGGCGACGAGCACGCGAGCCAGCTTGCCGGTGGTGGTTGTCTTGCCGGTCCCGTTGACGCCGACGACGAGCAGAACAGCCGGGTGATCATCGTGCGGCAATGCGCGGATGGAGCGGTCCAGTTCGGGACGCAGTTCGGCGATCAACACCTCGCGCAGAAGGGCGCGGGCGGCAGCCTCGGTCCGGACGCTGCGGGCCGCCATCTGCTCACGAAGCTTCGTGACGACCTTTTCCGTGGTCGCGGAGCCGAGGTCTGCGATGAGGAGGGTGTCCTCGACTTCTTCCCACGAGTCCTCGTCCAGATCGCCGCCACCGAGCAGACCCAGCAAGCTCTTGCCGACTGCTGACTGCGAGCGGGAAAGGCGCCCGCGCAGTCGGTCCAGCCGACCCTCGGTCGGGTCGATCTCGTCCAGCACGCGCGGTGCAGGCTCGACTGGCGCGGGAACGACGACGGGCTCGGGAACGACAGGTTCTTCGACAACCGGTTCTGCTACCGGCGCCTCTTCTACTACCGGCTCTTCGACAACCGGCTCCTCGACGGCGGCCGGCTTCTCCGCAACAGGTTCTTCGACAACCGGTTCCGCGACAGTTGGTTCCTCGATAACCGGTTCTTCGACGATCGGTTTTTCGACGACAGGTTCTTCGACGACGGGCGGCTTCTCGGCGACCGGCGGTGTCGGAACCACCGGAGGTGGCGCCGTTGCCGTCGACCCCTGACTGAAGTTGAACCCGCCACCGGCCTTGTAGCCGCCTGACTTGTCCTTCTCGGGGGCGCCGAGCTCCGGCTTCGTCTCGGGCGCCTTCAGCGATACCTGCCCCTTGCGGTAGCGCAGGAATCCGGCAACGAGAACGACGAGTAGTACGGCCGCTACAGCCGCGATGATGATCCAAGCCTGGGTAGTCACCGGCCCATTGTTTCAGGCTCCGACCCGGAAAGTGAGCAGGGCTTACGTCGAGGCCATGTCTTGACCGCGAAGTCGCTGCGAAATCACGGTGGTGATGCCGTCGCCGCGCATGCTGACGCCGTACAACGCATCGGCGATTTCCATCGTCGGTTTCTGGTGAGTGATCACGATCAACTGCGACTTCTCCCGCAATTGTTCGAAGAGTCCGATCAGCCGCCGCAGGTTGGTGTCGTCCAACGCCGCCTCGACTTCGTCCATCACGTAGAACGGGGACGGGCGTGCCCGGAAGATCGCGACCAGCATGGCCACCGCGGTCAACGACTTCTCGCCGCCCGACAGCAACGACAACCGTTTGACCTTCTTACCGGGCGGACGCGCCTCGACTTCGATGCCGGTGGTGAGCATGTCCGAGGGATCGGTGAGGACCAGCCGCCCTTCTCCCCCGGGAAACAATTTCTCGAACACTCCCACGAACTCACGCTCGACGTCGGCATAGGCCTCGGTGAACACCTGCAGAATTCGTGCGTCGACGTCTGCGACCACAGCAAGAAGGTCCTTGCGTGCGGTCTTGACGTCCTCGAGCTGAGTGGAGAGGAAGGTGTACCGCTCCTCGAGAGCTGCGAATTCCTCGAGCGCCAGCGGATTAACCTTGCCGAGGGTGGCGAGGTCCTTCTCGGCCCGCTTGGCGCGCCGTTCCTGAGTCGCGCGGTCGTACGGAAGCGGAGCGGGGGCGGTGACCTGCTCCCCACGCTCCTTGGCCTGCTCGTACTCCTCGATTTCGAGAGCGGTCGGCGGCAGTTCGACCTCGGGCCCGTACTCGGCGATCAGATCGTCGAGGCCGATACCGTACTGATCGAGGATCGACTCCTCGAGTTGTTCGATGCGCAGCGCTGCCTGTGCCTTCGCTACCTCGTCGCGGTGGACGGCGTCGGTGAGCGAAGCGAGTTGTCCGGTCAGTGCTCGGACTGTCTCGCGGACCTGATCCAGCTTGGCCGTGCACTCGGCGCGGGCCCGAGCCAACTCGTCACGGTGGGCAAGAGCCGCGGCGACGACGGTCTCGAGTTCGACCGCCACGCGCTGTCCCGATTCGGCGACGGCAGCTGCGACCTCCGCAGCGTGCGCCCTGGCGCGCAGAGCCCGTTCGGCGCGGATCCGCGCTTCTCGTTCGGCGGCCGCGGCACGGCGAAGCGAATCAGCCTTTCCGCGAACGGATTCCGCACGTTCTTCGGCGGTTCGTACGGCAAGGCGAGCATCCATTTCGACGATGCGCACTTCGGCGAGCGCTGCTGCGGCCATTTCACGATCGGCAGCGGTCGATTCCGCGCCGTGTCCCGGCGCACTGCCGTCGGTTTCGGCGACGCGCAGACGTTCCTCCAGATCCGCGAGCTTTGTCAGCGACTCCCCGCGGCCCTCCTCGGCACGCACTCGCTGGGCGGTCAACCGCTCGGATTCCGCGTGGGCGACTCGTGCTGCCTGCCCCAATCTGCCCAACTGCTCGTAGATGGCGGACATGGCGGCGTCCGACTCGTTGAGCGCTGCCAAAGTTTGCTCCGCGGTCTCGCGTCGAGCGGCCTGTTCGGCCAGAGCGCCGGACAGCGCCGCGTCGAGTTCCTCGGATCGGCTCTCCGTTGCCGCCAGTTCCGCTGCTGACGCGTCGATCGCCGCCTGCACCTCGAGCGTGCTCGGTTGCCGATCCGAGCCACCGATCATCCACCCCGAACCGTGCAGATCGCCAGAACGCGTCACTGCGCGAATTCCCTTGTGGTCAGCAACAACTCGAATCGCGTCATCGAGAGTCTCGACCAGGACGACGCCATCGAGGATGGCGGTCAATCCGGCACGCAACTCGTCAGGGCAGTCGATGACGTCGACGGCCGGACGACTACCCGGCGCGATCTCGGCCTCGCGCTTGATCGCCGGTTCACCGCTCACGATCAGTGATGCACGTCCACCGTCCTGATCGGCCAGTGCTGTGACAGCGGAGCGAGCAGAGTCCAGCGACTGCGCCACGACGGCGTCCGCCGCCGGCCCCATCGCGGCAGCGATCGCGGCCTCGTAGCCGGGTTCGACGTGAATCAATCCGACCAGCGAGGTGATGCCGTCGTCGCCGCGGTGTTCGAGCAGCCAGCCGCCACCGTCCTTGCGCTGCAAACCCATCGACAGTGCCTCGATGCGCGCCCGGAGCGAAGCGATGCGTTGCCCGCTCGTTTTTTCTTCCTCACGAAGCTCTTCGACGCGCGCGTCGATCATCTCGAGAGCCTCGATGGCGCGTTCGTGATTGGTATCGAGGCCGACTTCACCGGCGTCGAGGTCCCCGATGCTTTCTTGCACCGTGTCGAACTCGGCCTGTGCGGCATCGCCACGCAGACGAGCCTCGTCGATCGCCTCGGTCAGCCGAGACACTTCCGCGTCGACGGATTCGACGCGGGTACGCAGAGTGTCGACCTGACCGGAGAGTCGAGCAAGACCTTCACGGCGGTCGGCGACGGCACGAACTTCCGCCATGTGCGCCCGTTCCGCTTCTGCTGCAGCATCTTCGGTGGCTGCGAGCTGGTCCCGAGCAGCTTCCGACGCCGCTCGCGCGATTTCGACGCCTTCGAGGAGTTCGGCCTCCTCGGCAGCAAGACGTTCGGCGCGCGCCTCCATCTCGTCCGGGTCCTGGCCGCGGTTGCCGACGGGTTCGGAGTCGAGATGACGCGCACGCTCGCGGGCGATGCGCACAGTGGCGTTCACGCGTTCGGCAAGCGCGGAAAGCTGGAACCAACTCTGTGCAGCCGCTTCCGATCCCGGAGTCAGACGAGCGAGAGCTTGCTCCTGGCGCCCGAGTTCGAGGTTGGCCTCGTCGAGCGCAGCCGCCACCTGGTTGTGCTGTTCACGGGCCGCTTTCTCGTCCTGCGCCTGGTCGTTCAACTGGTTTCGACGGGTCACCAGATCGTCAGCGGCCAGACGCATCTTTGCATCACGCAGGTCAGCCTGGACCGTCTGTGCTCGCCGAGCAACCTCGGCTTGGCGTCCCAGCGGTTTGAGTTGCCGACGCAGTTCCGCGGTGAGGTCACTGAGGCGAGCGAGATTGGCCTGCATGGAATCGAGTTTGCGCACCGCTTTTTCCTTGCGGCGGCGATGTTTGAGGACTCCCGCGGCTTCTTCGATGAAGGCGCGTCGATCTTCGGGACGGGATTCGAGGATCGCGGCGAGCCGTCCCTGCCCGACGATGACATGCATTTCGCGGCCGATGCCGGAGTCGCTGAGCAGTTCCTGGACGTCCATCAGACGGCAGGACGAGCCGTTGATCTCGTACTCCCCCGCGCCGTCGCGGAACATGCGGCGCGTGATCGACACCTCGGAGTACTCGATCGGGAGCGCCCCGTCGGCGTTGTCGATGGTCAAGGTCACCTCGGCGCGGCCCAGCGGCGCGCGGCCGGAGGTGCCGGCAAAGATGACATCTTCCATCTTGCCGCCGCGCAGGGCCTTGGCGCCCTGCTCGCCCATCACCCAGGTCAACGCATCGACGACGTTGGATTTACCCGAGCCGTTCGGGCCGACCACACAGGTAATTCCCGGCTCGAACCGAAGAGTCGTTGCCGACGCAAAGGATTTGAATCCCTTGAGTGTCAGACTCTTGAGGTGCATGGGGGGAAACTTTACCGCCAAATCGGTCAGCGTTCGACGAACCCTGTCAGGTCGCCCCTTGCGGTGTCCCAGCTGTCGACCACGAGATCCACCGTGCCCGGGGTAGTGCCGGAGCGCAGCAGCTCCACCAATCGCTCGAGCTGCGTGCGTTGGCCTTCCGCCACGACGAGCACTCGACCGTCACGCTGATTGGACGCATATCCGATCAATCCGAGTTCGAGAGCGCGGGCCCTGGTCCACCACCGGAACCCGACGCCTTGAACGTATCCGTGAACCCACGCCGTCAACCGCACGGGCGCTGCCTCAGCCATGACGCTCAGCCCGCCACACGTTCGAGACGGTGAACGTCACCCAGGAAACCGGTGGTGTAGAGCGCGTTGGGATCCCAGCCCGGTCCGGCGCCGAACTTGACCGCGGATGTGAACGGCAGACCCGAGGCGATCTCACACGAAGATCCCGAATCCGGATCGACGCGAACAACTTTGCCGCCGGCATTGAATGCGACGTACAACGCGCCGTCCGGTCCGACGGTCAGATCGTCCGCCATGTTTGCCGGACCGAACCCGGGGAGCGTGATCGTTCGCACCGGCCCGCCCAGATCGTTTGCGTCGAGGATGTGGACGGCGGTGACCATGTCGAAGGTCGTGCTCACGTAGATCGTCGAACCGGAGCGTGCGAGGCCGTCGACGGTGCCGAGGTCTTCACGAACGATCGAACTGCTTCCGTCACTGTTGACGACCGTGAGCCCCGGCCTGGTGAGTGTGCGGGCAGTGAGGAAACGGTTATCGTCCAGCTGCACAAGCCCGTTCGGCATCACCAGACCGTCGGCGATCGTTGTCACCGACCCGTCTGCGACGTCGACCTTGCGGAGGCTGCCGTCGGCGATTCCGAACAGTCCCGAGACAGTCGAGTTGCCCGTGGTGAAGTACACGGATCCCTCACGCGCGACCAGACCGCCAGATCCGGTGACGTCACCGACCAAAGTTGTCCGTGTTCCGTCCGGCGCTACTTTCAGCAGTGCACCCGGCCCGATCAGAGCCGACTGCGACAACACCATCGATCCGTTGCCGTCGAATTCGAGGTTCTCGAGCATTCCGGCACCAGTCGCCACGACGCTCGACGTCCATGTGCCGCAACTACCGGCCGAGCGGTCGGCCGGGACCGAGGCCTGCGCTGGAGCACTCAGCGCCACAACGGAACCCAGTGCGATCGCAGCGACAACGCTGCCGGCGCGGAACATCAGGCTTCCGTGTCGAACGACAGAGTGACCTTGGTTCCGGCCTTGAGCGTGCGCCCGACCGTGCATACCTTGTCCACGGAACGCTCGACGAGAGTGATGAGGCGCTGCTGTGCCTCGGCATCCAACTCGCTGAGATCGAGCTCGAGGACCTCGTCGAGCTGCGGGTAGACCTCGTTTTCACGATCGGCGGCTCCGGACACTCGGACCGTCGCGTCGTAGTTGTCACCGAGCCGGCGCGAGATCGGGAAGTCGGAGCTCATCCCGGTGCATGCGGCCAGTGCAATTTTGAGGAGTTCGCCGGGCGTGAAGACTCCTGGCACCGATTCGGAGCCGATGAGAACCTCTGCGCCGCGCGAACTCTTGCCGGTGTAGAGGCGGGTTCCGGTTCGTTCGACCCAAAGCTCCGTGTGAGCCGGGGCGGTTGCAGTGGTGTCGGGAGTCTGTTCAGCCATGACGCAATCTTGCCACTCCGCCGAACCGAAGGGGTGGGAGACCTAGGCGATTCGCCGTGCCCTCGGGGTCGGCTGGCACCGCGGGCAACTGAACGACGATCGATTCATGAACTTCTCACGCTTGATCGGCGCGCCGCATCGTGGGCACGGGAGGTTTTCCTGCCCGTACGCCGACAGCGACCGGTCGAAGTAGCCCGATTCCCCGTTGACGTTCACGTACAGCGCGTCGAAGGACGTACCGCCCTGATCGAGCGCTTCACCCATCACCGAGTGTGCCGCGGTCAACAGTTCTCGAAGTTTGGGCCTGGTAAGCGTTTCGGCGATTCGGTTGCCGTGAATCTTGGCGCGCCACAATGATTCGTCGGCGTAGATGTTTCCGATTCCGGAGACCACCGTCTGGTCGAGAATCGCGCGCTTGATCTCGGTGTGCTTGCCCCGCAGGACTTTCACGACGGATTCGAGATCGAACGCCGCATCCATGGGATCGCGAGCGATGTGCGCCACCGACTCGGGCAGCATCGTTCCGTCGACCTCGACGAGGGGTGAAATCGACCAGCCACCGAAGGTCCGCTGATCGACGAATCGAAGATCGGCCCCGGAATCGAGGGCCAACCGAATGCGTAGGTGCTTTTCCCAGTCGACTGTCGGGGGTTGGACCAGCATCTGTCCGCTCATCCCGAGATGAACCACCAGTCCGACACCGGCAGGCTCGAGAACCAGCCACAGGTACTTGCCGCGACGCTCTGCCGAAGCGATGGTCTGCCCGGTGAGTTGGCCGATCAAGTCCTCGGAACCGAGAATGTGGCGCCTGATCGCGCGGGGATGGAGTACCTCGACGGCCTCGATCGCCGCACCTACAGCATGAGACTGTAGGCCGCGGCGAACGACTTCGACTTCGGGAAGCTCAGGCAAGAGTGAACTCAGCCGGTAAGATCAGGCGTGTCGTCAGCAGCGACTGCGGTAGCAGCGGCATTCTCCGACATCGTCTTCCATGCCGAACTTGCTGCCTTCTGCTCGGCTTCCTTCTTGGAACGACCGACACCGACACCCAAGGGTTTGCCACTGATGAGAACGGTGGCCGTGAATTCCTTGTCGTGATCGGGTCCGGTGGCGGTGATCTCGTAAACGGGAACTCCGGCACCGTGTTCTGCGGTCAGTTCCTGCAGACTCGTCTTCCAATCCAGACCCGCGCCCAGAAGCGGTGCGCGAGTGAGGAGATCGTCGAACAGATCGAGGACGACGCGTCGCGCAGTCTCGATGCCGTGCTGCAGGTGGATGGCGCCGAGAATCGACTCCATACCGTCGGCGAGAATGGACGGCTTGTCACGGCCGCCCGTCATTTCCTCGCCCTTACCCAGCAGCAGGTGTGCTCCGAGTCCACCTTCACCCAGAGTCCTGGCAACCTCGGCGAGTGCATGCATGTTGACCACGCTGGCACGGATCTTCGCCAGATCACCTTCGGATTTGTCCGGGTGGGACAGGTAGAGATTTTCGGTCACCGTGACGCCGAGAACGGAATCCCCGAGGAACTCGAGGCGCTCGTTCGTGGGCAGTCCGCCGTTCTCGTACGCGTACGAGCGGTGCGTGAGAGCCAGGGTCAGAAGACCGGGCTCTATATCTACGCCGACAGCGGCGAGGAGCTTGTCGTGATTGCCCTCGCCGCCGGCGGCTGAAACTGTATTTTCGCTCGTCATAGTCTTTCTCCGGGGAGAACTAGACAGCAGCGGTTACCTGGCGGCCCTTGTAAGTACCGCATGACGGGCATGCGATGTGGGGAAGGGTCTGCTCGCCACAGCCACGGTTGGGGCAGGTAACGAGGGTGGGCACAGTGGTCTTCCACTGGCTACGACGCGACCGCGTGTTGGATCGCGACATTTTGCGCTTGGGGACAGCCACTTCTACTTCTCCTCGGCTTCGGTGATCACAAGATTTTCGCTGGTGTTTGATTCCACGCCAAATTTGGCCGCGAGACCAGCCCAGCGAGGATCAAGTATGTCATGCCCATGCCCAGATTCCGCAATCGCCAGGCGAATGCCACATTCTGAGCACAATCCCAGGCAATCGTCACTGCACAGAGGCTGGAGCGGAAGCGCCAGCCCGACTGCATCGACGATGACTGGTTCGAGGTCGATTTCGTCGTCTTCGACCGCGTAGACCTCTCCCTCTTCCGTCGTCTCCTCGGTGGTGCTGTCCGGGTAAGCGAACAACTCCGTGAGATAGATGTCCACGGTGTCGGTGAAAGGTTCAAGGCACCGCGAGCATTCACCCTTGGTGGGTGCGTGCACGTTTCCGGTGACGAGAACGCCTTCGGACACTGCTTCGAGACGAAGATCGAGATCTATGTCCGCGCCCGCTTCGATCGCGATCAGATCGAGACCGATACGGTTCGGGGACTGAATTGTTCTCTCGACGGTACGCATCGACCCTGGACGACGACCGAGCTTGACCGTGTCCAGCAAAAATCCCGCATCACTTGACTGATGCGACGAACTACGACGATGCGTTGACAAAGAGAACTCACCTAACTGTTGAAACTGGTATGGGCAACCACTCCACAATACGGCAGCTACAAGGCAAATCCCAATTCGATCCACGAAAAAGTGGGCCGCCCCATATCGGACGACCCACCCTCGACTGACTTGTCTGCTCTATCGGCGCCGCTCGGAACGACGATCGTCGTCCTGGTAATCGGGAACTCCCGAACCCGTTCGAAGCTGTTGACGACCACGCCCGACCGACCGAACGGTCCCGGTGAGGAACTCTTCGAACTCGGCCAACTTGGTGTCCACGTACAGGTCACACTCCGAACGCATCCTGTCGGACTCGGCATGAGCGGCGTCGATCACTCGCGCGGATTCCGCGTGAGCGGACTGGACAACCTCGGTCTGCGACACCAGACGAGCCTGCTCCGCCGTTCCCTCCGCCACCGAATGTTCGTACGAGGCCTGGCCGGACTCGATCATCCGATCGGCCTCGGCACGCGCCCGTCCGGTGACGGCCTCGTACTCACGACGGCCGTCGGTGACGGTCCGTTCCGCTTCTGCTTCGGCGTCCTCGACCAACTGATCGGCGTGCGCACGCGCTTCGGCAACCATGCGATCGGCCTGAGCCTTGGCATCGGACAGAATCCGGTCGGCGTCGTCGCGTGCGTTCTCCACAGTCGACGTTGCCTCGGCATTGGCGCTGCTGACCGTCTTCTCGGCGTTTGCTCGCGCGTCACCGACCAATTTGTCGCGATGATCGAGGACGTCCTGAGCGTCGTCCAGCTCGCTCGGAATTGCGTCCCGGACGTCGTCGAGTAGCTCGAGTACGTCACCGCGAGGCACAACACACCCTGCGGTCATGGGAACACCGCGCGCCTCTTCGACAATTGCGACCAGTTCGTCCAGTGCCTCGAATACGCGGTACACAAGCAACCCCAATCTCTACCGGCCGAAATCGGCCCACATCGTCACCGGTCCACTCGGACCTGTGCCCGTTCCTGTCCAAGTTTGCCGGAAGAACGGCCAACGGGGTGTCGTCGTGGTCGGTGTGTCGGGGATCAGCTGTTTTCGGCTGCTCGCTCGGCGATACGTGCGAGTAGCCGAGAATGCACTTTGGCCGGCAACATGTCGGAGACGTCGCCGCCGAAAGTCGCGACTTCCTTCACCAGAGAACTCGACAGGTAGCTGTACGTCGGATTCGTGGCGACGAACAGTGTGTCGACGCCCGTGAGCTTCTGATTCATCTGAGCCATCTGCAGCTCGTAATCGAAGTCGTTCGCGCCGCGCAGACCCTTGACGATCGCGCTGAGGCCTTCTTGTTTCGCGTAGTCGACCAACAATCCGTGCCACGACGTGACGCGAACGTTGGGCAGGTGACTCGTCGCGTCTTCGAGCATCTCGATCCGCTCGTCGATCGTGAACATGCCACGCTTGCTCTTGTTGATCAGCACGGTGACCACGACCTCGTCGAATTGCGCAGCAACTCTTCCGATTACGTCGAGGTGACCGTTGGTCACAGGGTCGAAGGATCCGGGGCAGACGGCGCCAGTCATGAGTCCAGACCGTAGCAGGTGGCCAGCTCGATGCGGGCTTCACCGTAGTTCTTGGCCTTGATCGGCTCGTAGCCCTGAGGCCACACGGTCTCCGGCGAGCGCGACGATCGTTCGAGTACCACGATCGTGCCCTCCCCCACCCATTTGTTGGCCTGCAGATCGGTGAGCATGGACACGACGGCCTCGTCGGTCACCGCATACGGTGGGTCCGCGATCACGATGTCGTATTCACGCGCGCTCGGACCCGAGACCACGGCCGCAACCGGAGCGGCGCGAACCGTCGCCCCAGGCAACGCGACAGTGCCGATGTTCGCCTTGATGACGGCAGCAGCCTTGGCATCCGATTCCACGAGAACAACGTGCTCGGCTCCCCGCGAGAGCGCCTCGAGGCCGAGAGCACCCGAACCCGCAAAGAGGTCGAGAACCGCGCACCCTTCGAGATCGATGCGCGCTTCGAGAGCACTGAACAGCGCCTCACGAACCCGATCCGACGTCGGACGGGTGCCGCTCGGCGGGACTCGCAGGCGTCGACCGCCCGCGAGTCCCGAGATGATGCGTGTCACTCTGCGGCGCTCTCCCCCGTCGAGACGACTACCAGCAGGTCTCCGCCCTCGACCTGTTGGACGGCGCTGATCGCGATCCGAGAGACGACGCCGGCGCGCGGCGAGGTGATCGCCGCTTCCATCTTCATTGCTTCGATCGTGGCCACGGTGTCGCCGGCCTCGATCTTCTGGCCTTCCTTCACCGCGAGCGTCACGACGCCCGCGAACGGTGCAGCCACGTGGCCCGGGTTGTTCTTGTCGGCCTTCTCCGCCACCGGTACGTCACTGGCAATGGAGCGATCGCGGATCGAGACCGGGCGCAATTGACCGTTCAGGATGCACATGACAGTGCGGTAGCCGCGCTCGTCGGGCTCGGAGATCGCTTCGAGACCGATGATCAGCTCAACGCCGGGAGCCAACTCGACGCGGTGTTCGTCGCCGCGCCGCAAACCGTAGAAGAACTGGTTCGCCGAAAGCCGCGACGTGTCACCGTACTTCTCGCGGTGTTCGAGGAATTCCTTTGTCGGGCCGGGGAACAGCAGACGATTCAGCGTCGCCTGACGGTCCTTCGACGAGCCCTCGAGCAGCACCTCGTCCTCAGCGGACAACGTCGCTTCGGGCTTGGCCTGGCCACGTCCTTCGAGTGCCTTGCTGCGGAACGGTTCCGGCCAACCACCGGGAGGCGTACCGAGTTCACCGCGCAGGAAGCCCACCACGGAGTCGGGAATGTCGAACTTCGCCGGATCTGCGGCAAACTCCTCCGAAGGCACGCCGGCGCCGACAAGGTGGAGGGCGAGGTCGCCGACGACCTTCGACGACGGCGTCACCTTCACGAGATGCCCGAGCATGCGGTCCGCGTCGGCGTACTTGGCTTCGACCTCTTCGAACCGGTCGCCGAGACCGAGAGCAACGGCCTGGGTCCGGAGATTGGAGAGCTGGCCGCCCGGAATCTCGTGCGTGTACACACGTCCCGTCGGCGCCGGCAGTCCGGATTCGAACGGCGCGTACACCTTTCGCAGCGCCTCCCAGTACGGTTCGAGGTCGCACACGTTCTGCAGGTTCAGTCCGGTGTCGAACTCGGAGTGCGCGGCAGCGGCGACGATGGCCGAGAGCGCAGGCTGACTGGTGGTTCCGGCCAGTGCCGCCGAAGCACCGTCGACTGCGTCGGCGCCCACCTGCCACGCGGCGAAATACGTGGCCAACTGTCCACCGGGGGTGTCATGCGTGTGGACGTGAACCGGAAGATCGAAGTTGCTGCGTAGCGCCGTCACGAGCTTGGTGGCCGCCGGAGCGCGCAGCAGGCCCGCCATGTCCTTGATCGCGAGCACATGAGCGCCCGCATCGACGATCTCTTCTGCCAACTTCAGGTAGTAGTCGAGCGTGTACAGCGTTTCGTTCGGATCCGACAGATCGCCGGTGTAGCTCAACGCCACCTCGGCGAGAGCCGTTCCGGTCTCACGCACCGCGTCGATGGCAGGGCGCATCTGGTCGACGTTGTTGAGCGCGTCGAAGATTCGGAAGATGTCGATGCCGGTGTCGGTGGCTTCCTGAACGAATGCGCGCGTGACCTTTTCGGGATACGGCGTGTAGCCCACCGTGTTTCGACCGCGAAGAAGCATCTGGAGGCAGATGTTGGGAATCGCCTCACGCAGTGCGGCAAGCCGGTACCACGGATCCTCGTGCAGGAAGCGAAGTCCCACATCGTAGGTCGCGCCGCCCCAGGCTTCGATCGAGAGCAGTTCCGGCGTCAACCGCGCAACGTGCCCGGCAACTCCGAGCAGTCCGCTGGTTCGAACTCGCGTGGCCAACAACGACTGGTGCGCGTCACGGAAGGTGGTGTCGGTGACGCCGACGGCCTTCTGCTCACGCAGTGCCTTCGCGAAACCTTCGGGTCCGAGTTCGAGCAGGCGCTGACGGCTACCGGCAGGAGGAGGCGTCGAAAGATCGATCTTGGGCAGCTTGTCCTGCGGGTACACCGCCGAGGGCCGCTCACCGTGAGGCTTGTTGACCGTCACATCCGCGAGGTAGGTCAGGATCTTCGTGCCGCGGTCTGCCGAAGAACGCAGAGTCAGCAACTGAGGACGTTCCTCGATGAAGGAGGTCGTCACACGTCCGGCCCGGAAGTCCGGGTCGTCGAGAACCGCCTGCAGGAACGGAATGTTGGTCGAGACACCACGAATGCGGAACTCGGTGACCGCGCGGCGAGCTCGCGCCACAGCGGCTTCGAGGTCGCGACCGCGACAAGTGAGTTTGACCAGCATGGAATCGAAGTACGCTCCGACCTCGGCGCCGAGTGTGGCGCCACCGTCCAAGCGGATACCGGCTCCGCCCGGGGTGCGGTACGCGGTGATACGGCCGGTGTCCGGGCGGAATCCGTTTGCCGGATCCTCGGTCGTGATGCGGCACTGCAGCGCCGCGCCGCGAAGCTTGATCGTCTCCTGTGACAGACCAAGTTCTGCAAGCGTCGAACCGGACGCGATCTTGAGCTGCGACTGGACCAGGTCCACGTCCGTCACTTCTTCGGTGACGGTGTGCTCGACCTGAATTCGCGGGTTCATCTCGATGAAGACGTGGTTGCCGCGCTTGTCGAGAAGGAACTCGACGGTGCCCGCGCACGTGTATCCGATCTCCTTCGCGAAGGCGACGGCGTCGGCACAGATCTTGGCGCGCAACTCTTCCGAAAGATTGGGCGCCGGAGCGAGCTCGATCACCTTCTGGTGGCGACGTTGCAGCGAGCAGTCACGCTCGAAGAGGTGGATGACGTTGCCCTGCTCGTCGGCGAGGATCTGCACTTCGATGTGCCGCGGGTCGATGACGGCCTGCTCGAGGAAGACCGTCGAATCGCCGAAGGCCGATTCCGCTTCGCGCGCTGCGGCTTCGATCGATTCCTTGAGCTGTGAGCGCTCCGCAACACGGCGCATTCCGCGCCCACCGCCGCCTGCGACAGCCTTGACGAAGAGCGGGAAGTTCATGTCCTCGGCGGCTGCGAGCAACTCGTCGATGTCCGCTGACGGCTCCGAAGACGCGAGCACCGGGAGACCGGCGGCCTTTGCCGCTGCGATGGCCCGAGCCTTGTTTCCGGTCAACTCGAGGATCTCGGCGGACGGGCCGACGAACTTGATGCCTGCCTCGGCACACGCCGCCGACAAGTCCGGGTTCTCGGAGAGGAAGCCGTAACCGGGGTAGATGGCGTCGGCTCCGGCGCTCTTGGCGGCGGCGACGATTTCCTCGACCGAGAGATACGCGCGAACGGGGTGACCCTTCTCCCCGATCTGGTAGCTCTCGTCTGCCTTGAGACGGTGGATCGAATTCCGATCCTCGTACGGGAACACCGCGACGGTTCCGGCACCTAGTTCGTAGGCGGCGCGGAAGGCACGGATCGCAATTTCGCCGCGGTTCGCGACGAGCACTTTGGAGAACATTCGAGAAAACTACCCCGATTTCATCTTGCGTCTACATGCGGAGTCTCATATTTCGGACTGAATCGAGAAACCAACCCGGCGGTCCTCGTGCTATTCGATTTCAGCTTGTCGTCATACCCTTCACGACTTCTCGAGGTACTCGATCCGGTCGGAGTCCAGGGCAGCGGTCACCATGGAAGCGAGGGCGGGATGACCGTCGAGCGACGGATCGGAGTCGACGATTCCCTGAGCGAACTCCCTGGCGGACTCGAGGATGTCTCCATGGGCCATGAGGGAAAGCAGCCGCAGATTCGAGGTTGTGCCCGACTGCGCCGCACCGAGGATGTCTCCTTCACGTCTGGTCGCGAGGTCGAGTTGAGCCAGTTCGAACCCGTCGTTGGTCGCTGCCACCGCCGAGAGCCGCTCGTACGCCGGCCCCCCGGGATTGCTTCCGGTGACGAGGATGCACAGTCCCTGGTGTTTCCCTCGACCGACGCGGCCACGCAACTGATGGAGCTGACTGACGCCGAACCGCTCGGCGTCGACGATCACCATCACCGTCGCGTTCGGAACGTCGACACCGACTTCGACAACGGTCGTACAGACGAGGACGTCGATGTCACCGACGTTGAACGCGCTCATCACCACGTCCTTTTCGTCGGAAGGCAGTCGACCGTGCAGCAACCCGACTCGCAGATCGGCCAGCGGACCACTCGACAGCTCTTCGAAGACGTCGACCGCCGACTTGGTCTCGGGCTGCTTCTCCTCGGTGAACTGATCTTCGCCTGCACCCTGCTCGCCGTCACCGATCCGCGAGCACACGACATACGCCTGACGGCCGTCGGCGACGTCCTCACGGATTCGTTCCCATGCGCGATCGACCCACTGCGGCTTCTGCTTCGCGGGCACGACACTGCTCTTGATCGGGGTTCGCCCACGTGGAAGCTCTCGCAGGGTCGAGACCTCGAGGTCGCCGAGCACGGTCATGGCGATGGTTCGCGGAATCGGCGTTGCCGTCATCACCAGCAGATGCGGACTCAGTCCTTCACGGGCACGTGATCGCAACTGATCACGTTGCTCGACGCCGAAGCGGTGTTGCTCGTCGACGACAACCATGCCGAGGTTGAAGAACTCGACGTTGTCCTGAATGAGCGCATGGGTACCGATGACGATCCCGGCGTCGCCGGTCACGGCTTCGAGCAGCGCTGCGCGCTTCGCAGCGACAGGCAGTGAGCCGGTAAGAAGGGCGATACGGGTGGAATGTTCGGCAGAACCGAGTTCACCACCTGCAGCCAGCGAGCCCATCATCTTGCGCAGTGATCGCGCGTGCTGATTTGCCAGGACCTCGGTGGGTGCGAGCAACGCGCACTGATAACCCGCATCGACGACCTGCAGCATCGCGCGCAGAGCCACGATCGTCTTGCCTGACCCGACCTCGCCCTGAAGAAGGCGGCTCATCGGGTGTGGGCGGGCAAGGTCGGTGGAGATCTCCTCCGCGACTGCTTGCTGTCCCTCCGTCAGAGTGAACGGGAGCATCTCCTCGAACTGGTCCGCGATCCCGCCGGCGACCGGAGCGCAGGCCGGAGCCACACGCTCGGAATTGTCGTGACGACGCATCGCGAGGACCAACTGCAGAGACAGCGCCTCGTCGAAACGCAGACGATCCTGTGCTCGTTCGATGTCTTCCTTGGTATCTGGCAGGTGAACGGTGCGCAGCGCCTCGTCCAAACCGATGAATCCGTGCTCGGCCCGAGTCTCGGCGGGCAACGGCTCCTCGATCGGATCGAGTTGGTCGAGCACTTGCCGCACGCACCGCATGATGGTCCAGCTCTCGACCTCGCGGGTCGCCGGGTACAGCGGGATCAACGCGCGGTCGAAGACGGACAGATCGAGTTCGGCGCCGGGATCCTGATTTGCGCGAGCCAGGCCCGCAAGGTCACCGGCTCCCTTGATGGATGCAAGCGGAACTACCGAATCCTCTTCGCCGACACGAGGTTCCGGGAGAATCAGGTAGCTCGGATGAGTGAGAGACCACTTGCCGCGGAAGTACTTCACCGTCCCGGAGAACATCGCCCGAACGCCGGGCTTGATGACGTGCCGCACCTTCTGCGGGTTGAAGAACGTGACGTCGACGGTCTGCGAATCAGTCGCCAGCGATACTCGCAACATCTGCCCCGGACGGTTCTTCATCTTCACGACGGCGGCCGACGCCACCCGCGCGATGATGGTGATGTGCTCACCCTCGGGCGGCTCCTTCTCGGCGAGTTCCTTGCCTGCCGACGCGTACCGGTGTGGGTAGTGACGCAGCAGGTCCTCGACGGTGCGGATCTCGAATGCCTCGTCGAGCGCGTCCGCGGTCTTCTTTCCCAGCAGCCGATCGAGTGGGTCGGCGAGCGTCGCCATCAGTTCCTCCAGCACAGTGTCGCGGTAAGCACATGTGTTCGTATATCAGCAGTCACCGACAGACCAGGTTCGATCACTCCACACCCAACTGGAACAGGTCACCCGGCTGATCACCCTGATAGACGAGCACGTCGACGCCCGGGTGGTGCGCGACGACGTGCGCCTCGAGCTGCCCGGCCAGGTCGTCCGGCGCGTCGGCGCCCATGAGTAGGGTCACGAGTTCGCCGCCGGATCCGAGCGCGAGGTCGACCAGTCGCGCACTCGACTCCGCGACGTCGGGACCGATGAGCACCACCTCGTGCCCCATCAGACCGATCGCGTCACCCGGATCACATGTCCCGACGTAGGTCAGCGAACGCTCGACCGCGATCCGCAACGATCCCCAGCGCGTGGCGGCCGCCGCCTCGGACATCGTGAAGCCGTCGTCGGCGACGTTGCGCTGAGGGTCGTGAACGGCAAGTGCTGCCAAGCCCTGGACCATCGACGACGTCGACAGCAGCAGAACCTGGTGAAGCGGATCGCGTGCAGCGGCACTGACTGCGACGAGTTCCTGCGCGGTCAAAGCTCCGTTCGGAAGCACCAGAACTTCGCTGCGTTCCATCTGACGAATGCGGCCGAGCAGTTGTGCGCGTGTCACCGGCGCATCGTCGCACCGAAGAACCGTCGCACCCTCACTCTCGAACAACGCCGCCGCGCTGTCACCGGCAACGACGGCCAGTACGCCGCGCGCGCCGGCCCCGGGGAATCGCCTCTCCGCCCGTGCCACCAACTGGTCGCGTTCGTCGACGAGAAAACTGCTGATGCGAATACCGTGCACCTTCCCGGCCTCGAGGCCGGCTTCCACGGCTGCACCGGCATCGCAGCAATGCACGTGCACCGACCAGCCGCCGAAACCGTCGCTGACGATGACCGTCGAATCTCCGAGGACGGACAGCCGCGTGCGCAGCGCCGTCATGCGATCGTCGTCGGAGTCGTCGACGAGGTACATGACCTCGAAATCCTGTTCCGAGTGATCACCACATTCGATCGGGCTCTTGTGAGCCCAATCGTGATCGAATGCGCTGACGTCGACAACTGCGCTCGACCTCGGGTCCGGCGTCCCCAGATCTTCGCGAACCTGCGGCTTCCCGGTCAGCACCTCGACAAAGGCGTCGAGGATCAGAACCAGACCGAATCCCCCGGCATCGACCACCCCGGCGGACGCGAGAACGTCCAGTTGCTCCGGCGTCTTGTTCAGTGCGACCGCAGCGGCATCGGCAGCGGCGGCAACCACGGATGCAAGATCCTCGCCGCTCGGTGTCCTGGTGTCGACGCACTCCTGCGCTGCTTCTCCCGATGCACGCAATACCGTGACGATGGTGCCTTCCACCAGATCGGAGACAGCCCGAGAGGCCAGCGTCGTCGCCGTGGTCAGCGAGTTCGCGAAGCTACGGCCGTCGATGTGCTCACCTTGAACGCTCTCGGCGATGCCCCGGATCACCTGGGAGAGGATCACTCCGGAATTACCGCGAGCACCGGACACGGCGCCCCGAGCCAGAGCGTTGGCGACGCGGCCCGCACTGCGGACGTCGTCCTCGATCGTCTCGGCGGAATCGAGTGCAGCCCGCATCGTGAACAGCAGATTGGTGCCGGTATCCGAATCAGGGATGGGAAAGACGTTGAGGTTGTTGATCTCACCGCGACGTTTCTGGAGGCTGTCGACCGCCCGGCGGGCCCAGCGCCGCAGCAGATGTCCGTCCGCGACGGATTCCGCTTCTTCGGCGACGCGTTGCACTTCCCCCACTGACGGTTCCCCTCGACGATGGAAAGACTGACGATGAAAAAGAGATCGGTGATCGGTGCAGTCGAGGGTAGTCCGACGCTTCTGCGCAACCGTCATTACCGGGCGGTTTGGCCATTCGGGCCGGAAGCGGTTACTCTTACACGGTTGCCTCGAACGGGCTACACGAAATAATGCTGCACTTTGTTTGTTGCTGATTGACTGTTTTCACGTTCGGCTGCACAGTGAGCGGTCAAGGATCGGTTCGAAGTCGAGTATATTCGGATTGTAATTCTGGCTGCCCTACCGTGTAGGGTAACCACTTCAATATTCATTTCTAACAAGGAGTTCGCGACTATGGCTGCCGTCTGCGACGTATGCGCCAAGGGGCCCGGCTTCGGTAAGTCGGTCTCGCACTCGCACCGGCGTACCAATCGTCGCTGGAACCCGAACATTCAGTCTGTTCGTACCGAGGTTGCCCCGGGTAACACCCGTAAGGTCAACGTGTGCACCTCCTGCCTGAAGGCAGGCAAGGTCGCTCGGGGCTGATTGCCCGAGCACAAACTATTGCAGGCTCTGCCCCCGTCACTTCGGTGACGGGGGCAGAGCTGTATCTATGTGGCTGTATCTATGTGTCCCCGTGTTTCGTATGGCTGTCGGACACCCGTAATGTGCGTTGAGTGACTTCCATCGATGACCTGAGCAAAGTGACCCTCGACGAGGGCGTACTCCGCATCACCATTTCCACCGCCGCCAACGGCACCTCCCTCGACGACGAAGGACTGGTTCAGGGCGCGCAGGCGCTCGAGACAGTCGGAAACGACATCGGGAGCATCCTTCTGGTCGGCGAAGGCGCAAACTTCTGTGCCGGCGGCAACGTCCGTGCGTTCGCCGCAGCCCCTGACCGCGGCGAGTACGTGGCCGAGGTTGCCCGCGTCTTCCACGTGTTCGTTCGCGCGCTCGACGCTGCGACCGCTCCAGTGGTGGCCGGGGTCCACGGATGGGCTGCCGGCGCCGGAATGAGCCTGGTCTGCCTCGCCGACGTCGCAATCGGCGGCACCGGCACCAAGCTTCGCCCCGCGTACCCCTCCATCGGTTTCACCCCGGACGGCGGAATGTCGTGGACGCTTCCACGCATCGTCGGCGTGGCACGCGCTCGCGAGATTCTTCTCAACGATTCGGTGATCGGTGGCGACGAAGCCGTCCGCCTGGGGATCCTCACCCGACTCGTCGGTGACGACGAGGTCCAAGAAGAGGCAGCTCGCCTCGCCCGCGCTCTGGCCAACGGACCGAGTACGTCGTACTCGGGAATCAAAGCACTGCTGCGTTCGTCGCGGACGAACTCGCTCGCCGAGCAACTCGACGCCGAAGCCGCGTCCATCGCCATCGCAGCGAACAGCCCGATCGGACGCGAGGGCGTCGACGCGTTCGTCGACAAGCGTCGGCCCGATTTCACTTCCGCAAAGCAGGCCTAGTCGAACTGCCGTGCCGAACGTCGCGACTCGACGTTCGGCAGGCCGGTTCGTGCAGACACCGTTCGATCAGCCCAGATTCCAGTCGACCGGATCGGCTCCGAGTCCGGTCAAGAGTTCGTTCGCACGACTGAAGGGGCGCGAACCGAAGAAGCCACGCGAGGCCGAAAGCGGTGACGGGTGCGCGGATTCGATGATCGGTGTGTCGCCGAGCATCGGCGCGAGAGTGGCCGCGTCACGACCCCACAAGATCGCCACCATCGGTGACGACCGCGCGACCAGAGCGCGGATAGCCTGCTCGGTCACCGGCTCCCAGCCCTTCTTACGATGAGAAGCGGCTTGACCCGGCTGCACGGTGAGAACGCGATTGAGAAGCAGCACACCTTGTTTCGACCACGGTGTCAGATCGCCGTTCGGCGGTATCGGCAACCCGAGATCCTGGTGATACTCCTTGTAGATGTTGCCGAGACTTCGCGGAACCGGCCGCACGTCCGGTGCAACCGAAAAGCTCAACCCGACAGCGTGACCGGGCGTCGGATAAGGGTCCTGACCGACGATGAGCACTCGAACGTCCTCGAAAGGGTTCGTGAACGCACGCAAGACGTTCTCCCCCGCCGGCAGGTACTCCCGTCCCGCAGCGATCTCTTCGCGCAAGAACTTACCCATCGCGGTGATCTGCTCCGACACCGGTTCGAGTGCTCGCGCCCACCCTGGGTCGACGATCTCTGCAAGCGGCGCCATCAGTCGAGCCTGCGCAACGCGTCGCGGTAGTACGCCGCATTGGCTGCGTACATCTTGACGTTGCCGTCGAGGTGACCGAGCGGAACCTCGTATCCCGCACGGACCTTGGCGGGGACACCGAGTGCCATGCTGCGCGGCGGAACCTGCATCTTGTTGGCCACCACCGCACCAGCGGCGACGATCGACCCCGTCCCGATCACCGTTCCGTTGAGAACAACTGACCCCGACGCGATCAGGCAATGGTCCTCGATGGTCGATCCCTCGATGTGCGCGTTGTGGCCCACGACGCAACCGGAACCGATGACAGTCGCATCGACGGCGGTGCAATGGATGACGGTTCCGTCCTGGATGTTCGATCCGATTCCCACCGAAATGGTTCCGTAGTCACCACGCAATACCGCTTGCGGCCAGATCGAGGTACCCGCTGCGAGAGTCACGGCGCCGATCACCACCGCGTCCGGGTGGACGTATGCGTCCGGATGAATGTCCGGAACTCTGTCTCCAAGTGCGTATACAGCCATGAAAGCAACCTATACCGCGGTGGTACCGGTGGTCGAAAAGCTGTGCCAGCCCCCGTCGCTCTCGCGAAGCGAACCGTCGACGCTCACGCCCGAACCGGCGGCAACCTCACCGATCACGATCCAACCCGACGGAATCTCGACCTCAGGCCCGAAAGTTGCTGCAAATCCGTGATCTTCACCACCGGAGAGGATCCAGTCCAGCGGATCGACGTCGAGTGCCTCGGCCGCCGATGCGACATCCGGTGAGGTCGGAACCGCAGCCGAGAAGATGTCGAACCGCACGTGCGAGGCCTCTGCGAGATGTCGGAGGTCCGCGATCAATCCGTCGGACACGTCCGTCATGGAATGTGCTGATTCTGCGGCGTCCCATGCCGATTGATACGGCGGATTCGGAACGCGATGGGAGGCAAGCAAATCTGGAAAGTTTGCGGGCTTGTCGAGCAGTACGGCTTCGTCGAGCAGTAGTGCCAACCCTGCTGCCGAGCAACCGAACAACCCGGCGACCGCGATCTTGTCACCGATCTTTGCTCCCGAACGCAGAACTGCCGCACGGCCACCGAGATCGCCGAGCACGGTCACCGACACCACGATCACCGGTGACTGGACCAGGTCACCGCCGACCACACCGGCACCCAGATCGGTTGCCGCGTCCCAGATTCCCGCGGAGATTGCGTCGACCACGTCGACGGGTGTCGAAGGCGGGCACCCCAGAGACACCGTGAAGGCCGTCGGCCGCGCTCCCATCGAGACCACATCAGCAGCGTTCTGTGCCACTGCCTTCCGGCCGATGTCGCGTGGTGAAGACCAATCCATTCGGAAATGTCGACCTTCGACCAACATGTCGGACGAGACGACCACACGGCCGTCTCCGGAAGTCACGATGGCGGCATCGTCACCCGGCCCCAATTCAGTGGTGACCGGTTGGATTCGGCCGAGAAGAGATCGCGCGATCACGTCGAACTCCCCCACCTGCTCGACAGTGGGCTCCGACCCGAACTCCGATGATGCAGTGAACTCCGATGATGCGATGAGTCTCTCCAATGCCGACGCAATTCGCTCGTAAGCGGCCTGCGGTACCTTCTAGCTGTGGTCGTGAATGCTTCTGCAAGCTCACGCGTGTGTCGGCAATCCTACCGATTCACCGACATGCTCTCAGAAGTGACAAGACCGCTGATCGACTGGACCAGGACCCGAGCGAAGAACTGAGCATGGCAGACAACACCTCCACCGCAGACAACGCCGACATCGACCCCGACGGCGACGACGATCCGTCAGAGCGCCGCAGTCCGGCGCTGATCGCCACCGCCATCGCACTCCCGGTAGCCCTGATCGTCGGAGTAGTGATCGCGGCCGTCGTCGCGGGAAACAACCCTGAACTCTCGCCGGTTGCATTGGGACCCGTACCGGCACCGGCAGCGGAGTCGCCGGCCTGCGTTTCCCTTCTCGGCGCGCTCCCCGACAAGATCGACGACTTCACGAAAGCCGAATTGGTGGAACCTGCTCCGGCCGGTGCGGCAGCGTGGCAGCGCAGCGAAGGAGAGCCGATCGTCTTGCGCTGCGGACTCGACCGTCCGTCCGAGTTCGACCAGGCTGCAGCACTACAGGTCGTGAACGGTGTCCAGTGGTTCCAGGTCTCGGGAACCGACATCGGTTTGGCGGCGAGCACTTGGTTTGCCGTAGACCGCGGTGAATACATCGGTATCACGATCCCCGACGGGACCGGTCCGACGCCGATTCAGGAAATCTCCGACACCATCACGGCGACCCTCGAACAGAAGCCTCTCGACCCGGCGCCGGTCGCGGTTCCCTGATCAGCGAAGGCCGGTGCCGCGAGCGATGGCGGTGTCGACCAGAGTCGAAATCAAAGTGCGGTAATCGATTCCGGTGGCGTTCCACATCTTCGGGTACATCGAGATGGAAGTGAACCCGGGCATCGTGTTGATCTCGTTGATCACCGGGCCGTCAGCCGTGACGAAGAAATCGACCCGCGAGAGTCCCTGGCAATCGAGTGCCTTGAACGCGCGGACAGCAAGCTCTCGAATCTGGTCGCTCACCGACTCGTCGAGTTTCGCGGGGATGTCGAATTCACAGACGTCGTCGAGGTACTTGGTGTCGAAGTCGTAGAATGCGTCCGAATCGGCGTCGGAATCCGGCATCCGGATCTCTGCGACCACACTCGCCTTGACGTCGCCGTTCGGGAATTCGAGGACGCCGCATTCCACCTCGCGGCCGATGATCGCGCCTTCGACGATCACCTTGGGATCATGCAGGCGTGCATGAGCGATCGCCCCGTCCAGACCGTCCCAATTGCTCACCCGAGTGATGCCGATGGACGAGCCTCCACGAGCGGGCTTGACGAAAACCGGAAGGCCCAATTCCGCCTTCTGCTCTTCGGTCAGCGTTGCGGTTCCCGGTCGAAGCACGACCTGCACTCCGACGGGAAGTCCTTCAGCAGCAAGAAGCTTCTTCGTGAACTCTTTGTCCATGCCGGCGGCGCTGGCCAGAACTCCGGGTCCGACGTACGGAATCCCGGCAAGTTCGAGCAGACCCTGGATCGTGCCGTCTTCGCCGTAAGCCCCATGAAGAACGGGGAACACGACGTCGACCGACGCGAGCACAGCACCGGCGTCGGAGCCGTCGAAGGAGATGACCTCGCCCTCGCGGGTGGGGTCCGCGCTGAGGACCACCGACGTTCCGTCTTTGTCGACCGACGGCAGCGCGCGCCCGCTGATCGCGAGGGAACTGGGGTCGCTCGAACCGAGCACCCAGGAACCGTCGACAGTGATGCCGATCGGTACGACGTCGTACCGATCGGGGTCGAGGTTGCTCAGGACGCTTCCGGCGGAAACACAGGACACTGAATGCTCATTGCTCCGGCCACCGAAGATCACGGCCACGCGGGTACGACTGCTGTTCACGCGTCAAACCGTACCGCCGAATCGACTGCGGCACGCGATCGGGCCGGACCGATTTCGTCGACCCGGCCCGTTTACGCGTCGAGTGCGCGCTCGATGTCGGCCAGGAGATCGGCGGTGTCCTCGATGCCACAAGCGATTCGGACAAACCCCGCACTGACCGGATCGCCCCAGCGCGCACGGCGATCCGCCGTCGTGTGGATCCCGCCGAAGCTGGTAGCAGCCGTGACGAGAGCGCTCGCTTCGACGAACGAGTGGAATGCCTGAGCCGAATCCAACTCGACGCTCACCAATCCACCGAATCGATTCATCTGACCGGATGCCGTTGCATAGGACGGGTCACCGCGAAGGCCGGGGTAACGAACGGACCGGACTGCTTTGTGATCCACCAACATCTCGGCAAGCGCCAGCGCGTTGTCGCACTGACGCCCGAATCGCAGGCCTGCCGTGCCGAGACTCCGGTGCGCAAGCCACGTCTCGAAGGGGCCGAGCACCGTTCCCGAGAGAAGTCGCTCACGCTCGATTTGCCGACTCACCGCCGTATCGGAGGTGGCGACGTAACCCATCAGGAGGTCACTGTGCCCGCTGAGAGCCTTGGTACCGCTGGCCACCACGACGTCGGCACCCAATTCGAGCGGGCGCTGACCCAGCGGTGTCGCGGTCGTGTTGTCGACGATCAGCAGCGCACCCGAACGGTGGCACACGTCGGCGAGCACGCGAAGGTCGACCACGTCCAGCACCGGGTTGGACGGCGTCTCGGCGACGACGACCACGCGGCCCGGTGACGCGTCGAGCAGATCTACGAAGCTCGCGTCGCCCATCTGCAGAGTCGAAACCTCGCGAACGGTGATTCCCAACGGCGCGAGGCGCTCGTTCGCGTACAACCGCACTTGGTAATACCCGTCCGAGGGCACGACGACGGTATCCCCCGCGACGAGGACGCTGCGCAAGGTAGCGGTGATCGCGGACATCCCCGATCCCATGACGAGGGCGTGGTCCGCTCTCTCGAGCGCCGCGAGCGCGGATTCGAGTCCGCGCCAACCCGGGTTCGATGCACGTGCATAGGTATCGGACTCGGAACCTTCGTCCGCCGAAAGTTGGTACGGCGCAGCGAATATCGGGCCCAGTTGCATGGGCTGACCCGCGGCGTGTTCGCGCGCGACGGCGCTCACGCTGCGCGTCGAATCCCCGTAATCCTCGAAGCGACCCACACCGATTTCACTCATTCCGGCTTCGTCCGGCGTCCGAGCAACTGACCGATCGCATCGCTGACGGCCATGCCTTCGTGGCACACCCGGTGGACCGCGTCGGTCAACGGCATCTCCACGTCGTATCCGGCAGCGAGTGCGCGTACCGACGTGCACGACTTCACGCCCTCGGCGACCTGACCGTTGGTTGCCTTCTGTGCCGACTCCATCGACCCGCCTCGTCCGAGCCGCTCTCCGAACGTCCGGTTTCGCGACAACTCGGACGTGCAGGTCGCTACCAGGTCACCGACGCCCGCCAAGCCTGCAAGAGTCGACGCCTTGGCGCCGAGCGCAACGCCGAGACGAATCGTCTCGGCGAGCCCACGGGTGATGATGCTGGCAACCGTGTTGTCGCCGAATCCACTGCCGGCGGCCATGCCGCAGGCCAGCGCGATCACGTTCTTACACGCACCACCGATCTCGCATCCGATGACGTCGGAGTTGGTGTACGGCCTGAAATAGCCGGTAGCACAAGCATCCTGGAGAGCGAGGGCACGCGAGGAATCCGAACAGGCGATCACCGTCGCCGCGGGCTGCCCGCCGGCGATCTCGTGTGCAAGGTTCGGGCCCGAGAGCACCGCGACGCGCCCCGGTTCCACGCCGGTCACCGACACGATGACCTGGCTCATGCGCATGAGCGTCCCGGTCTCGATTCCCTTGGCCAGACTCAGCAGAGTCGCATCGGGTCCGATCGAGCCTTTCCACTGCTCCAGGTTTGCTCGTAGCGACTGCGAGGGAACCGCCAGCACGATGAAGTCAGCACCTGCCATCGCCTCCTCGTGGTGGTGGGTCGCGCGAATCGACGAAGGCAAAGCAATGCCTGGCAGATAGTCGCTGTTCTCGTGCGTGGTGTCGATGCGCTTCGCGACCTCTTCACGCCTGGCCCACATCGTCACGTCGGTTCCGGCCTCGGCCATCACCTTCGCCAACGCCGTTCCCCACGAACCTGCGCCCAATACAGCTGCCTTACTCACACGCTCACCCCGTCTACCCGGCGAAGCGGGTCGCCGCCAGAAAAATCGTCTGCACAGAGTATCGCCTGTGGTGCACTGCGGTGGGCAGCCGCGGACACCGAGCGTGATGACTGGCAAGATCGAGGGATGGACAGCGCGGAACCCCCGTACCCACACGCCGTGGAGACACCGCATGCGCGCACGGAGATCGAACGCCCCATGCATGCGATAGTGGCCGTCAAGTCCTTGAGATCGGCCAAGTCCCGCCTCGCGGGCGAACTCGACTCGGACGCGCGTGCAGACCTCGTGTTGGCCATGCTTCACGACACCCTCGCCACAGTTGCAGCCGTCTCGGCCATCGACAGCGTCACAGTGGTCACCCCAGACCCCACCGTTGCCGCCCTTGCATATTCCGTCGGCGTGACGGTCTACGCCGATCCAGCTCCCGACGGCGCCCGAACCAACGGCGCAACACCGCGCACGGAGGAAACCCTCAACGCGGCGTTGAGTGCAGCGGCCGCCGATATCCGAGCCAAGCGCGGAGTGGTCGACCTCGTTGTGCTGCAAGCCGACTTGCCCGCCATGCAACCGAGCGAACTGACGGAGGCCGTGGCCGCGGCCCGAAGCGGCGGACGTTCAGTCGTCGTCGATCACCACGGCACCGGCACTTCCGCATTGTTTGCGTGCGGCGAAAGCGCGCTCGACCCTCGGTTCGGGCCGGAATCCGCACTTGGACATGCCAATTCAGGTGCTCGTCCACTCAACGGCCAATGGCCGGGACTGCGCACCGACGTCGACACCCATGCCGATCTCGGCACTGTGCGAGCACTGGGAGTAGGCCCCGCGACATCGGCTTCGTTGACCAGACTCAAGGCCACGCCGTCGAACAGTCGATGAATTTTCTTTCATCGATTGTCGGACCGCGCGATTGTGGGGGATGATCGACGAGTGAGCAATGGCGAAGCACTCGAAAACCGTATTTCCGAAGACCAGTCGGACGGAGACCACAGCTCCGGCCGGCACGAGAACGGCGCGGCCACCTCGCCGCGATCTCAGGCCGTCGCGGTCGCCACCAACATCCCGGGCGCTCCCCCTGCAGCTACCAAGGCAGAGCTACCCGAATTGCTCGTCGGACTTCCCGAGGATCGTTACCTCAACCGCGAACTCAGCTGGCTCGATTTCAATGCCCGTGTTCTCGCATTGGCTGCCGACGAGTCACTGCCGTTGCTCGAACGCGCAAAGTTCCTCGCCATCTTCGCTTCCAATCTCGACGAATTTTTCATGGTCCGGGTCGCCGGACTCAAGCGCCGCGACGAGACGGGACTGTCGGTCAGGTCCGCCGACGGCCTCTCCCCACGCGAACAATTGGCGCTCATCGCGCGTCGCACCCAGGAACTCGCTGACAAGCACGCACACGTGTTTCTCGACTCGGTCCGCCCTGCCCTGGCGGCAGAAGGCATTTCAATTGTTCGATGGGCCGACCTCAGTGCCGACGATCACGGCCGGCTCTCGGCGCATTTCCACGAGCAGGTCTTCCCGGTACTGACGCCGTTGGCAGTCGATCACGCCCACCCGTTCCCCTACATCAGCGGACTGAGCCTCAACCTCGCCGTGACAGTGAAGGACTCCGTCACCCGCGGCGAACACTTCGCTCGCGTCAAGGTTCCCGACAACGTCGGCCGGTTCGTGCGAGTCAAGAGCACGACATCTTCGTCCACCATCGATTCTTTCCTCCCGATGGAAGAACTGATTTCGGCTCATCTGGACGTGCTGTTCCCCGGAATGGAAATCGTCGAACATCACGCTTTCCGAATCACACGCAACGCCGATTTCGAGGTCGAAGAAGATCGGGACGAGGATCTGCTGCAGGCACTCGAACGTGAATTGGCGCGTCGTCGTTTCGGTTCACCCGTTCGCCTCGAAGTTGCCGACGACATGACCGAGCACATGCTCGAACTGCTTCTGCGTGAACTCGACGTCGATCCGGCCGACGTGATCGAGGTTTCCGGTCTCCTCGACTTGTCCTGCCTCTGGCAGGTTTACGCCGTCGACCGCCCCGCTCTCAAAGACGCTCCGTTCGTCCCGGCGACGCATCCGGCGTTCGGTGAACGCGAGACTCCGAAGAGCGTGTTCTCGACCCTGCGCGAAGGCGACGTGCTCGTCCACCACCCATACGACTCGTTTTCCACAAGCGTTCAACGCTTCATCGAACAGGCCGCCGCCGACCCGCAGGTGCTCGCGATCAAGCAGACCCTGTACCGCACTTCCGGCGACTCCCCCATCGTCAATGCACTGATCGACGCCGCCGAAGCGGGCAAGCAGGTTGTCGCGCTGGTGGAGATCAAGGCCCGCTTCGACGAGCAGGCCAACATCAAGTGGGCACGCAAACTCGAGCAGGCCGGCGTTCACGTCGTCTACGGTCTCGTCGGTCTCAAGACTCACTGCAAGACGTGCCTCGTCGTCAGACGAGAGGGCTCGACCATTCGTCGTTACTGCCACATCGGCACGGGCAACTACAACCCGAAGACCGCGCGCATGTACGAGGACGTCGGATTGCTCACCGCAGCACCGGAGATCGGTGCAGACCTCACCGACCTCTTCAACTCGCTGACCGGATACTCCCGAAAGACGAGCTACCGCAACCTTCTCGTAGCGCCGTACGGGGTTCGCCGCGGGATCATCGAGCGGATCGACAACGAGATCGCTCACAAGCTCGCAGGCCGCGATGCCGGTATCCGCTTGAAGGCCAACGCATTGGTCGACGAGCAGGTCATCGACGCGTTGTACCGCGCGTCCAAGGCCGGTATCCCCGTCGAGATCGTGGTCCGCGGAATCTGCGCGCTCAAGCCGGGCGTTCCCGGCCTCAGCGAAAACATCGAAGTACGTTCCATTCTCGGACGCTTCCTCGAACACTCGCGAATGTTCCATTTCCGCTCGGCCGACGAATTCTGGATCGGCAGCGCAGACATGATGCACCGCAACCTCGATCGCCGCGTCGAGGTCATGGTGCAGGTCAAGGACCCGAAACTGTCGAAGCAACTCGGTGACATCTTCGACTCCGCGCTCGATCCCCGAACTCGCTGCTGGGTACTGCATCCGGACGGGAGTTGGGTCGCTGCCCCCGAACGCGGTGAGGACGTACGTGAGCATCAACAGTCGTTGATGCGCAGTCGCACCGCCAGCGGGTCTTGACGGGCTCGGATCACACAATGAGCGACAAGCCGGTCAAAGCCAACATCTTTGCCGCAGGCGCGGTTCTGTGGCGGAAGGCTCCTCAGGATCCTTCCGCCATCGAGATCGCCGTCGTACATCGACCGAAGTACGACGACTGGTCATTCCCCAAAGGAAAGCTCGATCCCGGCGAGACCTTCTTGACCGCAGCAGTTCGCGAGGTCCGCGAAGAGACCTCGATCACCGGACGTTTCGGAAGGCACCTCGGTGGCGTGACGTACCCGATCCCGGGACATCGCAAACTCAAACGGGTCGAATACTGGTCGGCCGAAGCAGTGGACGGAGATTTCGGGCCGAATAGCGAAGTGGATGTTCTCTATTGGCTTCCGGTCACCGAGGTAGCCGATCATCTTTCCTACCCGATGGATCGAATGATTCTTCGCCGCTTCGTTTCCCTTCGGCCTGACACGAAAACGGTATTACTCGTCCGCCACGCAAAAGCTGGAAGCCGTAAGCGATACAAGGGCGACGACAACGTGCGTCCACTCGACGCCAAGGGCAAAGAGCAATCCGCCGCCTTGGTCGAACAGCTGAAAATCTTCGGAGCCGATTCGGTTTTCGCGGCTGACCGTACGCGCTGCATCGACACTGTGATGCCATTGGCGGAGGCATTGGGTGTAGAGATTTCGACGGAACCTCTTCTGACCGAAGAAGGTTACGAGGCCGATCCCGACGCCGCCAGGGCGCGTGCGCTGCAGATCGCCGCACTGGAGGGCACTCCCGTAATCTGCAGCCAAGGAGGCGTCATCCCCGATTTGATGCGCTGGTGGGCTGATACGGCCGGTGTAACACTGCCCTCGGCGCGCAACCGTAAGGCGAGCACTTGGGTGCTCTCGTTCCTCGACGGCCGTCTGGTAGCCGCGGATCACCTCGACAGCCCGCTCCCCAAAGTCGCCAACTCCTGAGGGATTTGGACCAACCGACACCCAGCTCGATTCGGTAGTTTTGCAAAGCACTGAAACACAGGAGAATTCACACTTCTCCCAGACAGCAAAAAAGAGGTGCAGCCGCGGATCTGATCCGCGGCTGCACCTCTTTGTCTTACGGCATCGGGTTTTTCACCCGAACGCGACTACTTTGCGCGCTTGGCCGGAGCCTTCTTGGCCGGAGCCTTCTTGGCTGCGGTCTTGGCGGGGGCCTTCTTGGCCGGAGCCTTCTTGGCCGGAGCCTTGGCTGCGGTCTTGGCCGGAGCCTTCTTGGCGGGAGCCTTGGTGGCAACCGTCTTCTTGGCTGCGGTCTTGGCCGGAGCCTTCTTGGCGGGAGCCTTCGCGGCAACCGTCTTCTTGGCTGCGGTCTTGGCCGGAGCCTTCTTGGCCGGAGCCTTCTTGGCTGCGGTCTTCTTGGCAGCAGCCTTCTTGGCTGCAGCCTTGGTGGCCGGTGCTGCTACGCCACGCTTGACTGCCGGGCCGGTGGCCGGAAGCTTCTGTCCACCAGCGATAACAGCCTTGAACTGCGCACCCGGACGGAAAGCCGGAACCGACGTCGGCTTGACCTTGACGGTCTCGCCCGTACGCGGGTTGCGTGCAACACGTGCTGCACGACGACGCTGCTCGAAGACTCCGAAGCCGGTGATGGTCACGCTCTCGCCACGGTGGACGGCGCGGACGATGGTGTCCACGACGTGCTCCACTGCGTCGGTCGCTGTGCGCCTGTCCGAACCCAGCTTTTCAGTCAGAACATCGATGAGCTCTGCCTTGTTCATTGAAATTCCTCCGCTAATTGTGGTCCACCGTCGGACCGACTGAGAACCACGGTAAACCTGATAACGGCAAGAGTCTATGTGCCACGCCAATTCTCATTCAACGTGACTGCGAAATGGTGACCTATTTCTCTTCCCGCGCGGAGTTGCGGATTTCGGTTCAGCCCTGCGAAATTCGGGCTGGAAGGGTAGTCGGTTTCCATGAAGGCCTTGACTTTTCGAACTCGGAAATCGCGTCTACCTGCCGCAATGTCAGTCCGATGTCGTCGAGACCCTCCAGCAGACGCCACCGTGTGTAGTCGTCAATATTGAACGGCACCACCGTAGTTCCGGCGCTGACGGTCCGATTCTCGAGATCTACTGTCAATTCCAATCCGGGCTGCTCTTCGAGCAACTTCCAGAGCAATTCGACGTCGCTCTGCTCGACCTGTGCCGCTACGAGACCGGCTTTTCCGGCGTTTCCGCGGAAGATGTCGGCGAACCGGGATGCGATGACGACCCGAAATCCGAAGTCGGAGAGAGCCCACACGGCATGCTCACGCGAAGAGCCCGTGCCGAAATCGGGACCGGCCACGAGGACACTTCCCTTGTCGTACGGAGCCAGATTGAGAATGAAGTTGGGGTCGGTACGCCAGCCTGCAAACAGCCCGTCCTCGAATCCGGTGCGCGTCACCCGTTTCAGGTACACGGCAGGGATGATCTGGTCGGTATCGACATTCGAGCGTCGCAGCGGGACGCCGATACCCTTGTGCGTGGTAAAGGATTCCATCGAAATTCTCCTCGAGATGGTAAGTGGGTCAGACCAGATCGGCCGGTGCCGAGAGCGTTCCGCGGACCGCCGTGGCAGCCGCGACGAGCGGGGAAACCAGATGAGTCCGGCCGCCTTTACCCTGTCGGCCTTCGAAATTCCGGTTGGACGTCGATGCCGAACGCTCGCCGGGAGCAAGCTGGTCAGGGTTCATTCCCAAGCACATCGAGCAACCGGCCTGGCGCCATTCAGCCCCTGCCGCTGTGAAGATTTCACCGAGACCTTCGCTTTCGGCTTGAGCCCGCACCCGCATCGAGCCGGGAACGATGAGCATCCGAACGCCCTCTGCCACATGGCGACCCTCGAGCACCTCCGCCACTGCGCGCAGGTCTTCGATGCGTCCGTTGGTGCACGAACCGACGAACACGGTGTCGACAGAAACATCCCGAAGCGGCATACCGGCGTCGAGACCCATGTAGGTGAGCGCCTTCTCGGCTGCCTGACGCTCGCTCTCGTCGACGATCAGTTCGGGATCAGGCACACGGTCGCCGAGCGGCGCACCCTGTCCCGGATTGGTTCCCCACGTGACGAAAGGCGTCAATGCGCTTGCGTCGATGTGAACCTCGTTGTCGAATTCCGCGCCCTCGTCGGTCTTGAGCAACTCCCACGCGGCGACGGCTTCGTCCCACTCTGCGCCGGACGGTGCATGCGGACGGCCCTTGATGAACTCGTAAGTGGTCTCGTCCGGTGCGATCATGCCCGCGCGGGCTCCGGCCTCGATCGACATGTTGCAGATGGTCATACGAGCTTCCATCGACAGTTTGCGAATGGCCTCGCCGCGGTACTCCAGTACGTAGCCCTGGCCGCCGCCGGTGCCGATCTTGGCGATGACTGCGAGGATCAAGTCCTTGCTCGTGACGCCGGGAGGCAGCTCGCCGTCGACCGTGATCGCCATGGTCTTGAAGGGGCGCAACGACAATGTCTGCGTTGCCATCACATGCTCGACCTCGCTGGTGCCGATTCCCATTGCGAGCGCACCGAATGCGCCGTGCGTCGACGTATGACTGTCGCCGCACACCACGGTGGTTCCGGGCTGCGTCAGGCCGAGCTGCGGTCCGACCACATGCACGATGCCTTGGTCGAGATCGCCCATGCGGTGCAAGCGAACTCCGAACTCCTCGCAATTTCGGCGCAAGGTGTCGACCTGAGTCTTGGACACAGGATCTGCGATCGGCTTGTCGATGTCGATCGTCGGAACGTTGTGGTCCTCGGTGGCAATCGTCAGGTCGGGACGGCGCAACTGGCGTCCCGCCAGGCGAAGTCCGTCGAATGCCTGGGGGCTCGTCACTTCGTGAACGAGGTGGAGATCGATGTAGATGAGGTCGGGATCCTGCCCCTCCCCTTTCACGACAACGTGGTCGTCCCACACCTTCTCGGCGAGAGTGCGTGCTTTCTGTGCCATGTCTTCCACCTCTGTACGTAGCCTCGCGTCGGCGGACTACGGGCTGGCCCGCCGCGCGTGAAGTAGGTCCCCAGCCTTCACAGCAGATGCAGACTGTCCCGAGGAAATGCGCTATCCCTCCAGGAAATGCGGTAGCATCCCACTATGCGAGAATCTGGTATCGACCTATGAGACAGCATAGCGGCATCGGCGTCCTGGACAAAGCAATGGGCGTGCTTCATGCAGTAGCTGAGGAACCGTGCAGCCTCACCGAACTCTGTGCACGAACCGGTTTGCCGCGCGCGACCGCCCATAGACTCGCCGTCGGTCTCGAAGTCCATCGACTCCTCACTCGCGACTCGGACGGTCAGTGGTGCCCAGGGCCCGGACTCGCCGAACTCGCTGCCACCGCTAATGATCCACTCATTGCTGCGGCCGGACTCATCCTCCCCCGCCTTCGCGAAATCACCGGCGAAAGCGTCCAGCTGTACCGTCGCGAAGGCACACAACGCATCTGCGTCGCGTCGATGGAACCACCGACCGGCCTGCGTGACACGGTGCTCGTCGGAGCCCGACTGCCGATGAACGCCGGATCCGGCGCCAAGGTCCTTCTCGCATGGGCAGATCCACAAACCCAACGGACCGTCCTCGCCGATGCGTCGTTCGGCGAACGAGTGCTCCTCGAGGTTCGCCGGCGCGGCTGGGCACAGAGCGCGGCCGAACGTGAGCCCGGTGTCGCCAGCGTCGCGGCTCCCGTCCGAGACTCGGCAGGCGCTGTCATTGCCGCGATTTCGGTCTCCGGCCCCATCGATCGGATGGGTAGACGACCGGGAGCCCGCTGGGCGGCGGACCTTCTCGCAGCTGCCGAAGCGCTCCACAAGCGTCTGTAATTCGTGACACAGTAAGGCCTTCAGATCCTCGAGCACGTAGGAGTACGACGCGACCATGGCAGGAAAGCAGCGTAGTCAGATCACGATGACCGAGGCCGAAATCTCGAGCTTCGTCGAAAAGAGCCGTACGGCAACGATGGCGACGTTGAGCGCCGACGGAATGCCTCACCTGATCGCGATGTGGTTCGCGATAGTCGACGGCGAAATCTGGTTCGAGACCAAAGCCAAGTCGCAGAAGGCCGTCAATCTTCGCCGGGACTCCCGAATGTCCGTCCTGATCGAAGACGGTCAGACGTACGACACGCTCCGAGGAGTCTCGATGGAGGGTACCGGGGTCATCGTCGAAGATCCGGAAGCCCTCTTCGCTGTGGGAATCAGCGTCTGGGAGCGATACACGGGCCCGTACACCGACGATCTCCGCCCGGCCGTCGACGCGATGCTCCACAAGCGCGTCGCGGTACGGTTCGTTCCCGATCGAACTCGTTCGTGGGATCACCGCAAGCTCGGGATGCCTGCGATGCCTCTTTCCGGCTCTACCGCACCGCCGCCGCAGCCCTGAGATTCGTGAGCGGAAAAATCACGAGCAATCGAATTCGGGCCGGCGTAGTTTCACCAACAGGCCCAACAACAAGGAGTGAGCATATGAGCGATCTCGACAGCAACACCCCGTCCGAACCCGAATCCCAATCGGAGGAAACCAAACGAAAGTTCCGTGAGGCCCTCGAACGGAAGAATCATCAGAACGCCAAATCGACCGACCATCGCGACGGACAGTCCAAGGTCCACAACACGCATGGCCCGGCCGATCACAAGCGAGAGTTCCGCCGTAAGAGCGGATAACCGATCGCGGACAACAGAGTGAGATGACGATCACCCCCAGTCGAATTCGACTGGGGGTGATCGTTTTTCGCATCGCCGGAAACATTTCCCGCACATACGAAAAGACCCCCCGATCAATGATCGGAGGGTCTTTCCTTTGTAGCCCCGACGGGATTCGAACCCGCGCTACCGCCTTGAGAGGGCGGCGTCCTAGGCCGCTAGACGACGGGGCCAGGACACGCTTTTAAACGTGGTATTTCAGTCTTGCTCTTGGATGCTCAGCAAGCTTAGCTTGTCTGAGTCCGGCCACAAAATCGACCGGATTTCCGCTGGGGTACCAGGACTCGAACCTAGAATGGCGGTACCAGAAACCGCTGTGTTGCCAATTACACCATACCCCAAGGTCTTGCTCACCAGCCTTGCTCGATCCGCTTCGCTGTTGTGCTCGGCGGCTCGTCTCCGGCCGAAAAGAAGATTACCAGTACCCCTGCCCCAAATACCAAATCGTATGGTCACAGGAGGTTTTTGCTTCATTTTCGGCCGGAAGACCGTCCGATCTAGGCGGTTACCGCTGCCCTACCGGCGCGCAACCGAGCGAGCGAGACCTCACGACCGAGCAATTCCATCGACTCGTACAGCGGAGGGCTGATGTGAGAGCCCGTGATCGCGACCCGAACCGGAGCGAAGGCCTTACGCGGTTTGAGCTCCAGATCCTCGATGAGGGCCTTCTTGAGTGCTTCCTCGATACTGGCCGCGGACCACTCTGAGATGGCATCGAGCGCCGCAAGAGACGCGTCCAGAACCGGACCGGCATCTTCCTTCAGGTTCTTTGCCGCCGCGGCCGGATCGAGAGCAAACGACGCCTCGTCGACGAACAGGAATTTCAGCAGATCCCACGCGTCGGACAGGACGACGATGCGCGTCTGCACGAGGTCCGCCGCAACAGTGAACGTCGCTTCGTCGACGTCGGCGCCGATATGTCCGTGCTCCACCAGGAACGACTTCAGACGACCGGCGAAGTCGGCCGGCTCGAGCAGACGAATGTGCTCGGCATTGATCGCGTCGGCCTTCTTCTGGTCGAAGCGGGCAGGATTGGAGTTGACCTTGGAGACGTCGAAGGCCGCAACCATCTCGTCGAGCGAGAAGACATCGTGATCGTCGGCGATGCTCCACCCGAGCAGAGCCAAGTAGTTCAGCAATCCCTCGGGAATGAAGCCCCGATCGCGGTGGATGAAGAGGTTGGACTCGGGATCGCGCTTGGAAAGCTTCTTGTTGCCCTGACCCATCACGAAAGGCAAGTGCCCGAACGACGGTGTGAAATCGGCGACACCGATACGAATCAATGCCTCGTACAACGCGAGCTGACGCGGAGTCGAGGACAGCAGATCTTCGCCGCGCAGTACATGGGTGATCTTCATCAACGCGTCGTCGACCGGGTTGACCAACGTGTACAGCGGAATGCCGTTGCCGCGAGTCAGCGCGAAGTCCGGAACGGTGCCTGCCTTGAACGTGGTCTCGCCCCGCACCAGGTCGTTCCAGGTCAGATCGTGATCGGGCATCCGGAGGCGGACGACGGGCTTGCGCCCCTCGGCGATGTAGGCAGCGCGCTGCTCGTCGCTGAGCTCGCGATCGAAGTTGTCGTATCCGAGCTTCGGATCGCGTCCGGCCGCCTTGTGTCGCGCTTCGACCTCCTCGTTGGTCGAGTAGGACTCGTAGGCCTCGCCCGCGGCCAGCAACTTGGCAACAACGTCGAGATGCAGGTCGCGACGCTCGGACTGGCGATACGGTGCGTGCGGCCCACCGACCTCCGGGCCTTCGTCCCAATTGAGCCCCAACCAGCGGAGGGCGTCGAGGATGGCCTGGTAGGACTCTTCACTGTCGCGCTGCGCATCGGTGTCTTCGATACGGAACACGAATGTGCCGCCGTGGTGTCGTGCGAATGCCCAGTTGAACAAGGCGGTGCGCACCAAACCCACGTGCGGGGTTCCGGTGGGTGACGGACAGAAACGGACGCGTACTTCGCTGTTGGTCATGGCTCACTTGGCTCGGCGATGATGGATGGTCGTACTACAGGTTAGTCCGGCAGCCCTTCCTCCATCCGGCCGATCACTTACCCGGCAGGACGTTGATGCGTGTCATGTCGCCGTCGTAGTAGGCCAGCAGTCGCTTGTCCATGACCTTTCGCCACAGCGGCGGCACCCACGCGCAGACGATCATGACTGCGTAACCCGTTGGAAGTTGCGGCGCTTCGGCCGCACTTCGCAGGCTCTGGTACCGCAGACGCGGATTCGCGTGATGGTCGCTGTGACGCTGAAGTTGATAGAGGAACAGATTGCTGACGACGTGGTCGCTGTTCCAGCTGTCCTCGGGCGAGCACCGGACGTACGAGCCGTCAGGCCGCTTCGCACGTAGCAAGCCGTAGTGCTCGAGATAGTTGGCGGTCTCGAGGAACGTGAAGCCTGCAATTGCCTGAACGGCGAGCCACGGCGCAATTTCCCAGCCGAACACGGCGATCAGACTGCCGAACAGAACCACACTCATCGCCCACGCGTTCAGGATGTTGTTGCGATAACTCCACGTCCGTCTCCGCTGACGCCTCAGACGAGCGCTTTCGATCCGCCATCCCGAGCGCAGGCCGCCGATGACGCTGCGAGGCAAGAAGAACCAGAAGTTTTCCTTGTACCGTGAGCTGGCCGGATCCTCCGGCGTCGCGACGCGGACGTGGTGACCATGGTTGTGTTCGACGTAGAAATGGCCGTAGAAGGACTGCGCGAGCGCTACTTTCGCGAGCCACTTCTCGAGCTTCTCACTCTTGTGCCCCAATTCATGCGCCGCGTTGATCCCCACACCGGCAACCACGCCGGCAGTCATCGCGAGCGCGAACTTCTCCCCCGCCGCCATCGGCGCGTTCACCCAGCACCACGCGACGAACACCAGCCCGACGTATTGGAGGGGCAGGAACAAGTACGTGCACCAGCGGTAGAAACGATCCTCTTGCAATTCAGGGATCGCTTCGTCCGGTGGGCTGTTGCCGTCCTCGCCCGCCAGGAGATCGATCAGGGGAATGACGATGACGATCAGCCACGCCCCGATGGCCCAGAAGAGCCCGAGACTGAATTTGTCGACCAGGAACCACGCAGCGAACGGGCTGAGAGGAACCAGCAAACCCAGTGGCCACAGGTAGCGCTTCTTGTCTCGCCACACCGGCCGCTGCCCGTTCCGCGCTTGCCCTGCCGCTGTCCGGGAGGCTTCCGCGAAGGTCGTCATGTATCACCACGTTTCTGCGCAATCCACTCGATTGCCCCATCGGCTTCTATCCAGTTATCGGTCACCCTACTGCTCAGCGTTACATTTCAGGGAATTTGGTCTGTTACGGGCCGCGACAGCAAACCGTATGGCGAACTCTCCCAACCTGGCCAAATCCGACATAACGCCAGGAGGATCAGAGGCGAAGCTTCGCCTGGGTCATGAAACCCGCAGGTCAGTCCCGGAGCCTGATTTCTTCGAGTCGGTTGGCAATCCCGATCAATCCACTGGCGATAGTTACCATCTTGCAACTTTTCTGCGACAGACACCTCTCGACCTCACACCACGACGGAGGCCCCATCCGGTTGGATGGGGCCTCCGTAGTCGCGTGACTGAACGAACCGGGTCAGATCAGCTCTTGGCGGTCACCGGGTTCGTGAGCGTGCCGATCCCCGAGACCGTGACCGACACGGAATCGCCGTCGACGATCGGGCCTACTCCGGCGGGGGTGCCGGTGAGGATGACGTCGCCAGGCAAGAGAGTCATCACCGCCGAGATCCACTCGATGATCTTCGGAATGTCGTGGAGGAGATAAGCCGTGCTGCTGTCCTGCTTGACCTGGCCGTTCACCTCGGTCTTGATGTCGACGTCGGACGCATCCAGACTGGTTTCGATCCAGGGGCCGAGTGGGCAGAAAGTGTCGTGGCCCTTCGCGCGCGTCCACTGCCCGTCGTGACGCTGATGATCTCGCGCCGACACGTCGTTGGCGATCGTGTAACCGAGGACCACGCTCAACGCCTTCGCCGCCGGAACGTCCTTGCACGGTTGACCGATGACGACCGCGAGTTCACCCTCGAAGTGCACCTCGTTCGAGGTGGGAGGCAAGACGATCGGGGCACCCGGGCCAACTATGGACGTGTTTGGCTTGAGGAAGATCACGGGGTCCGCGGGAGCCTCTCCGCCCATCTCCGCGATGTGATCTGCATAATTCTTGCCGATGCAGATCACCTTGCTGGCGAGAATCGGAGCCAGCAGACGGACATCGGCGAGCGGCCAACTTCGGCCGGTAAATGTGGGGTTCCCGAACGGGTGCTCCGCAATTTCCTTGGCGACGAGGGCATCCTCTTCACCTTCGATACTGACGAACGCAACACCATCGGGACTGGCAATTCGACCAAGACGCATGCCGGCCAGTCTATCGGGGTGCCGGAAACGACTGACGCGCGCAAGCCGAAAGGCTTACGCGCGTCAGTCTCGTGAAAGAATTCCTTACAGCGCTGCAGTGATCCGGTCGCCGATCTCCGTTGTGGAGATGGGACCTTCGCCGCGGGTAGCCAGGTCGGCAGCGACCACAGCCTCGACCCGAGCGGCGTCGTCCTCGCGTCCGAGATGGCGAAGAAGCAGTGCGGCCGAGAGGATCGCGGCGGTGGGATCAGCGATTCCCTTGCCGGCGATGTCCGGAGCACTCCCGTGAACGGGCTCGAACATCGACGGGTTGGTACCCGAGGCATCGATGTTTCCGCTTGCGGCCAAACCGATGCCACCGGTTACGGCGCCGGCGAGGTCGGTGATGATGTCACCGAAGAGGTTGTCCGTGACGATCACGTCGAAGCGCGACGGGTCGGTGACCATGTAGATCGTGGCCGCGTCGATGTGGCAGTACGCGGTTTCGACGTCCGGGAACTCGGCACCGACGGTCTCGATTGCACGCGTCCAGATTGCGCCCGCGTTGGAGAGCACGTTGGTCTTGTGAATCAAGGTGAGGTGCTTGGACCGGGTCTGCGCCAAGGCAAATGCGTAACGCACCACGCGCTCGGCCCCGAACCAGGTGTTGATCGACACCTCGGTTGCGATCTCGTGATCGGTGCCGACGCGGATCGCTCCACCGTTTCCGGTGTACGGACCCTCGGTGCCTTCACGAACCACGACGAAGTCGATCTCCGGCTGGGCCGCCAACGGCGACAGCGCACCCGGATACAGCTGTGCGGGGCGAAGATTCACGTGATGATCGAGCTGGAAGCGCATGTTCAGCAGCAGACCACGCTCGAGGATGCCGGGTGCGACGATCCGCGGATCACCGATGGCGCCCAACAGGATTGCGTCGTGCTGACGAATCTGGTCCAGCTCGTCCGCCGGGAGCAACTCGCCGGTGGCGTTGTAGCGACGGGCACCGAGATCGTATTCGGTGGTTTCCAGATCCGGAACCAACTTGCCGAGCACCTTGAGCGCCTCGGCAGTGACCTCGACGCCGATTCCGTCACCCGGAATGACCGCAAGCTTCATGGAGTCCTCATCTCAGTAGAACTGTGCGCCTTTATCAACCGCGGGCGGTTGATAAAGGCGCACAGCAAAAACAATCAGGAAAGGTCGACCTGGGCGACGCGAGCGTCGAGCTGCGAGACGATTGCCTCGACCTCGGCGTCACCGACGACGCGATCGACGCGCAAGATGACAGTTGCGCCTTCGCCTTCGGCATCCTGGCTCAGTGCTGCTGCGAGGATGTCGACGCCCGCGTTTCCGAGGACGGTGCCGAGGACACCGAGAACGCCCGGGCGATCGCTGTAGTGAACGACGATGTTGTGGCCCTCGGCGCGCAGGTCGAAGCTGCGTCCGTTGATGTTGACGATCTTCTCGACCTGCTGCAGACCGGTGAGTGCGCCCGTGACCGACGTGACCGTGCCGTCGGCGGCAACTGCACGCACCTCGACCGCGCTGCGGTGAGCAAGAGCCTCCGAGTGCTTCTCGACCGACACGGTCACGCCGCGCTGCTCGGCCAGTGCCGGAGCGTTGACGAACGTGACGGCCTCATCGCTGCTGGCGGAGAACACGCCGCGCAGTGCAGCCAGTCCGAGGATGTCGACGGTTTCGGCAGACAGCTCGCCGGTGGCGACAACCTGCACGGTCTGCACAGCTTCGGGCGACAACGTCGCAGCGAGGAGACCGAGCTTGCGGACGAGCTCGAGCCACGGAGCAACTTCTTCGCCCACGGGGCCGCCGGAGACGTTGACAGCCTCGGGAACGAATTCGCCTGCCAGAGCGAGGAGAACACTCTTGGCCACGTCGATGCCTGCGCGGTCCTGAGCCTCGGACGTCGATGCTCCGAGGTGCGGGGTGACAACGACGTTGTCGAGCTCGAAAAGCTTGGAATCGGTGCACGGCTCGGTGCTGAACACGTCGAGACCGGCGCCTCGGACCTTGCCGGAGACGAGTGCGTCGTAGAGCGCATCTTCGTCGATCAGACCACCGCGAGCGGCATTGACGATGATGACGCCGTCCTTGGCCTTGGCGAGGCGCTCGGCGTTGATCAGGCCGGCCGTTTCCTTGGTCTTGGGCAGGTGCACGGAGATGAAGTCGGCACGCTCGACGAGCTCGTCGATGGTGACCAGTTCGATGCCGAGCTGCGCTGCGCGCGCTGCGGGCAGGTAGGGGTCGTACGCGATGATCGTGGTCTCGAACGCAGCGAGACGCTGCGCGAAGAGCTGGCCGATGCGGCCGAGTCCGACGACACCGACGGTCTTGCCGAGGATCTCGACACCGTTGAACTTGCTTCGCTTCCAGGTGTTCTCACGCAGAGTCTTGTCTGCTGCGGGAATCTGGCGAGCGGTCGACATGAGGAGCGCGACAGCGTGCTCGGCAGCGGAATGAATGTTGGAGGTCGGTGCGTTGACGACCATCACGCCGCGCTCGGTGGCTGCGGGGATCTCGACGTTGTCCAGGCCGACACCGGCGCGGCCGATGATCTTCAGCTTGGTGCCGGCAGCCAGAACCTCGGCGTCGACGGTGGTGGCGGAACGGACGAGAATCGCGTCGGCCTCGGGTACCGCGGCGAGCAGCGCCGGGCGGTCGGGTCCGTCGACCCAACGCACCTCCACACCGTCACCGAGCGCCTCGACTGTGGACGGCGCGAGCTTGTCGGCGATCAGAACAACGGGACGGCCAGGCTGGCTCACGTGCAAACTCCCTGATTAGGTGGGTGTGAAGGTGGTTTAACCACCGATAGTTTAGTGCGCGCTCACTTGGAATCCACAACGCGGTAGGCAATACCACATAGTGGACACTTTCGCGGGCAAATTCTCGATGGAATATGAATCCGGACTCAGACGACCCGGAAAACGACTCCGGCCCAATGCCGCGCTGGTTCAACGTAATTGAACCGGCGCGGCATCAGGCCAGTGGAGACGTGGAGCGTGAAACTGCGAATTACGCGGTTTCGGTGATCGGACGATCGACCCAGCTCATCAGGTCGCGCAGCTTCTTGCCGGTGACCTCGATGGGGTGCTCGGCGTTGGCCTTGCGCAGGCCCTCGAGCTCGGTGTTGCCGTTCTCGACGTTGGCAACCAGACGACGGGTGAACTCGCCGGACTGGATGTCGGCCAGGATCGCCTTCATGCGCTCCTTGGTGTCGGCGTCGATGACGCGCGGGCCGGAGAGGTATCCACCGAACTCAGCGGTGTCGGACACCGAGTAGTTCATGCGGGCGATGCCACCCTCGTACATGAGGTCGACGATGAGCTTGAGCTCGTGCAGAACCTCGAAGTACGCCATCTCGGGTGCGTAGCCGGCCTCGACCATGACCTCGAAACCGGTCTTGACCAGTTCCTCGGTGCCGCCGCAGAGCACGGCCTGCTCGCCGAAGAGGTCCGTCTCGGTCTCTTCCTTGAACGTGGTCTTGATGACGCCTGCGCGGGTTCCGCCGATGCCCTTGGCGTAGGACAGAGCGAGAGCCTGTCCTTCACCCTTGGGATCCTGGTCGATGGCGATGAGCGCGGGAACGCCCTTGCCGTCGACGAACTGACGACGCACCAGGTGGCCCGGTCCCTTGGGGGCAACCATGCCGACGGTGACGAACTCCGGAGCCTTGATCAGGTCGAAGTGAATGTTCAGGCCGTGACCGAAGAACAGCGCGTCGCCGTCCTTGAGGTTCGGCTCGATGTCGTTGGTGAAAATGCTGGCCTGAGCGGTGTCAGGTGCGAGCACCATGATGACGTCGGCCCATTCGGAAACCTCGGCCGGCGTACCGACTGTCAGGCCCTGCTCCTGCGCCTTTTCGCGGGACTTGGAGCCCTCCTTGAGGCCGATGCGCACATCGACGCCCGAGTCACGCAGGCTCAGCGAATGGGCGTGGCCCTGGCTTCCGTAGCCGATCACAGCAACCTTGCGGCCCTGAATGATCGACAGATCGGCATCGTCGTCGTAGAACATCTCGACTGCCACAGTTCTCAACCTCTCCTTGGATTTTTACGTGTCTAAAAGTACTAGCGGGTGGCCGTGATCGACTTCGGCCCTCGACCGACTGCCACGACCCCGGACTGAACGATCTCCCGGATACCGTACGGATCAAGCATCCGCAGCAGTGCATCCAGCTTGGACCGAGTACCGGTCGCCTCGATGGTGACGGACTCCGGGGAGACGTCGATCACCTTGGCGCGGAACAGGTTCACCGTTTCGATGACCTGCGTGCGCACGCTTGCATCTGCGCGCACCTTGATGAGCACGAGCTCGCGAGCGACGGATGCTTCACCGTCCTGCTCGACGATCTTGATGACGTTGATCAGCTTGTTGAGCTGCTTCGTCACCTGCTCGAGAGGGAACTCGTCGACCGTGACGACGATGGTCATACGTGAGATCTCGGGGATCTCGGTTCCGCCCACCGCAAGGGATTCGATGTTGAATCCGCGGCGGGAGAAAAGTGCGGAGACGCGGGCCAGCACGCCTGGCTTGTCCTCGACGAGAACACTGAGGGTGTGACTGGTGCTCACTTCTGATCCTCCCCTGTGCCCGCGGCGGGTCCGGCTTGCTCGCGTGACATGGCTTCGTGGATGACGGCGGGCTCGGCAACTGCCTCGTCGTCGTCGAACAGCGGCCGGATGCCCCGGGCCGCCATGATTTCGTCGTTGCTCGTTCCGGCAGCGACCATCGGCCACACCTGTGCGTCGGCGGTGACGATGAAGTCGATCACGACAGGCTTGTCGTTGATGGACTGCGCCTCACGGATCGCAGCCTCGACATCTTCTTCACGCTCGACACGAATTCCGTGGCAGCCCAATGCTTCTGCGAGCTTCACGAAGTCCGGGATGCGGATGGCGCCGTGCGTTCCGAGGTTGGTGTTGGAGTAGCGCTCTTCGTAGAAGAGTGTCTGCCACTGACGCACCATGCCGAGGTTGCCGTTGTTGATGAGGGCAACCTTGATCGGGATACCTTCGAGGGCACAGGTTGCGAGTTCCTGATTGGTCATCTGGAAGCAGCCGTCGCCGTCGATCGCCCACACCTCGGTGTCGGGCATGCCCATCTTGGCACCCATGGCTGCGGGAACCGCGTACCCCATGGTGCCGAGTCCGCCCGAGTTGAGCCACGTGCGCGGCTTCTCGTAACCGACGAACTGCGCGGCCCACATCTGATGCTGACCGACGCCGGCGCAGTAGATGGCATCCGGTCCGGCGAGCTTGCCGACGGTCTGGATCACGTACTCCGGGCTCAGCTGACCGTCGGTGGGACGGTCGTAGCTCAGCGGGTACGTACGACGGATGTCGTTCAGGTACGCCCACCACTCCGAGAGATCGAACGTGGTGCCCGTGGCCATGTCGGCGCGAATCGCCTCGATGAGTTCGGTGATGACCTCTTTGCAGTCGCCCACGATCGGAACGTCCGCGTAGCGGTTCTTGCCGATCTCGGCCGGATCGATGTCGGCGTGGATGACCTTGGCATCGGGCGCGAAGGAATCCAGCTGACCGGTGACGCGGTCGTCGAAACGCGCACCGAGGGTGATCAGGAGATCGCTGCGCTGCAGAGCGGCGACCGCAGCAACGGTGCCGTGCATTCCCGGCATACCGCAGTTGAGGTCGTGGCTGTCCGGGAACGCGCCGCGGGCCATCAGCGTGGTGACGACGGGGATACCGGTCAGCTCTGCCAATTCGAGCAGCTCCGGCGAGGAGTCGGACTTGATGACGCCGCCACCGACGTACAGAACCGGCGACTTGGCGTCGGCGATCAGACGTGCAGCTTCACGAACCTGCTTGCCGTGCGGCTTGGTCACCGGGCGGTAGCCCGGCAGACGCATCTCCGGCGGCCACGAGAACGTGGTCTGCGACTGCAGGATGTCCTTGGGGATATCGACCAGGACGGCGCCGGGGCGACCGCTGGCCGCGAGGTAGAAGGCCTCGGCCATGATGCGCGGGATGTCGATCGCGTCGGTGATCAGGAAGTTGTGCTTGGTGACCGGCATGGTGATGCCTGAGATGTCGGCTTCCTGGAAGCCGTCGGTACCGATCAGCGAGCGCGCCACCTGTCCGGTGATCGCGACGATCGGAACGGAGTCCATCTGCGCGTCGGCCAGTGGCGTGACCAGGTTGGTCGCACCGGGACCCGAGGTGGCCATGCAGACGCCGACCTTGCCGGTCGCCTGGGCGTAGCCGGTGGCAGCGTGGCCTGCACCCTGCTCGTGGCGCACGAGCACGTGGCGAACCTTGACCGAATCGAAGAGTGGGTCGTAAACCGGGAGCACGGCACCGCCGGGAATGCCGAATACCGTGTCGACCTCGAGCTCTTCGAGGGCTCGAACCACAGACTGCGCGCCGGTTACCCGCTCAGGCGGGAGCTGGCGACGGTTGGCCGTCTGGGTTGCGGCAGCCGCGGTTGTCGGGCTCGGTGTCCCTGACTTGCGCGGCGTGGGTTGAGGCCGTGCTGTTGGTGCGCTCACTGGGAAATCCTCTGATTCTGGCTCCGGGCAACAAAAAACCCCCGTCAGCATCTGCTGAGCGAGGGTGGCGCGTCGTTATCTGGTGAGTTGAAAAATCGACTCAGGCGACGACGCGCCGGCCGATTACGAGCAACTCATTCTGTTTCACGCACTCGACAGTAGAGGCGCTAGTCGCGAACGGCAAACTTGGTGAGTCGACCGTCCCAGAATCTGAGATACATCGGCTGCAATGCGAAGATGTAGAGGTGTCAACTTCGCAGCAGCCCGTGCCACCGGCTCAATCATCCCACACGCCGAAACCACTTCGGCACGTCATCCGCATTTCGCAGCTCGCTTACATGGCGTGCGCGTTCCTTCTGTTCGCGGTCAGCTTCCCGATCTTCGGGTGGCCCGTCGCCTTCAGCTGGTTGCTGATCCTTCCGATCATCGCCGTCTATCTCGTCGCGCGACTGCGCACCACCGTCAGCCCTGACGGCCTCGAGGTCCGCTCGACGTTCTCCAAGCGCACCCTCGCCTGGGACGACGTCAAGGGTTTCCGCTTCCCGAAGCGGAGTTGGGCGCGCGCGGAACTCACCGACGGAACCGAGGTGACCCTGCCTGCGGTCAGCTTCGTCAGGCTTCCCGAGATCGCGATCGCCAGCGGTGGCCGCATCACCGATCCCTATGCATCTGCCGCAGAAGCCTTCGCCGCCAAGGAAGCCGAAGAGGAAGAAGCAGCTGCAGAAGCAGAAGCAGAATCCGAGGTCGCCGAGAACACACAGGACCAGCCCGAAGAGAAGCGCCCGTAGCACGCGAGTAGCGTTGAAAGGCCCTCGCTTCTATTTGAGTGGACCAGCAACGATCACATAAGGAACACGCCCATGCCCCCGTTGAGGTCACGCACCACCACCATCGGACGTAATGCTGCCGGAGCCCGATCCCTGTGGCGCGCCACAGGAATGACGGATTCCGACTTCGGAAAGCCGATCGTCGCCGTAGCGAACTCGTACACCCAGTTCGTACCCGGCCACGTGCATCTCAAGAACGTGGGCGAGATCGTTGCCGAGGCCATCAGTGCGGCCGGCGGCGTCGCTCGTGAGTTCCACACCATCGCAGTCGACGACGGCATCGCAATGGGCCACGGCGGAATGCTCTACTCGCTCCCGAGCCGCGAGATAATCGCCGACTCGGTCGAGTACATGGCAAACGCCCACACAGCCGACGCACTGGTGTGTATCTCCAACTGCGACAAGATCACTCCCGGCATGCTCAACGCTGCGATGCGTCTGAACATCCCGACCGTCTTCGTCTCCGGTGGTCCGATGGAGGCCGGTAAGGCAGTGGTCGTCGGCGGCGTGGCCCAAGCCCCCACCGACCTCATCACCGCGATCTCCGCCTCTGCCAACGATGCCGTGTCCGACGAGGGCCTCGACGAGGTCGAGCGCAGCGCGTGCCCGACATGCGGGTCCTGCTCCGGAATGTTCACCGCCAATTCCATGAACTGCCTGACGGAGGCCCTCGGCCTCGCATTGCCGGGCAACGGCTCCACGCTGGCAACTCACAAGGCTCGTCACGCACTCTTCTCTCGTGCGGGCACCACTGTGGTCGAGGCTGCCCTCAAGTACTACCGCGACGGCGACGAGTCGGTGCTGCCACGCAACATCGCGACCCCGGCAGCGTTCCGCAACGCGATGGCTCTCGACGTCGCCATGGGCGGTTCCACCAACACCGTCCTGCACACGCTGGCTGCGGCGCAGGAAGGCGAGGTCGACTTCGACCTCGACACCATCGACGCGATCAGCCGAAAGGTTCCGTGCCTGTCCAAGGTCTCTCCCAACTCGGACTACCACATGGAAGACGTCCACCGCGCCGGCGGAATCCCCGCCCTGCTCGGTGAGCTTCGCCGCGGCGGACTCCTCGAAACCGACGTGTCCACCGTGCACACCAAGAGCTTCGACCAGTGGCTCGACGACTGGGACATCCGCTCCGGCAAGGCAACCGACGAGGCAATCGAACTCTTCCACGCGGCTCCCGGCGGCGTGCGCACCATCGAACCGTTCTCCACGGACAACCGTTGGTCTGCCCTCGACACCGATGCGGCCGGCGGCTGTATCCGCGACGTCGAGAACGCCTACACCGTCGAAGGCGGCTTGGTTGTCCTGCGCGGCAACATCGCACTCGACGGCGCAATCCTCAAGACGGCCGGCATCGACGAGGAACTGTTTTCCTTCCAGGGCCCGGCGCTCGTCGTCGAATCCCAAGAAGAAGCCGTCTCGGTCATCTTGCAGAAGAAGATCAAGGCCGGCGACGTTCTCGTCGTGCGTTACGAAGGCCCCAAGGGCGGCCCCGGCATGCAGGAAATGCTGCACCCCACTGCCTTCCTCAAGGGCGCAGGCCTCGGTAAGGAATGCGCACTGATCACCGACGGTCGTTTCTCGGGCGGAACTTCCGGGCTGTCCATCGGTCACATCTCCCCTGAGGCTGCTGCAGGCGGAATCATCGGTCTCGTCCAGAACGGCGATCAGGTTCGCATCGACGTCGCCTCGCGCACGCTCGAGATCCTGGTCGACGACGACGTCCTCGCCGAGCGACGCGCGAAGATGGAGGCCTCGGAGCGCCCGTGGCAGCCGGTCGATCGTCAGCGCACCGTGACGACAGCACTGCGCGCCTACGCCGCTCTGGCAACGTCCGCCGACAAGGGCGCGGTTCGCTACGTTCCGTAAGTTCTGCCACGAATCGAAAAAGATCCCCGGCCGCCTTTCGGCCGGGGATCTTTTCTGTAAGCGTGCGTGCGGCTCGAGACGCGCGTAGCCGATGTGACAGTCACACAAGGTTTTCGGGCAGTCGGACGTGCGGCAACCAACTCAGCTCCACGAGAATGCTCGCCAACGGGCCACGGCAGAGGGTCGACAGAGTCGGGTTCATGTCACCTCGGAGAAGAACGCGGGACCGACTGCGTCCGAACACGCCATACTTCCTCCGGTGTTGTATGAGCTTGAACCACAACCCAATCCGATCATCCCGTCGCCGACACACTCTGCCACGACGCGTGATCGACGCTCGACCGGAACCAGGTACGCGGTGGTCCTCTCGCCTGTCGCCCAGATACGGGTGAAATGGGACGTGCTGGTACAGCGACAGTGCAACTCATCGACAGCAAGACCGACCGACAGGTACCGAATAACCGGGCGACACGCGGAGCACCAACGGGACGATATGAGCTATCAGACATTTCAGACCGAATCGCGCGTCCGGCTCGTGAGCGAATTCACTTGGACGTAGGGTTCCAGACACCAGCTGATCAATTCAGATACATGAGGGGGGATGACTTTCAGTCAGGTGATCATTTCGGTCAGTTCGAGCGAGCTGACTTGCACACGGCGCTCACCAGTGGTTCCCTCATCAGGTCGCTGAGACGCACATCACAACGACGACAGTCAGCCACCGCCCGTCACCCACAAGGTCGACGGGAAACAACCAAGGAGCAATACATGCCCGGAGTCGGCATATGGCGCACCAAATCCGTCGAGCAATCGATCGCGGACACCGACGAGCCTGAGACAAAGCTCAAGAAGGAACTGACCGCGAAGGACCTCACGGTATTCGGAGTCGCCGTCGTCATCGGCGCAGGCATCTTCACGCTGACTGCTCGAACCGCAGGCAATGTCGCAGGACCCTCCATTTCACTGGCATTCGTTCTCGCTGCCATCGCCTGTGGCCTCGCCGCGCTGTGTTACGCGGAGTTCGCCTCCACCGTCCCCGTCGCAGGCAGCGCATACACGTTCTCCTACGCCACGTTCGGGGAGTTCGCCGCCTGGATCATCGGCTGGGACCTCATTCTCGAGTTCGCTCTCGCCTCCGCCGTCGTCGGCAAGGGCTGGTCGCTGTACCTCGGCAACGTCATCGGGGCCAGCGGAAGCACCACCGCCCACATCGGGTCGATCAGCTTCGACTGGGGCGCTCTGCTCATCATCGGCGCGATCACGCTGATCCTCGCGATCGGCACCAAGGTTTCCTCGCGAGTCTCCGCAATCATCACCGCTATCAAGATCGCAGTAGTCCTGCTCGTCATCGTCGTGGGCGCGTTCTACATCAAGAAGGAGAACTACTCCCCCTTCATCCCGCCGTCCGAAGGAACCGAGAGTTCTGCAAGCGGAATCCATCAGACCTTGTTCTCCTGGCTGACCGGCGCAGGCGGAAGTAGCTACGGCGCTTACGGATTGCTCGCAGCCGCCAGCCTCGTGTTCTTTGCCTTCATCGGTTTCGACGTCGTCGCCACCACCGCCGAGGAAACCAAGAACCCGCAGAAGTCGTTGCCGCGAGGAATCTTCGGCTCGCTCGCCATCGTCACGGTTCTCTACGTTGCCGTCACGCTCGTACTGACCGGCATGGTCAAGTACACCGAACTCAAGGACGGCAGTCCGTTGGTCGGCGATTCCAGCGCCACCCTCGCAACCGCATTCGAGGCCAACGGCATCGGTTGGGCACAAACCGCCATCAACTTCGGTGGCCTGGCCGGCCTCACGACAGTTGTCATGGTCATGATGCTCGGCCAGACCCGCGTCCTCTTCGCCATGTCCCGTGACGGCCTCATGCCGCGCAGCCTGGCCAAGACCAACGCCAAGGGCATCCCGATGCGCATCACGTTGATCGTCGGTGGCATCGTTGCCGTCCTGGCAGCGTTCTTCCCCATGGGCACGCTCGAAGAGATGGTCAACATCGGAACGCTGTTCGCCTTCGTCCTGGTTTGTGTCGGTGTCATCGTCCTTCGCCGCACCCGCCCCGACCTGCCGCGCGGATTCCGCGTCCCGCTGGTGCCGTTCGTTCCGATCGTCGCCGTGCTCGCCTGCGGTTGGCTGATGCTCAACCTCTCGGTCGAGACCTGGATCCGGTTCCTCGTCTGGATGGCCATCGGTGTGCTCGTGTACTTCGCCTACGGTCACCGCAAGTCGGTCCTCGGTCGCAAGCTCAAGGACGGAACGGCCATCCCGTCCGCGAACGCCGACCCGGTACTCGTCAAGGACTGATCCTTCACAAACGAACCGCCGCTCTCCGATTCGGAGAGCGGCGGTTCGTTTGTTCGACGGCGCGAGTTTCAGATGAGCGGATTGGCACCGTTCAGGAAGATCCAGGTGCAGACGCCGGCAGCGATACCGAGGATCAAAACCACGAGCGATCCGATAAACGGACGAGTTGCCCAGCCACGACGACCGTCGAGCGCAATACGACCTGGTCCCGTCAAAATGATGACGCCCGCACAGATTCCGAGCAGCATCTCGTACTCGGTCCCGGCCGGGGCGAAGTACTCCAGGCCGGGTGCGCTCGCCTGACGCAGCGCCCACGCATTGATCATCACCGCCAGAACCGACGCTGCCGCAACGGGAGTCAGCAACCCGAGGATCAGGAGGGCGCCACCTGCGACTTCACCGACGGCGCCGAGTATCGCCATCCACTTCGCCTGCTGGAACCCGGCGTCCGCCAGCATCGACTCGAACCCGTTCAGCCCCGGCCCGTTCCAGATACCGGTCAACTTCTGCAGACCGTGCACCAACGCAGTTCCACCGACGGCCAATCGCAGTGCAAGCAACCCGAGGTCGAGAGTGCCTCGGCCCCGCGGAGACTCAGTTGTACCTGCCACGGCTTCGGCGGTGGGGACGGCGGCGATCGGAGCGTCGTACGCCGTCTCACGCTCGAGAGCCACGGTCGGCTGATCCGCGCCAGGTGCTCGGTATGTCGGTATCTGTTCGGTCAGGGAGTTGGCGTTCGTGGAACCGAAATCGAGATCGTCGTCGGTCCGCGGCAACGGATTCTTGGCGCTCACCGTCGGAAATTGTTCGGTGGGCGAATCATACGGACTGGACACATTGCCCGTCGGCTTGTCCGCATCCGACAACTCGCTGGGATCTTTTCGCTCGTCAGTCACGTAGGTGAGCCTATGACCGATTCACGAACTCGACGGGGAACCTTGGTCCGGCGTGGCGGCATCTGCCGTGCATTACGTAACGTCTTGGGCATGACTACGGGTAGGCATGCAGCGCTGGGCGCACTGGCGCTGGTGCTCGGGACATCGTTGCTCGCAGGTTGCGCCGACTTCGACGAATCGACTGCCTCGCCGTTCACACCCGAACCGACCAACCAGGCCAGCGCGGAAGTGCAGCCGGAGAACCCGCCGCCGTCGACCACGCCGCCGGCGCCGCGGACCGGCCCCCTCGGACCGTGTCAGGATGCCGACACCGCCGTGATCGCAACCTGTCTCGACACCACGGGTGGGCTCGTCACACTCCCGGACGGGAACTCCGGACTGGTCGCCGAACGGCGGACCGGCCGGATCATGCAGGTAGCTCCCAACACGACACCGGTCGAGGTAGCCAAGATCGACGTCGACGGCAGCGGTGACGGCGGCCTGCTCGACATCGCACTCTCCCCCACGTTTGTCGAAGACAACCTGATCTATGCCTACGTCACCACCGGAACGGACAACCGGGTGGTCCGCATCGCTCCGGGTGACACCGCCAAGGAAGTACTCGGTGGAATCCCGCGCGGCGCGAGCGGCAACGGCGGGTCACTGGAGTTCGCGGCCCCGGACCAGCTCATGGTTCTGACAGGCGATACCGGAAACCCCGCGGTTGCTCAGGATCCCGCCTCGTTGGCGGGGAAACTCTTGCGGGTCCGATCGCTGACACCCAACGCTGCGCCGCCTCGCCCGGAAGTTGTTCTGTCCGGAATCGGAAACGGCGGCGGCGTGTGCGTCGATCCGGGAATCGCGACGTGGGTCACGGACCGAACCACTCTCGAGGATCGCCTCCAACGCGTCGGCGCCGACGGCACGGTGACATCCCCCGCGTGGACGTGGCCCGACCGACCCGGAGTCGGCGGGTGCATCGCGGCGCAGGGAGTGGTAGCTGTCGCGCTGGGGGCCGGCAAAGCGATCTCGGCGCTGGCCGCAGATCCAGGAACAGGTGCCGTCACGACCGCGCCGTCGGCAGTGGCGAAAGACACGTACGGCCAGCTGGGCGGATTGGCACTCGGATCCGACGGTTTGATGTGGGCGAGCACGATAAACAAAACCGCGGGCGAGCCGGGTCCGAACGACGACAAGGTGGTCAAGATCCCGATGCCGAGTGGCAGCGGCGGGATCGACTGAGCAGCCATGTCTGTTCGGTCACGGATCCCGTGACCGAACATGCACAGATGCGTACTCTTTTGTTAGCGGGGCTAAACACCACGCATTTGCCAGGACCGGTTGGCCAACCACGACAAAGGAGTCGGTATGAAGGCAATCCAGTACACGAGAATCGGCGCAGAACCCGAACTCACGGAGATTCCCAAACCCGAGCCCGGTCCAGGTGAAGTGCTCCTGGAAGTCACCGCTGCCGGCGTCTGCCACTCGGACGACTTCATCATGAGCCTGCCCGAAGAGCAGTACACTTACGGCCTTCCTCTCACGCTCGGCCACGAAGGCGCCGGCCGGGTCGCGGCCGTCGGCGAGGGCGTCGAAGGACTCGACATCGGAACCAATGTCGTCGTCTACGGACCCTGGGGCTGTGGCAGCTGTTGGCACTGCTCGCAAGGACTCGAAAACTACTGTTCTCGGGCAAAAGAACTCGGCATCAATCCTCCTGGTCTCGGTGCACCCGGCGCGTTGGCCGAATTCATGATCGTCGATTCACCTCGCCACCTCGTCCCGATCGGCGACCTCGACCCGGTCAAGACGGTGCCGCTGACCGACGCCGGTCTGACTCCGTATCACGCGATCAAGCGTTCACTGCCGAAACTTCGCGGTGGCTCGTACGCCGTCGTCATCGGTACCGGCGGTCTCGGCCATGTCGCCATCCAACTCCTCCGCCACCTCTCGGCAGCAACCGTTATCGCACTCGACGTGAGCGCGGAAAAGCTCGAACTGGCAACCAAGGTAGGCGCTCACGAAGTGGTTCTGTCCGACAAGGACGCGGCCGAGAACGTCCGCAGGATCACCGGAAGTCAGGGCGCCGCACTGGTTCTCGACTTCGTCGGCTATCAGCCCACCATCGACACCGCGATGGCTGTCGCCGGCGTCGGATCGGACGTCACGATCGTCGGGATCGGCGACGGGCAGGCCCATGCCAAAGTCGGGTTCTTCCAAAGTCCTTACGAGGCTTCGGTGACAGTTCCGTACTGGGGTGCCCGCAACGAGCTGATCGAATTGATCGACCTGGCGCACGCCGGCATCTTCGACATCGCGGTGGAGACCTTCAGTCTCGACAACGGCGCCGAAGCGTATCGACGACTAGCCGCCGGAACGCTCAGCGGCCGCGCGGTTGTGGTCCCTGGTCTGTAGACCGACAGCGGCAAAACGACAGCGAAAAACACTGATGCCCGGCCGAATTCGATTCGGCCGGGCATCAGTGTCAGAAATTCAGTGTGCGCTAGCTGCACGCCTCGATGACAAGTTCCTTCACACGAGCCGCGTCTGCCTGTCCACGAGTGGCCTTCATGACGTCGCCGACGATCTTTCCGGCGGCCTGCACCTTGCCACTGCGAATCTTGTCCGCAATGTCGGGGTTGGCCGCGAGTGCCTCGTCGACGGCCGCCTTGAGCTTGGTTTCGTCACGTTCGACGACCAACTCCGGGTGGGCCGCGACAACCTGCTCCGGGTCACCCTCGCCGTCGAGGACGTGATCGACGACCTGGCGAGCCACTTTGTTGTTGAGCTTGCCGCTGTCGATGAGAGCTACGACCTGCGCAACCTGCGCCGGGGTGATCGGCAGAGCACCGAGTTCGACGCCACGGGTGTTCGCCTGCTGTGACAGGTAGGACAGCCACCAGGAGCGCGCTGCCTCGGGCGAAGCACCGGCCTCGGTGGTCGCGATCACCAGATCGATGGCACCGGCATTGACGAGGTCGCGCATGACCTCGTCGGAGATTCCCCAGTCCTTCTGGATCCGCGCACGGCGAATCCAGGGAAGCTCCGGCAAGGTACCGCGCAGTTCTTCGACCCACTCGGCGCTCGGAGCGACGGGCTCGAGATCCGGTTCCGGGAAGTAGCGGTAGTCCTCGGCCGTTTCCTTCCGGCGTCCCGCGGCGGTGGTGCCGTCGCCTTCCTGGAAATGGCGGGTCTCCTGGATGACCTCACCGCCGGCGTCGAGAACTGCTGCCTGACGGCGCATTTCGTAGCGAACTGCGACCTCGACGCTCTTGAGGGAGTTGACGTTCTTGGTCTCGGTGCGGGTCCCCAGTTCGGTGGAACCGATCGGCATGAGGGAGATGTTGGCGTCGCAGCGCATCGATCCCTGGTCCATGCGGACGTCGGAGACGTCGAGGGACTTCAGCAGATCACGAAGCGCCGTGACGTACGCGCGAGCAACCTCGGGGGCGCGCTCACCGGCACCGTGGATGGTCTTGGTGACGATCTCCACCAAGGGAACGCCCGCACGGTTGTAGTCGAGCAGCGAATGGCTGGCACCGTGGATACGACCGGTAGCGCCACCCACGTGGAGGGACTTACCGGTGTCCTCCTCCATGTGGGCGCGCTCGATCTCGACGCGCCACGTCGTGCCGTCGTCGAGGATCACGTCGAGGTATCCCTCGGTTGCGATCGGCTCGTCGTACTGGGAGATCTGGTAGTTCTTCGGCTGATCCGGGTAGAAGTAGTTCTTGCGTGCGAATCGGCCCCACGGCGTGATGGAGCAGTTGAGCGCAAGGCCGATCCGGATCGCGGACTCGACAGCGGCTGCGTTCACCACCGGCAACGAACCGGGCAGGCCCAGACAGACCGGGCACACCTGGGTATTGGGTTCGGCACCGAACTCAGTGGGGCACGGGCAGAACATCTTGGTCGCGGTGCCGAGTTCTACGTGCACCTCCATACCCATCACAGGCTCGTACTTGGTCAGTACTTCGTCGTAATCGAGGATGTCGGGCGCATCGACAGCAGTCATGGTGATCAGTTTATGCGTCTGCGGCTCAGCCGAAGAATGCGGCTGCCTCCTCGTAGCGCTCCTTGGGCACCGTCTTGAGTTTGCGGGTCGCCTCGGCGAGCGGAACGAGGTCGATGGACGTTCCGTGCAACGCGACCATCTGACCGAAATCTCCGCGGTGAGCTGCGTCGGTGGCATGAACACCGAAGCGAGTGGCGAGGATGCGGTCGTGCGGCGTCGGGGTGCCACCGCGCTGAATGTGCCCGAGGACGGTGGTGCGAACTTCCTTGCCGATCCGGCGCTCGATCTCGTTTCCGAGCTGCTGCGCGACACCGGTGAAGATCTTGTGGCCGAACTCGTCTATGCCACCTTCGCGCAGAGTCATCGACGCGGGATCGGGCATCGCACCTTCAGCCACGACGCAGATGAAGTGGGAGTCGCCACGCTGGAAGCGCTTCTTGACCATCGCGCACACCTCGTCGACGTCGAACGGCTGTTCCGGAACCAGAGTCAGGTGTGCCCCCGACGCCAGTCCGGCCTGCAGCGCGATCCAGCCCGCATGCCGGCCCATGACCTCGACGAGCATGACGCGCTGGTGCGATTCGGCCGTGGTGTGGAGCCTGTCGATGGCGTCGGTGGCGACAGCCAAGGCGGTGTCGAAACCGAAAGTCACGTCAGTGCAGTCGATGTCGTTGTCGATCGTCTTGGGCACACCGATCACGGGTACGCCACTCTCGGAAAGCCAACTGGCCGCGGTGAGAGTGCCTTCGCCGCCGATCGGGATCAGGACGTCGATCCCGTTGTCGTCGAGAGTCTGCTTGATCTGATCGAGGCCCGCACGGAGTTTGTCGGGGTTCACGCGAGCGGTGCCGAGGATCGTGCCGCCGCGGGTGAGGATGCGGTTGATGCGGTCATCGGAGTCGAGCGGGACCTTGCGGTCCTCGAGCAATCCTCGCCAGCCGTCCCGGAATCCGACCACGGTACTGCCGTAACGACCGGCCGACGTACGTACGACGGCGCGGATGACCGCGTTCAAGCCCGGGCAGTCGCCGCCGCCCGTGAGGATTCCGATTCGCATAGTGCAGCACCTCTCGTGACCGGATTGTGGATCTTGGTGTCCATCTTCCCCCAGTCACGGCATTGCCGCAGGATAGCGGCGTTGCCGAGCCGCAACGCCGCGCCGCACGGGACCCCTAACCCGGCGTGACGAGCCCGCTTTCGTACGCCAACACGACTGCCTGGGCGCGATCGCGCAGATCGAGCTTCGACAGCACCTTTCCGACATGGGTCTTGACGGTCTGCTCGGCGACGAACAGCCGCTCGGCGATCTCGACGTTGGACAATCCGCGGGCGATCAGTTCGAGGACCTCGCGCTCACGCGGGGTCAGGGCGTCCAGCGCTGCGGGCCGTGCGCGCGGGGCCGCCCGCCGGCTGGTCACATCGGCAATCAGACGCCGAGTCACCGTCGGCGCCAGCAAGGCCTGCCCTTCGGCAACGACGCGTACCGCCCGAATCAGCTCCTCAGCCGGTGCGTCCTTGAGCATGAAACCGCTCGCCCCGACGCTCAGTGCCTCGTAGACGTAGTCGTCGATGTCGAAAGTGGTGAGCATGAGGACTCGCACCGGCGGTTCCCATCCGGCGGACAGAATCTGGCGGGCAGCGTCGAGTCCGTTCATCTCGGGCATGCGAACATCCATCAAGACCACATCCGGACGCAATCGCGCGACCTCGGCGACGGCGATCTTGCCGTCCGGCGCATCGCCGATCACGCTGATGTCGGGCTGGGCGGAGAGTAGGGCTCCGAACCCTTGTCGAACCATCGCCTGGTCGTCTGCGATGAATACTGTGATGGGCACTCGGACAGCCTAGGCGGGCATCGACGGCAACTCGGCCCGGACCTCGAACCCTCCGTCCTGTCGCCGGTTTGCCAGCAGCATGCCGCCCACCGCCGAAGCCCGCTCTCGCATTCCGCGGATTCCGTTGCCACCAGTGGTTTCCGACGCCGAGTGCTGATTGCCACCCAATGGCGAAGGTCCGTTGTTCACGAGCGCGCTCACCGATTGCGGACCGAATGCCACGGCGACCTCGATGGGTCCGCCTGGCGAATGCCTGGCCGCGTTGGTGATCGACTCCTGAATGATCCGGTAGAGCGCAAGGCCCGTGGATTCCGAGACCGACGCTCGATCACCGTCGACTCGCCACGACACCGGCAAACCGGCACGAGTACTGCCGAGCAACAGTTCGTCCAACTGGTCGACGCCCGGTTGCGGAGCTGTCACCATGGGGTCCCCGTCGCTGCGCAGCACTCCGAGGAGACCACGAATCTCGTTGAGCGCTGCTCGCCCTGTCTCACTTATCGATTCGAATTCGGTTCGGATCTCCGGAGTGACTGCATCGAGTCTGTACGGCGCACTCTGAGCTTGCACGACCACCATCGACATGTGGTGGGCCACGATGTCGTGCAAGTCGCGGGCGATCCGCGCCTTCTCCTCGAGGATCGTGCGTCGAGTGCGTTCGAGTTCGCTGACTTCCTCCTGCTTGGCCAACTGGCGGCGTGAGAGAACCAACCAGCGGATCAACAGGCAGAAGACGACCAGGGCACTCAGTCCGACAGCCCAACCGGCGCCGTCGCTTCCAGGGGCGTTGCCGAGAAAGAGCAGCACCGTGGCGATCCAGGCGACACCGACAACCTGCATGGGCGCCCGCAGACTCACTGCGGCCAGCAACGACATCAGCACGATGATGTGGACGACCTGCCACGGGTAGTCGTAACCGGGAGTGTTGTCGAACACCAACGGGATGATCAGCGCCGAGACCGCCGACACCGCCCACCCCAACGGTGCGTTGATCCGGATCAGGACGAACGGAAATGCAGCCAACGCGGCGACGAAGGGCATGATCGGCGGCGAAACATGATGCGTCAGTTGCAGTGTCGGCCAGGCAATCGAATAGAGGATCAGAGTGATCGCTACGATGACTATGTTCCAGAACTGACCGCGGGCCACGAAACTGGTTGCCCGGCGCACTTTCTCCGAATGAACGACCACCCCGTCGAGGCCGGACAGCATCGACCCGGCGGTGGCGTATGTCGGCGCGGGCACATCCGGTGCACCCTTGTTCTTCCTACGGACCTTGATCACTCGTCAAGCCTATGAAGGCGAACCCCGAAAGTCCTCATACTGCAGAGTGAGATCCCCCTACCTCCGAGGTATCACAGGGGAGGGAATTCTCACCCGAATGCGCGTCGGAGAACCCCTCCACAGAGCGATGACCGCCAGGATTGTCCGTTCATAGCGTGAACGGCATGCGGATCACACGGGTGAAAGACATCTCTCGAAGCGCCGGCACCTTGGCTGCCCTGGCGCTGGCTGCAACGGCAGCGATCACGGCCACTGCCGGAGCGAGCGGAGCCCAGTCGCCGCGCACCGAGAATTCGAACGCATCCAGGGCGATCGCCACCGTGACTACTGCGGATGCCGCTGACGCTGCGACCACCATCCCGGCGGACTTTGCGGCATTCGCCGGTTACACCCCCGCCGTCGTCGACGGATACCTCGCCAATCCCCACGGCGACTGCTCGTCGCCGGTCCCACTTCCCGACGAATTCGACTCGGCCTGCAAAGCGCACGATCTCGGCTACGACCTACTCCGCTACGCGCATTCGCACGGAACGGAACTGGGGCCGTGGGCACGTCAGGTCCTCGACGGTCAGCTCGACCAGCGAATGCATGCCGCGTGTGAAGACCGCACGTCCTTTCTCTCACGAGGGTATTGCTTCGCGATGGCCGATGTAGCCGTCACGGCTGTGAACGGAAACTCCTGGCGCCAAAGCTATCTGACGCCGGTCGCGGAATCGGGATTCGGTTACGGCACGGCCGGTGTTCTGGCAGTCTCCGCCTTCGGCTTCACCCTGATGCGATCGCGGCGCCTCGACCCGTCGAACGAGTTCTCCTACTCCCCGAAAGCGATTGCAGCATGAGCGTTCTGAATGCGTCACGGACCCCCGTCCTCGCCCGAGTCGGGGCGCTCGCACTCCCCCGCGTGTCCACGAGCGTCGCCGTGGCAGCGATGTCCGCCATCTCGCTGGCTCCCGGACTCCTGCCGCGATCAGCCGTACTACAAGGGGTGTTCAGCGGTCTGCTCGTCGCGGCCGGACTACTGGCGATGTGGGCGTTCTCCGCGGTAGCCCGTCGGCTCGTCCCCGACCGGGTCAAGGCCCGATTCGACGAACGCCATTGGCGCATCACCGCGTTCGGGTTGTCGACTGCCGGCACCGCAGTTGCGATGTTCGCCGCCGCCGGTTGGCAGAACTCGTTGCGAGCGGCGATGGGCGCACCGTCTGCCGGACTTCTCCACTGGGCGGAGGCGGGTTGCATTGCAGCACTGACCGCACTTGGTCTCTGGGGCATCGGGATCGGAATTTCGAAGGCGCTGCGGTGGATGGGTTTCGCGCGGAGCGTCGGCGCACTGGTCATGGGTGTTCTCGGGGTGCAGTTGGTAGTCGGTCCCGTCGTGTGGAACGGCCTCGCCGATTCGTTCGACAAGTCCAACGCGTACATCGACACTGCTCTGACACAGCCACTTTCGGCCTCTGTGTCAGGCAGCCCCGAATCTCTCATCTCGTGGACGTCGATGGGGGCGGAGGGACGCAAATTCGTCGCAGCAGGCGAAGACTCGGTGCGTGTCTACGCCGGTTTGGATTCGGCACCCGACACTGCATCACGTGCCGCTCTCGCGGTGAGCGAACTCGATCGCGTCGGCGGCTTTGCCCGCAACAGCGTCGTAGTGGCCGTTCCGACCGGATCGGGGTGGATCGACACGCATGCAGTCGACGGTATCGAGCAACGGTTCGGCGGCGACGTCGCAATAGTCGGGCAGCAATACTCCGACGCACCCAGTTGGGCGACATTCCTGTTCAGTCGCGACGACGCCGAAGAATCGGCAACCGCTCTGTTCACCGCCGTCGGCAGCCACATTGCCGCTATGCCCGCCGAGGATCGACCGGACCTGTTCCTCTACGGACAGAGCCTCGGCGCCGTCGGCGGCAGCGCCGCACTGACCGAGGCTTTGTCCGAGGGCAGTCCCACCACCGCGTGCGACGTGTTGTGGGCAGGTCCCCCGGCCGGCGCGACACGAACGGACGGCGCAACCGTCCTAGCGAACACTTCCGACCCGGTGGTGTGGTGGTCGCCTGCCCTCGCGACACAGAAACCGGATCTGAGCCGTGCCGTGCAAGATGCACCGATCCCGCAGTGGATCCCGGGTGTCACGTTCTTGCAGACCACCGTCGACATGCTCGGTTCGCTCGGTGTCCCCGCCGGTCACGGCCATCGCTACGGAACCGATCAGGGGACGGCCCTGAGGACTTGCTCCTGAAACTGCTGTGCGCCTTTATTAACCGCGGGGGGTTGATAAAGGCGCACAGCAAACAGGTCAGACTGCAGTCGCGATCGGGCCGCGTGCAGCTTCGTAGGCCGCACCGACACGGTAGAGGCGCTCGTCAGCCATGGCGGGCGCCATGATCTGCAAGCCCACCGGCAGGTTGTCGTCCGCGGACAGACCCGATGGGACCGACATCGCGCAGTGTCCGGCCAGGTTGGTCGGCAGCGTGCACAGGTCGGAGAGGTACATGGCCAACGGATCGCCGACCTTCTCCCCCAACTTCCACGGCGTGAACGGGCTGGTCGGCGAGACCAGTACGTCCACCTTCTCGTAGGCCTTGTCGAAATCGCGCGCGATGAGCGTACGGACCTTGAGCGCCGAACCGTAGTAGGCGTCGTAGTATCCCGAGGACAGTGCGTAGGTACCGATCATGATGCGGCGCTTGACCTCCGGACCGAAACCAGCGGCGCGGGTTGCCGCCATGACCTGGTCGGCACTCATGTTGCCGTCGTCGACACGCAGTCCGTAGCGCATGGCGTCGAAGCGGGCCAGGTTGGACGAGACCTCACTGGGCAGCACCAGGTAGTACGACGCGAGCGCGTGCTCGAAGCTCGGGCACGAGACCTCGACAACCTCGGCACCGAGTGCCTTGAGCTGCTCGACGGCAGCATCGAAGGAAGCGATGACGCCGGGCTGGTAGCTGTCGGAGTGAAGTTCCTTGACCACACCGACTTTGACGCCGCGCAGGTCGCCGTTTGCACCTTCGCGTGCGGCGGCGACGACCGGACGCACGGGGGCGTCGATGGACGTGGAGTCACGCGGATCGTGTCCGGCGATGACCTCGTGCAGCAGAGCGGTGTCGAGCACGGTGCGACCACAGGGGCCGCCCTGATCGAGCGAGGACGCGCACGCGACGAGTCCGAAGCGCGAGACGGTTCCGTACGTCGGCTTGGTTCCGACCGTCGCGGTGACCGCAGCGGGCTGACGGATCGAACCGCCGGTGTCAGTGCCGATGGCCAGCGGGGCCTGACGGGACGCGAGCGCAGCCGCACTGCCGCCGCCCGAGCCACCGGGGATGCGGGTGACGTCCCACGGGTTACGCGTCGGGCCGAAGGCCGAGTTCTCGGTCGAAGAGCCCATCGCGAACTCGTCGAGGTTCGTCTTGCCGAGGATCGGGATGCCGGCAGCGCGCAGCTTGGACGTCAGAGTCGCGTCGTACGGCGCGACCCAGCCTTCGAGAATCTTCGACGCACAGGTGGTCGGCATGTCCGTCGTGGTGAAGATGTCCTTCAACGCGATCGGAACGCCAGCGAGTGCCGAAGCGGGTTCGTTTCCGCGTGCGAGCGAGTTGTCCACTGCTGCGGCGGCTTCGAGAGCCTGTTCGCCTGCAACGTGCAGGAAGGCGTGGTACTCGGTGTCGACGGCCGCGATGCGGTCGAGATGCGCCTGCGTGACCTCTACGGAGGACACCTCACGCGAGTGGATCTTGCCGGCCAGCTCAGCGGCGTCCAGCGTGGTCAGATCGGTCATTCGCCCTCTCCAAGGATCTGCGGAACCGCAAAGCGATCCTGTTCGACTGCGGGTGCTCCGGACAATGCCTGCTCGGGGGTCAACCCGGGCACGATCACGTCGGGGCGCGTCACGTTGGTGACGGCATTGGGATTCGCCATGGGCGGGACGTCGTCGGCCGCAACCTCGGTGACCACCTTGACGTGGTTGAGAATCGAATCCAACTGACCGGCGAACTCGTCGAGTTCGGCATCGGACAGGGCGAGTCTGGACAGCCGCGCGAGGTGCGCGACCTCGTCACGGGAGATGGCAGGCACCGCGGGGCCCCTTTCGGAAGAGGACGTGAACATTGCCGGTCCAGCCTAGTTGCTCGCCGCGACAGACCTGTAGGCACGCCTGCTGTATCGAACGACGAGCACGCTCACTGTGTCGATCGCCACGCCGGATGCCCGCGGTGTGTTTCGCTCGTGTGACAAGCATGTGCATCCGGCGTGACGCCGCCGCGGCGCCCACCATCGCAGGTTGGGCAAGTGCAAAGATGAGTCAGGCCCGGGTCGACGTGATCCGGGCGAGAACCGATCAGCGAAAGGCACGCACGTGTCGTACCTGCTTCGCGTCCAACTGCCCGATCGACCAGGCAGCCTCGGCGCGCTCGCCGTAGCTCTCGGATCCGTGGGCGCAGACATCCTCTCCCTCGACGTCGTGGAACGAGGTGACGGTTTTGCCATCGACGACCTCGTGGTCGACGTCGAACCGGGCGCGCTGCCCGACACCTTGATCACCGCTGCCGAGCATCTACCGGACGTGCTGGTCGATTCGATCCGCCCCTACGCCGGGATTCTCGACACTCACCGTGAGCTCGAACTCATAGATTCCGTTGCGACGGCCCGAAGCGATCGACTACAGGTCCTCGTCGACGGCGCGCCGCGTGTACTGCGAGTCGGCTGGTGCGTCGTCGCGGACATCGGCAAGCACGGTGCGTACCGCGTCGTCGGTAGCGCCGGCGCGCCGGAAACCCACGCCACCGACATTCCGTGGATGCCACTGGACAAGCCCACCGCCCTCGACGGCGAGGCCGACTGGGTTCCGGACGTATGGCGCGACATGAACACCAGCCTCGCTGCCGCACCTCTCGGCTCGGGCAATCGAGTCCTCATGCTCGGTCGTCCCGGTGGGCCCGAATTCCGCCCTTCGGAGATAGCCCGCCTCGGCTACCTCGCAGGAATCGTGGCGACGGTACTGGGTTGACCAGGCTGGCTGATCAGGCCAGGCCGCGCACCATGACGGTCAGTTCCATACCGCGAATCGGCTCCCACGCCCGCTCGGGATCGGGGACGAAACCGTTGCGGTCGTAGATACGACGGGCATCGACCATCTCGGGCTGCGTCGAGATGACCACCGAGTGATCGCCGCGGTCGTAGGCTTCGGCGATCACTGCGCGAACCAATGCGGTTCCGGCGCCCGATCCCCGAGCTTGCGGCGAGACTGCGAGCATGCGGAACTCGAGTTCGCCCTTCTGCGCAACATCCGCGAAGGGCGTGCCGGGTTCTGCGATCGTCAACGAGCCCACGACTTCGTCACCGAGAACCGCAACCAGCACCCGGCCCTGCTCCACCCGAGTTGCGGTGTCTCGCAGGCGCTCCGCGTACGGCGATCCGCCGGCGACAAATCCGCCACCCACGTACGACTGCACAGTCAGCTCCCCGACGGTCTCGAACTCAGCCGGTAGAACTTCACGAATCTCGATCATGGCGTCACTATCGCACCCAGCACACCAATCTCAGAAATCGGACAAAGTCACTCTGGTTCGTCCAAATCGGTGGGAGCGACCGCATCCGGGCCATCTTCGAGCAACCGCCGGAAGCCGTCTTCGTCGAGCACCGGCACACCCAATTCGACCGCCTTGTCGTGCTTGGAACCGGGCGCTTCACCGACGACGACAAACGCAGTCTTCTTCGAGACCGACCCTGCCGCCTTACCGCCGCGCACCAGAATCGCTTCCTTCGCCTGATCACGCGAGTAGGTCTCGAGCGAACCGGTGACGACGATCGAGAGGCCCTCGAGATTGCGCGGAATCGAATCGTCGCGTTCGTCCTCCATGCGTACTCCGGCCGACGCCCACTTGTCGACGATCTGCTGATGCCAGTCGACGGAGAACCACTCCACGACGGCGGCGGCGATAGTCGATCCGACGCCGTCCACTGCAGCCAACTCGTCGACCGAGGCTTCCCGAATGCGTTGCAGCGAGCCGAATTCGCCGGCCAACGCCCTCGCGGCAGTGGGGCCGACGTGCCGAATCGACAGTGCCACAAGCACTCTCCACAGCGGCTTGTCCTTGGCCGAATCCAGGTTGGCCAGCAAGCGTTTTCCGTTGGCGGACAGGGATCCCGCATTGGTGCGGAAGATCGGAACTTCGATCAGTTTCTCGGCGTCGAGTGAGAAGAGATCGCCCTCGTCGCCGATGACCTTCGCCTCCAACAGCCCGGTCGCGGCCTCGTAACCGAGCACCTCGATGTCGAATGCACCGCGCCCCGAGACGTGGAACACGCGCTCGCGCAACTGCGCCGGGCAGTACTGCTGATTGGGGCATCGCACGTCGACGTCGCCCTCTTTCGCGGGTGCCAACAACGTGCCGCATTCGGGACAATGTGTCGGCATGACGAACTCGCGCTCGGTACCGTCACGAACGTCTGCCACGGGACCGAGAACCTCGGGGATGACGTCTCCGGCCTTGCGCAACACCACGGTGTCGCCGATCAGCACACCCTTGCGCTTGACCTCCGAGCCGTTGTGCAGCGTGGCCAAGGACACAGTGGAACCCGCCACCGTGACGGGTTCCATGTACGCGAACGGCGTCACACGACCCGTACGTCCGACACTGACCCGGATGTCGAGGAGCTTGGTCGTGACCTCTTCCGGCGGGTACTTGTACGCGATAGCCCACCGTGGTGCGCGCGACGTGGTGCCCAGACGTCGATGTAACGACATCTCGTCGACCTTGACCACCAACCCGTCGATCTCGTGCTCGACGTCGTGGCGGTGTTCTCCCCAGTACTTCATCTTCTCGACCACGGCGTCGGCGCCGACCACCCGTGAGGTGTGCGTGGACACCGGCAGACCCCAGGCGGCGAGGGCCACGTAGGCGTCGTACTGCGAGGCCGGCTCGAAACCTTCCATGCGCCCGAACCCGTGGCAGATCATTCCGAGGCGGCGACGCGCGGTGACGGCAGGATTCTTCTGACGCAGGGAGCCCGCCGCGGAGTTGCGCGGATTGGCGAACGGCGCCTTCCCCTCCTCCACCAGGGAGGCATTGAGTGCTGCGAAGTCCTCGAGGCGGAAGAACACCTCGCCACGCACCTCGAGCAGGCTCGGAATCGGGTACTCGTCCGTGGCGGTAAGGCGCTCCGGGATGTCGTTGATCGTCAGAGCGTTGAGCGTGACCAGCTCGCCCGTACGACCGTCACCGCGGGTTGCGGCACGAACGAGTTTGCCGTTCTCGTAGACGAGATTGAGGGCGACACCATCGATTTTCACTTCACAGAGATAGTGCAGTTCCGGCCCGGTTTCCTGCTCTACCTTGGCGATCCATGCTCGGAGCTCCGACTCGTCGAAGACGTTGTCGAGGCTGAGCATCCGCTCGAGGTGGTCGACGGACGTGAAGTCCGTCGCGAATCCGCCACCGACGAGTTGCGTCGGAGAGTCGGGAGTTCGCAGATCCGGGTACTGCTCTTCGAGAGCATTGAGCTGCCCGAGCAATGTGTCGAATGCACCGTCCGAAATGACGGGCGCATCACGAACGTAGTAGCGGAACTGATGCTGGCGTACCTCTTCGGCCAGCTCCGTCCACTGCTCGCGCGCCTCGTTGGGCGCTGGCTGCATTGCATCCGCGGTTTCAGTCACAGCTAGAAGATTATCGGTTCACACCGACACACCACACGACTCCACATCGGAACGCACACACTAGAACGCCGACGGATCGTCCACCAATGCCTTGCCGACGTCTGTACACAGCCGAAGGGCGGCACGAGCCCAGTCGAGGTTCGCACCCGAAAGACCGCAACGCGGAGTGACCGCGACCTGGGTCTGCAGGAGTTCACGAGAGAAGCCGAGACGATCTACCAGTGTGACGGCGGGCATCGCACACTCTTTCCACGTCACCGGCTTTTCCGGCTCCACGGACGGAACCAGACCGAGCGCCAATTCCTTGCCGGCGTCGAACAACTGGCCGATACCGTCGAGATCGCGTGAGCCGATGAGCGACATGTCGAAGCTCACGCCGAACGCCTGGCTTCGCCTCAGTAGATCCCACGGCATGTCTGTGCCGCAACTGTGGACGATTGTGGGCAGTCCGCAACCGCTGATCGTCGAGTCGAGTACGGCGAGTGCCTCGGGTTCCGGCAGTGCCGGAACGCTCTCCATCTTGGTGCGCCCAGGCAGCGAACCGGCCAGAACTGCCGCGATCTGCGGCTCGTCCAACTGAATCACCACTGCGGCGCCGGTGCGGCGAGTGACCTCGGCCGCATGACGCGCGAGACCCTCACCGAGTGATTCTGCGACGTCGCGGAGCGCACCGCGGTCGACGAGAACTCGCGAACCGTTTGCGACTTCGATCTCGGCGCCGAGTGTCAGCGGGCCGGCGACTTGGAGCTTGACGACGTGGTCTTCGCCGACCAAGCGCGCTGACTCCCAGGCTTCCTCGAGCGCGTCGAGATCCTGATTCAGAAAGTCCTCGGCTCGCTTCGCGACATTGCCCCTCCGAGGCACGACTCGATAGGCACGGGTCGAGGCGTCGAGGTTGATATCGACCAGAATTGCCCCCGCCCGGCCGACCATGTCAGCGCCGAGTCCGCGGCTCGGCAACTCCACCATATGCGGGAAACCACCCAGCTCGCCGAGGATGGTTGCGGCACTTTCGCGGGCATCCGTGCCCGGCCAGGATCCGATTCCGGTGACGAGACCACCGATGGAAACCTGCTGCGTCACAGTGTGTTCGGCTCGGATTCGGTACCCGAGATGGTGCCACTGCCGAGGACCTGGTCACCCAGTTCGCGGTCGGGGCGATACAACACGACGGCCTGTCCCTTTGCGACGCCGGTCAGTGGTTCGCGCAACGAGATCGAGATACCGCCGCTTGAAGTACCGTCGTCGACGGCCTCCGCAACGGCCTGCGCCAGTCCACCGTGCGCACGAACCTGCACCATGCATTCGACGGGGCCCTCCGGCGCCTGGCCCGAGGTCCAGATCGCACGCTGCGCCGAGATGGCCCAGACGTCGAGATTCTTGGCCGAACCCACTCGGACCGTTCCGGTTTCGGGCTCGATCGCGGTCACGTACCGCGGACGGCCGTCACCCGCCGGACCTTCGACGCCGAGACCCTTGCGCTGTCCGATCGTGAAGCCGTGTACGCCGTCGTGTGCAGCGAGGACCTCACCCGAATCGGCATCGACGACGCTTCCCGGACGAACGCCGATGCGCGCACCCAGGAATGCTCGGGTATCGCCGGTCGGGATGAAGCAGATGTCGTGGCTGTCAGGCTTGTTCGCCACAGCCAGACCGCGCTCGGCGGCTTCCTCGCGGATCTGTTCTTTCGGTGTGTCACCGATCGGGAACATCGCTCGCGAAAGCTGATCAGCCGTCAGCACACCGAGGACATACGACTGGTCCTTGTCCGCGTCGACCGCCCGGCGCAGGACGCCGTCTTCGAGGCGCGCGTAGTGACCGGTCGCCACGGCGTCGAAGCCGAGAGCGACTGCACGTTCGGCGAGTGCGGTGAACTTGATCTTCTCGTTGCAGCGCAGGCACGGATTGGGGGTCTCACCCGCTGCGTACGACGCCACGAAGTCGTCGATCACGTCTTCCTTGAAGCGATCGGCGAAATCCCAGACGTAGAAGGGTATTCCGAGAACGTCGGCGGCGCGCCTGGCGTCGCCGGCATCTTCCTTCGAGCAGCATCCACGCGAACCCGTCCGCAATGCGCCCGGCGCCGTGGACAACGCAAGATGAACGCCGACGACGTCGTGTCCGGCGGCGACAGCGCGGGCGGCGGCGACAGCGGAGTCGACACCTCCGCTCATGGCTGCGAGTACTCGCATCAGCGATCCCCTCCACGCGAACCGGCACCGGCAAGACCGGCGGCCCGAGCGCGCTCTACTACTTGTGGAAGCGCAGCGATGAGCGCGTCCACATCGGTGACACTCGACGTATGTCCGAGCGAAAATCTCAGTGAGCCACGCGCGACGGGCGATTCGACGCCCATCGCGATCAAGACGTGGCTGGCCCTGGCCACACCGGCGGTGCAGGCCGAACCGGTGGAACATTCGATACCGGCAGCGTCGAGCAGCATCAGCAACGAATCGCCCTCGCAACCGGGGAAGGTGAAGTGCGCGTTACCGGGAAGCCGATCGGAACCGGTCGGGCCGTTGAGCACCGACTCGGGAAGGATCTCCAGGACTCCGTCGATCAAACGGTCACGCAACTGCGCCAATTCCCTTGTGCTGGAATCGAAGTTCTCGACGTTTGCGCGCAGCGCCGCAGCCATCCCGACAACGCCCGCAGTATCCGGAGTGCCCGAACGCAGATCACGTTCGTGTCCGCCGCCGTGAAGGAGCGGCACACACGGAACCTGGCGTCCGAGCAGCAGTGCGCCGACGCCGTGCGGACCACCGAACTTGTGCGCCGCGATGCTCAGCGCGGACAATTTGCTCGCCGCGAAATCGACCGGCAATTGCGCAACGGCCTGAACCGCGTCGCTGTGCATCGGAACCTCGAACTCAGCCGAAATCTCCGCCAACTCCACGATCGGCATGATGGAGCCGACCTCGTTGTTGGCCCACATCACCGTCACGAGTGCTACCTCGTCGGCGTGGACGGAAAGCTCGTCGCGCAAGGTCTGCGGGTCGACGACACCGTTCTCGTCGACCGGCAACCACGTCACGCGCGCGCCCTCGTGCTGCTCGAGCCACTCGACGGCGTCGAGCACCGCATGATGCTCGACGGAGCTGGCCAGGATGCGAGTGCGTCGCGGGTCTGCGTCACGGCGAGCCCAGTAGATGCCCTTGACCGCGAGATTGTCGCTCTCGGTGCCTCCGGAGGTGAAGATGACCTCCGACGGCCGCGCACCCAAGCTGGCGGCGATCGATTCCCGCGATTCCTCGACGCGGCGCCGGGCCGCACGGCCGGAGCCGTGCAGCGAGGACGCGTTGCCCACGGTTTTGAAGGTATCGGTCATCGCCTCGATAGCGGCTGCCGACATCGGAGTCGTGGCGGCATGATCGAGGTACACCGGAAATCCGGCGTGGGCACTGTGTGCAGGCAGAGTCATGGCTTGACAAGGATAGCCCAGCACGAGAGTTCGACCAGCCTCGCTCAGCAGGCTAAGCGCTCATCGCCGGGGAAGGATCGATTTGTCCCACGGCTTGTGTCACGAGTTCCGGTGCGGGGTCGAAGATGTCGTGAGCTGCCAGATCGATGATGTCGACGCCGCGTACGGCTCTCTCGCATCGCTGCGCGAGATCGGCTCGACACTCCCCTGCCTCCTCGAGCGGAGCCAGCCTGACCTTCACCTCGACGTTCTTCTGACGCAGGATCCGACGGATGGACTGACCGATCGTTTCGGTGCCGACAAAGCAGGGTCCGGTGCACAGGGAACCGTCGGCGTTCTCGTAGCGGATCGCCATCGGCTGAACCGGGCATTCGGCGTCGACGGCTGCTTGGAACATCGCCGGACGAAAACCGCCGTACGCCCGCCCGCACCAGGTCGTTCCCTCGGGGAACACCATCACCCGGACACCTCGCTGCAGGCGTTCGCGAACGACGTCGACGGTTCCGGGGAGTTCACGCAGGCGAGCGCGGTCGATGGGGACGACGCGCATCCGGCGCGCGAGACCGCCGAGCACTGCCCAGTCGAGCAGGTCGGCGCGGGCGACGAAGTTGGCCGGAGCAACGGCGCTCGCGACGAGGACATCGGTCCAGGACACGTGACCGGCGACAACCATGACCCCGTCAGGTTCCGCGCGCCCCAACCGCTGATCGTCGACCGTCAGCTTCATCCCCAGACAACGAAGCAACGCGCGCGAGTATCCGCGTTGCATCTCAGTACGCCAGGTCCGCGGGAGCAGCCAGCCGGCCGAAAGCACAGGCGCAGTCACCAGTGCGGCACCGACCATGACCCCGCGGGCCATCACGGTGATACTCGACACACCGGGTGCGTCCGCGGGTAGGCACCCGTCGCCGCAGGGGCTCGTCGGCACCCAGTACGGCACCGCCGCGGTCATCAGCCGATCCCCGACTCGTGTGCGGCGGCCGCCGATCGCAGCCGTTCCAGATAGCGCTTGTTGGCGGAGTGAAGGCCTTGCAGCGCAACAAAATCGGCCACACCGAACTCGGGATCGTGAGCAGGTTCCCCGCAGATCATCGCGCCCATCCGCAAGTAACCACGGAGCAACGGTGGCATCGTCACGCGTTCCGGTGCGGCGATCTCGTCGAGCGTCAGACCCCCGAGGACCACCGGGTTTCGTGGGATCACCCGCCGCGACCCCGGACTGGCGTGCTTGTTCATCACGAAGTCACGGACGCCGCGGACATCGGCGCCGGCAATTGAATCGGGGCTCGGCAAGACGGGCACGGAGACGCAGCCCATCACCCACTCGTATCCGGTCAATTCGAGATAGTGCAGGATGCCCGACCACATCAGGCTCAGGACGGATCCGGTGCGGTGCGCGGGATCGACGCACGCGCGACCCATTTCGACGATCCTGTTCGACACCGGATCGAGCGCGGAGATGTCGAATTCGGTTGCGGTGTAATACCCACCCGCCGCCGCAGCGGAATCCGGCGGCAGCATTCGGTAGCAGCCGACGTACTCCTCGGTGATGTTGTCACGAACGAGTAGATGATCACAGAATTCGTCGAAGCCGTCGGCGTCGAGTTCGAAGACCCCGGCCGAGGCCGGGAGGGAGAAGCCTGGCTCGGAGGCGAACACTCGGTATCGAAGGCGCTGCGCTGCGACACGATGCTCGCGGTCGGAGGAGACGATCAGGGAATATCTCGGCTGGGCGACCTCACGGCCGAGATTGTCACTCGCGGAGCGAAGGACTGACGTAATTGTCATGCGCAAGGTTTATCGAGCGCGAACGGCGTCTCGGTATCGACGAAGTGACATGCCGATGCAGGCCGGGTGAATAAAGCACTGTGCGCCTTTATCAACCGCGGGGGGTTGATAAAGGCGCACAGCAGTTTGTGCTTTTCAGCCCTTGTGGGACTTCACAGCTTCGGTGAGCTGCGGTGCGACGTTGAACAGGTCGCCCACGATGCCGAAGTCGGCGATCTCGAAGATGGGTGCCTCTTCGTCCTTGTTGACCGCGACGATGGTCTTGGACGTCTGCATGCCGGCGCGGTGCTGGATGGCACCGGAAATGCCGAGCGCGATGTACAGCTGCGGGGAGACCGTCTTACCGGTCTGACCGACCTGGAACTGTCCGGGGTAGTAACCCGAGTCCACAGCGGCACGCGAAGCACCGACTGCAGCGCCGAGGGAGTCGGCCAGCTCTTCTACGACGGAGAACTTGTCCGCGCTGCCGACACCACGTCCACCGGAGACGACAACCGACGCCTCGGTGAGCTCGGGGCGGTCGCCGCCGACGATGGGCTCACGCGAGGTGACCTTGACGGCACTCTCGTCCTGGGCCGGAACCTCGACGGTGATCTGCTCGCCTGCGCCGGCCTGCGGAGCAGCCTCGACTGCGCCCGGACGAACCGAGTAGACGGGAACGTCGCCGTTGGCCTTGGCCTCGACGGTGAACGCGCCACCGAAGATGGAGTGGACGCCGGTGCCGTCAGCCTTGATCTCGATGACGTCGGTCAGCAATCCGGAGCCCAGACGTGCGGCCAGACGACCGGCAACCTCTTTGCCCTCGGTGCCGGCTGCGGTGATGACTGCTGCCGGGCTGGTGGACTCGACCAGAGCGGCGAGAACGTCGACCTTGGGGGTGACGAGGTAGCCGTCGATGTCGTCGGACTCGGCGACGTAGATCTTCTCGGCGCCGGCTGCTGCCAGAGCGTCGGCGAGCTTTGCTGCGGTGCCCGCGGGGCCGGCGACAACTGCCGACGGCTCACCGAGTGCGCGTGCAGCGGTGATGAGTTCGGTGCTGACCTTCTTCAGCGCACCCTCTGCGTGCTCTACGAGCACAAGTACTTCTGCCATGACTTAACTCTCCCTGAGTTCTTCTGCTGGATGTCTAGAAGGGCGCGATCAGATGACCTTGTTGCTGACGAGGTACGCGGCAATCTTGGTGCCACCGTCTCCCTCGTCGACGATGCGCTCACCAGCGGTACGGGGGGGCTTGGGGGTGGAGGACGTCACGGTGGTGCCGGCGTTGGCAACTCCGACGGTCTCCGGGTCGACTCCGAGGTCGGCCAGCGTGTAGACGAGAACTTCCTTCTTCTTCGCGGCCATGATGCCCTTGAAGGACGGGAAGCGCGGCTCGTTGATCTTCTCGGTGACCGAGACGATCGCGGGCAGCGAAGCCTCGAGGCCGAAGACGCCCTCGTCGGTCTCGCGCTCACCGGTGATCTTGCCGTCGGCGACGACGACCTTGCGCAGCTGCGTGAGCTGCGGGATGCCCAGGTACTCGGCGATGATGGCCGGAACAGCGCCGACACGGCCGTCGGTGGCCTCGTTGCCGGCGATGATCAGGTCGGCAGGCTCGTCGTTCTCGAAGGTGATCTGTCCGAGAGCAGCAGCGAGCGTCCATGCGGTCTGGATCGCGTCGGAGCCGTGCAGTGCCGGGTCGTTGATGTGGACGGCCTTGTCGGCGCCCATCGAGAGAGCCTTGCGGATAGCGTCGGTGGCGCGGTCGGGACCTGCGGACAGCACCGTTACCTCACCGCCCTGAGCTTCCTTGATGAGGAGTGCTTCTTCGACGGAGCGCTCGTTGATCTCGTCGAGGACTGCGTCGGCGGCTTCACGGTCAAGCGTGTAGTCGCCGTCGGTCAGCTTGCGCTCGGACCATGTGTCGGGGACCTGCTTGATCAAAACAACGATATTCGTCATGGGTCTTCGTCGACCTCCTGTGTGTAATTCACCTGATAAATCGTCTGTGGTGCTCGCGCAGTCCGAGCGTCCGAAAAGAGAGTCCGACAGGTCTCCCTACGGGCGAATTTCTCGGTTCACGTCGGCTGTGCGTTAGATTACCCCACGTTAAGTTACCGGTGGGTAACTTAACGTGGAACCTCGTCCACCATAACGGCACGAACAGGAATTGACAGCAGTGATCTGGACCACGGCGAACACGTTCTACTCGGATGGCACTAATCTCGCACGGGTGAGTGAAACGAGTGTCAGCAACCACGAGGACGCACCCCTGCCCTTGACGGGCGAACGAACCGTGCCAGGAATCCCCGAGGAGAACTACTGGTTCCGACGCCACGAAGTGGTGTACCGCGCACTTCTGGAGCGCTGCACGGACCGCCGAGTTCTCGAGGCCGGTTCCGGAGAAGGCTACGGCGCCAACATGATTGCGGACGTCGCAACGAACGTTACCGGCCTCGACTACGACATCTCCGCGGTCGAGCACGTCCGTGCCCGCTACCCCCGCGTCGAGATGCTCCACGGCAACCTCGCCGAGCTTCCACTGGCGGACAACACGGTTGACGTCGTCGTCAATTTCCAGGTGATCGAGCACCTGTGGGATCAGGGTCAGTTCCTACGCGAATGCTTCCGAGTTCTCGCTCCCGGCGGTGAACTTCTCATCAGCACCCCCAACCGGATCACCTTCTCCCCCGGCCGCGACACGCCGCTCAACCCTTTCCACACTCGTGAGCTCAACGCCTCCGAAATGACCGAATTGCTCGAAGACGCCGGATTCCGCGTTCAGTTGATGACCGGCGTCCACCACGGTTCGCGCCTGAAGGAACTCGACGCCAAGCACGGCGGATCGTTCATCAATGCGCAGATCGACCGCGCGTTGGCCGGCGAGCCCTGGCCGGAAGATCTCACCCGCGACGTCGAGGGCATCACCGTCGACGACTTCAGCATCAGCGAACCCGACATCGACGACAGCCTCGACCTCGTCGCTATTGCCGTGAAGGAAACCGGCGAGTGAGTAACGCAACACCCGTCACCGAACCGGGGATGTTCGCCCTGGTTCTGCACTCCCATCTGCCGTGGCTCGCCAACCACGGCAGATGGCCAGTCGGCGAGGAATGGATCTACCAGTCCTGGGCTGCGTCGTACATTCCGCTCGCCGCCGCGCTACGACGCCTAGCCGACGAGGGCCGATCGCACCTGCTGACGCTGGGAATCACGCCCGTACTCGCGGCCCAGTTGGACGATCCCCACTGCCTCGCCGGGATGCATCACTGGCTCGGCAACTGGCAAATCCGCGCCCACGAGGCTGCCGGCATGCCGGACGCGGCGCACCGCGAACTCGGCGCGCGCGAACACCGGGCGTCAGCTGCCGCTCTCGCGGATTTCGAGACTCACTGGCAGCACGGCGCCTCACCGGTGTTCCGCGACCTCATCGATCGCGAGGCCTTCGAGCTTCTCGGCGGGCCGCTGGCCCACCCGTTCCAACCGCTGCTCGATCCTCGCTTGCGGGCGTTCTCCCTCCGCGAAGGTCTCGCCGACGCGCATGCCCGGTGGAATCACACTCCGACCGGGATCTGGGGACCCGAGTGCGGGTACACCCCGGGCATGGAGCGCGGGTACGCCGAAGCGGGCGTCACCCACTTCATGGTCGACGGCCCCGCCTTGCGCGGCGACACATCCCTCGGCCGCCCGGTTCGAGAATCCGACGTGGTCGCATTCGGCCGCGACCTGCAGGTCAGCTACCGCGTCTGGTCCCCCAAGTCCGGATATCCGGGTCACGCCGCCTACCGCGACTTCCACACCTACGACCACGAGACGGGTCTCAAGCCGTCGCGGGTCACCGGACGGACCGTCGACTCCGCCGACAAGTTGCCGTACGACCCCGAACTCGCTGCGGCCGCCGTCGACAAGCATGTCGCCGACTTCGTCGAAACCGTTCGGGCGCGTCTGCGCAGTGAATCCACCCGCATCGGCCGCGACGCCCTCGTGGTCGCAGCTTTCGACACCGAACTGTTCGGGCACTGGTGGCACGAAGGTCCGCAGTGGCTCGAAAAACTCCTGCGCGCGCTTCCCGAGGCCGGAATTCGCGTCGGCACCCTCGCCGACGCCAAGGCATCGGGATACGTCGGCGAACCCGTTCAACTCGAGGATTCGTCCTGGGGATCGGGTAAGGACTGGCGTGTCTGGGCTGGCGATCAGGTGTCCGACCTGGTGCAACTGAACTCCGAAGTGGTGGAGACCGCGCTCGGCACCGTGGACAAGTCTCGCGGACGCGACAACGCACCCGGACGACCGGAACTGCGAAACCGCGTCAACGATCAGATACTTCGCGAGACACTGATGACAGTTTCGAGCGATTGGGCATTCATGGTGAGCAAGGATTCGGCCGCGGGGTACGCCCGCGAACGCGCACACAAGCACGCCCACGCGACCAGGGAAATCTCCGAAGCGCTCGTTTCCGGCCGCGACGCCGTCGCCGAGCGGTTGGCCAAAGGCTGGAATCGCGCCGACGGATTGTTCCCCGGTCTGGATGCACGCCGTCTTCCTGACACTGAACTGGTGAACGGGAGCGCGTCGTGAAAATTCTCATCGTCTCGTGGGAGTACCCCCCGGTCGTTGTCGGCGGCCTCGGCCGACACGTCCACCATCTCGCCACCGAGTTGGCTGCTGCAGGCCACGAGGTCGTTGTTCTCTCGCGTCGCCCCTCCGGAACGGATGCGTCGACGCACCCGACGATCACGCACATTTCCGAGGGCGTCCTTGTCGTCGCAGTGGCCGAGGACCCCGCACACTTCGTCTTCGGCGAGGACATGCTCGCGTGGACCCTCGCGATGGGTCACGCGATGGTCCGGGCCGGGATGGCGCTGCACAAGCCAGGAGTGGGCGAGGGCTGGCAGCCCGACGTCGTGCACGCGCACGACTGGCTGGTCGCACATCCGGCGATCGCCCTGGCCGAATTCTATGATGTCCCACTGGTTTCCACACTTCACGCCACCGAGGCGGGTCGCCACAGCGGCTGGATCTCCGGACGCATCAACCGCCAGGTCCACTCCGTCGAGTGGTGGCTGGCAAACGAATCCGACTCTCTCATAACCTGTTCGGCGTCCATGCAGGAAGAAGTGACCGAGCTCTACGGCCCGACGCTGCCGCCGATCACCGTCATCCGCAACGGAATCGACGTGACCACGTGGAACTTTCGCGAACGTGGACCGCGATCCGGACCGCCGAAACTCCTCTTCGTCGGCCGCCTGGAATACGAGAAGGGCGTGCAGGACGCCATCGCAGCACTCCCCCGAATCCGTCGTAGCCACCCCGGCACGACCCTCGCGATCGCGGGCGAAGGCACCCAGTTCACCTGGCTCTACCAACAGGCACGCACGCATCGCGTCGCGCGGGCGGTGGACTTTCTCGGCAACCTCGATCACACGGAACTGCTCAGCTGGCTGCACGGAGCGGACGCCATCGTCCTGCCGTCGCGCTACGAGCCGTTCGGGATCATCGCCCTCGAAGCGGCGGCGGCCGGCACTCCGCTGATCACGTCCACCGCAGGCGGACTGGGCGAAGCCGTCGTCGACGGGGTGACGGGGATGTCCTTCCAACCGGGCGACATCGCCGGGCTCACCTCGGCTGTCCGCGAGGTACTCGACGATCCCGCCGGGGCACAGGAACGGGCAGTGGCCGCCCGCGCACGCCTGACATCGGACTTCGACTGGCATCAGGTCGCCGAGGAGACTGCTCACGTCTACGCGGGCGCGAAGCGTCGGGTGCGACAGCCGTTGGCCCGTCCGCAGATCCCCGAGCGTCCGCTGCCCGGTCGCTGAGCTCGCTTTGTGCTGATCTCAGGGGGTCGGGAGTGGCGCGGTGAAACGAGAACTCGCATCCCCCAGCAGATGGCCTGGTGGCAGCATCCGGCCGCAGAGCACGAGCAGGAGATCCTGCGCCGCCCCGTGAACCTCGGCGCCGGCACCGTACGTCCAGTCTCGGTCGTCGGCGCGCAGCCGAGCGCCGTCGAGGTCCGTCCCGAAATACTTCAGGGTTTTGGGCGAGAGTCCGCTGAGCACGCGAGTGAGCCGGTCTTCGGGCACCACGTAGTCGTCGCCGAGTGCCACGCGAATGTCCTGACCGTGGATCACGTCGTGCGAGAGCGCACCCTCGAAGCCGCCGCCTGGAGGCTTCCACGGGTGTGCAACGTTGTCGCGAAGCGAGGCAAGCAGTTGTCGCTCACCGACTTCGGACGCATCGGCGAGCGCTCGCCGGTTCGACATCTTGTTGAAGTTTCCGCGTGACTTGACCATTTCCACGACAAATCGCGGCGCCGAGTATCGGTAGGGCATGGTGATGTGCGCGATCACTTCGCGGACCCGCCACCCCTCGCACAGGGTCGGCGCGTTCCACTGCTCCGTGCTCAGGCCTTCGAGAAATCCCACCAGTTCGCGGCGCTGCGCCACGACCCATTCGGGTGTCTGTTCGCTCATGTCGGCACTCCTTTCACCGGCGCAGACTTTCGGCGCCGATACCGATACAGACCGGTGGCAGCGCCGAAAGTAATCGCTGGTTCTGCGGAAAATGAGCTACGACGTCGACGACGCGTCGGCAGCGTCTGCGGCGGCCTTCTTGCGCGCGATGTCTTCGAGCGCCGCGATGTACTTCGCGCGATCGGCAGCGCCGGCTTCCCAATCGGACTTGCGGTTCTTGACCGCCTTCGCGGGCGAGCCGACCGCGATGCTGTAGTCCGGGATGTCGCCTTTGACGACGGCGTGCGCCCCGAGGACACAACCGCGTCCGACGCGAGTATTTCGCAGCACGGTGACCTTCGCTGCCACCCACGTGTCCGGGCCGATACGGACGGGGCCCTTGACGATGCCCTGGTCCTTGATCGGTGTGTTGATGTCGTCCATGCGGTGGTCGAAGTCGCAGATGTAGCACCAGTCGGCTACGAGCGTCGACGCACCGATTTCGATGTCGAGGTACGTGTTGACGACGTTGTCCTTGCCGAAGACGACCTTGTCGCCGATGCGCAGCGAGCCTTCGTGGCAGCGGATCGCGTTGCCGTCACCGATGTGCACCCAGCGCCCGATCTCGAGGCGGGACAGGTCGGGGGTGGAATGGATTTCGACGTTCTTGCCGAGGAACACCATGCCGCGCAGGATCACGTGCGGGTTGGCCATCTTGAACTTGGCGAGACGGTAGTACCGCACCAGATACCAGGGTGTGTACGCCTTGTTCGCCAGAACCCATTTGAGGGAATCGACCGTCAAGAACTTGGCCTGATCGCTGTCGCCTCGGCGTGATCCCCGCCATCGAGTGCGCAACGGTGCGCCCCACATGCTCGTCATGAGTGTTCAGCCTACGTGGGGCCGACTCACCGACCCTCGGGGTGTGCCCCGTCACGTTGCCCCGGTCGGGATAGTCTCTGGTCCGGGCTTGTGCAGTTACCGAGGGCTCTTGATCAAGTGAAGGCAGGGAGATTGTGATGCGGCGGGTCCTACGGTCGTCCGTGATGGTGTCGACGGCGATCGCTGCGGCCCTGATCGCCGGTTGCGGCAGCGACGACGGACGGGTGGACCGGTACGCGTCGGCGGGTTGGCCGGCCATGCATGCCGACGCCCGCAACAGCGACACGAGCCCGGTCACCGGATCACGCGATGTCGAGTTCGCATGGTCACGCCCTCTCGGCGGTCCGGTTGCCGCGTACGCCTCGGTGGCCGCGAACGGCCAGAGCTTCGTCACCGCCCGCACCGAGAACGGCTGCAATCTCTTCTCGTTCCAGATGGATACGGGTCGCAAGAAGTGGTGCGCTCGACTCAACGACGGAGTAGTCGCGTCCACACCCATCGTCGACACGGCCACCAATGTCTACGTCGGCGAGAGCGGCGCGATGATGTCCTTCACCGAGACTGGTCAATTGCGTTGGCGCACGCTCGTTGTGGGCACTCCTCTCTCGTCACAGTTCACCGGCGACGGAAACCTGTTGTTCATCACCCAATTGGGTCAGATCAACGTGCTCAACCCGCAGACCGGCGCAAAAGTGGTTCCGTCGTTCGACCTGATCCCGCCGCCGTCGATCGACCAGGGCGCGAATGCAGAACTCATTCCCGACAACAAGGGTTTGAACGAGTGCTTCCTCGGCACGTCCGGCTGCCCGGTGGCCAATACCCCGGCAGTGGACCTGGGCACCGGCAAGTTCTACTTCACCTTCTACGGACCCAGTTCTCAGGCAGCCGATCTGGTCGCCATGAAGTACACGGGCGGCGACAATCCGTCCATCACCCGCGAGTGGTCCACCGACGCGCTTCCCGGTGGAACGGCGTCGAGCCCGGACCTGTCGAAGGACGGCAAGACCGTCTACGCCACCGACAACAACGGATCTCTCTGGGCAGTGAACGCCGAAACCGGTGACACCAGGTGGAGTTACGACATCGGCTTCAACTCGGCCGGTAGTGCCTCGACGTCCGACGACGGTTTGATCATTCCCGCCGGCGGCGACAAGGGCCACCTCCTTGCCGTGCGCGACGAGGGAGATCACGCCGAACTGGCCTGGGAACGTAAAGACCTTCTGCAACTGGGCGTTCCGGCGCAGACCGCCGGCGACACCGGATACACCGTCGTCCGCGAGGGTGAGAACGGACTGAGCCTGATCACCTTCGACACCGAAACCGGTGAGACGGTGGATCAGGACACGTTGCCGGGAGCAGTCGGCTTCACCGTCGGCACCTCCATCGGACCCAAGGGCGAAGTGTTGACGCCCAGCGCAATCGGTGAGCTGTTCGTCTTCAAGTGATCTAGCGGGATGCCTCACAGATGAAGGCCGACGCCGATCGTCCGATCCGCACGATCACGACGCTCAGTGCACGCGAGCCCTTGAGCTTGAGCCGTGGACGCAGCACTGCCGGGTCCACGTCGACTCCTCGCACCAGGATTTCGGCCACACCGCAGTCCCGCTTGGACAGTGTCTGTTTGAGCAGTTTCTCGGAGTACTTGATCTGCTCGAGGATCCGGAATCCGCGAACTCCCTCAGGGACGCTGTCACCGGTCAGATAAGCGATGCGTGGATCGAGCTGCCAGAGGCCGTGTCTGGCCGCGTAGTGGCGCACGAGGCCCGCGCGTACCACCGCTCCGTCCGGGTCGATGATCCACTCCCCCGGCGCTTGCTCCGGAATCACGTCGTCCTCGGCGTCGGTGATCGCCCATCCGCTCCCGTCGGAGCGAAGGACCGAAGCTCGGCGCGTGACGCCGGACTCGGCCAGTCCCGTCGACCACAGGCAGGCTTCCTTGACGCCGCCGTCGAGTGAGACGACCTCGACTTCCCCGTCCCAGCCCAGATTGTCGAAATCGAGTCCCGGAGCGCACTTCACCGCGAGATCACGGCCGGAGTACGCCTCGATGAGGTCCGGCAACGGTGGCATCAACGCTGCCGGATCGTGAGTGCGGCGACCGCCCGATCGCCGTGCGGGGTCTGCCAGTACGACGGTGTCGCGTGTCGTCGGGCGGAGCGCGTCGGCCCGCAGCAACGCTGCGCTCGGCACATTGCGCTGTGCCATCGCCAGGCGAACGGAATCGATGTCGCTGCCGATCACGCGATGCGCAACTCCGGTCAAGGCATGCAGTTCGGCGCCGATGGAGCACGTCACGTCGTGGACGTCGCGCCCGATCAGACGCTGCGCGCGGTGGGCCGCGACAACGCCGGGAGTGGCTTGTTGCATCGCGTCGTCCGTGAACAACCACTGATCACTGCCGGGCAGTTTCGTAGCGGCCTTTCGTCGAAGCAGGACGGTGTCCACGAGCGCAGGCATGTGATCACCGAAACGCGTACGCGCCCGGCCGATGTCGGCCAGACGCGTACGCGTGGACAGTTCGAGCTGATCCACCTCGGCCAAGGCAGCTACGCCGGAATCACTTCCGAGATAGTCGACGTCGCCGAGGGTGAAGTCATAACCCAATTCAGTTGCCGGGCTTCACGCCGGTGATCATGACGTTGTAGAAGAATCCGCGAGGAACGACGTGGCGGAGCACCTTCTCGTCGACCCAGCTGAGCGTCTTCCAACCACCGAAAGCGAAACGCCCCCAGCCCCAACCGAGCTTCTCCGGCGGAACAGCCGCCTCGAAGGTACGGACCGGCCAGCCGAGCAGCGCCGCGGCGAATTCCTCGGTGGCAGCGTGGACCTGATCGGCGCCGGCGGACTTCGCCATGTTCTCGAGGTCCGTGGGGTCGAACGTGTGGATGTCGACGACAGCCTCGAGAGCTGCTGCACGAGAAGACTCGTCGAGTTCCTCTTGCGGGCGACGCCAGTCTGCGAGGAACGGCAGCTTGGTCACGCGCGTGGTTGCTTCCCACGTCGCGCGGCCGAGCCAGCGAGCGTAGAAGTTGCCGACAGTGGTGGGCTCACCGGCGAAGACGAAACGTCCGCCGGGCTTGAGGACACGAAGGACCTCACGCAGCGACTTCTCGACGTCCGGAATGTGGTGCAGCACGGCGTGGCCGACCACCAGGTCGAAGGTGTTGTCCTCGTACGGAATGGTCTCGGCATCGGCAACACGGCCGTCGACCGGAAGGCCGAGGCTTTCGGCATTGCGCAGTGCGACCTTGACCATGCCGGGCGAGAGGTCGGTGACCGAACCGGTCTTGGCGACTCCACCCTGCATCAGGTTCAGGAGGAAGAATCCGGTGCCGCAACCGAGTTCGAGCGCGCGCTCGTACGGGAGCGGCTGATCGCCCGCGACGGCGTCGAAACGACCACGTGCGTAGTCGATGCAGCGCTCGTCGTACGAGATGGACCACTTGTCGTCGTAGGTTTCGGCTTCCCAGTCGTGGTAGAGCACCTGGGCGAGCTTGGTGTCCTTACGAGCGGCCTCGACCTCTTCGGCCGTGGCGTGCGGCCGCGGCGCGGGGTCGACTACCGAGGTGTCGGTAGCGGCGGGCGGCGTGACGGTTGCGTCGTCATTCGGGCTGGCTGTCATGGCGGCTATCCTACTCGCTGGTAAGAGATGAACAAGTTCTAGTTTAGGGGAGCCTACTCGCCCGTGAACTCGGCCTTGCCCGGACCGTTGGCGATGAACGACTCCATGCCGATCGCCTGATCCTTGGTCGCGAACAATCCGGCGAACAGATGCTGCTCGATCTTGAGCCCGGATTCCAGGTCGGTGTTCAGACCCTCGTCGATGGCTGCCTTGGCAGCAGCCAACGCACGTGACGCTCCCCCGACGAACTGCGAGGCCCATGTCCGGGCCGCGGTGTACACGTCGTCGGGAGCGACGACCTCGTCGACCAAACCGATGGCCAACGCCTCGTCAGCCCCGACGAAACGGCCGGTGAAGACCAGATCCTTGGCCTTGGCCGGACCGATCAGACGAGCCAGGCGCTGCGTTCCGCCGCCACCGGGAATGATTCCGAGCAGAATCTCCGGAACTCCGAGCTTGGCGTTGTCTCCGACGATCCGGCGATCGGCCGAGAGTGCAACTTCGAGTCCACCACCGAGTGCGTATCCGGTGATCGCGGCGACGGTCGGCTTCGGGATGGACGCCACGGCGCCGAGTCCGGCCTGCATGCCGCCGATCGCGTCACGGATCTGGCCGTAATCCATCTCGGCCATTTCCTTGACGTCGGCACCGGCTGCGAAGACTTTCTCGCCGCCGTAGACGATGACGGCCTTGACTGCCTTGTCGACGGTCGCAGCGTGTGCGGCAGCAGCCAACTCGTCCTGGACCTGACGGTTCAGAGCGTTCATGGGCGGGCGCGCCAGACGGATGGTGCCGATGCCTTCGGAAACCTCGAGAGTCACAAATTCAGCCATGGTCGAGAGGTTACTTTGCCGCCTTGACCGACCACGGATGCGGCCCGGCGACGTAGTAACCGTCCTGGTTCGGGAACTCGACGCGCAGCGTTTCCTCGTCGGTGATCAACGTAGGCAGGATGACGGGAATCTCCGGCTCGGCTGCGAGTATCTCCGCCACCGAACTGAACTTGGCCAATTCGGTCAGCTGACTCCACGTCGGCGGCAACAGGATGCTGCCACCCTCCCGCCAGTGCGCCAGCGCGTCTTGCGGGCTCTGCCAACGAACCTCGGCGGCCTCGGAGGTGACGCCGTCCGCGATCTGTCCGGTCGGTGACGCTGCGACGAAGAAGCGCGTGTCGTAGCGGCGGGTCTCGCCCACCGGCGTGATCCAGTTTGCCCACGGCCGCAGCAGATCCGTTCGCAGGACCAGGTACTCCTTCTTCAGGAAATCGCTGAACGACAGCTCGTGCTTTTCGAGAGCTACTCGGTCCTGTGCGTAGCCGGCCGTGTCCGCGACGACGGTGTCCGCGGTCGGTCCGGCGAGTAGGACGCCGCACTCCTCGAAAGTTTCCCGCACCGCAGCCAAGACGAGAGCCTTCGCCCGAGCCACATCCGTGCTGAACCGCTCGGCCCACCATTCGACCGACGGTCCGGCCCACTCGACCTCTGCCGTCGCATCGGACTTGTCGACGCCGCCGCCGGGGAAGACCGTCATGCCCCCGGCAAACGCCATCCCCTGTACTCGTTGAAGCAGGAAGATCTCGATCCCGGATTCGGCATCGCGCACCAAGATGACGGTCGACGCATCCTTGGGCTCGGGGACAGCGTTTGTATTCTCGTTAGCCATGCTTCGCGAACCTACGCGATCTGTGATCTGGGACGCATTTCAGGTCCCACTGAAGCTCACGCGCGATGAGCTCCGGACGGCCTCGCGCGGCGCGCGAAGTATCGGCCGTCCGCCTTGTCGAGGCTGATGGACTGGCTGAATGCCGCGCTCAGATTTTCGGCGGTGATGACGTCGTCCAGAAGCCCCTGGGAGACGACCTCCCCTTCCTTGAGAAGGAGTGCGTGGGTGAATCCCGGCGGGATTTCCTCGACGTGATGGGTGATCAGGACGGTTGCCGGGGCGTCCGGATCGGCAGCCAGTTCGGCGAGTCTGGCCACAAGTTCCTCACGGCCACCGAGGTCGAGCCCGGCGGCGGGCTCGTCCAGGAGAAGAAGTTCGGGATCGGTCATCAAGGCTCGCGCGATGAGGACGCGCTTGCGCTCGCCTTCGGAAAGCGTCCCGTACGTCCGATCCGCCAGGTGCTCGGCGCCGAGGCTTTCGAGCATCTCCACAGCGCGCGAGGTGTCCATGGATTCGTACTCCTCGCGCCACCGACCGAGAACGGCGTAGCCCGCCGACACGACGAGGTCGCTGACCTTCTCGTCGCCGGGCACGCGGTTCGCCAACGACGACGAGGACAAACCGATTCGCGGGCGCAACTCGTTGACGTCGACCTTGCCGAGAACTTCGCCAAGGAGGTGGGCAGAACCACTGGTCGGGAAAGTCTCACCGGCCGCGATGCGCAGCAGCGAGGTCTTGCCGGCACCGTTGGGTCCGAGCACCACCCATCGCTCGTCCAGCTCCACTTTCCAGGTGACGGGCCCCACGAGAGTGGACCCTCCCCGACGGATGAGTACGTTGTCGAAATCGATGAGCAGATCTGGATCAGGTAGCGGCACCCGAACATCTTCCCGCACATTCTCCGGCCGTTCACGGCAGGATCATCTTGCGTGTCGCCTCTCATCGAAACTCACACCCCGACGCCCGGGTCTCCGTTCCCACTCGGCGCCAACATCGTGGACTCCGGAACCCAGTTCGCGGTCCACGCCCCGGCCGCGTCGAGCGTCCACATCTGCCTGATCGACCAGGACGGAAACGAAGATCGCGTCGAACTTCGGCAACACACGTACGGAATCTGGCATGGAATCATCTCCGGGATCGGTGCGGGGCAGCGTTACGGAATTCGGGCGTCCGGCCCGTGGAATCCGCGCGCCGGGCTGAGACTTAATCCACACAAGCTGCTCGTCGATCCGTGGGCGCGCCGCATCGAGGGGGATCTTGGTGATCACCGTGCCCTCCTGTCGTACGCCGACGATCCCTTCGGCGACCCGTCGACGGTCGACTCGCTCGGCCACGTGCCGCTGTCCGTGGTGACTCCCGGCCTCGCGCCCGCCGGAGCCCGCCTCGAGACGCCGTGGGAGGAAAGCGTCATCTACGAACTGCATGTGGGCGCGTACACCGCCAGTCATCCAGGAGTACCCGCCGCCCACCGCGGAACGTACCTCGGCCTGACGGCACCGGCCGTGATCGATCACCTCGTCTCACTCGGCGTCACTGCCGTGGAACTGCTTCCCGTACAGGCATTTCTGACCGAACACAGCGTCCGCGAGCGAGGGATGCGCAACCACTGGGGATACTCGACGGCGTCGTACTTCGCCCCGCATCCCGGATACGCGGCAACTCCGGGCGGCGAAGTCACCGAGTTCCGGATCATGGTCGACGCACTACACGCGGCAGGCATCGAGGTCGTCCTCGACGTCGTCTACAACCACACCTGCGAGCAGAGTGTCGACGGAATCAGTGTCAGCTGGCGAGGTTTGGACGGCCCCGGCTATTACCTTCTCGACGGCGACGGCCGCGACATCGACCTGACCGGGTGCGGCAACACGGTCGACGCCTGCTCCCCCATCGCCGTCCGCATGATCACCGACAGCCTCCGTTACTGGGCCACCGAAATGGGTGCCGACGGCTTCCGATTCGATCTTGCGAGCGCGTTGGGTAGGCCGCGCGGCGGAGGCTTCGACCAGCGGGCGTCCATCCTGTCCGCCATCTCCTCCGATCCGGTACTGACTCGGTGCAAGCTCATCGCCGAACCGTGGGATGCGACGGCCGACGGTTACCAGGTCGGAAACTTCGGACTCCAGTGGTCCGAATGGAACGACAAGTACCGCAGCACCATTCGCCAGTTCTGGAACGGCGGATCCAGCGTCCGGAAGGTCGCGTCGCGCCTCGCCGGTTCCGAGGACATCTTTGCCGGCAGCGGCCGTCGCCCCTGGGCGTCGATCAACTTCGTCACAGCGCACGACGGGTTCACCGCCGCCGATCTGGTCGCGTACAACCACAAGCACAACGAAGCCAACGGTGAAGACAATCGTGACGGCGCCGATCACAACGATTCGTTCAACCACGGAATCGAAGGCCCGAGCACCGATCCCGAGATTCAGGACGCCAGGGCACGTCATGTACGGGCGCTACTGGCCACGCTCGTGCTGTCGACAGGCACACCGATGCTCACCGCCGGAGACGAGTTCGGCCACAGTCTCGGCGGAAACAACAACGCGTATTGTGTTCCCACACTTGCCTCCCCAGCCGATTCGTGGGCCCTGGACTGGACGGCGGCCGATCAGTCGTTGGTGCAGTTCGTCTCCCGAGCGTTCGGATTACGCCGAGCGGCACCGGCGTTGCGTCAGCCCGAATTCTTCGAAGGCAGAAGAAGACTGGAGCACCCGGACCTCGTCTGGTTCGACGCTGCCGGCGTCGAGTTCGACGACACCGCATGGCACGACGAGAGTCACCGAACGCTGCAGGCCTGGATCGACGGAGCCGACGTTCGGTCTCACACTCGAACCGGGCGCCCACTCGGTGACGACAGTTGGCTCCTGATCCTGCATTCCGGTGGACCGGTTCAGGTCACCGTCGGCACTCCGGAATGGTTCGACGGCACCTTGACTGCATCGTTCGATTCGGCTTCACCCACCGGAGAACCTGCCTCCACGGCCGAAGTTCCCGTCGGCACCGAGATTTCGCTGACCGGCCCCACGGTCTTGGCCTTACGTTCCGTGACACGTCCTCCGGTCACCGCTGCTGTCATGGAATCCGGCAGCACCTTGATGAGGAATTGAATGGTCGGTCCGATCCCGAAGGCGTACAACACTGTTCCGACGCCGACGGTTCCACCGAGGAGCCATCCGGTCGTGAGGACCGCGATCTCGATGCTGGTACGCACGAGCCTGACCGACAGACCTGTGCGAGCGACCAGTCCGGTCATCAATCCGTCGCGGGGGCCCGGCCCCATGCCCGCGCCGATGTAGAGAACGCTGGCCAGTCCGTTGAGGAGGATTCCCGCGACCATGATCACGGCTCGAACTGGCATGGAATCAAAGACCGGCAAGAAGGCCAGTGAGGTATCCACCGAGATGGCAATTACAACGACATTGGCGACCGTTCCGAATCCCGGCCGCTGACGGATCGGAATCCAGAGCAGCAGTACCACCGCACCGGTAATCGCAGTGATCACGCCGAAACTGAGCGAAACGTGCTCGGCCACACCCTGATGAAACACGTCCCAGGGATCCAAACCAAGACCGGCTGTGATCATCATGGCCATCGAGAAGCCGTACAACCACAGACCGACGAACAGCGAGGCGAATCTCCGTATCAACACTCGACCATCTTGAAGGCCACTGGACTGTTCATCCATAGCCAAGTTACCGATACTGGACTGGTCGATTACGTCTCTACGGAACCGCGATGACTGTCATGGAGCCTGGTGCCACTTCCGTGAAACCAGCGTCACGAACCGCGACGGCCTCCGACTTCTTCAGCCGAACTACTGCTTCGGCCCACTGTTCCGGGCTCGCGTCGCGCACTGAGCAGCGAAAGTCGTTCTGCGCCCAGGCCCAGCACTGTTTCTCGGACATGGCCGCCGCCAACAACATCGAGGCATGCCCGACCTGTGCCGACGCCTTGCCAACCGTCATCTCGAGCGCCGAGTCGATCCACAGCACCGGAAGACCAGGCTCCGGCGGGCCAGGCTCGTCGTGCTCGAGATCGGTCCCGCCGATCTGCAACTTCTTGATTCGCGGGTCCAGTTCTCCGACCGGCCCGGGAACCAGAGCCCGCGCCTGCGCGCCATCCACATCGACGGTGATTCCCGGTACCTCCTGCGCGGCGAGCCACTGCGCTCCTCGCGCTCGACGAGACACCTTCCGAATCCGGGCACCCACCCACGCCGAATAGTCCTCGTGCCAGGGGCCGGGTTCCCCGTCTTCGGTGAACCCGACGCGTTCGTCCAGACACAGCGCCACAGCCGCCGTTGCCGCAGCCTCGAGCAGTGCGGTGCGCTTGGGCGGGTCTGCCTTCGGAATGTGCAGAACGATCGGCATCGCCAACACCAGCGCCGGATCCGCGGGATCGTCTCGCCCTCCGTACCCAGCAGCCAGCACCGCGTGGCGCTCGCGCCAGCGCGAATCGGGGCCGGACATCACAGCTGGATCGGAACTGAATGCTGGATCGGAACTCATGGAATCGGTACGCGTCGCACGCCACCGTCGACGGCGTCCGCAGCCTCGACCTCGTCGCGGGTCACACCGAGAATGAACAGCACAGCGTCGAGGAAGGGATGCGACAAAGCAGCGTCCGCGACCTCCCGCAACGCAGGCTTGGCGTTGAACGCCACGCCCAGGCCCGCGGCGTTGAGCATGTCGATGTCGTTGGCACCGTCACCGACGGCGACGGTCTGTTCCATCGGCACACCGACCTGATCGGCGAACTTGCGCAGCGCAACGGCCTTCGCGGCGCGGTCGACGATTTCACCGATCACACGTCCGGTCAGCTTGCCGTCGACGATTTCGAGGGTGTTGGCGTGCACGAAGTCCAGTTCGAGTTCGTGTGCGAGGCCTTCGATGACCTGCCGGAAGCCACCCGACACCACGCCGCAGTGGAATCCGAGACGGCGCAGGGTGCGAATCGTGGTTCGCGCACCCGGCGTCAGTTCGATGCTCTCTGCCACCTCGTCGATGACGGAGGCGTCGAGACCGGCGAGTGTCGCCACACGCTGGTGCAGTGATTCGGTGAAGTCGATCTCGCCGCGCATCGCAGCTTCGGTGACGGCGCGGACCTCGTCCTCGACGCCGGCCTTCGCGGCGAGCATCTCGATGACCTCGCCCTGGACGAGCGTCGAGTCCACGTCGAACACGATCAGACGCTTGGCCCGGCGAGCCAGTCCTGCGCGCTCGACCGCGATGTCGACGTTTTCGAGAGCGGCGACCTCGGCGAGTCCGGTGCGCAGCTTCGCGTCGCCGTCCGCCGTATCGGCCGCGCTGACGCTGAGTTCGAGGCCGGTGACCGGATAGTCGGCGACACCACGGATGGAATCGATGTTTGCGCCCTGCTTCGCGAGTTCGCGTGCCACCGATCGCATTGCGCGAGCATTGACCGGGCTACCGAGAACAACGACCGCGTGGGTGGACACCGCGGGCCGTCCGGGATCGGCACCGATTTCGATGTCGACGTTCATTCCGACCGTCGCCATCGCCTGTTCGAGTTCTTCCTGAAGCGCTTCGGGATCGTTCGGGCAGGCAACCATGACACCGAGTGTCAGTCGACCTCGAATCACCACCTGCTCCACGTCGAGTAGACGCACATCGTGCCGCGACAGCGCCGCGAACAGTACCGAGGTGACGCCAGGGCGGTCCGGCCCGGTCACAGTCACCAGAACAGTGGTGTCAGAGGCACCCACCGAAAACTCCGATCGTTTCTTCGTTCGCGTCTTGATCGTCACTATTGTGCCAAGCGAAAGGCCCCACCCGTTACTCGGGCGGGGCCTTCGCTGATTACTTCAGTGTGTTACTTCGCTCAGGAGCGGCTGTCGGTTCCGGGGTCGCCTTCGTCCCCGACCGTGAGCGGCTCGTGACGAGCATCTTCGAGCACGGTGCTGGCGTTCTTCCCGCCGTGGCCGGGGCCGACGTGCGCTTCCGCGCGCATCCGCTCCACCATGTGCGGGTAGTGCAGCTCGAACGCCGGACGCTCGCTGCGGATGCGCGGCAACTCGGTGAAGTTGTGACGCGGCGGCGGGCAGGTGGTTGCCCACTCCAGCGAGTTTCCGTAACCCCACGGATCGTCGACGGTGACCACCTCGCCGTAGCGGTAGCTCTTGAAGACGTTCCAGATGAACGGAAGCGTCGAGGCACCGAGTACGAAGGCAAAGATCGTGGACACCGAGTTCAGAACCGTGAACCCGTCCGAGGGTAGGTAGTCGGCGTAACGACGCGGCATACCTTCGCCGCCGAGCCAGTGCTGAACGAGGAACGTGCCGTGGAAACCGACGAACGTGGTCCAGAAGTGCCACTTGCCGAGACGCTCGTCCATCATGCGACCGGTCATCTTCGGGAACCAGAAGTAGATACCGGCGTACGTGGCGAACACGACCGTGCCGAAGACCACGTAGTGGAAGTGGGCGACGACGAAGTAGCTGTCGGTGACGTGGAAGTCGAGCGGCGGGCTCGCGAGGATGACACCCGACAGACCACCGAAAAGGAAGGTGATCAGGAAGCCGATCGAGAACAACATCGGCGATTCGAAGGTCAACTGCCCCTTCCACATCGTGCCGATCCAGTTGAAGATCTTCACACCTGTCGGCACGGCGATCAGGAACGTCATGAACGAGAAGTACGGCAGGAGAACAGCGCCGGTTGCGTACATGTGGTGGGCCCACACTGCGATCGACAGAGCGGCGATGGCCAACGTTGCGTACACCAGGCCGCTGTAGCCGAAGATCGGCTTACGGCTGAAGACCGGGAAGATCTCCGAGACAATGCCGAAGAACGGCAGCGCGATGATGTACACCTCGGGGTGACCGAAGAACCAGAACAGGTGCTGCCACAGGAGCACACCGCCCGTTGCCGGGTCGAAGATGTGCCCACCGAGATGTCGGTCGACGAACAAGCCCATGAATGCAGCGGTCAGCAGCGGGAACGCCAGCAGGATCAGGATGCTGGTGATGAAGATGTTCCAGGTGAAGATCGGCATGCGGAACATGGTCATACCGGGTGCGCGCAGGCAGATCACGGTGGTGACCATGTTGACGCCACCGAGGATGGTGCCGAGGCCGGCGACGGCCAGACCCAGGACCCACAGGTCGGCGCCGACGCCGGGGCTGTGCAGCGCGCTGGTCAGCGGCGTGTATGCCGTCCAACCGAAGTCTGCTGCGCCACCGGGCGTGACGAATCCGGCCGTCGTGATGATCGCACCGAACAGGTACAGCCAGTAGCTGAACGCGTTCAGGCGCGGGAACGCGACGTCGGGTGCACCGATCTGGAGCGGAAGAATGTAGTTCGCGAAGCCGAAGACGATCGGGGTCGCGTACAGCAGCAGCATGATCGTGCCGTGCATGGTGAACAGCTGGTTGAACTGTTCGTTGGAAAGGAACTGCATGCCGGGTACAGCAAGTTCGGCACGCATCATCAGTGCCATGAGGCCACCGATGAGGAAGAAGGCGATGGAAGTCGCCAAGTACATGATTCCGAGCACCTTGGGATCGGTGGTCGTGATCATCTTGAAAATGAATGAGCCCTTGGGTCCCTGCCGCGGCGGGTAAGGCCTGGCCGGCGCTATCGTGGGGACTGGCTGGGGCGCTACGGCAGTCACTGATCCTCCTGAATGTGCCTTTGGTCGCTCCGCAGACTCCGTCAAAGAGCCCTTGGTTGCGCCCGCAGGGTCCGTCGCCCGGGCTGCGGACAACGGCTTCTGGCTTGCGCTCATCGAATCGTAGACCGTGACTCCGAGGCACCGCGACCCGGTCCTACTCTGCGTCGTACTCGAGCATCCGTTTTTCACGGCACCGAACGAACGACCTGCGGTTTATGTTCCCCCGGGAGTCCGAACCCACTTCCGAATCGGCGTGTCGTGCGCGTCGAAGAATTCGGTCGGTGTCCGTTTTCGGCCATCTCCTCCACTGATAAGGTCACCCTCGCCTAACTCACCTCAGGAGTATTCAGTGAAATTCTTTCCCCGCCGCGCCGCGCTGGTAGCCGTCGCAGCCTCGATCGCCTTGGTCGTTCCAGCCTGCTCGAGTAACGACGAGCCCGCTGCAACCACCACCTCGACCGAGTCGGGCGCATTCCCCCGCACGATCGAACACTTCCGTGGAAGCACCGAAATCCCGGCAGCACCCCAGCGGATCGTCGCGCTCGACAACAGCTTCACCGACGCCGTCCTTCTCCTCGAATCCCCGCTCGTCGGCTACGTCGACTACCGCGAGCCCGGTCTGCCCGACTACCTCGGATCCTCGCGGGAGGAATTCGCCGCGGACGCCGTCTCGGTCGGCACGGTCAGCAGTGCAAGCCTCGAGAAGATCGCCGCACTGCAGCCGGACCTCATCATCTCCGCCGAGGTCCGCGACGGGAAGAACTACGAGCAGCTCTCCGCAATCGCGCCCACCGTCTTCACCCAGACAACCGGTCCGACGTGGAAGGACAACATCCGCGTAGTCGGTCAAGCGCTGGGCAAGGAATCGCTGGCCGAGGCGAAAATCTCCGAATACGAAACTCGCGCGGCTGCCGTCGGCAAGGAAATCAACGAGAAGGCGAACAACCCGGTCATCTCGGTAGTCCGGTTCGCCGGTGAACCGACCGCACGCCTCTACCGCACTACCTCGTTCAGCGGCATCGTTCTTCAGGATGCCGGGCTGAAGCGCCCGGACAACCAGGGACCCGACCCCGCCGATGCCGGCAACATCATGATGAAGATCAGCCCCGAGCTGATCAACGAAGCCGACGCGGACGTCATCTTCATCAGCACCTGGCAGGACGCCGAGGGCAAGAGCGCCGAAGCTGCGAAGCCATTCCTCGAGAGCCCGCTGTGGCAGACGCTTCGAGGACGCAAGGTCGACGTGGACGATTCACGTTGGATGTCGCCGGTCAGCATCCAGGGCGCCCACATGATCCTCGACGACCTCTCGGACACGTTCGAGGTGGACAAGCAGAACAGCTGAGTCGAACAGCTAACCTGAACGGCGCCCGCTCACACAGGAAGCCGTCGACTTGTCTGTTCTCTCACGCACGTCTGTTCTCTCACGCACGACCGCCCGCACGTCCGTTCGTCGTGTCTCGATCCTGGGGATCACCGCCACGATGCTCGTCCTCGGTGGTTGCTCGTCCGACTCGTCGGACGATCCGGCGAGCACCATCGTCCGGACCACTACGTCGATCGCCGGTGCCGGCGTGATGGGCATCGAACGCGACACCGCCACCGCGTGCCCGACGCCGACGCAAGCCGACCCGGGAGCGGGCCCCGGGGTGAAGCGTCGAGTCGTACACACTGCGGGTGAAACCGAGGTTCCTTCCGATCCCCAACGGATCGTGGTCCTCGACAGCGTCTCGATGGACGCCGTGTGCGCCCTCGGCCTGTGGGAGCGGGTAGTGGGCGCCGCGACCGGTGTCGACTCACCTCAACCGTCGTACCTGGGTTTCGGCATCTCGGAGATTCCGAGTGTCGGCCCCGTGAGCGCACCTGACGTCAACGCCGTGAAGGCCGCCGCGCCGGACTTGATCCTCGGGTCCAGTCCGGCGTCCGACGGCTTGTACGGGCAACTCGACGCCATCGCCCCCACCGTGTTCGCGGGCTCGGATCCCGTGTACTGGAAAGCGCAGTTCGCCCTCGCCGGCCAGGCACTGGGCCGTTCGTCCGCGGCTGCGACGGAGCTCGACCGCTACCAGCAGGACGTCGTGCAGCTCGGCGACGCATTGAATGCATCGCAGACGCAGGCATCAGTGGTTCGGTTCGGTTCGAAGGACCTGCAGATCGAGGGCCCTGCATCCTTCGCCGGACAGATCCTCAGCGACGTCGGCGTCCGGCGCCCACCGGCGCAGCGATTGACCGATGCGACCACGGCACCGATTCCGGCCGACGATCTCAGCGCCGCCGAAGGGGACTTGATCTACGTCCTCTTCGACGGGCCGAACGGCCGTACCTACGGCACCGAGATCATGAAGAGCGACCAGTGGCAGGACCTCGCCGCTGCCACAGACCGACGTGTGTTCGTAGCGGAAGACGACATCTGGAACGGAAACGGGATGACTGCTGCCCGTGCCGTATTGGCGGACTTGAAGGGAACCTTGAACGGATATGCGAGCTGACCGGAACGAACCACAACTCCCACATTCGAGGCGGCTCGCCACAACTGTGACGGTCGGGTTCTGATCATGCCGATCCCGGAATTCATTGTCGCTTTGCGCGAGAAGGTCGGTCATGCGCCGCTCTGGCTGTCCGGAGTGAGCGTCGTGATCCGCGACGACGACGGTCGGGTCCTGCTCACCCGCCGCGCCGACAACGGTCAGTGGGCCGTCGTGTCCGGCGTTCTCGAGCCTGGGGAGGAACCGTCGGCGGCGGCGGTGCGCGAGGCGAAGGAAGAAACCGGCGTCGACGCCGAATTGGTTCGGATCACGAGTGTCGATGTCACAGAGCCCATTACGTACCCCAACGGCGACGTGACTCAGTACCTCGACGTGTGTTTCCTGGCCAGGTGGACCGGCGGAGATGCACACGTGGCGGACGACGAAAACCTCGAGGTCGCGTGGTTCGCGCCGAGCGCACTGCCTTCGGACATGACGGAAACCTCGCGTCTGCGCCTCGCAAAAGCGTTGCTGGACAAGCCGGAAGCGTGGTTTCAGCGCTAGCCCGCTCTCAATACACGGCCGAAGCCCGATTCCCGCGTGTGCAGGAGTCGGGCTTCGGCGTGTAGGTCGCTCTCTAGAAATCCCAGTCGTCGTCTTCGGTGTTGACGGCCTTGCCGATGACGTAGGAGCTACCCGAGCCGGAGAAGAAGTCGTGATTCTCGTCCGCATTCGGTGAAAGTGCCGACAGGATAGCCGGATTGACGTCCGTCTCGTCCTTCGGGAAGAGGCCTTCGTAGCCGAGATTGTTGAGCGCCTTGTTGGCGTTGTAGCGCAAGAACTTCTTGACATCCTCGGTCAGACCGACGCCGTCGTAGAGGTCCTGGGTGTAGTCGACCTCGTTCTCGTAGAGCTCGAAGAGCAACTCGAACGTGTAGTTCTTGAGCTCTTCACGCTCGGCCTCGGTGAGCTGTTCGAGGCCCTTCTGGTACTTGTAGCCGATGTAGTACCCGTGCACGGCCTCGTCGCGGATGATGAGGCGGATGAGGTCTGCGGTGTTGGTGAGCTTGGCTCGCGAGGACCAGTACATCGGCAGGTAGAAGCCGGAGTAGAAGAGGAAGCTCTCGAGGAGCGTCGATGCGACCTTGCGCTTGAGCGGCGACTCGCCGTTGTAGTAGTCGAGAACGATCTGCGCCTTGCGCTGCAGGTTGGGGTTCTCCTCCGACCAGCGGAACGCGTCGTCGATGTCGGGGGTGGAGCACAGCGTCGAGAAGATCGAGCTGTAGCTCTTCGCGTGCACCGATTCCATGAAGGCGATGTTGGTGTACACCGCTTCTTCGTGGGGAGTGATCGCGTCCGGGATGAGGCTGACGGCGCCGACCGTTCCCTGGATGGTGTCGAGCAGCGTCAGGCCCGTGAAGACGCGCATGGTGAGCTGCTGCTCCTGCGCGGTCAGCGTTCCCCAGGACGGGATGTCGTTGGAGACCGGCACCTTTTCGGGCAGCCAGAAGTTGCTGACGAGGCGATCCCATACCTCGGCGTCCTTCTCGTCCTGGACGCGATTCCAGTTGATGGCGGAAACGCGACTGACCAGCTTGACCATAATTCCTACCTAGCGAGAGAGATACTGCCGAATGTTGGCTTGCCTGAACACTACCCGTTGTGTCGGGTCCGCGATGCCAACACAACAACATGTGTCGCACGCGCCCCTCCACGAGTACAAAAAATGTGATATCAATTAAATATCACTTACCGATGGAAAGCGAGTCTCGCATGACCAGCACACCCACCGTGGCCGAGAAACCGACCGGTGTCGCCACCACAACGATCGCCGAACGCCCAGGCTGGGACCTGTCCGGCAGCTGGATGCTCCTCGGCGGCGTCCTTCTCTTCCTGGCCGGAATCGCGCTGTCCGTCGTTGGCGGAGTTCTGGGACTCTTCGCCCTGATTCCGGTCGGAGTGGTGCTGTTCATCGCGTCACTCCCCCTCCTGATGGGCCTGACCTTGGTGCAACCTAATCAAGCCCGAGTTCTGCAACTTCTCGGAAGCTCGTACAGCGGCACCTTGCGCACGCCGGGACTGCGATGGACAAACCCGCTGACGGTCCGTCGATCGATCTCGACGCGCATCCGAAACCATGAGACCGGTCAGGCGAAAGTGAACGACGCCGACGGCAATCCCATCGAGATCTCGGCGGTGGTCGTCTGGCAGGTGGCCGACACAGCGCTCGCCTCGTTCCAGGTGGACGATTACGAGGAGTTCGTCTCCGTACAGACCGAGGCGGCCGTCCGCCATATCGCCGGTAGCTACCCGTACGACGCCGAAGGCCGAGTCTCGTTGCGCGAGAACGCCGATATCATCACCACCACCTTGTCGGAGGAGGTTCACGCCCGCGTGCGTGCGGCGGGTGTCGAAGTTATCGAGACACGCATCAACAGGCTCTCGTATGCACCGGAGATCGCCAGCGCGATGCTTCGGCGCCAGCAAGCGGGTGCAGTGATCGCCGCCCGCAAGCAAATCGTCGAAGGTGCGGTGTCCATGGTCGACATGGCTCTCAAGCAGCTTGAGGAAAAGCACGTCGTCGAACTCGACGAGGAACGCAAGGCGACGATGATCAGCAACCTTCTGGTCGTGCTGTGCGGCGACCGCGACGCACAACCGGTGCTCAACACCGGTTCGCTCTACCAGTAAAGGAAAGGCCACATGGCCACGGATCCAGCTCCGCGATCCGAGCGTAAGAAGATCCTTCTTCGGTTGGACCCAGCGGTACACGACGCCCTCGCCCGCTGGGCCGCCGACGATCTCCGAAGTACCAACGCCCAGATCGAGTTTCTCCTTCGGCGCGCACTCACCGAGCACGGTCGAATGCCGAAGAACGCCGGCAAGATGCACGGTCCCGGCCGCCCGCCGGCCTGATACCCCTGTGCGCCTTTTCGGTAGTAACCACTACCGAAAAGGCGCACGGGGGCGGAGCCCTCTACAGCATGCAGGAAACGCAGCCCTCGACCTCGGTGCCTTCGAGTGCCATCTGACGCAGACGGATGTAGTACAGCGTCTTGATGCCCTTACGCCACGCGTAGATCTGCGCCTTGTTGATGTCGCGAGTGGTTGCGGTGTCCTTGAAGAACAGCGTCAGCGACAGGCCCTGGTCGACGTGTTGCGTTGCGGCAGCATAGGTGTCGACGATCTTCTCGTACCCGATTTCGTAGGCATCCTGGTAGTACTCCAGGTTGTCGTTGGTCAGGTAGGGCGCCGGGTAGTAGACGCGGCCGATCTTGCCTTCCTTGCGGATCTCGATCTTCGACGCCACCGGGTGGATGGAGCTGGTGGAGTAGTTGATGTACGAGATCGAGCCGGTCGGCGGGACGGCCTGAAGGTTCTGGTTGTAGATACCGTGCTTCTGAACCGAAGCCTTCAGCTCACGCCAGTCGTCCTGAGTGGGGATGTGCAGCTTCGCATCGGCGAAGAGTCCGCGAACCTTGTCGGTTGCCGGCTCCCAAGCCTGATCGGTGTACTTGTCGAAGAATTCACCCGAGGCGTACTTCGACTCCGGGAAACCCTTGAAGTACGAGCCGCGCTCGATGGCGATCTTGTTCGACGCACGCAGTGCGTGGAAGAGCACGGTGTAGAAGTAGATGTTCGTGAAGTCGATGCCTTCTTCGCTGCCGTAGAAGATCCGCTCACGAGCAAGGTATCCGTGCAGGTTCATCTGACCGAGGCCGATGGCGTGAGAGTCGTTGTTGCCCTGCTCGATCGACGGCACCGAGTAGATGTGCGTCTGATCGGACACCGCCGTCAATCCGCGGATCGACACTTCGATGGTCTTGGCGAAGTCGGGCGAGTCCATGGTCTTCGCGATGTTCAGCGAACCCAGGTTGCAGGAGATGTCCTTGCCGACCTTCGAGTAGGACAGGTCGTCGTTGAACAGTGAAGGCGTAGAAACCTGCAGGATCTCCGAGCACAGGTTCGAGTGCGTGATCTTGCCCTCGATCGGGTTTGCCCGGTTCACCGTGTCCTCGAACATGATGTAGGGGTAGCCCGATTCGAACTGCAATTCGGCGACGGTCTGGAAGAACTCGCGAGCTTTGATCTTGGACTTGCGAATTCGCTTGTCGTCGACCATCTCGTAGTACTTCTCGGAGACGTTGATGTCGGAGAACGGAACTCCGTAGATGCGCTCGACGTCGTACGGCGAGAACAGGTACATGTCCTCGTTCTTCTTCGCCAGTTCGAACGTGATGTCCGGGATCACGACGCCGAGTGAGAGCGTCTTGATACGGATCTTCTCGTCGGCGTTCTCACGCTTGGTGTCGAGGAACCGGTAGATGTCGGGGTGGTGCGCATGCAGGTACACAGCACCGGCGCCCTGACGCGCACCCAACTGGTTGGCGTAGGAGAACGAGTCCTCGAGAAGCTTCATGATCGGGATGACACCCGAACTCTGGTTCTCGATCTTCTTGATCGGGGCGCCGTGCTCACGAACGTTGGTGAGCAGCAAGGCAACTCCGCCACCGCGCTTGGACAGCTGCAGTGCCGAGTTGATGGAGCGACCGATGGACTCCATGTTGTCTTCGATACGAAGCAGGAAGCAGGACACGGGCTCACCGCGCTGTTTCTTGCCCGAGTTCAGGAACGTCGGGGTGGCGGGCTGGAAGCGTCCGGCGATGATCTCGTCGACGAGTTCGACGGCCAGGTCTTCGTTGCCTGCGGCCAGGGTGAGCGCAACCATGCAGACACGATCTTCGAAACGCTCGAGGTAGCGCTTACCGTCGAAGGTCTTGAGCGTGTAGGAGGTGTAGTACTTGAATGCACCCAGGAACGTCGGGAAGCGGAACTTCTTGGCGTACGCGTGATCGATCAGGAACTTCACGAAAGTACGTGAGTACTGATCGAGAACCTCGGGCTCGTAATAGTTTTCCTCGACGAGGTAGTCCAGCTTCTCGTCGAGGTTGTGGAAGAACACGGTGTTCTGGTTGACGTGCTGCAAGAAGTACTGACGGGCTGCAGCGACATCCATCTCGAACTGGATCTCACCGTTGGCGCCGTACAGGTTGAGCATGGCGTTGAGTGCGTGGTAGTCGAGACCGTTGGTGGAATCGCCGCCGCGCGCATCACGCTCTACGCTTCCTGCCGCGATCGTGTCAGTGATGGTTGGCGCCACTGCCCGTGCTCCTTCTCTGTTTCGAGATGATTCCAGAACTCCCCCAAGCCTTCTCGTACCCGGTCGACGTCCTCGGCAGTGCCCATGAGTTCGAACCGGTACAGAAAAGGAACGTGGCATTTCTGGGAAATGATGTTTCCTGCATAGCAAAAGGACTCACCGAAATTGGTGTTTCCCGCCGCGATCACTGCTCTGATCAACGACCTGTTGTGTGGATTGTTCAAAAAACGAATGACCGGCTTCGGTACATAACTGGTGTCGCGCCCTGTCACGGTGACCCCGCCACCATAGGTGGGCAGAATCAGCACATAGGGCTCGTCTACACGAAATGAGCCGTCACGGTCATGGATAGGTATACGTGTCGCAGGCAGGCCGAGACGTTGAACGAATCGGTGGGTGTTCTCCGACACGCTGGAAAAGTAGACCAGCGAAGTCATCGGTTGTCACCATTTTCTTGTACGGTGCCCGGAACTACTCAGATGTGTCGGCGGAGGTGTCCACCGCCGACACTGCGGCGCTTCAAGCAGCGACGGTCAGGGTCTTGATGCGATCGGGACGGAAGCCCGACCAGTGATCTTCACCGGCAACCACGATGGGTGCCTGGAGGTACCCGAGAGCCATGACGTAGTCGCGGGCTTCGGCATCCTCGGTGATGTCGATGACGTTGTATTCGAGACCGGCCTTGTCCAGGGCGCGGTAGGTGGCATTGCACTGAACGCAAGCGGGCTTGGTGTAGACGGTGATGCTCATGAGAGTCCCTCTTTCGCTTAGCCAACAAAGGCCGATGTAGTGATGTTCAGCACCGATACGACCGATTGCCGGAGTCTCGCTCGAAGCGTTCCGCGTTGTGGTCTCTCAGTGCTCAAGACACTACACCTAGTGGCCGACAGAAACACATAACGCGAGATGTTGTGAGTCACATCGTTGGAATTCCCAGGTCGCCCCTGTTCAGCGCCTTCATTTCCCGGCGCGTCGGCGTGTCGCGCGTCACAGTTTATTTTTTTGCTCGCCGGCCTCTCGGAGCCGCGCCACGGACCTACCATGAGCGTCGTGGAAACACCCCCGAAGGACGAGGCTCCACGCCACCAGGCAACCGTGACGAGAACACAGCAGGTGACACCGTTGATGCGCAGAATCACCTTCGGTGGGGAGGGCCTGAGCGACTTCGAGACGAGTGGTAGCCCGGACGAACGGGTGCTCGTCAGATTCCCTCTCATTCCCCCTCACGCCCGCAGTTACACGGTCCGGCGCTGGCAGCCGTCGAAGAACGAGCTGGAGATCGACTTCGTTCTCCACGGCCACGGCGGCGCGGCACTCTGGGCCGCGACTGCGCAACCGGGCGAGACCGTTCACCTCTCGACGGCGAGCGGGTGGTTCACGCCGCCGGCAGGTTGCGACTGGCTGCTGATGGTCGCCGATCACGCCGCTCTGCCCGCGATCGGGCGAATTCTCGAAGAAGCACCCGACGGTCTACCGATCCACGTCATCGCGCAGGTACCCGCGCCGAGCGAACAGCAGACGTTCACGACGCGCGCCGACGCTCACTACCGATGGATCGAGGAATCGGACTCGCTGCTCGCCGAATTGGCCGGCGCTGCCCTGCCTCCCGGCGAGGGCTACATCTGGTGTGCAGTCGAGGCCGCGGCCGCCAGACGCATCCGCACTCACCTGCGTCGAACATGGGAAATCCCGGCAACCCGCATGCACGTGATGGGTTACTGGCGGGAAGACAAGGAGAACTGGGAGCGTCGGTACGCCGCCGTCGCCGACCGTATCGATGCTGCGATGGGCGAAGCGATGATGGCCGGCAAGGATTTCGAGTCGGTTCGCGACGCGGTCGACGACGCGATGGAACGCGAAGGGCTCTAGCGCGCATACGAGTGAGGACCACACCTTCCGGCATGGCCCTCATTCGTGAAACGAATTACGCGTTGACGAGCTGCTTGCCGGCGTCGACGAGGTCGGAGACGACCTTGGAGACCTGAGCGAGCACCTCTGCGTTCTCACGCGGGTGCAGCTCACCGAACAGTGCGCCGGTTCCACCGATGCTCAGTGCAGTGTCCTCGACGACCTTGCCGCCGGCGATACGGACCGCCTTGGTGGTGTCTTCGTGTGCCCACTTGGCGCCGTTGCCGCTGGGCGAAGCGCTGATGACTGCGACAGCCTTGTCCTTGACTGCACCGACACCGTACGGACGCGAGATCCAGTCGATGGCGTTCTTCAGAACTGCGGGAATGGTGCCGTTGTACTCGGGGGTGACGAGCAGGAACGCGTCCGCGTCGCTCGCAGCGGAGCGCAGTGCGTCGACAGCGGGGATGGAAGCACCCTCGACGTCGATGTCTTCGTTGTAGAAGGGGACGTCGGCGAGGCCTTCGAAGACCGTCAGCGTGGCGCCCTCGGGTGCGGCGGACACAGCCGTCTCGGCAAGCTGGCGGTTGACGGATCCGGCGCGCAGGCTGCCGACGAGAACGAGAACATTGGTCTGTGACATAGCGAGTTTCCTTCGAGAGTGGTGCGGTTGGTGGCTCCGGTTGAAAGTTATATCAACTAAACGGACCGCGGTCCACTTACATTCCCCGGCCCTGTAACCTGATCCCGTGAGCGCAATCCCCCTCCCCCAGATCGGCGCCGCGCCGGTCGAGCGCGGTGACGCAGCACGTAACCGCGTACTTCTGCTCGACGCCGCAGCCCTCCTCGTTGCCGAGCGAGGTGTCGACGCGGTGACGATGGACGCTGTCGCGTGCCGGGCCGGTGTGGGCAAGGGCACAGTTTTTCGGCGCTTCGGCAATCGATCGGGACTGATGCAGGCACTGCTCGATCACACCGAGCGAGAACTGCAGCAGGCATTCATGTTCGGCCCCCCACCGTTGGGTCCGGGCGCGCCGCCGATCGAGCGCCTCATCGCGTTCGGACGAGCCCGGATTGCCATGGTGGAAGTACAGGGCGAAGTCCTCCGAGCGGCGGAAAACGCTCCTGAATACCGCTTCGGCGGTCCGGCCCGGGCTCTCGGCATCGCTCACGTCATCGGGCTTCTTCGAGGAGCCGGCGTCGAGGGCGACCTCGATCTGCTCGCTTCAGCACTGTTGGCACCGCTCGAAGCGTCGCTCGTCCTTCATCAGGTGCGCGATCTCGGGATGACCACCGAGCGCCTGGCGGCCGGCTGGGAAGACCTTGCCCGGCGCGTTACTCGATGTTGACTCCCCAGATCCGTCCCACCACTTAATGTGAGCCCATGCGCATCGCTGCAGCCGTCATCGGCCTCCTGACCATCGCCGCGGTAAGTGGTTGCTCCGCTTCGTCCGACTCCCCCGAAGACAAGACGGATCCCTCCGGTCGTGTGTTCATCTCGACCTCCGTGGATGGAACACAAATTCCCGGCGGCGGCCCGCTGACTCTCGACTTCAGCCAGGCCGGTCGAGTGTCCGCGAGCGCCGGATGCAACACGGCAAACGGTTCGGTCGAGTTCAACGACGGCACGCTGACCACCGGCACCATGGCGTCGACCATGATGGGCTGCCCTCCCGGCATCGCCGAGTCCGACTCCTGGACAACAACATTGCTGACCGCCGCGCCGGCGTGGAGCCTCGACGGCGACACCCTCGTCCTGACATCGAAGGACGCCACAGTCACCCTGCAGGACAAGAAAATCGTCACGCCGGATCGACCGCTGCAGGGCACGACGTGGACTGTCACGTCCCTCATCAGTCCCGATGCGATCAGTACGAGCCTGGCTCTGGAGACGTCAGCTCCCGAACTGACGATTGCCGCAGACGGTTCGGTCAGCGGGAGCACCGGATGCAATCGCATGACCGGAAGCGCCCAGACGTCCGACACCACAGTCACGTTCACGCCGATGGCAACCACGCGTATGGCTTGCCCCGAGGAGAACATGGACATCGAGCGCCAGATACTGGCGGTGCTCGACGGCGAAGTGAGCTACACCGTCGACGCCGACACGCTGACCCTGCGCAAGCCCGACGACACCGGATTGATACTGACTGCGCAGGCTTGACCAGACGCTGCAGGCTCGATCAGACGTTGTCGAGCAGCCAGCGCCCCAACTCGCGGGCGCTGGCATCGATCATCGCGGGCCAGTCCAAGGCCGAGTCGTCCGCGTGATCGCTGACGTGTTTGACGAGTCGGCAGGTAGCACCCGCTGCCTGCGCGGCGAATGCGATGGCAAATCCCTCCATGTCGACCAGATCGGCTCGCTGCGCAAGGGCGTCCCGGGTTGCAGCGTCGGCGATGAATGCGTCGCCGGTCGCCAACACCGAGTCGTCACCGCCGGCGAGCACCAAACGGTCCGCGACGTCGTGCCCCAGCGCTCGGATCGTGGTGCTGCTGATGTCGTGATTGATGACGACGCCGGGAACATAGAGGCCGCCGTGGTGCGCGTGCAGCGCACCGGCTGTCCCGATGTTGACGACCAGCGGCAGATCATCCCGCTCGTACCGCGCGAGAGCAGAGGCGACTGCTGTTGCAGCACTGACCTTTCCAATCCCCGTGATCAGCAGTTCGTATCCTTGCGGCACGTATGCCGCTTCCGACTTCGTCGCACTGACCACCAGAACGTTGTTCGCACTCATGTGCGCGACCGTACCGCCCCGGATACGGTGGCACTGCACGCGCCTGCTCACATCGCTAGAGTCCATTCATGGCCACACTGCGTGAAAGCATCATCGAAGAACTCGGCACAAAGCCGACAATCGACGCCGCAGCGGAGGTTCGCGCGCGAGTCCAGTTCCTGAAGGACTACGTGCGCTCGACCCCCGCCAAAGGGTTCGTTCTGGGAATCAGCGGCGGTCAGGACAGCACGCTCGCCGGAGCCCTCGCCCAACGCGCGGTCACGGAACTTCGTGAAGACGGCCTCGAGGCCGAGTTCGTCGCCGTTCGACTCCCCTATGGCGCTCAGGCTGACGAATCCGACGCTCAGATCGCGCTCGGCTTCATCAAGCCGGACCGCTCTCTCACGGTCAACGTCAAGCCTGGCGCCGACGCGACGGCCCGTGAGGCCTCCGAGGCGTTGGGGAACGGCGAACTACGCGACTTCGTCCGCGGCAACATCAAGGCGCGCGAACGAATGGTCATCCAGTATGCGATTGCCGGTCAGCTCGGCTATCTCGTGATCGGTACCGACCACGCCGCAGAAGCGATTACCGGCTTCTTCACGAAATTCGGTGACGGCGGTGTCGACATCACGCCGCTCACCGGCTTGAGCAAACGCCAGGGCGCTGCATTGCTGCAGGAATTGGGCGCACCCGAGAGCACGTGGCGCAAGGTGCCGACCGCCGACCTCGAGGACGACCGACCCGCGCTACCCGACGAAGTTGCCCTCGGCGTCACGTACTCACAGATAGACGACTACCTCGAAGGAAAGGACGTTTCCTCCGAGGTAGCCGAGAAGCTCGAGAAGATGTTCACCAACACTCGTCACAAGCGCACGGTGCCGGTCACACCCCTCGATGACTGGTGGAAGTAACTCCTACCAGAGCTCTTACCAGCGACTAGCTACCGAACAGGCTGCCGAAGACGTCGCCCAGCGAACCCGTTCCCGAAGCCGGATCCGTCTTCGCGAAGTTGGTGGTGCATCCGTTGAACTGCACTGCATCGACCAGCGTCGACGTGGCGGCGGAACCGGTGCCCACACTGACGCCGTAGTGGTCGACTACCGCGTTCGGGTTCGCGGCGACGATGTCAGCCAAAGGCACTGACACGCGGTCCTTGGCGCCGTCGATGTTCTGAGTGCTCCACCACACGCCCTTCTGGAGATCCGCGTGAACGCCGCCGTCAGCCGTCGGCGTCGCGTCGGGTCCCGGGACCCACACCAGGGTGGTGAATCCGTTCTCGAACTTTCCGCCGGTGGTTCCGGTGAGGCGGAGCTGGAATGCCGCAGTCGGCGTGGCGGCGCGCTCGGCAAAGCCGATCGCCTTGCCGACTGCGTCGGACAGCTTGATACCGCCGGCCGAATGGTAGGAAACCGAACGATCGCCGGTACCGTCGACGGCCAGCTTCAGTGAACCGTCCTTGTCGAGAACGTTGTCGGCCGAGTACGACGCGGTCTGATCCTTCTCGTCGGTGAACGGGATGCCCCACCCGTTCGGCGTCGCTTCGGTGGACAGGGTCGAGCAGGAGGCTTCCGGCGCAGAAGAGCCGAGAGAACCGGTGGACGGAAGCGCAGTAGCAATTGCCGGAGCGGTGAGTGCAGCTGCCCCGAGGAGTGCTACGACGACTCCGACACGGCGCGTGGAATTAATCGACATTGAAATACCTTTCACATATCCCGAGTGGAATTGCGCCAAAATTAACACATGTCGACAATTACCAACAGCGAAGGTATTTCTTTTGTCATCCAAACAGATGACAATTCACCTTGGCAATTCGAAGTGCATTCGCTCCCCCAAAAGTAGGAGAAACTAAACAAAACGACCAATGCTGGACAATTGACCAACAATGGAGAAAACGGAGATAGATGCCACTTGAGCTGGAGTGATCAAGATATGAATATTTGGACCGGCAAACCGAAAAAGGATAATACGTCGGCAGCCCACAAATAGCTACGCCGGCAATTCTCGGACTAGCCTCCAGCGAAAGGCGGAAGAATATCGACAGCGCTACCGGAGGCTCGAGAGACGTCGCGGGTCAACTCGTCACCGACGAGGAAAGCCGAGACCGACAGCACTCGCTCCATCTCCGGTCCGTATCGCCCGACCAGCACCGCCACCAACTCGGCAAGTGTGTTGTCAGGCGAGATGGCGACTACCTCGCTACGGCAACCGGATACATCCGCTGCAGCAGCAAAGTAACGAACCGAGATCGAATGCGGATCAGCCACCAATCGCTCCCATACTTCTTTCCGGCGGAACGAAGTCCGCGGCGTCGATGCCGTGCCCAGCCCACTTGTTCCACATCGCACCGCGCCACAAATCCGCTAGTTCGTCGTCACTTGCTCCGGCCCTGAGCGCGGCACGCAGATCAACTTCACGGTCACTGAACAGACATGACCGAATTGTTCCCTCTGCGGTCATTCGCGTCCGATCGCATTCACTGCAGAACGAGCGGGTCACGGAAGCGATGATCCCTACCGTCATCGTGGTCCCGTCGACACGCCATTCTTCGGCAGGAGCCGACGGATCTTCACGGCCGATTGCTTCCAATTCGAAACGGCTTCCCAAAACGGACAATAATTCAGCCGCGGTCACCATGTTCTCGCGTGCCCATGCATGGTCTGCGTCCAGAGGCATTTGCTCGATAAAGCGCAATTCGACGCCGGCTTCGAGGCACCACTGCAAAAGATCCGCCGCGCCGTGGAGCGTTTCACGCATCAGCACCGCATTGATCTTCAGTGGCGCGAGCCCGGCCGCAGCTGCCGCTCGAATTCCCGCGAGAACGGACGGCAACCTGTCTCGACGCGTCAATTCAGCGAAATGGGCGCGATCAACCGAATCCAGGGAAACATTCACGCGAGTCAAACCAGCTGCAGCCAGCTTTGCGGCACGATGTTCGAGCCCAACGGCGTTGGTAGTCATGGAAAGTGGAATTCCTGGCACGCGCGCGGCGCACCCCCCGATGATCTTTTCGAGGTCACTACGCATCAGCGGTTCGCCGCCGGTGAATCTCACCTCGCGAATACCGACTCGTTCGACGCCGATTCCGACTACTCGAATGATCTCGTCGGCACTCAGGAGATCTTCCGCAGCGATGGACGGCAAGCCTTCCTCCGGCATGCAATACGTGCAACGAAGTGAACACTTCTCGGTGATCGAGACTCGCAGATCTCTGGCAACACGCCCGAACCTGTCGACCAGGAGATCCGTCTCGGGACGACCGGCGAGGGAGGCAGCGTCGAACCGCACGGTGGGAATTCCCATCGAGACCACTGTCATCACTTCACCAACTTCCGTATTGCTCCAGTATGACCGAAAGCCGTACTCCGTGTGTCGGACGGACCACACCGCCTAGGATCAAAACATGTCGAGGTTGTCGAGGTTACTGTCATGAGCGCGCGTTCGGTCGAGGAACACGCGTCGCACATCTCCGGATTGCTCACCGGCCTGCACACCCTCTCTCCGACGGCAGTTCCGACGGCAGAAGCGTTGGGGCGCATAACTTGCTCGGATATCGCATCGCCGGTAGACCTGCCACTCTTCCGCAACTCGCAGATGGACGGGTATGCCGTCGATGCTGCTTCTGTGGCCTCGGTTCCGACCACACTGACGGTTCGAGGCGTGATCGCCGCTGGAAGCGGAAAACCACCGAAACACCTTCCAGGATCGGCATTTCGCATCATGACCGGTGCTCCGCTCCCCGAGGGTGCCGACGCCGTTGTTCCGGTCGAGGACACAACGGGTGTCACCGAGCACGTCGTCACGATCGAACGGGGCAGGTCGGTAGGCGAATTCGTACGCGAACGTGGCAGCGACATCACCGCCGGAATGCTACTGGTCACGGCCGGAACGCACTTGGAACCTCGCCATATCGCCGCGCTGAGTGCTGTGGGCTTGGCCTCGCTCGACACCTACACGAAGCCACGGGTCGCGATAATTACGACGGGCGCCGAACTGAAAAGTGCCGGAACAACTCTCGAACCCGGTGAGATATACGATTCCAACGGTCCAGCTTTGGCAACATTGGCCGAAGCCAACGGCGCCGATGTCGTATCCGTCGCCCGAAGCAGCGACGACCCCGCCGAGTTCCGCGAATTGCTCTCGTACGCAACCTCGGTCGCTGATCTGGTGTTCACCTCCGGCGGAGTGTCCATGGGCGACTTCGAGGTGGTGAAGGAAACTCTCACGCCTCTGGGAGCACACTTCGGCCACGTCGCAATGCAGCCGGGCGGTCCGCAAGGCACTGCAGTGGTGAACGAAGTGCCGGTACTGAGCTTCCCGGGCAACCCGGTGAGCACGATGGTCTCCTTCGAGGTCTTCGCACGGGGCGAACTGCGCCGGGCCGCGGGCCTGCCCGAGATCCCGCGCGAGCGACTCCCGTTGACTGCACCGCTGCGTTCGGTGGACGGCAAGCGGCAGTTCCTGCGGGCACGCAGAACTGCGGACGGAATCGAACTCGTTGCCGGACCCGGATCGCACCTTGTTGCAGCCATGGCGTGGGCCGACGTCCTGATCGACATCCCCGCCGCCGTGACCGAGCTCGGCGCGGGCGATCTCGTCGACGTCGTCCCGCTCTCGACTTCCTCGATCTGATTCACTCGATCTGATTCAAAGGACACTGATGACCGAATTGACACACGTCGACAGCGAGGGCCGAGCGCGCATGGTCGACGTCAGCGCCAAGGCCGAGACGACGCGTATCGCCGTCGCCGCCGGCGAACTCGTCACGACCGCCGAGGTAGTTCGCCTCGTCCGCGCCGACGGCATGCCCAAGGCTGATGTCCTCACCACCGCGCGCATCGCCGGAATCGCCGGTGCGAAGAAGACCTCCGAACTGATCCCGCTGTGTCATCAACTCGCGCTCTCGTCGGTCAAGGTGGAATTCGGGTTCACCGAAACATCGATCACCGTCGAGGCGACGGCGAAGACTCGCGGACAGACCGGCGTCGAGATGGAAGCACTCACCGCCGTCGCGGTAGCCGGCCTGACCTTGCACGACATGGTCAAAGCGGTGGACCCCGGAGCTACCATGAACGGTGTTCGTCTGCTCACCAAAGACGGTGGTAAGCGCGGACATTGGACCCGCGACACTCAGAACGCACAGACAGCTCCGGCGCACACCTTCACCTCGGCACGGTCCGCGACCGTCCTCGTGGCTTCCACCGGCGGTGCGAACGGCACCAGACCCGACACCACCGGACCCACGATCGCGACCTGGCTACGTGAACGGGACTTCGAGGTACGTGGACCGCTTGTGTACGCCGACGCAGACATCGCGGCGGGCATCACTGACGCCAAGGAGGGCTTCCCGTCACTCGTCATCAGTACCGGCGGCACGGGGGCTTCCCCCACGGATGCCACCCCGGAAGCTACCCGGGCAGTCTTGACCCGTGAGTTGCCCGGCGTCGCAGAAGCGATCCGGACCAAGGGCCTCGAGAAGACACCGCACGCGTCGCTGAGCCGTGGTGTGGCAGGTCTCACAGGTACGACGGTCATCGTCAATCTTCCGGGTTCTCCCGGTGGAGTGAAGGACGGTCTCGCCGTCCTCGGACCCATCATCGATCACCTGCTCGCGCAGGTCGCAGGCGGAGGAGCGCACGATGAGTGAGCTATTGGCTCGGATCTCCGAGCAACCGATTCACGCAGACACCGTCGACGCCGCCGTGGCCGGTCCGAAGAACGGCGCTGTTGTGGTGTTCACGGGAACGGTGCGCAATCACGATGGAGGTCAAGCGGTTTCGGCGTTGGAGTACCAAGCGCATCCGGATGCCGAACGCTTCCTCCAGACGTGCTGCCAAGAGGTTGCGGCCTCGACCGGCCTGCCGGTTGCCGCGATCCATCGCGTCGGTCACCTCGAGATCGGCGACCTAGCACTGGTCGCCGCCGTCGCCGCGCCGCATCGAGCGGAGGCGTTTGCCGCGTGCGCCGAACTGGTGGAGCGCATCAAGCACGAGGTACCGATCTGGAAGCGGCAACACTTCGCGAACGGCGTCTCCGAATGGGTCGGGTTGTAGGTCGAACGCTCCGGGAAGGTAGAGTTGCGATCACTAGGTGCCTGAAATCGGGCATCCAGCGTCGTAGAACGCAAATTTTCTTGCTGAGTGCTCAATGCACCCGCTCTTCTTACGGCGAAGAAGCCTGCCGACCGGCAGCGCCGCCACCACTGTGCTTGATTGTTCGACCGGTTAATTCCCGTGTCGGCATCCGGGCACGAACACGTGCCCGAAAGGCTCTGAACACACTTGTCTGACATCTCTACGCCCGCTACCACCTTCGCAGCCCTCGGTGTGCGCGCACCGCTGGTGAAAGCTCTCGAAGACGGCGGAATCACTTCTCCGTTCCCGATCCAGATCGACACCCTCCCCGACACTCTCTCGGGGCGCGACGTACTGGGCCGCGGAAAGACCGGAAGCGGCAAGACCCTCGCGTTCTCCATCCCCATGGTCTCCCGCCTCGCCGGCGAACTGTCCGGAGGAAAGCGTCGTCCGGGTCGACCGCTCGGCCTGGTGCTCGCACCGACGCGTGAGCTCGCCACCCAGATCACCGCAACCCTCGAACCGTTGGCCGCCGCATACGACTTGCGCGTGACCACGATCTTCGGTGGTGTCTCGCAGCACCGCCAGGTTCAGGCTCTCAAGGCCGGAGTCGACATCGTCGTCGCCTGCCCCGGTCGCCTCGAAGACCTCATGAAGCAGAAGTTCGTCAGTCTCGACGCCGTCGAGATCACCGTGCTCGACGAGGCCGACCACATGGCCGACCTCGGCTTCCTGCCCGTCGTCACCCGCATCCTCTCGTCCACGCCGCAGGACGGGCAGCGTCTACTGTTCTCGGCAACGCTGGACAACGGCGTCGACAAGCTCGTCAAGCGTTTCCTCAAGAACGAGGTCATGCATTCGGTCGACGAGGCCAACTCCCCCGTCGCCGCAATGACGCACCACGTGTTCGACGTCGACGGCGTCGAAGCCAAGAAGGCTCTGGTCGAGAAGCTCGCTTCCGGTACCGGTCGTCGCATCCTGTTCATGCGCACCAAGCACCAGGCTCGCAAGTTGGCTCGCCAGCTCACCGAGTCGGGCATCCCGTCCGTTGACCTTCACGGCAACCTCTCGCAGGCTGCTCGCGACCGTAACCTGGCGGCATTCTCCGCCGGTGAAGCGCGCGTCCTCGTCGCCACCGACGTCGCAGCGCGTGGCGTCCACGTCGACGACGTCGAGTTGGTCGTCCACGTCGATCCGCCGGCCGAGCACAAGGCTTACCTGCACCGCAGTGGTCGCACCGCTCGCGCAGGCAGCGCCGGCGACGTGGTCACCGTGGTTCTGCCCGAGCAGCGTAAGGATCTTGCGATCCTCATGCGCAAGGCAGCCATCAAGGTGACCCCGGTCCGTTCGACTGCCAACTCCGAGCACGTCGTCAAGTTGGTCGGCGACATCGCACCGCACGTCACGCCGGCTCCGAAGGCTCCTGCCCAGCCGAACGGCGGACGCGGGCAGCGTCCCGCCGGCCAGGGTGGACGCGGCGGCGCAGCACGTTCGGGTCAGGCTCGCTCCGGACAGGGCGGTCAGTCACGCGGTGCTCGCACCGGCGGAGCTGCCCGTCAGGAACATGCCGGTGGTGGCGCTCGCCGTCCCCGCACCGGCGGCGGCGCTCGCACCGCAGGCTCCACCGGTGGCCGTCCCGCACGCTAGGCCACACCGCCGCCCCGCGCGCAACGCCGCCCGGTACAACTCAATAGGTTTCGAAATGGACAGCGTCGGCCAGTGGCCGGCGCTGTCGCCATCCGAAGCGTTCGAGATCCGGAACCTGTTGAAACTCGGTCACCTTCCCGACGCACAGCCACGCAATGGGGCGAACGGGTGACGGAATGCCCATGAGTTCGGTGAGGTACTTCTCGTCGTAGAACGAAACCCAGCCGATGCCGATCTCCTCGGCTACCGCGGCGAGCCACAAATTCTGAATTGCCAGTACCGCCGAGAACAGCCCGGTGTCGTCGACGGTATGACGGCCGAGGATGTTCGGGCCACCGCGCGACGGGTCGTAAGTGACGACGATGCCGGTACCACTCTCGGCGATTCCCTCGATCTTGATGGGGTCGAACGTCGAGCGGCGATCCTCGGGCAAGGACTGCGCGAATTTCACCCGGGCATCGGCGACGTGTGCCGCGAAGGTGTCGAGCGTCTCCGGATTACGAACGACGACAAAATCCCACGGTTGCGTGTTTCCCACGCTCGGCGCGCGATGGGCGGCGTCGAGAATGCGCATCAGAGTTTCGTCGGGGACGATCTCTCCCGAGAACTCGGCGCGAACGTCTCGCCGTCGCCGAATCGCTTCGTACACGGATACAGCTGATTCACTCACGCCCCGACGGTATAGCGGTGCAATCCCAGCATGGCGTCGGGGTGCGGTTCGACCGTTTCTTCGCGCACGCAGGCGCGGAGCGCGCTGCCGACCGCCCCCGAATCCATCCCGGTACCGATCACGACCAGTTGCGTGGTTCGAGGTTCGCCCGACTTCCATCGCAGCGGCGTGATCCGGACATGATCACCCACCGATTGGATCTCGAATTTTCCTGTGTAGCCCGGAATCTCGAAGTTCACGAAGCCCTTGATGCGGTAAACACCCGACGGCTGATTCTCGAGAAAGTGCGTCAGAGCCCTGGCATCGAGAGGCGTCTCCGATGCGAAATCAACCGATTCGTAGCGGTGGTGCAGGTGATCGTGGTGACACGAGCCGTCCTCGTGATCGTCGTCGTGCCCGTCGCGCAGGAGTTCGTCGAGGCTCAGTTGATCGCCCGGAGCCGGAGGGGTCACCTCGCCGGTATCGAACAACAGAGCGGGGTCTATCCGCGAGTGCGAGGTTTCCACCATCGGCGCTCGCGGATTCAACTTACGAATTTCGGCCGTGAATCGCTCGCGTTCGGCGACCGGAACGCTGTCGATCTTGTTGACTACCACCAGGTCTGCCAGGCGGACATGTTGATCGAGCTCGGGATGTTCGCGGCGAACGGCGGAGAAATTGGCTCCGTCGACCAGGACCACCAGGCCGCCGTAGACGACAGACGGGTTCTCACTTCCGAGGACGAGTCGAATCATGTTCCGCGGCTCGGCAAGCCCGCTGGCCTCGATGACGATCACGTCGATCCCGGACTGCCGGTGCGCCAACTTGTTCAGCATCTCGTCCATGTCCGAGACGTCGACAGCGCAGCACAAACAGCCGTTGCTGAGGGAGACCATCGAATCGACCTGACCGGCGACCATCATCGAGTCGATGTTGACGGAGCCGAAGTCGTTGACGATCACGCCGATGCGTACACCGTCGTTGTTACGCAGAAGATGGTTGAGCAGCGTCGTCTTGCCCGAACCGAGAAAGCCTGCGACGACTATTACGGGAATCTGCTTCTTCGCCACCACACAACCTTCCGAAACCACACGTACCGATCAGTGATCGTAGTGGAGTGTGGCTCCGGAAGGTTCACGCTGACAGCAGACTCACACCGTGCAGAGCGGACGGATGTCCGACGTGCCCTCGGTGGTCGGTGACGTCAGGATCGTGCATGCGTTGTATCCACGGGATTCGGCGACCCGGCGGATCTCACTCCAGCCTGCCGCGTCGACGACCGCCGACCGTGAGAGCACGAACCCGGAAAGCCTGAGCGGATCGCCCACCAGTGCCCACGAATAGTCGTCGGCAATGTAGGTGACGATGTAGTTGGGTGGGCCGTCCAAGCTTTCCTGTGAGGGCACCCCGGGGAAGCTCACGTGCAACTGGGCACCCGTTGCTGGATCGGTAACTCGGGCATTCCCGACGATCTCGTTGGCTTGACCGGTCCACGTCGTACACGTGTTCTTCACGCTCACGTTCGACGAATCGACGATCCCGTAACTCGCCCGGGTGTCCTTCGCGCACGCGAGGCTGAAGGGCTGAGGAATCGCCGCCACCTGGTTCCATTCCCCTACGTAGCGCGCGACGTCCAGGTTCGCCACCGGCTGCAAGGGTTCCCAGAGTGGGCTCGCCTGCGCGGTTCCCGAAAACATCGTCGCTGCGGCGCACACTCCCGCAATCGCAATCGCACTTCGCCCCGACCACTTCATGTCACTGCTCCTCGTCTGTACAACGCTCGATCGGCATTGGTTCCTCAAGGCATTCGGAGCTGACTGACTGGAGGATGGGGCGGTATGTAAAACTACTTTTGGTTTGTTATGGACCTACTTCACAAACCTTATGTAGTCTTTGCTAAAAGATAGCTGAAAGTCGGACGGAGCTACTGTGATGAAGGTTGTCGACTTAGGTCTAGAACGCACTCGCTATGCAGTCATCGACGAGACGATCGAGTCGAGGTGGCGCCGAGTCACCTCTATGCAGCACGACGCCGTTGCCGTCGTGACTCCGCGCGACCGGATCACTTTCGCCGAACTCGAACTCCGGACCGACGCATTGGTCCGCGAACTTCGCCTACGTGGGTCACACGGGGCACGCCCGGTTGCGGTCGATCTCGAACCAACGGCCGAGTCGGTGCCCGCCATCCTCGCCACTCTGATTTCCGGTCGGCCCTTGGTCATGATCGACCCACAACTCCCCGAGGCCCGCCGAGCGCACATCATGAGCACCTCGGGTGCAGTCCCGCTGCAGTCGATACTCGACGAGTCTGCTGCGACGGGCTTCAGATTCGACAGCGCGTTGGAACCATCGAGTTCCGACCCTGCAATGATCGCGTTCACGTCAGGCACCAGCGGGGCACCCAAGGGAGTCGTGTTGAGCCACTCCATGTGCCTGAACAAGGCCGACGAACTCGCCGCAGCAATCGACCTGCGACCCGACGATCACATCGGGAACCTGTTGCCCGTCAGTTTCGGAGCCGGAATCACGGCCCTGATCATGGGGCTTATGAACGGAGTCACGGTCTACTGCTGGGATCCACGTATCGACGGCGTCTCGGGAATCGACGACTGGCTGATCGAGAATTCGATCACGACCACGCACTGTGCGCCGTCTTTTCTGCGGGCGTGGTCAGATCTCGATTGCGGTGCAGCAAATGATGATTCGATCGGTTCCCTACGCGTCGTCGTAACGTACGGGGAAGCAGTTCACGGCGAGGACTACGCGCGCCATCGCAGTCACGGCTTCGCTCGCGTCACGTACGTCAACTGGCTGGCCACCACCGAGACCGGTGTCGTCGCGTACAACGTGTTCCCACCACATTCCGAACTACCCGTCGGAGTGGTACCGGCCGGACGTGCTCGCGACGGCAAGGACGTACAGATCGTCGATGTGAACGGCGTGCCTCTCCCCGACGGAGAGATCGGAGAGATTCAGGTTGTCTCCAGTGATCTTGCCGACGGATACCACGGCGACCCGGATCGAACTGCAACACGATTCACGCGCCTGGGCGACGGAGTGAGCATCTACCGGACCGGTGACCGGGGCCGCATCGACGAACGCGGAGAACTGCAACTGCGGGGACGCGTCGACGACGCCGTCAAGATTCGGGGCTATCTGGTGGAACCGATGGAAGTCGAGGCGCATATTCGTCGAATTCCCGGCGTCGCCGATGTTTTCGTGGCCGTCGTCCTCGAGAACGATCGACCGGAGATCGTCGCCTACGTGGTCCTGACCAAAGCCGTGATGGCACGGTCGGGCGCCGAGATGCGGCGCGAATTGGCGACATATCTGCCGGCCTGGATGCTCCCCCGACATTTTGTTCTGATGCCGGCGTTGCCCCGCAACGAAAGAGGAAAGGTCGATCGAACAGCGCTGCCCTCCGTCGAGGTGCGGTCCACTCCACCGACTCTCGCCGGGCCCGCCGAATTGTGGTTGTCCTCGATCTGGGAGTCGATTCTCGGTATCGACTCCATCGACCGTGAGGACGACTTCTTCGAACTCGGCGGCGATTCGCTTGCTTCAACCGAAGTGGTGGCAAAGATTCACGACATGTTCCGGATCCGGATCACGGCGGCGGAGTTCGCGGCCGCCAGTACCGTCAAAGACCTTGCAGCGCTGGTGGATCGGCGCAGAATCGATCCCGATGATCGCGTCTGTCACAACACGATGGTGCCACTGAAGCTCGAAGGCTCCGGGCGACCGCTGTTCATCATGAACGGAGCGGGGTGCCCATCGACGACGCTGTCCACCTTGTCGAAAGCGCTGCACACCGATCGGCCGGTTTACGCACTTCAGCCACACGGCTTCGAATCTCGCGGACTACCCGACCGGTCGGTGAAAGCAAGCGCCCGCCGTTTCATTTTCGAAATCAAGAAGATTCAGCCCACCGGGCCATACCTCCTCGCCGGATACTCGTACGGCGGCTACGTGGCGCTGGAAATGGCGGCACAGCTGTCCGAGTCAGGTGACACTGTCGAACACGTCACCGTTCTCGACACCAGAATCTCCACCGAGGCTGCCGCACGACTGGCTGGTCGAGCGGGCATCACTTTGGATCCGTCGATCGTCGACCTTGCACCACAACCATCCACCAATGCCCGCTGGAAGCCGACCAGACGCACCGTCGCGGCCATGTGGATCCGCACGCTGTTCGCCGGCATTCTGCAGTACCCGCCGGCCACCCAGTGGACCGTGTTCCTCTACATCGGAGGCCAGGCGCTCCGGAAGCATCGAATACGAGCATGCGCCGCGCCCGTCACCGTGATCCGTGGGGTCACCAACAACCGTGGACGCGAGATCTGGTCACTCATTGCCACGGGCTCACTGGATTTCGAGGACGTCGACGCGTGCCACGAAGACGTCGTCCGCCAACCGTACGTCCGCAAGACTGCGGCGATCATCGATCGAGTCTGTGATCGAGCGTGACCAGCGCTCCTCATGTCCAGCTGTAGAAGAAAGAGCGGCGCGGAGTGAGGGCCCAGTCGGTCGTCGACGAACACACTCGTTCCTTGACGAACGCACCCGCCCTGCCTGCGACGAACATGCCCGTTGCGTCGTCGACACGAGTGGTCCGCTGGAACACACCTCGCCGCCTCCCGAGACTGATGCACCGGCCTGCGAACTTCGGAGCCACCGGGCGCGGCGCGGAACCTTCGAGTCGATGCAGGATCGTCTCGGCCGCATGGACTCCCAAGGGAATCGCGGCCTGACAACTCATCCTCAGTAAAAGATCACCGACTGCGACCGCATCACCCGCACCGACGATGTTGGGGTGGGACGAGCATTCGAGTCGGTCGTCGACCTTCAGACGACCGAGACCGTCGACGGGAAGGCCACTTCGGCGCGCCAGCTCGGGGACCCCGAATTCTGTCGCGAGAATCGTGCAATCTGCCTCCACCCGTGCGCCTCCCGCAAGCTCGCAGGACGAACCGTCAATCCGTGTAACCCGGGATTCGGTGACGATGTCGACCCCAAGATCGGTCAATGTTCTGAGAATTGCAGATCGCGCACGCTCTGACAGATCCGGGGCCACGATTCCTCCGGTCACCAAAGTGATTCGGCTGCTTCGCTGCTCAGACAATTCTGCGGCAGTCTCGATTCCGGTGAGACCGCCGCCGACAACGCAGACCGTAGCCTTCCCGTCGAGTGTCGCCATTCTGGATTCGAGGCGAACCGCGTCCTCGAATTCGGAGACGCTGAACCCGTGCTCCGCCGCCCCGCCGATAGTGCTGGGTAACTGCCCACTCCCGACTGCGTAGACCAGATAGTCGTAGTCGAGCACACTGCCGTCGTCGAGGGTAAGCCTGCCGAGCGCCGCCTCGATCGTCGTCACCTCTCCGAAGACTCGGTGTGCCGCACGCGGTAGCGCCCTGTCGAACGAGACCGTCGCGTCGTAGCCAGCCGCAATCATCTGATGGAGCCTGATTCTTTGCACGAAGTGTGGGCGCGGATTCACGACGGTCACCGTGATGTCCGACCGAGTTCTCAGCAGTCGCTTCGCTGCCATGACGCCCGCATATCCTGCCCCGATTATCACCACGTGTGCACTCATGGTTCTCCGTTCCGCCAACGGTCCCCATGCTGAGAATGCACGGGATGATCAGGCCTCATCGCGGACGTTATTGAACATTGACGCCCTGGCGTTATGGCGGTCGACACATCTAGGCAGAACTGTGCTGCATGCAATAGAGACTCGAAAAACACAGGGTCGACAACACAACACTGGCTCGAATACAACAAATGCTCTGCACCGATTGGTGCAGAGCATTTGTTCGGGTGGAGCTAAGGGGACTCGAACCCCTGACCCCCACACTGCCAGTGTGGTGCGCTACCAGCTGCGCCATAGCCCCGTATTCAGTTCACTCTAACAGTCGAACTCGCAGCGCCTGTTCTGCTTTCCGCTTGCTGGAAGAAAGTTACACCACTTGACTCGTGGGCAACAAATCGCCTGGTCAGAGCGAAGCGGCCGCTCCTCGTCGGAGCGGCCGCTTCAGCTCAGGAGGAGAGCTTGGAAACCCAGTCGCTGCTGCCCGTGTCAACGATCTTGCCGTTCGCCACTACCGTGGGCGTCCCGTTCGACCCGACATCCTTGAGCGCCTGGCTGGCGGCTGCGGCATTGGCCGCGGCGGCTTCGACGTTGGTACCGGAAGAGATGCAGGTTGCCACGTCCTCGGATGCGCCCGCATCACGAGCGATCTGGGCGAGGTCGTCGTTGGTGTGGTCGCTGCTGCCGCCCTCGGCCGGCTGCGTGTCGGTCGCGAAAAGCTTGTTGTGGAATGCGGAGTACGCAATCGCGTCACCACCCTGAGCGACGCAGAGCAGAGCGGCGCCGGCCCGTGTGGAGTAGTCACCGCTGCCCGAGGCCCGGTTGAGGAAGTTCAGCATGTGGTATCGCACGGCGACGTCACCGTTGTCGACGGCGGCCGCGAGAGCCTGGCCACTGAGGTGTTCGAGAGCAGCACAGGCCGGGCACAGCGGATCCTCGAAGAGATCAATGGTTGTCGCGGCGGAGGGCTTGCCGAGCAGCACCACTCCGTTGTCCTGCACCGTGACGGCAACTTCGGAACTCTGCACGGAGCCGTAGCCGTCGTTCTGGGGCTTGTTCTTGCTGTTCGTCCACAAGACACCGCCGATGACGAGGGCCGCGATCACGAGCACCGCGAGGCCACCGATGATGTAGGTGGAGCGGCTCGAGACCGGTTCCGGCGAGTATTTGTTCTTGCTGCTCTTGGTGCTCACGCTGATGCAGTCCTTCGTGCGTCGAAACGATTTACCGATTGCTTACCTTGCCACTGAAGACTGAGTATCCACTGAGAACGCCGCGCGTGATCCGGGCCCCAATGCGAGTGGCGAACGCGGGAACACGAGCAGCCAGACGGCAAGTGCCAAGAAGCCCAGGTCGCGGAGAATCTCCTTCGAATAGTCCCAAGCGCCGACGTCGGCTGCACCTCCGCCGCCGAAACATCCGCAGTCGATGGACAATCCCCTGGCCCACACCGAAATGATCACCGCAATGAGAACCGTGAGGATGACCACCGAGACTGCAGCGGATGCTCGCACCGCCAACCCGACGAGGATCAGCAGGCCCAGGACTATTTCGACCAGGGGAAGAGCCGTCGCCACCGGACCCACCAGTGACTCGGGCAATAGTTGATAGGCGCGCACCGCGATCTTCGTCTGAACGGGATCAAAGAACTTGAGTCCCCCGGAAATCAGCCAGACGGCCGCCAAACCCAATCGGGCCACAAGGCTCACGATGCGAATTGCCACCCGATCGAGAGTACAGAATGCCCGGTCAGTCCAGGTTTGTCCGCGCAGGAGTATCCGTTAGCACCGTCACATCAGTCAGATCTTCTACAACGGATTCGACAGGCTTCGTTCGCGACGGGACGAACAGCCACCCCGTCGCCGACACGACAACGACGGCTCCCATCACTGCGAAGGCCGCCGAGTACGACACATACTCGGCGATCAGCCCGGCACAAATCGGCGCCACTACCCCACCGATGTCGGACATCATCTGGAATACCGCCAGGACGGGTCCGCCGCGAGCCGTCGACCCGACCACATCGGCAACCGCTGCTTGCTGAGCCGGGCTCATGAGCCCTGAACCGACGCCCGTCACTGCAGCAATGACAAAGAACACCACGAGGTTGTCCGTGAATCCCATCGCGATGGTGCCCACACCACAGATGAGCAGGCCGCTCACGACAAAGGGCTTGCGGCCGAAGCGGTCCGAGAGTCGTCCGGAAACGATCAACACCAACGCATTGCCGACGGCGAAGATCGTCAGGGCGTAGGCCGCAATCGACGGATCCCGATCGAGGAACTCCACGACGAACAGGGGGACCATGGCAACGCGAACTCCGAAAATAACCCCGCCGAAGGCGAGGTTCGATCCGAGCGCTGCCCGGTACACCGGAGACTGGAGGCCTTCTGTGAGAGTCATCGACTTCACATCGACAGCCTTGTCCGGTGACGCCAAATGAGATCCACGCAGGCTCACGAAGACAACGAGCGCGGCGATCACCAACGCAATTGCGTAGATGATGAACGGCATCCGCAGACCGAACTGCAACAGCGCACCGCCGACCAGCGGGCCTCCGATCGATCCCATGAGAAAGCTTGTCGCGTACAGACCCGACACGCGGCCGCGACTGTCCGACGGTGACATGCGAATGATCAGCCCGAGGGCCGACACCGTGAACATGGTCGACCCGATGCCGCCCAACGACCGGAACAGCAGAAGTTGCCAGTACTCCCCCGCGAAAGCGCACGCACCGGTCGAGACCGCGACGATGAGAAGGCCGACGATGTAGACCGGCCGCTCACCGAGTTTCTGTACCAAAGTGCCGCTCATCGGCGCGAACACCAACCGCATGAAAGCGAAAGACGAGATCACGATCGTGGCGGCGGTGACCGATACGTCGAAGCTGCGTGCGAACTGAGGTAGTGCCGGGGCGACCAACCCGAATCCGAGGGCGATGACGAAGCTGGCGGCGACCAGTACCCAAATTTCCTGTGGCAGCTTGGCTGCACGAGTTTTCATGTCGCCCGGAATTCTAGCCGGGCGACATGAGCGGTCCGCGGGCTAGTTCGCCTTCAAGACGCCGGACACCAAGTCCTTGGCCGCTGCCTGAACCTGAGCCAGATGATCGGCGCCCTTCATCGACTCGGCATAGATCTTGTACACGTCCTCCGTGCCGGACGGCCTCGCTGCAAACCACGCGTTCTCCGTCGTCACCTTGAGACCACCGATCGCCGCGCCGTTTCCGGGCGCGGCAGTCAGTGTCGCGGTGATCGGTTCACCCGCCAGCTCGGTTGCACTCACCTGGTCGGGAGACAGTTTTGCCAAGACTGCCTTCTGTGCGCGTGTCGCGGGCGCATCGATACGTGCGTACGCCGGGCTCCCGAACTTCTCGGCCAACGCGGCGTAGTGCGCTGACGGAGACTTTCCCGTCACCGCGGTGATTTCCGACGCGAGCAACGCAAGGATGATGCCGTCCTTGTCCGTCGTCCAGACGGAACCGTCGTGTCGGAGGAAGGACGCGCCGGCGCTTTCCTCGCCGCCGAATCCCACAGACCCGTCGAGCAATCCGGGAACGAACCACTTGAACCCGACCGGAACCTCGAGCAAATCGCGGCCCAGGCTGCTCACGACACGGTCGATCATCGAGGAACTCACGAGGGTCTTGCCGACCTTGGTATCTGCGCCCCAACCTGGCCGGTTCGCGAACAGGTACTCGATGGCAACGGCCAGATAGTGATTCGGGTTCATCAAACCGCCGTCGGGAGTGACGATGCCGTGGCGGTCGGAGTCCGCATCGTTTCCGGTCGCGATGTCGTAGCGATCCCGAATCCCGATCAGCGACTCCATCGCGTCGGGCGACGAGCAGTCCATGCGGATCTTGCCGTCCGTATCGAGCGTCATGAACCGCCAGGTCGGATCGACGAGAGGATTCACCACTTCGAGGTCGAGTCGGTGAGTTTCGGCAATCGCGCCCCAGTAGTCGACGCTTGCCCCGCCGAGGGGGTCTGCACCGATCGTGATTCCGGCATCGCGGATCGCGTCGAGGTTGAGGACACTGGGGAGGTCTTCGACGTAGTAGCGTAGGAAGTCGTAGCGTTCGACGCGGTCCAGCGCTTGTGCCGCCGTCACACGCCGTACCCCGGAAAGCCCCTTGCGCAGTAGCTCGTTCGCTCGATCGGCGATAACCGACGTCGCATCCGTGTCCGCGGGCCCGCCGTGCGGCGGGTTGTATTTGAAGCCACCGTCACAAGGCGGATTGTGTGACGGTGTCACGACGATGCCGTCGGCTTTGGCCTCCGGACCCGTCGAGTTGTATCGCAAGATCGCGTGACTGACAGCCGGGGTGGGAGTGTAGGCGTCGCGTGAATCGACGAGGACGACGACGTCGTTGGCGACCAGGACCTCCAAGGCCGACAGCCAGGCAGGCTCCGAGAGCGCATGTGTGTCCCGGCCGATGAACAGCGGGCCGTCGATTCCCTGCGAAGCGCGGTACTCGACGATCGCCTGGGTTGTCGCCAGGATGTGAGCTTCGTTGAACGCCGAGTCGAGACTGGAACCGCGATGTCCTGAAGTGCCGAAAAGTACCTGCTGCATCGGGTTCTCGGGATCCGGAGTGCGCGTGTAATACGCGGTGACCAGATGAGGAACATTGATCAGATCCTCTGGCAGAGCCACTTGTCCTGCTCGTTCGTGCGCCACGAATCCCCCTCGGCCCGGTGGTCGACCACTGTGTCGACGCGACTGTGGACAATTGTCTACCCTGGCCGCGTGGCGTGCACGCTCGGCGCCGGATCCGTCAATCCGTGATCTGGATTCCCAACCACGCAGCGGACAGTCCCACGATCAGACTGAGGACGATGTAGATCAGAGAAAGCGCCGTCTGGCGCCTCTCGATCATCCCGACGTTCTCGGTCGCGAAGGTCGAATAGGTGGACAAGCCGCCGCAGAAGCCGGTCGCCAGAAGTGCGGCCATCTCGGTGGAAAGAGCTGCCCCGGTGAACAATCCAAGGAGGAAGCAGCCGATCACGTTCGCGGCGAACGTCGCAGCCGGAAATCCCTTGTACGCGGGCACATACCGCGCCAACAGGTACCGGCCACTCGCACCAGCGCCGCCGCCGAGCGCCACCAGGAGAACTGTCATGCCGACGCTCCGTCCCGCGCGCGGATCCAGCGTTCACCGAGCCCTTTGCCCAGTGCTGCAGCGAGGATCGCGGGAATCAGCGTCCCGAGAACATAGAGAATCGATCGCCACGGACTCTCCGTCACGGCGTGAACCGCGAAGGACGAGAAGGTGGTGAAGCCGCCGCAGAAGCCCGTGCCGAGAAAGAGGTACCCAACCTTGTTGTGCACGAGCAGGGCCGCGAGAACACCGAGAACGAACGAGCCGACGACGTTGATGACCAGAGTCGTCCAGATGTGGGGAAAGAGCTCCCCCAGACCGTAGCGGCTGAGCGCGCCCAACCCTCCGCCGACGGCAACCGCGCATACCGCAGCCGGCAGTTTCAGATCACCCATGCTCTGGCCTCACCCGAAAGAGCCTACGTCCCGGAGCGGGCTTTCGGCGGGCGAGGAATGAAGTAACTTGTCCGCTGCTGATACTCGCGATAGCCCGGACGCTGTTCCATGTGTCGCTCGAGCAACCGCGCTCCGGTGGCGAAGACCAGGAAGTACGTCATGGCGATCGGTGAGAGGACGGTCAACACCCCCGGCCACACGGACGCCGAGACGAGGAAGATCCCCCACCAGACACACGCGTCGCCGAAATAGTTGGGATGCCGCGTCCATGCCCACAAACCTTGATCCATGATGTGGCCACGGCTGCCCGGATCGGATTTGAACTCCTCCATCTGTCGGTCGCCGACCGTCTCGAACGTGACGCCGACAATCCACAGCGCGATTCCGAGTACGACAAGAAGTCCGAAGCTGCCGTTCGACACTGCTGCGACCTGGATCGGCAGGGAGACGAACCACAACGAAATCCCCTGCGTGAGATAGATCTTGCGGATCGCATACAGCGTTCGATTACCCGTCGCTCGTCCGAGCATTTCTTCGTACCGCGGGTCTTCACCTTTGCCACGCGATCGAATCGCCATGTGCGTCGCCAACCGCAGACCCCAGATCGCCACGAGCGCAAGCATCAGCAACCGGCGCCAGAGGTCGCCGGTTCCCACTATCGCGGACACGAGCGCGATCAGAACGAAGCCGGCGCCCCACGACACGTCGACAACGTTGTGGCGCCCGATCCGTACACCGATCGTGGCTGTCACCGCCATTCCGACGACGATCGCCAGCAGACTCGTGAGTGTGACCACTCCGAACGCGCCCCAGTCGAATCCGTTCATCGCCGCGACACCCACTGCGGCCGTACCGGTTCCATACCCGATCGACCATCACCGTGCGGCCGGACCGACAGAATCTGATCGACGCCCATCCTACCGTCCCGAAATGCCATTCCTCCGCCGACGAGGTAGAGACGCCACACCCGAGCGACTTCGACACCTACGAGTTCCACGACGCGATCCCAGTTCGATTCGAAGGTCTCGATCCACGCGTCGACGGTCCGCACGTAGTGCTCACGCAGGGCGTGGACGTCCCGCACTTCGAGTCCACCTTCCTCGATCATCGCAACAGTGCGACCGACGGGCCGCATGTACATGTCCGGCGCGATGAACGACTCGATGAACGGACCTCCCCCGGGGTGCGGGCCAGTGCGGGACATCTGCTGAATCAGCACACGGCCACCGGCAATAACATTGTCGTGGAGCGCTTTCACGTAGGTCGGATAGTTGTCCTCACCGACATGCTCACCCATCTCGATGGAAGCGACCGCATCGAAGGGACCGTCTGGAATCTCTCGATAATCTTGGAGGCGAATCTCGACCCAGTCTTCCAAACCGAGCGCGCGGACCTTCGCGTCGACAAAAGCCTTCTGCTCCGCCGAGATCGTGATTCCGACAACCCTAGCGCCGTACTCCCGCGCTGCATGCAGGCTGAGCGAGCCCCAACCACAGCCGACATCGAGAAACCGCAAGCCTCGCGCTCGATCGAGACCGACCTTGCGGCACACCAGGTCCAGCTTGTCTGTCTGTGAGTCTTCGAGCGTGTAGTCCGGTGCATCGGAAGTCCAATAGCCCGAGGAGTACGCCATGTTCTCATCGAGGATCAATTGGTAGAAATCGTTCGACAAATCGTAGTGGTGCCCGATCGCCTCGCGGTCGCGGGCGAGGCTGTGCAGGCGCCCCTTCACCTGAGCCTGCGACGCCGGCGGAGCCAAAGGTCTCCCGAAAGCACCGAAGGATCGCGCAGCCTTGACCGCGGCCAAGACGAGCGATGGTGTCGGGGTAATCGACCCGAGCCCCCGCTCGGCAGACACCTTCCACACGTGTGTGAGTGCGTCGCCTAGATCGCCCTCGACGTCGAGTTCACCGAGAACATACGCCTGCGCAGCCCCCAACTCGCCGGGATTCCAGAGCAAGCGTCGCAAAACGTTCGGGCTGTAAAGCGTCAGCTTCGGAGCATCTTCCGGACCTGCTGTGCTGCCGTCCCATGCAGTCAACCGCACCGGAAGTTCGCCGCCGACAAGTGGACTGAGGATGTCCGAGAGACGACCCGCAACGCCGGTACCTTGTGTCGTTCGATCCATTGTGGCAGTCATCGCTGGTTCCTCCGATCGAGAACAATTTGCTGGACGTCGAGATACCCCGACCGAAACCCCGCCTCGGAGTAGCAGAGATAGAAATGCCACATGCGCGCGAACACTGCGTCGAACCCGAGCGCGGACGCCTCGTCGGTGCGAGCGCTGAATCGCTCGTCCCACAGTCGCAACGTCTGCGCGTAGTGATCGCCCATCGACATCCGCTCACGCACCCGCAGGGTTGTCATGCGCTCGGTGACGTCCTCGATCGCCCGCACCGACGGGAGAAATCCGCCGGGGAAGATGTACTTGTGCACCCAGGTGTAGGTGTTGCGGGTCGCGAGCATTCGATCGTGCGGCATCGTGATGGCTTGGATCGCTGCGCGCCCACCCGGCGCCAGCAGGGCGTCGATCGTCTGGAAGTAGCTTCCCCAGTACTGGTGGCCGACGGCCTCGATCATCTCGACCGACACAACGGCGTCGTACTCCCCCTGTACCTGCCGATAGTCGAGAAGGTCGACCTGAACGCGATCTGCCAGTCCCGCAGCGCTTATCCGCTTCGCTGCCAATTCCTGCTGTTCGACCGAAAGTGTCACCGAGCGCACCGTCGCTCCCCGTTGGGCAGCTCGGATCGCCAATTCTCCCCAGCCTGTGCCGATTTCGAGCACTCGCGAACCGGGTCCGACACCTGCGCCATCCAGCAGTCGATCGATCTTCCGATGCTGCGCCGCTGCGAACACGTCCCACGACGGGGTCGCTCCTACCGACAGATCCTCGAAGAGGGCACTGGAATACGTCATGGTGTCGTCGAGGAACAGTTCGAACATCTCGTTCGAGAGGTCGTAGTGCCGGGAGATGTTCGAGCGCGTGTTCTGCGTCGAATTCCGTTCACTGCGAGGCTGCTTCGGAATGTAGAGGCCTCGTAGCCGCTGCAGGAAGTCGGGAATGAGCGTCGCCACGCGGGAGGCGAAGACTTCCAGGACCGCAGTGAGGTCGGATGCTTCCCAATCGCCCGCCATGTAAGACTCGCCGAATCCGATCAAACCACTGTCCCCCACACGAGCAGCGAAGTCGTCTGGGCGGTGAATGACCATCAACGGCGAATCGGGGCTACCGCCACCGGAGAACTCACCGTTGGGCATCTGGACACGCAGCGGCAAACGTGCGACCGCCTTGTGGAACAGGGCGCGGGCAACCGGTGATGCAACCCGCACTTTGAGCCCGCTCGGCACGGTGGCGACGCCCGGCCACCGCTCGGTTTCGATCGTGTGAGCGGAAGGTTCGGTGCCGAGAGTGGTTGTGGTCATTGCACTGCCTCCTGCGGGTGATGTTGCGGTCGGGGAACGATGGGTAAGCGCCTGGCCCACAGCCGGATTCCTTGAAATCTGATCTGCGCGGCGACTCGGAGCGGAGCCAGCGGGATGGCGAGCGCACTGCGCACGATCTCGCGCGTCGTCGCCGGCACACAACGACCGGACACCGTGGCCACGAAGGGCGCCTTGCCGTCACGGGCCAGAACTATCGAGAGCGCGAGCGCGGTGTCGGGTAGCGGAAGTCGCATCCGGTACTCGCCGTCCAGATCGTTGAACGGAGATACGTAGAACTCTTTGGACGTGCGAACCGCGCCACGTTCGTCGGTTTCGAGCAGGTAGCAGTGCCGCTCGCCGTAGGTGTTGTGAACCTCGGCAACGACGCACCGCTGACTGCCGTCGTCGTTCAGACACCAGAACACACTCAGCGGGTTGAACACATGGCCGAACACACGCGCGTTCGCAAGCATGAGGATGCGACCGCCGGCGAACTCCAATCCGTTGGTTGCCAGAAAAGTCTCGACGTTGGCACGAATCGATCGAGTGGGGTCGCCGAGGTGATCCCCGGCGTCGAACTTCGCCAAGGGCCGCAAAGCCTTCGGAAGCTCGGGTAAATCGTCGACGTCGACGAGCCAACTGTAGCTTCGGTACTCGAACTCGTTGTGCAACGGCTCCGTTCGAACGTGCCGAATGCTCGTATGAACGATGGACGGCGTGATGGGTGCGGTCACGGCCACCGACCTCCGACGCGTTCGGCGGCGCGCAGGCCAGAGAGTGCACCGTCCTCGTGGAAGCCCCATCCGTGGTAGGCACCGGCAAACGCGAGCACGTCCGAGTCCAACTCGGGAAGCCGCGCTTGAGCGGCGACGGAGGTGGGTGTGTACTGCGGATGCTCGTAGGTCATCTGATCGATCACCGAGTCCGGGGACACCATTTCGCCTCCCCCCAAGGTCACCAGGTAGCGCCGGCCGGTCTCCGGGAGCCGCTGCAACCTCGTCATGTCGTAGCTGACCAGAACGTGATCCGGCTTCGCGTTGCATTCAGGGATGTAGTAGTTCCACGACGCGCGCGCATTGGTGTTGCCGGGCAGCACATTCTCGTCGGTGTGAAGCTGGGTGTGGTTGACGGAGTACGGCATTGCGCCGAGGACCTGGGATTCGACAGGCGTCGGATCCGCCAAAATCTTCAGCGCTTGCTGCGGATGCGTTGCGACCACGGCTGCGTCGAAGGTCTGGATCTGGTCGTCGCCGTCACGAATGTCGACGCGATCATCGAACCGGTGGATTGCGCGCACCGGCGTGTTGAGGCGGATATCCCCGATACTTTTGGCGACGAGACGAACGTATTCGCCCGATCCACCGGTGACTGTTCGCCAGGTCGGCGATCCAGTGACGCTCAGCATTCCGTGGTGATCGAGGAACGAGAACAGGTACCGCGCGGGATATTTCAGCGCCGAGCCGGGATCACACGACCAGACTGCCGACACGAGCGGAGTCATGAAGTGAGCGGTGAAGTAGTCGGAGAACCGGCCGCTGCGCAGAAACACCCCCAGTGTCTGGTCGGGTGCCGACGGATCCGTGTTGTCGAGCAGGGCTCGGGCACGGCGATGGAAGCGCTTGACCTCCATCAACATCGACAGAAAACTGCCGTTCACCAGCAGCCCCGGCGTCGGGAGAACGCCGCGCAACCCTTGGCCTCCCGAGTACTCGAGCCCGCACCCCCCACACCTGACCGACATGCTCATATCGGATTCCTGCGTAGGCACATCTAGTTCTGCGAACAATCGCAACAATGTCGGATAGGTGCGATCGTTGTGGACGATGAACCCCGTGTCGATGGCGAGGCTTCGCCCTTCCGGGTCGGTGACCGAATGGGTGTCCGCGTGCCCGCCGAGCCGTGAATCCGCTTCGTAGAGGGTGACGTCACTGTCCTTACTGAGCACCCACGCCGCTGTCAGACCTGCGACACCACTACCGACGACGGCCACCTTGCGCTTGTCGGAACTCATCGTCGTTCTCCCATCTTTGTTGCGGCTACCCCGCGACTCATTCCTGCGATTGCATCCGCGACGAGGCGATGCCAAGTCGCCGCCCGACGGAGCATGAAGTGGCCTGCGCCGTCGATGCCGATCCATTCAGCGCTCTTACCCGACTTCTGCAGTTCGTCGACCTTCCGGCGAGACGCTGCCGGGTCGGTCCACGAGTCGGCCGTGCCGTGGAGCACAACCAGCGGTGTGTCCGAATGCAGATTCACCGACGTTCCATCGGGCCACCACGGCGCCAGCGCGACCACACCGACCACCGCCGGATCGCCACATAGTTCGGCGGCGACCCGTCCGCCCATCGAGTGCCCCAGCAGGATCACCTGAGCTTGTGAATTACGTTTCGTTATCGCGTCGAGTGCGGCGCGGGCGTCGGCGACCGGACTGCGCTCGGCACCGTTCCAACCTCGAACTCGATAGCGAGCCTGCACCGCCTTGACACCGGAGAGGCGAAGCTGAGCGGTGAACGGGCACATCCGAAGGTTGGACAGATGCCAGGCGCGAGCCGGGCGATGGCTCGATACCTTTCCTCCAGGCAGCACTAGCACCACCAGGTGCTGGTCACCGTCCTGCTGTTGCCGTCGGTTGGGCGTCATACACGGCATTCGGAGCCGAAAACCATTTGGATGGGGTTCGTAGAATTTCTTTTGTGAATCGTGAAGCACTCGTCGGCGATGTCCTCGACGCCATGGACGCCAACTTGGTATCCCATGCCTGCCACCTGCATGAACACTTGCCGACGGGATCGGTCACGGTCTCTGCAGATGTTGTCGTCGCAGACAGCGGCCTCACCGACGACACTTTCAACATCATCGCTGGTGCGCGCTTCGCTGTACCTGCTGCTGAAGGCCCGGAAGAAGACCGACGACTACTCGACGTACTCGCGTGGCTTCGAGCAACCGGTCGTCCGTTCTCCTGGTGGACAGGTCCGCGCGACAAGCCCTCTGACCTCGGCGCTCGCTTGTCAGCCCTCGGCTGCGTGCGCTCCGAGGAAGAAAGAGCGATGACGGCAGACTTGGACGTCGTCCCACGCCCAACGCCTGTCTCAGAACTGTGCGTTCAGCGAGTGACGACTCGTTCGAAGCTCGCCGACTACGCCGCCGTGATGGCCGCCAATTGGTCGCCGCCCTCGACCGCAGTAATACGTTTCTTCGAAGACACCGCCGATGACATCCTCGATGAGCGCTCGCGGAGTTCGTTTGTCGTGGGATACGCGAACTCCCAGCCTGTCGCCGGAGCCGAGGTCCATTTTGCCGCCGACGTCGCCGGACTGTATGGGGTCGTCACACTCGAAACGGCGCGCCGACGCGGATTCGGCTCGGCGGTCACCCTTGCCGCACTCGACATCGCCCGCGAGCGAGGTGCCCGAACCGCTGTACTTCAGGCGTCCAGCGACGGCGCACAGCTCTATCGAAACGTCGGCTTCGAGGATGTCGGTACCTACGCCGAGTACTCGATCGGCAGCGGTTAGACGTCCCCGCGGGGACGCTTTCCGTCCTCATCCACGGATGTGTGTCGGTACTGGCATCTATTATCGAACGTACATTCGAAACATTGTCGGACACGCGCCGGGGGGCAACGATGAACGCAGAACTGACCGATACCGCAGCACTGATCAATGAAGAAACGCAGGGTTCCACCCGAAGCGACGTAGAGCAACTCGGCTCCGAAATCTGCGCTCTCGCCGGCCAGATCGCCGCGGCCACGGCTCGATTCCTTACCCTCCTGTCAAAATTCGACGAAGACCGCGGCTGGACCGGCCCTGGACTTCATTCGTGCGCCCACTGGCTGTCGTGGAAATGTGGAATGAGCCTGCACACCGGCAGGGAATATGTTCGCGTCGCCAAAGCGCTCCGACCTTTGCCCGAGATGCGGAAGGCCTTCGAGCAAGGCCGGCTGTCCTACTCGAAGGTTCGCGCACTCACCCGGGTCACGACGCCGTCAAACGAACAGCAGATGGTTCGGTTCGGATGCGAGGCGCCCGCAGCCCAGATCGATCGTCTCGCCGCAGGTCTGCGTAAAGCAACCGACAATGAATCCGGCAAAAGCAAAGCGCCCGAACATCTTCAGGTCCGCTGGCATTGGGACTCGGATACGGGCGAGTTTGTCATCAAAGGACGCCTGCCCGCACAGGACGGCGCCCGAATCCTCGCAGCATTGGCGGTGGCGGAACGTGAACGCACCCGAACCGCTGCCATCCGCCCTGTCGACGAGAAGGCTACAAAGAACCCGGCCGGAAATATCGGACCAGGACTCGTCGCGATGGCAGAGCTCGCCACCGCCGCAGTCACAGACCGCACGTCCAAGGCCGCCGCGAACGAAGTTGTGTTCTTCCACGAAGCGAACACCGTCCGCGTACCGAGTGGACCCGCGCTCCCCCAAAGTGCCGCCGAGGAAGTGCTCTGCAACGCGAAACTTCGCCTGGGAACGACAAAGGAGGGATGCGTTTTGAATCTGGGCCGAAGGACCCGCGTCGTCAGCGCCAAACAAATGCTGGCATTGAATTACCGCGACGGATGTTGCCGCACACCGGGTTGCGGGCGGACTCGCTTCTTACACGCACATCACGTGAAATTCTGGGGACGCGGCGGAAATACGGACTTGGACAATCTGATCATGCTGTGCGGCACCTGCCACCGCGCTGCATGACGGCCAGTTCACGATCACTACTCTCGGCGAGCAGAAGTTCGAGTTCCTTTACGCCAATGGTGACGTCATCGACCCAGCACCACCGACCGAGGGATTCGCTGATGGCCTACTGCGCGGAGACATACCCGACGACGCGATCATCCCAAGATGGGACGGCGAGCCCCTTCACCTCGATCACGCGGTCAGCGTCATCCTCGACGGTTGGGCCGCCTGAGGAAACATTGGTCTAGTCCAATCTGAATCTGCCGCGAACAACAGGACAACCCTCACATCCAGGTAGTGCAATTGGTCTAGTCCTATCGCAAGATGCTTAGCGTGACCAAGAAAATCGCACGCACCTCAGCCGCTATCACACTCCTCCTCGCCGGCGCTGTTGCTGCCGGAACTGCAACTGCTGCAGCAATTCCCGGATCGTCCGACCTCAATCCGTCGGCCGCCGAGAAGACAGTTGTCATCGGCCTCGACGGCACTATGCTCAGCCACATCAAGACCGCCGACGCTCCCCGCCTCCAGAAGCTGATCGCCGAAGGAACCAGCGGAGAATCTTCCATCCTCGGCCACACCACCATCTCCGGACCGTCGTGGTCGACCATTCTGACCGGAGTCTGGGATACCAAGCACGGAGTCAAAGACAACACGTACGCGGGCGCCCGCTTCGACCTCTACCCGAGCGTCTTCACCCGGCTGGAAACAGCAAAGCCCTCCCTCCTCACCGAATCGATCTCCACCTGGGGCGGCATCGACAACATCGCCTCCAGTGGGACACCGAAAGCCGACGTTGTCGTCACCACGGCCGATGCAGGTTCCGGAGCGGCCACCGACGCTGCGACGGCAGACGCCGTCGCCCGCGACATCACAGACAAGGGACCTGACCTGATCTTCACCCAACTCGATCAGGTGGACGGCGCGGGACATAGCGGCGGCACCAACGGCGCTGCGTACGAAGAGTCCATCGCCTCGGTCGATGCTCAGGTGGGCAAGATTGTCGATGCCGTCGATCAGCGCGCAGCAAAGACCGGCGAGAAGTGGACTGTACTGGTCACTGCGGATCACGGGCACAAGCCCGCCGGTGGGCACGGCGGTCAGACACCCGCGGAAGCAACGACATTCGTCATAGCACGCGGCGCGGGATACGCGGCCGGTAAGAACACAGACTCGTACACGATCGCCGACATCACCCCGACAATCCTCCAGAGCCTGGGCGTTGCATCGCCTGCCGATCTGGACGGCAAGCCGCTGGCCAAGGAAGCTCCCGGCTTCGTCGGCTCGGTCGACCTGGGATTCTTCGGCTCCTGATCGCAAGAAGGCCCGGGCCACACGGCAGCAAGGCAGCAGCAAGGCAGCAAAAGGGCCGGGCCGGAGAGCGTGTGCTCTCCGGCCCGACCTGTTGTGGAGCTGCCGGGAATTGAACCCGGGTCCTACGTTGAATCGCTAGGGCTTCTCCGTGTGCAGTTCGCTAAGTCTCTACTTGGATCTCCCAGTCTCGCGAACAAGCCAGGATGACGATCCCAGTCACTGTTTGATGTCCCATTCGACTCCGTGACCGAGCCGAACAGTAAAGCCCTCTAGCTGATGCCAGGAACCGGGTCGAGGGCAACCCCGGGCTGACAGACACGCTTCGCTACTTAGGCAGCGAGAGCGTAGTCGCGCTGATTGGAATCGGCGCTTATAGGTTTGCAGCGACGCTTACGGTGGTCTCTTGCCTGCACCGACACGCTTCCCCTAACTCAACACACGCAGTCGAAACCGTTCAGCCCCGTGTGTGCCCCGCGTCTTTCGTGGGGCTATTCACTATAACGCGCCGAAGTTCGGAAGTCATACCAATTAATCGGCGGCACTTTCCGTGTCCTTCGGCCCAGCCGTTTCCTGCACTGCACCCGCTTCCTGCACTGCACCCGTTTCCTGCACTGCAGCCATCTCACGCTCGGCGGCACCGGTGATGTTGGTGATCATCCCCTGGAAGACGACTCCGTGGAAAGGCAGGATCGAATACCAGTACGCCCGACCCGCGAGCCCGCGAGGGAAGAAGACCGCGCGTTGATCGAGGTGGGAACCCACCGGCCGTCCGTCGGCACCGGCTGGGCCTTCTGATACTCGCAACTCCAACCATGCTCCGCCCGGGACCTTCATCTCGGCGCGCAATCGGAGCAACTTGCCTCGATCGATTTCTTCGACCCTCCAAAAGTCCAGGGCTTCGCCCGTGTTGAGCCGGCGTGGATCCCGCCTGCCCCGGCGCAGTCCGACACCACCGACCGCGCGGTCCATCCACCCCCGAATGGCCCACGCCAAAGGGAATGAATACCAACCGTTCTCGCCGCCGATCGACTCGACCACCGACCAGAGGGTTTTCGGATCCGCCGCGCAGTCACGTTCGCGATGATCGACGTAGACCGCTTCGCCGGCCCAATCCGGGTCGGATGGAAGAGGATCGGATGGAGCGCCCGCGATCGTTGCACCGGACCACGCCGTCTCCACCTCACCGGTGTCGATCTTTCGAAGTGCCAGTCGCACCGCTTCTCGATACGGCGTGAGGCCCTCGGCGGGAGGCGGGATGAAGCCGTCGATGTCGTGATTGTGCATCACCGCGTCGTTCTGCAGGGATTCGATCAGGGGCATCGCCAAACCTCGTGGGATCGGCGTGACCAATCCCACCCAGTGACCTGCCAGACGCGGGGTGAGGACGGGCAGGACGAGGATGCGTCGGCGTACCAATCCAGCGACGTCGGCGTAGGTGTTCATCATTTCGCCGTACTGCATGACATCCGGCCCACCGATGTCGAAGGCGCGGTTGACCTCCGGCGTCGTCGCCGCGGCGGCAATCAAATAGTGGAGTACGTCACGCACCGCGATCGGCTGAATGTTGTTGTGCACCCACTTGGGTGTGGTCATCACCGGAAGCCGATTGGTCAAGTGGCGCACCATTTCGAAGGACGCCGAACCCGATCCGATCACCACTCCAGCTTGGAACACAACCGTCGGAACCTCGGACTCGAGCAGGATCCGACCGACTTCGAGCCGGGACTGCAAGTGAGTCGACAACTCTCGGTCGGAGGGATGAAGCCCGCCCAGGTAGACGATCCGTCGCACCCCCGCATCGCGGGCAGCGGCGGCGACGTTCTCCGCGCTTCGCTTGTCGATATCCGAGAACGACCCTCCCCCACCCATGGCGTGAACGAGGTAGTAGACCACGTCGATATCATCGAAAACACCTGAGAGGGTGGCACTGTCGGTCAGATCCCCGCGCTTGATCTCCACGGAATCGTGCCAGGGAACATCGCGTAGTTTCTCCGGGCTGCGCACTACCACTCGAACTCGATGACCCTCTTCGACCAGGCGAGGGGCAAGACGTCCGCCGATGTATCCGGTCGCACCCGTGATCAACACTCTCACTGCGTCCATCACCCCACGCTACGCACAATTCAACTGCGAAGCGCGAGTGCAACCCCGAGGTCGTCGTTGGTCAACATCATGTTGATCCCCGCTCCGGCCTTCGCCCCGGCGGCTGCGGCCATGATGACCTGGGCACCCGGGTCCACGACATTGCCCGCAGCGAACACGCCGGGCACGCTTGTGGCCCCCATCATGTCGACTGTGACGAAATCGCCCATCATCGTCTCGGCGCGCTGCGCACCGAATGCGCGCAAGATCGCATCGTTGGGGTCCATCGTGAGGGCGCCACCGACAAAGACCGCCGAACGCGCGACCACACTGCCGTCGGCCAACCGCACGCCCACCAACCGATCATCCTCGACGACGGGACCGGCAACCTCACCCTCGACGATCGAAATACCGCGAGCCGCAAGCTTTTCCCGATCTTCGGAACTCAGTTCGGTGATGCGATGAAGGAAGAGAACCACGTCATCGGACCACTGGCGAACCATGAGCGCCTGGTGCATCGCAAATTCCGCGCTCTTGGCGATCACGCCGAGCGGCTGATCACGCACGCCGTACCCGTGGCAGTACGGGCAGTGCAACACATCGCGTCCCCAACGCTCGCCGAAGACTTCGAGTTCTACCGTTAGGCGGTCCGTCAGACCCGTCGAAACAAGCACCTTGCGCACCTGAATCTTGATGCCGTCAGCCAGTTCTACCGAGAATTTCTCGCCGTCCCGTGTCACGGAGACAACGGTGCCGTCATGGAACTCGCCGCCGAATTTGCGGACCTCACCTCGGCCGATGGTCAACAATTCTGCCGGGTTCATGCCGTCACGGGAGAGGAATCCGTTCATGTGGTCGGCGGCCGCGTTCCGTGGCGATCCGTTGTCGAAGACGATCACGGATCTGCGTGCCTGACCGAGAATGAGTGCGGCGTTGAGGCCTGCCGCACCGGCTCCGATTACTGCTACGTCGAATGAGTTCTGCGTCATGAATCCAGAATGACAAGAGAACGCAGTCTTGACAAACGCTGTTGCCACTTTGGCAAAATGAGTGCATGACCGAAACATCGTTCGAAGCCGTACTAGCCGGCATCGGCCCTCGCCTACGTGCGTTGCGCCAACAGTCCGACATGACCCTGGCCGATTTGTCGGAGACCACCGACATCAGCGTCAGCACACTGTCGAGACTCGAATCCGGTACTCGCCGAGCCAACTTGGAGCTTCTGCTGCCGATTGCCAAGGCACACGGCGTCCCCTTGGACGACCTCGTGAACAGCAAGATCAAAGATCCGCGCGTGCGCGAAGAACCTCGGACGGTCGGATGTATGACGGTCATTCCGTTGACGAGTCAACCCGGCAATCTGCAGGCCTACAAGATGATCATCTCGCCCACCGACGACGATCGCGAACCGGGATCCCACGAGGGCTACGAGTGGGTCTACGTTCTGTCCGGGCGCATCCGACTCCAACTCGGCGACCGGGATTTCATCATGGGGGCAGGCGAGGCCGCCGAGTTCGACACGCACATCCCGCACCGCATCAGTGCTGCCGACGGCCGGCCGGCCGAGGCGATCAGCCTCTTCGGAAAACAGGGCGAGCGGGTTCACCTACGCGCAGCGCCGGCCGACAGACGCGGCTGAGGAAAATTCTCCGAGAAGCGAGGACATCTACAAGCGGGTGACTCGGTGGAGCGGGTGCACATCGTTGAGAGATGACTGAGAATCCGGCCAAACCAATTCCACCTGTTGTACCGCGCCGCCTGTCTCCGCGCGAGATAGCTAGCCCGATGAATCATCATGACCGAGAAGAGGAATCCCGATGAGTGGAAAAACCACTTCCTACTGCGGTCCGGGCTCGTGCACGATTTGAATCGCTCCGATGAAGTGGTTCGGCGGACCCACCTTGTCGATGTATGGAATGTAGATGTTCGTTCGTCCCACAGGGCCTGCCGACCGCTCAGAGCTCTTGCAGGGTAATTGATCTTGCGTCCAATCATTCGTCGAGTTCGCGGGGCGACGAATTCACGTAAGTGGCGAAAACAAGGGGAATGACATGGAATTACGACAACTCGCGCGCGATCTTCAAGTCTCGCGTATTGGCTTAGGGTGTAACAACTTTGGTACCCGACTGGACCCTGAGGGGAGTACGGAGGTCGTCCGTACCGCCCTCGATGAGGGCGTCACCCACTTTGACACAGCGACGATGTACGGAAACGGACGCTCGGAGGAAATCCTCGGCAAGGCGCTCGCAGGTCAACGAGACCAGGTGGTAATCGCCACCAAAGCGATTCCACGCCCGCGTGAGGTCGATTACAAGCCCGGAGTACTCGCACGAAGCATCGAGGATAGCTGTGAGGCAAGCTTGCGGCGACTCAGCACCGACCGAATCGACTTGTACTACCAGCATGTCCCTGACCCCGATGCTCCACTGGAGGAGGCCATCGAGGCGTTGAATGGGCTGGTAGCCAAAGGGAAAGCCCGCCACGTAGCTTGCTCGAACTACTCCGCGGATCAGATGAGGCAGGCCGAGGGCATCGCCACCGGTACTGGCGCATCGCATTTATTGGCGAACCAGGTCGAATGGAATTTGCTCAACCGCGCGATCGAGGCAGACATTGTTCCCGCCGCACACGAGGTCGGAATGTCAATCATCCCTTTCTTTCCGCTTGCTTCCGGAATGCTCACCGGTAAGTACACGATGCGACGGCCGTTTCCGACCGGCAGCCGACTAGCCAGTGCGCCGTACTTCGCCACACTGGCGACGGAAGAGAACTTCGAGTACGTGGAGAAACTGTCAGCGTTCGCACAAGCGTACGGACACTCGATACTCGAACTCGCCATAGCGTGGCTGTGCGCGCAGGAGAGCGTTCCCTCTGTGATCATCGGTGCGATGAACCCCGAACAAGTGCGATCAAATGTTGCCGCCGCGGAGTGGAAGCTCGACGACGACGTTCTTGCGGCGCTGCCTTCGCGCCCCTGAAAGTCTGCGGTTCAACTCCTTTTGCTGATTTGACTACTGAGCAGCCAGATAGAAAACAAACGGCCCGCGCACTGGTAGCTCGCTTTCGCAGTCCAATGTTGGACTTCCAACCTGTAAGCCGCGTCGACCGTATTCGTTCCGCCGGCAGTCGCAACGACAGGACCAGCACATCACCTCCGAGTGTGTGTGAGTGACGAAGAGAAGTGGCCATCGATGACCTACCAGGCTGTGCAGCCAATCGAGGGCACTGCCCTCTGCTGGGGATGCATCCCACACGCTGATTTGATACAGCTCGCCGAGTTGGCCCGTAGGGGCGGCTTTCCAGAGATCACTGTTCATCCCTCGCAATATTCGATTGTGAAGAGTGCCGACTCCCGAGTGCGGGAGCGCCTGGACGATCTAGGTGTGACTGTTGGCGTGATCGATGCGCTCATGACCTATCTACCCGGCTCTGCTCGACTGGATGAGGTACCTCCACACTGGCGCAAGCTCATGGTAGATCTCGACGAGTGTCTCGAAGCCGCTGAGGCGCTTCACGCTCGCACTCTCAACGTCGCCCATTTCTTGGGTGATCCGACAGTGAAGAGAAACGCGCTGGCGTCGGCGGTGCGACAAGTCGCCGACCGCGCAGCCGAGGTCGGAGTTCGTGTCAGTCTGGAGTTCATCCCCGGCACAGGAATACCGGATCTCGGTGCGGCGTTGGACATCGTCCGGCGAGCCGACCACCCCGGCGTTGGAATCCTGTTCGATACTTGGCACTTTCTGCGCTCGGGTGGTACGCCGACCCAGCTTGCAGAGGTTACCCATGGTCAGGTATTCGAAGTGCAGATCAGCGATCGTGTCCAGCCTGGCCGCCACGATCCCTATGTACCGATGACCGGCCGCCTGGCTCCTGGCGAGGGAACGGCGCCGATCGCGGAGATTGTGCGGGCGTTGGGGGTCGTGGCTCCCGACGTCGTGTTGGGAGTCGAGGTGTTCACCGCTGATATCGGAGATCCGGAGGAAACCGTGGCCCACCTTTCCGCGGCCACTCGGATGTTCCTGCGGAGTACTGAATTTGGTTCGCCCGCGGGCATTGTCGAGCCGTCATGAGCTATTCCGAGGCCCTGAGTTTGGTGCGATACCAAACTCGCACCGCCGCCGCGTTTCCAATTTGGCCACTCCGCCAATCGGAGACCAGTTCAAACCACGCGGGACTCTTTTGACAGGATGGTCGCGGATCGGGGTATCCGGCGTGCAAGTAGCCCAGGTACTCGTCGAGGAATGAAATGGCGCGTTCCTACGATGGGTGTACGGGTCACAGCCGCTGAAAAGGAACTACGCCCCAGCGACGGCAATCATGCCGACTGCCGCCAGCGCCAACAGCATTCCCGCTTGTTGCACGCGGCTTACCCGCTCGCCCAGCATCACCATGGCGAGCAGAACCGTCGCAGCCGGATACAGCGAACCGATCACGCTGACCAGTGAGAGCATTCCGCCTTGGAAGGCGTAGATCATCGTCCCGTTCGCGACGACGTCGAGGACGCTGACGTACACCGCGAGCTTGAGTGGCTCGCCTCGTGGGAGAACGAAGTGACCGGCCGCCAGCGCGACCAACCACACCACGACGGTCGCGGCACCTCGAGATACGGCCAACGCCCACAGCCCGCTGCCCTCGCCGATCTGGTGAAGTGCGATGAACGAGAGTGCAAATGCGCCACCGCTTCCGACGGTCAGAAGAGCCACTTGTCTGGTGAAGCGGAGGGTGATTCCGCCGGCAACCTCACCCGCGGTGTCGTCAGGCGACTCGCGGCTGACCAGGACGACGGCGACCAGCGCGACGGCAATACCCAGGTACGCGATCAACCCCGGCCGCTCACCGAAAGCGAAGCCGACGAGCACCGGAATGCCCGCCACCAGAACAGCTGTCAGCGGCGAGACCACCGACATGGGGCCGGTTGCCAGCGCGAGATAGAACCACCAGACCGCCAGACCACTCGTGACGCCCGCGATCGCACCCCAGATCAGACCGTTCGGCGTCAGCGTCCCGGATACGAAAGGTGCTGCGATCAGAACGATGACGAGCGAGAGTGGATACGAGACGATCACCACACGCAGTGCGGCAACTCGTCGTGACGCAACTCCCCCGACGAAGTCGCTGACTCCGTAGGCAACTGCCGCCACGAGGGCAAGCAGGATGGAGGTCAGCGCATGCCCTTGATACGACGACCGAGCTCGCGGGTCACCTCACGCTCGGCGGTCCGCTTGGCCATGTCCTGGCGCTTGTCGTAGTCCTGCTTACCCTTTGCCAGTGCGAGTTCGACCTTGACCTTGCCGTCGTTGAAGTACATCGACAGCGGGACCAGCGTCTGGTTTCCCTCGCGGGTCTTGCCGACGAGGTGCTCGATTTCACGCTTGTGCAGCAGGAGCTTTCGGGTACGACGTGGCGAATGGTTGTTCCACGTGCCTTGCGTGTACTCCGGAATGTGCAACGAGCGCAACCACACTTCGCCGTTGTCCACCGTGGCGAACGCGTCGACGAGCGACGCCTTGCCTTCACGCAGACTCTTGACCTCGGTCCCGACGAGAGCGATGCCGGCCTCGTAGGTGTCGATGATCGTGTAGTTGTGGCGTGCTTTGCGATTGGTCGCAATGACCTTGCGGCCCTTTTCCTTCACTGTCCGGGCCTCTCAGTCCGCTGTCTTGCTGTCGAATGGTTCTTGCTGTTCCAGCATAGAAGCTCGTGCAAACCGATTATTCGCGGACGTACAGACGCAGCGTCACGTACGCCGTCACCGCGGCCATTCCGACACCGGCAAGTACGAGGATCGGCGAGACGAACAGCACGTCACTGTTGGATATCCGCGCCACGATGTTTGCTTCGTAGACGTCGGACAGGACCCCGTCGATGAAGACGTTCTTCGCCGTGAACAGCCCGGCAATGGCGAGCACCGCACCGATCAAGGCCGCCACGACGGCTTCGAGGAGGAACGGAAGCTGGGTGTACCAACGCGTCGCGCCGACCAACCGCATGATGTTGACCTCGGTACGACGCGTGAACGCGGCGATCTGGACCATGTTGGCGATCAGCAGGATGGCCGCTATCGCCTGGACGATCGCGATCGCGAACGCTGCGTTGCGCACTCCACCGAGCACGCTGAACAGTCGGTCCACCAACTCGCGCTGATTGAGCACACTCTCGACGCCGGGCCTCGAACCGAAGGTGTCGTTGATGACGCCGAACCGCTCCGGGTCACTGAGCTTGACCTTGAACGACGCCGGGAAGCTGTCCGGGCTCACCAGGGCTGCCAGTTCGGGCTGGTCCTTGAACACGCGCTCGGTGGCGTCCTTCACGGCGTCTTCGCGGTTGAGGTACTGAACCGCGACGACGGACGGAGTCTGCTCGAGTTCCTTGCGCAACGAACTGCAGATCTCCTGCTCGCAACCGGGATCGGCCGAAGAGATGTCGTCGGTCAGGAAGATCTGCACCTCGACGCGTTCGAGGAAGATCTGCTGGGTCTTGCCTGCCATCTGCACGACCAGCAGACCGCCGCCGAAGAGTCCGAGGGAGATCGCCGTCGTCAAGATCATGGCGATGGTCATCGTGATGTTGCGGCGTAGGCCGGTCAGGACTTCGCTGAAAATAAAGCTGGCGCGCATCGGGGAATCCGATTCCTTTTCGAGAGGCCGGTTGTTTCACGACAACCGGTGGGCGTACGGGACGTGTGGTCGTAGTCGGCGCTACCTGCCGACGCCGTACACACCCCGCGCTTCGTCTCTGGTCACCTTGCCGAGATCGAGTTCGATGACGCGTCGACGCATGGAGTCGACGATGTGGTGATCGTGGGTCGCCATCACGACGGTGGTGCCGGTGCGGTTGATCCGCTCGAGCAGCAGCATGATGTCCTGGCTCGTTTCGGGGTCCAGGTTGCCGGTGGGCTCGTCGGCGAGCAGCACGAGAGGGCGGTTCACGAATGCGCGGGCGATGGCGACGCGCTGCTGCTCACCGCCGGAAAGTTCGGTGGGCAGTCGATCGGCTTTGCCGGCCAGACCGACCATGTCGAGAACCTCGGGCACAGTGCGCGCGATGACGTTGCGGGGCTTGCCGATGACTTCCAACGCAAAGGCCACATTCTCGGAGACCGTCTTCTGCTGAAGCAAGCGGAAGTCCTGGAACACACAGCCCATGCTCTGGCGAAGCTTCGGCACGCGGCGGGCCGCCAACTTGTTGACGTGGAAATCCGCGACCTCGATGTCGCCGGACGTGGGCGACTCCATCTTGAGCAGCAACCGCATGAACGTCGACTTGCCGGAGCCGGAGGGGCCGATGAGGAAGACGAACTCCCCCTTCTCCACCTCCACACTGACCTTGTCGAGCGCCGGCCTGGTGGAGGCCTTGTAGGACTTCGACACGTTCTTCATGCTGATCACAACTAGCCAGTCTAGCCGTTATCTAACGGTGACCTTGGCGCCACGCGCGAGCACCCTCGTCCTTATCCGGTACCGGTGGTCGCGGGTGACTGCGGCACAGACGTCGGTGCCTGCATCGCCGCGCCAGGTTGGGGAACGGTCGTCGTCGCCGGAGTGGTCGGCACCGTGGTCGCGGACTGTTCGGCGTTGCCCGGCGCAGGCGCGGGACCCGAAGTCGGAGTCGGAGAACCTGAGCTGCCCGTGCTCGATTCCGGAGACTGGGTCTCGGACGTAGTCGTCGGCTCGGTCGAGGACGGCACGGGGGTCGTCGTCGACGGTTTGACCGAGGGCGCGACGTAAGGCTCGGTCTGCGACGTGTCCACGCTGGGCGGTGGTGTCACTGCGGTCGGGTCCTCAGGATTGAGATACGTATGCAACAGATACGTCAATATCCACGCCACGATGAGAATGAAGGTAGAGGTTCGCATCCGGCCGCCGAAGATCCGGGACGGGAGCCAGTCCAGGTGAAACAGTCGGTCGAGTCCGCGGCGCGGTTCCTGATCGGTCATTCGCTCGCCTCCTCGGTCCGTACGGTGTGCAGATCCGGTGACACCGTGATCCCCTGACGTCGCAGTGCTGCGGCGACGCGGACACGAAGAGCGCGTCCGACCTGGAACTGTTTGCCAGGGAGTGTGCGCGCGACCATCCGCACGTTGACCTGATCGACCTCCAGGCTTTCGACGCCCATGACCGTGGGCTCGTCGAGCAGCAGTTTCTTGAGTCCGCGGTCGGCCATCGCGTCGACTCCGACCTGGCGAAGCACCTCGTTGACCCGGGTGAGATCGGCGGTCGCCGGAACCGGAACGTCGATGACGGCGCGTGCCCAATCCTTGGACAGGTTGGTCGCTTTCACGATCTGCCCGTTGGGAACGGTGATGACCTCGCCGTCGGAGTTCCGCATTCGCGTCACGCGCAGGGTCACGTCCTCGATGACACCCTCGGCGTCGTCGGAGGAGCCGGTGATCGCAAGTCGCACGGTGTCACCGAAGCCGTACTGACGTTCGGTGATGATGAAGAAACCGGCAAGAATGTCCTGCACGACGCGCTGTGCACCGAAACCGAGCGCCGCACCGAGAACGGTCGCCGGCGCGACGAGGCTTCCGATCGGCAGGTTCAGTTGGTCGAGAACCTTCAGCGTCGCGATCACGTAGATGAACGTGATGACCACCCAGGTGATGACCTGCGCGACCGAGTGACGATGCTTGGTCGCCTCGGAACGAACCAGCGCATCGCCCAACTGATAGTTGGAGTCGATCTGGTCGGTGACCTTGTTGCCTCCCCAACTGACCAACCGGGCGAGAATCATCGCCCCGAGCACGGTCATGAGGACGGACAAACCGGTGGTTTGAAGCCAATCGAGCAGGTTCTGCCCAGGTCGAAGTAAAGTCATCGTGCCTTTCGGTATCCGAACGCTATGCGGACTGGTTCTCGCTCATGCGCCAGCGGATGCCGGCCTCGAGGAACCCGTCGATGTCGCCGTCGAGCACTGCCGACGGGTTGTTGACCTCGTACTCGGTACGCAGGTCCTTGACCATCTGGTACGGATGCAGAACATAGGAGCGCATCTGGTTGCCCCACGAGCTGCCGCTGTCGCCCTTGAGCGCATCCATCTCGGCGCGCTCTTCCTGACGCTTGACCGCGAGCAGCTTTGCCTGCAGGACGCGCATCGCCGACACCTTGTTCTGGAGCTGCGACTTCTCGTTCTGACAGGTGACGACGATTCCCGTCGGGATGTGCGTGAGTCGAACGGCGGAGTCCGTCGTGTTGACCGACTGGCCGCCGGGACCGGACGAGCGGTAGACGTCGACGCGGATGTCGTTCTCGTTGATCTCGATGTGGTCGGTCGTCTCGACGACCGGCAGTACCTCGACCTCGGCGAACGACGTCTGACGACGACCCTGGTTGTCGAAGGGGCTGATGCGAACGAGCCGGTGAGTGCCCATCTCGACGGACAACGTGCCGTACGTGTACGGGCCTTTGATCGCGAACGTCGCGCTCTTGAGTCCGGCTTCTTCGGCGTACGACGTGTCGTAGACCTCGACGCCGTAGTCGTGCTTCTCCGCCCAGCGGATGTACATACGCATGAGCATCTCGGCCCAGTCTGCAGCGTCGATACCGCCGGCACCGGAGCGGATGTTGATGAGCGCGTCGCGCTCGTCGTACTCGCCCGAGAGCATGGTCTTGACTTCCATCGCCGCGATGTCGTCTCGCAGGCTCGCGCGCTCGGCGTCGGCGTCGGCCACCGCGTCGGGGCCTTCGTCTTCTGCCAGTTCGTAGAGGATCGGCATCTCGTCGAGTCGCTCGCGTAGTGCCACGATCCGGCGCAGCTCGGCCTGCGCGTGGGAGAGCTGGCTCGTGACCTGCTGGGCGTGTTCCTGGTCGTTCCACAGACCCGGGTCGGCTGCCTGGTGCTCGAGCTCGTCGATGCGTCGGCGCAGCTCCTCGACGTCCACAACCGATTCGCAGGTGCGAAGGGTGGTGTCGAGGGCGTTCAGGTCTGCAATTACGTCGGGATGCACGGTTCTCAAGGCTACCGGGTGCCGACCTCGGCCCTGCCGCCCGTCACGTATTGGGATCACCGGGACTGGAAGCCTTGCCAACCTCGCTCCGAGGGAACCTACTGGAACGATGACTGTCACCGACGAATACCTGCAGAACAACGCCGCCTACGCCGAGCAGTTCACCGGACCGCTCCCCCTCCCACCCAGCAAACACGTCGCCGTACTCGCCTGCATGGACGCCCGTATCGACGTCTATCGGGTGCTGGGAATCAAGGAAGGCGAATCGCACGTCATCCGCAATGCGGGTGGAGTCGTCACCGACGACGAGATCCGATCCCTGGCCATCAGCCAGCGTCTGCTGGGAACTACCGAGATCATCCTCATCCACCACACCGACTGCGGAATGCTGACGTTCACCGACGACGACTTCAAGCGATCCATCCAGGACGAGATCGGCATCAAACCAAATTGGGCTGCCGAATCGTTTCCCGACATCGACGAGGACGTCCGTCAGTCGTTGAAGCGCATCGAGAACAGTCCGTTCGTCACCGCGACGACCTCCCTACGCGGATTCGTCTTCGACGTCGCAACCGGAAAGCTGAACGAGGTCCTCCCCGATTGAGCCGGTAGGTTGTGTACCCGTGACCGATCGCGCATCCGACCTCGCACTCGCCCTCCGTATCGCCGACGAGGCTGACGCGATCACTCGCGCCCGCTTCGGCGCCCTCGACCTTCGAGTGGACGACAAGCCGGACCTCACCCCCGTCTCCGACGCCGATCTGGCTGTCGAGCGAGCAGTGCGCGCGACGCTCGGTGAGCATCGTCCTACGGATTCCGTACTCGGCGAGGAATTCGGCGGCGACGCAGTCTTCGAGGGCAGACAGTGGGTGGTCGACCCCATCGACGGGACCAAGAACTTCGTCCGCAACGTACCGGTGTGGGCCACGCTGATCAGCTTGCTCGAGGACGGCGTCCCGGTCATCGGCGTCGTGAGCGCACCTGCACTGAATCGGCGATGGTGGGCTGCAACAGGTTTGGGTGCACATACTTCCTTCGGGGACAGTGATGCGCGGGCGATCCAGGTATCCGCCGTCGATCGCAGCGAGTCAGCGAGCCTGAGCTTCTCGAGCCTCTCGGGGTGGAAGGACCGCGGAATTCGCGATCAGTTCGTCGAACTCACCGACGACGTCTGGCGCGTGCGCGGTTACGGGGACTTCTTCTCCTACTGCCTCGTGGCCGAAGGCGCCGTCGACATTGCTGCCGAACCCGAGGTGTCGCTGTGGGATCTGGCAGCGCTCGACGTATTGGTCCGTGAGGCCGGCGGCGCGTTCACCGATCTGGACGGCGGCGCAGGTCCGCACGGCGGCAGCGCGGTCGCCACCAACGGACTGCTGCACGAAGACGTTCTGGCCCGCCTGCGGTAACACCCGAGTACCAGAACATCCCACCCGCCGCAAGGGTCCGAGGGAGGAGTTCCGACAGGCCCGTCGGCAGGATTCGGCACGACATCTCGGCCCGTTGACTGGAAGTAGTTGATCACGCACTACTTCCAGGAGAACGATGAACCGGATTTCCAGGCGCACGATTCTGTTCGGTCTGGCCGCAGCGCCCCTCGGGCTCGCGGTGGGCTGCGGCGCCGACCCGGCAGCGAAGAGCGCCACGTTGGCGGTGGCCGGAACTTCGCGTCCGCTACCGATTCCGCCGCTTGCCGAATCCACCGTCGACGACGCCGGTGTTCGCCACTTCACACTTCGTGCCGGTGCCGGGACCACCGAGATCGTCGCGGGAAAACTCACCGACACTTGGGGTTTCAACGGATCCATTCTGGGGCCGACCGTCCGCGCCGAACGCGGAGAATCTGTCGCATTCACGATCGACAACACACTGGCAGAGCCCACGACCGTCCATTGGCACGGCATGCATCTGCCCGCCCGATACGACGGCGGCCCGCACCAGACCATCGAAGCCGGCGGACGCTGGGAACCGGCGTGGACGATCGGCCAGTCGGCGTCGACGCTCTGGTATCACCCACACCCGCACGGATCCACCGAACGGCACGTGCAGCGCGGTCTCGCCGGACTGTTCCTGATCGACGACGCCGACACGCGGGCGTTGGACATCCCCAAAACCTATGGTGTCGACGATGTTCCGCTGATCATCCAGGATCGTCGATTCCTCGCCGACGGCAGCTTCGACGAATCGGATCCGACCGACATAGGCCTGCTCGGCGACACGATCGTCACCAACGGCATCTCCGACGCCTACCTCGACGTCACCACCGGGGTCGTCCGGTTACGCATTCTGAACGGCTCTTCCGGCCGTCTCTACAACCTGGGGTTCCCCGACGACCGCACGTTCGATCTGATTGCCACCGACGGCGGACTGCTCGAATCACCTATTGCGATCAAGCGGATTCAGCTCAGCCCCGGCGAACGAGCCGAGATCGTGGTTCGCGTCGACCCCGGTGCGACGACCACACTGGTGTCGTTCCCGATCGAGGACGGCGGTGGCGTGAGTTCCTCCGACGCCGAGAACTTCGGCATGAACGACCGCTTCGACATCCTCGAACTGCGGGGCGTTGCCAGCCGCGCGTCACGGTCGACTCTCCCGGCGCAGTTGGCCGTACTGCCGAGTCTGGATCCGTCGAAGGCAAGCGTTTCCCGAACCTTCGATCTGCAGTGGTACATGATCAACGGGCAACGAATGGACATGAACCGCATCGACTTCGAGGCCGAGGTCGGCGCGACCGAGGTGTGGACGATCACCAACAAGGACAACTGGCCACACAATTTCCATGTCCACGACGTACAGTTCCAGATCCTCGACGTCGACGGTCGCACTCCTCCGCCTCACTTACGAGGACTCAAGGACACTGTTTACACACCGCCGGGCAGCAGGGTTCGCGTCGCACTGCAGTGGTCCGAGTACACCGATCCCACTTTCCCGTACATGTTCCACTGCCACCTGCTGATGCACGAGGACCAAGGGATGATGGGCCAATTCCTCGTGCTCGAACCGGGACAGAAGGCGGCTCCGATGCAGATGGACATGCCGATGGACATGCCGATGGACATGCCGATGCCTTCGTCTGGTTCGCACTCCGGTCACTGAAAGTTCTGCAAGTGGTACACGGCGAGGCGAACCCGATTGTCGCAACCGGTCTTCGACATCAGGTTCGCCACGTGCGTCTTCACCGTGGTCACACCGAGATGCAGCGTGTCCGCGATCTCCTGATTGCTCTTCCCTTCTGCCACCAGCGCGAGGACCTGCGATTCGCGATCGGTCAACGGAACCTTCTCCGTCGCAGCAGTGTCTGCGATACCACCGATCACCGCTCGATCCACAACGCGGCGGAGAAGTTCCGGAGTGAACACCATCTCGCCCTCGGCGATCCGCCGAATGGCACCGAGCAACTCGGCGGGTTCGGTGTCCTTGACGAAGAATCCCGAAGCCCCCGCGGCGAGTGCGGGATACAGATGATCGTCGTCGTCGAAGGTGGTCAGCACGAGGATGCGCGCTCGACGACCGGCCTTGACGATCTGCTGCGTGGCGCCGATCCCGTCCAGCCCGGGCATTCTCAAGTCCATCAGAATCACGTCGGGATCCAATTCTGCAGCGAGCGCTACCGCCTCGACGCCGTTCGACGCCTCACCGGCCACGGTCATGTCCTCGGCTGCCGCGCACAGCATCCGCAAACCGGCGCGCACAAGTCGCTGGTCGTCGACGATCAGCACGCTGATCACGAGACATCGCCCGAGACAACGAGTGGAATACTCACGTGCACTTCCCATTTCCCGTCACTGTTGGTGCCCGCGGTCATCTCGCCGCCGACCAACTCCGCACGCTCCTGCATTCCCACCAGGCCATGACCTGCACTCCGAGGCGATCCCTCGACGTCGTTGACAACCCTGACATGCACCCGGTTGTCTTCGCGACCGACCGAGACCGATACCAGCCCCTTCTTGTCGCCATGCTTCATGACGTTGGTCAGTGATTCCTGAATCACCCGCAACAACGTCAGCCTCCCGATCGCGTCGAGATCGGCTGCGCCTGACTCGACATTCTCCTGGGCATCGAAGACTGCCTGCACCTCGAAACCCGCCGCACGCACACGATCTATCGCCGCCTCGATTTCCGCCTCGACGGCATCCGGCTCGACCAGAGCGACCTCACCGAGCGAAGGATCACGAAGTGCGACCAGGAGGCGACGGATATCGGCCAGCGCATCGGACGCAGTCCCACGCACATCCGCGAGGACCTCACGCACGGCCTCGTCCTGGGGCGCCAAGACATGTTGAGCCACGCCGATTCTCAGGACGATCGATGCCATGTGGTGCGCAACCAGGTCGTGCAGTTCGCGGGCGAGCGCACTGCGCTCCGCAGCGCGGGTCTGCGCAAGATTGTTCGCGGCCAATTCACGCTGCGAGCGTAGATACAGCCCGAGCAGCAGTGGCAACCCCACGTACGCAAGCACTTTCACAGCCGTCGTGACAGACCAGAACGCTTCGTGAGATTCGAACCAGATCCCCGCGAGCACCGAACCGCACCATCCTGCTGCCGATACGGCAACCATTTCTCTACGCTCGGCCCGCATCGTGACGTCGACGACGGCGACCGCCCCGAGATACGGAACAAGCTCGGACAGCCCCCAGGCGTCGGCGACGAACATCGGAACGGCGAGCGCCGAGATGACCAGGGACGCGAAGACCGGCCATCGACGGCCGACGGCGAAGGCGAGCGACGACAGCATCGACAGAATCCAGTAGGTGAGGGGAACTCGATACTCCCCCGGATACGTGCTGGCGATCAACAGGCACGGGACCACCACCAACGGCGTGTAGCGCACGTACCGCTGTATCCGATCTGGCACCTCTGTCCGGTTCACCCCTCGAGCCTATGACGCGCATCATTTCGCGGTTTCTCGACAACAGACCTTACTGATGAGTAAGATAAGGATCGTCCAACGCCCCAACACCGAGAAACAGCTGGTGATCATGACCAAGCAAGACAGTGTTGCCCCCGACAAGAGCGCTCAGCGCAGCGAATCGGGCGCGCAGCGCGGCGGCGCCAAGGGTGCGCCCCGCGACACGTCCGCCGTCGGCCTGAACCCGATCAAACGCGACGCCATGGGCGCAGCCATGCGTGTGCTTACCAAGATCACCGGTTCGGAACTGGCCGAGAAGTTCAATCTGCGTCAGACCATCGATCGCGTGACCTACGAGGGCACCAAGACGGGCTTCAAAACCCTGGGTGCCGCCACTCGAGGATTCCAGAAGGTCTCGGGCAACGGCGCACCCAAGCGCCTGCCCGACAACCCGAGCAAGAACGCCGACTACTTCGATCTGACCCCCGACGACGACCAGAAGATGATCGTCGAGACCGTGCGCGAGTTCGCGGCCGAAATCCTGCGTCCCGCAGCGCACGACGCCGACGGCGCAGCGCAGGCACCCGCCGATCTCTCCAAGCGCGCAGCCGAGCTCGGCATCACGCTGATCAATGTTCCCGAAGAACTCGACGGAGCAGCTGCCGATCGCGGCGCGGTCACCAATTCTCTTGTCGCCGAGGCACTTGCGCACGGAGACATGGGGCTTGCACTTCCGATCCTCGCACCCAGCGGCGTTGCAGTCGCACTGACGCAGTGGGGCACCGACGCGCAGCAGAAGACCTACCTTCCGGCCTTCACCGGCGAGCAGGTCCCCGGCGCAGCAGTGGTGGTCAACGAACCACGCGCACTGTTCGATCCGTTCGCCCTGCAGACCAAGGCAGTTCGCTCCCCCAGCGGCTACAAGCTCAACGGCGTCAAGAGCTTGGTGCCCGCCGCGGCTACGTCCGAACTCTTCGTCATCGCCGCAGAACTCGACGGCAAGCCGTCCTTCTTCATCGTCGAATCCGACACCAAGGGACTCGTCGTCGAAGCAGATCCCAGCATGGGACTGCGCGCCGCAGGCCTGGGTCGCCTGATCCTCACCGATGTCGCTGTGTCGGAGTCCGCACTGCTCGGCGACGGTGACGCCGAGCAGCGCAAGGCCGAATACGCCGACGCGATTCGCCTGGCTCGCCTCGGTTGGGCGTCCATGGCCGTCGGAACCAGCCAGGCAGTTCTCGACTACGTGATTCCTTACGTCAACGAGCGCGAAGCGTTCGGCGAGCCGATCAGCCACCGCCAGGCGGTTGCCTTCATGGTCGCCAACATCGGCATCGAACTCGACGGACTGCGCCTGGTCACGCTTCGGGGCGCTTCACGCGCCGAGCAGGGCTTGTCTTTCGCTCGCGAATCCGCTCTGGCCCGGAAGCTGGCTTCCGAGAAGGGCATGCAGATCGGCCTCGACGGTGTGCAACTCCTCGGTGGACACGGGTTCACCAAGGAACACCCGGTCGAGCGCTGGTACCGCGACCTCCGTGCCATCGGCGTTGCCGAGGGCATCGTCCTCATCTGACGCCGCTGAACTTCCAGGAGAACCACGATGATCAACCTCGAACTTCCCAAGAAGCTCAAAGCATCAGCGAACCAGGCACATCAGGTCGCGGCGCAGATCTTCCGACCCATTTCACGTAAGTACGATCTCGCTGAGCACGAGTATCCCGTCGAGCTCGACACCATGGCCGCCATGGTCGAAGGCCTCTCCGATTCCGGTGGAGACATCGGCGGTGCCAGCGGCGGACGGTCCGACGCGAGCGCCAAGGGCGGCAACGCCAACGGCGGCAACATGTCTGCGCTCCTCAACTCGCTCGAAACGTCTTGGGGCGACGTCGGACTCATGCTCTCGATCCCCTACCAGGGGCTCGGCAACGCCGCGATCGCCGCAGTGTCAACCGACGAACAGCTCGAACGTTTCGGCAAAGTGTGGGCCTCGATGGCCATCACCGAACCGAGCTTCGGTTCCGACTCCGCCGCCGTGACCACCACCGCCGTTCTCGACGGCGACGAGTGGGTTCTCAACGGCGAGAAGATCTTCGTCACCGCCGGTGAGCGTTCGACGCACATCGTCGTGTGGGCGTCGGTCGACAAGTCGAAGGGCCGAGCGGCCATCAAGTCGTTCGTCGTTCCGCGTGACGCACCGGGCCTGAGCGTTGCTCGCCTCGAGCACAAGCTGGGCATCAAGGCCTCCGACACCGCAGTACTCCTGCTCCAGGATTGCCGCATTCCCGCGGACAACATCCTCGGCAGCCCGGAGGTCAACGTGGAGCAGGGCTTTGCCGGCGTCATGCAGACGTTCGACAACACCCGGCCCCTCGTTGCAGCCATGGCCGTCGGCGTCGGACGCGCAGCTCTCGAAGAACTGCGCGGCATCCTGACCGAAGCCGGTGTCGAGATCTCCTACGACACACCGGTCTACAACCAGCATGCAGCTGCAGCCGAGTTCATCCGTTTGGAAGCCGACTGGGAGGCCGCGTACCTGCTGTCTCTGCGCGCGGCGTGGATGGCCGACAACAAGAAGCCGAACTCGCTCGAAGCGTCCATGTCCAAGGCGAAGGCCGGCCGCACCGGCACCGACGTGACGCTCAAGGCAGTCGAGTTGGCCGGCACTTACGGCTACTCGCAGCGCCCGTTGCTCGAGAAGTGGGGCCGCGACTCGAAGATTCTCGACATCTTCGAGGGCACCCAGCAGATCCAGCAGCTGATCGTCGCACGCCGCCTGCTCGGAAAGTCGTCCGCCGAACTGAAGTGACGGTCGCACGGACCAGATCCCGAAACACTCCGCCCCGCCACCTTTCGAGGTGGCGGGGCGGAGTGCTCGGTCGCCATCGTGAAACTTCACCACCGAAACCTGATTGCGCATTAGTGTGTAATCAGTCCTACAACGACGCTCGGAAGAGGTTCACGTATGCCCGGATTGGTCACCAAGGTCACTGACACCATCGGCGCGGCGGGGGTCATGTTCCGAGCCGGACTCGTCCCGTTCCCTCGCCTCGATCGCGGACTCAAATCCATTGCAGCCGTGGACAAGTACGGACCCTTTGCCGGGCCGGTCCATGCACACGCCGAGAACGGCTACGACGCGGTGGCGATCATCGACGAGCGCGGCCCCATCACCTATGCCGAGCTCGAGCGTCAGAGCAACGCGTTGGTCCGGGCGTGGCAGGCCGACGGCATCACCTCCGACTCCGTCATGGGTGCGATGTGCCGTAACCATCGAGGCTTGGTCCTGACCATGCTGGCGGCAGCGAAGAACGGAACGAAGCTCGTTCTCATGAACACGGGCTTCGCTCGGCCCCAACTCGTGGACGTCGCCGCGCGGGAGAAGGTGGTCGCCTTCGTCTACGACGACGAGTTCGCGGACATCGCCGATGCCTTGCCGGACGACGTCGTCGTCTATCGTTCCTGGCCAGAGGGCACGGCCGCTGACGGTTCCACGGCAGCTACTCTCGACGAGGCCATCGCCGGACGCACCACGTCGTCGGTGCCGGCACCCGAGAAGAACGGTGGCTTCGTCCTCCTCACCAGCGGCACAACGGGAACTCCCAAGGGTGCGCCGCGTGGCCACACCTCCCCTCTCGCGTCGGCACAGTTCCTCGACCGCGTGCCGTTGCGCCGCGGACAGACCATGATGATGGCGGCCCCCGCCTTCCACGGAACCGGTGTCTCGCAGTTCGCTCTCGCGTTGGCGCTCGGCCAGACCGTCGTCATGCATCGAAAGTTCGATCCGGAGAACACGATCAAGCTTGTCGCCCAGTACAAGTGCGACAGTCTGGTCGTGGTCCCGACGATGCTCACTCGCATCATCGACCTCGGTCCCGACGTGCTGTCCAAGTACGACACGTCGAACCTGAAGATCATCTTCTCGGCAGGTTCGTCACTCTCACCCGACCTGTGCAAGCGAGTCACGGCCTCGTTCGGGTACGTCCTCTACAACCTGTACGGATCCACCGAGGTCGCAGTGGCCACGGTCGCGACTCCCGAGGATCTGACCATTGCGCCGGGAACCGCGGGCCGCGCTCCGGTGACCTGTCACGTCGAACTGTTCGACGAGAACAACAAGAAGATCACCACCCCACACACGATCGGCAGGATCTTCGTCGCCAGCGGGCTGAGCTTCGAGGGATACACCGACGGGCGCGACAAGGAACGTATCGACGGACTTCTCTCGACCGGCGACGTCGGACACTTCGACGCCAACGGCCTCCTCTTCGTCGACGGCCGCGACGACGACATGATCGTCTCCGGTGGCGAGAACGTCTACCCGCTCGAAGTCGAGAACCTGCTCGCCGATCGCGAGGACGTCTTGGAAGCGGCAGTCATCGGAGTCGAGGACGCCGACTTCGGGCACCGTCTGCGAGCGTTTGTCGTCGTCGCCCACGGCGCCGACCAGAACTCCGACGAGCTGAAGGATCACGTCCGGTCGAATCTCGCGCGCTACAAGGTTCCCCGCGAGATCGTCTTCATCGACGAACTTCCCCGCAACGCCACCGGAAAGCTGTTGCGCCGCGTCCTGATCGAGATGGAGATCAGCGAAGACTGAGCACAGTCACAAAGCTCTGAGCGTGCGGATCAATTCCGCCTCGTCGACGCGAGTGGAGTGCCCGTCGCGGAGCACGACCTCGCCCGCAACCAACACCGTGTCCACTATCTGACGACTGCCCGTCGTGAGAATGGACGCGCCCGGATCTCGCACCGGGAGGCAACCGAAGTCGCGTTCGAACCGAATCATGGTGAGGTCGGCGGGATCGCCCACGGAGATCCCGCCGGACCTGGCCGGCAGACCGAGTGCTGCGTTTGCACCGCCGGATGCGATGTCGATCATGGCTTCGAAGCCGAGCAGGTCGGCGCGGCCGCGCGCGGCTCGCTGCACGTAGGCGCCGGTGCGCAGCGTCTCGAGCATGTCCTGAGTATCGTTGCTGGCTGCGCCGTCCACACCCAACCCCACCGCGATCCCCGCGTCGAGGAAACTCGGGACGGGCGCGATTCCGCTACCGAGGCGCATGTTGCTGACGGGGTTGTACGACACTCCGACGCCGCGCTCCGCCAGCACCTTCTGACCACGGTCGTCGAGTTCGACGCAGTGGACCGCCAGCACCCGGTCCCACAAGAAACCATGGGAATCCAGGTAGTCGACCGCGTTCATGCCCGCGTGTTCGGTACACATCGTGTTGTCGGTCTGCGTCTCGAGCAGGTGAATCGAGACCGTCAGGTCGCGAGCCTGCGCGAACTCACGCACTTCCGACATCCCCTCCGGGGTCAGCGAACGCGGGTTCGGTACCGCGACTGCCACGTCAATGCGGGAACCGGCGACGTCCCGCATCATCTGATCCGTATGTGCGAGAACGTCTCCGAGTGGTTGCATGAGCCGCGGATCGAAGCCCCACTTCCGCGTCTTGTCCGCCCGGTCTGCGGTTCCGCGTCCCAGCACCGCACGAATCCCGGTGTCGTGCAACGCCCGGATCACGGCATCGTGAACCTCGCTGGACGGGTGCGGCCACATGTGTTCGACCAGGGTGGTCGTACCGCTGCGCAATGCCTCCAGCGAGGCTGCGACAGTGGCCGCGTATGCGCGCTCGGGAGTGATCTGAACCGACTCTTCTGCGACCGCGAGTAGCCATTCGAGAAGCGGTGCCCCTTCGGCGATCCCACGCATCAGTGACTGCTGAAGGTGCGTATGGGTGTTGACGAACCCAGGGATCAGATACGCCCCCGATCCGTCCACACTTCCAGGTGTGGCGGTGCCAGTCGACTTCTCGATCGATTCGACCACCCCATTCGAGACGACGACGTCGTGGCCGGTCAGCCATTGCCCGCCGCTGTACAACGTCACGTCCCGGATGATCACGTCGGTCATGTTCTTGGGCGCGGTAGTCATCGCCAGTTCTCCTGAAAGTGTGTGACGGAACGGATACGGATCAACGCGCGAAGTTCGCGCGTACTCGCTGGTCGATGTAGTCCTCGGCAGTGATCGGCGGGTACTTGCCCGCCGGCCCCTCGATGGTCACGTCGCGGTTCGCCTGAGCGAAGAACGCGAGGCTGTAGCGGGCTCCCCGATAGTCGGTGACTCCGGGACTCTTGACTCGATGAAAATTCGACGGCAGGACGTCATCACTCCATCTCATCAGCATGTCGCCGATGTTGCAGGTGATCGCTTCCTCAGCCGGCACCACCGACGTCCATTCCTGGGTGTCCATCTCCTTGCCCGGGCACAGTTGCAAGCCGCCCTGACCGTCACGCTGGAAAAGCAATGTCAGGCAATCGAAATCGGTGTGTGCTCCGGCACGCCACATCCCTTCGACATCTGCGTCGGCGGCAAGGGGGAAGTAGTGGAGTAGTCGCAGCGTGCTCTGGTAGGTGTCCACCGACGGGTCATGTGCCCTGGTGAAGAAGTCTCGTTCGAATCCCAGCTTCTCGGCGAAGCACGACAACAGGTCCATCGCAATGCCCCAGCACTTGGCTTCGAAGTCCAGGATCGTTTCGCGGAATCCGCCCAATTCGTCTGCAGTGGGCCACAGATCACCCATATGCGGGCGGGTCACCTGATAGGACTCTTTCTGATCAGGTGTTCCGATGGACGGACGCACCTGCGTCATGCTCTCCCAGCCGGAGTTGAAACCCTTCTTGAGCGGATACTGCGCTTTGACCTCAGTGGGCAGTGCAAAGAATCGCTCGGCCGCCACGAAAGCCTCGCGGACCTGGTCCAGATCGATCCCGTGATTGACGATTTGGAAGAATCCGATGTCGGTTGCTGCCGACCACAACTCCTCGGCGATCTCGCTGCGCCGGTTCTCGAAATCCGAGAGATCGATTCTTCGGACCTCGCGGTCGGTGGTCTCCGTGCCCAGGCCACCCATGCGGGTCTCGCGGTTGAGTTCTGTCATGTCGTAAGTCATTTGCTGTCAGCTCCTTCAGCGGATTCCGATGGACCGATCGGTGAACTTGTCGGTGTAGATCTCTTCTGCAGTCAATGACTGCGGTATCGCCGCACCCCCGGCGTTCAGGATGGGCTTCAGTTCTTCGACGGTGTGAGCGACTCGCGTCATGTCGAACGTGCCGACGGATCCGTCCGCCTCGTTCGCGATCAGGCCCTTCTCTTTCAAGAGTTGGGCACTGAACGCTGCTTCACCCTCGGTGTAGGGAGAGAACGACACGTCCTGCGAGACGACGTCGACAATGGCAGCATTCGCCGTATCCGGCGCAGTGATGTAGTCCGCGGTGGCCTGCTGAATGATCGGAACCAGCTTGCTCAAACACGGGGAGAGTGTCTCGACCTTGTCGGCACGAACGGAAACATTGGACGCGTAGATGTCGAAACCCGAATCTTTCAGCAGGTCATAGGAAACCGGCTTGTCCCACGCCGGCGTCTCCTTCTCGTACGTGTACGGTTCCGAATTCGCGAATCCTTGCTGAGCGATGGTCGGGTCACCGACAAATCGCGAGGGAGCTCCGTCGTAGCTCGTGTCGAGCTGAGACTGCTTCAGTAGGCCTTTCGCCACGAGCCACTGCGGAAACAGTTGCTCCTTGGAAACGACGACACTCGCGTCGGACTTGCCGATATCGGCAACACTCGCCCATTCCGGATGAGACTCTTTGTCCCACATGAGGATTGCCGGGCTGTACTTGAGCAATGGCGTGACGGCCACAACGGGCTGACTTGCCGCTGCCGCGATCACCTGATCGCCGTGCACCAAGCCGAGAGTGATCGAATCGTCGACGTACATCTGGGAGCTGACGGATTGGAACCCGATTGCCGGTCCCCCGGCCCGCAAGGTCAAGTCGACTCCGGTGTCCTTCCCTCCGGCGACAAGAGTCCCACTGACGGACTTGTCGTCGGTGTCGACCGAATAGCCGGGACCAAGCATCTCGAAGAGCGCCCCCATATCCGACTGTGGCCGCCATTGGAGTTGAACCACAACGTTTTCCGGACAGAGACCCGCTAGGTTCTGAGCCTCGGCAGCTGGTTCGAGAGATTCAGCCTTGGCCGTCTCAGCCTCACTGGAGCTGCACGCAGTCAATCCGATGGCTGCACACATGGCCAGTGCCGCGCCCGCCGCTCCCACACTTCTGCGATTGGAATGCACCTTGCGATTTGAATACACAGCGTCTCCTTCGTGAAAACAATTGGGATGTGGGCGAACCAGGAAGGGTGATCCGATGAGCACACTCTGCAGCACGTGGATTACATGCAATCGACTCGTTGTTTCCATCAGGTAACGTGCGCCAGGATTCTCGCTTCACCTGCAATGTCACCTCACATTTACATTCAGCAACCCAGGCGACATACATGCAATTCAAGATGGTTCATACATATTGAACAACTTTTGCATGCATTATCGAACCGGAGGCTCAGATGGAACTCGCGAACACGATGCAGGATGCCGACGCTCGCAAGCTCACCGCACCGATGCAGATGGTCTTTTCCGATGTCGTCAAGAAGTTCGATACCGGCACTGTCGCGCTGGACGGCATCGATCTGAACGTGGAGCGAGGAGACTTCGTCGCCGTGGTCGGACCCTCCGGCTGCGGCAAGTCGACTTTGTTGCGCATGGCGGCCGGCCTCGAGCGACCGACCAGCGGCGCGGTTGCCCTCGACACCGAATCAGTTGGCTTCATCTTCCAGGAGCCGACTCTCCTCCCCTGGCGAACCGTGCAGGCCAACGTCGAATTGTCCGCCGAACTCGATGGCGGCGACAAAGCAGCCCGAAAGTTGCGCGCCGACGAGGCAATTCGCGCAGTGGGCCTGGCGGACTTTGCGAAACAACTGCCCAACGCGTTGTCGGGCGGAATGAAGATGCGCGTCTCGTTGGCACGTGCGCTCACCCTCGCACCTGCTGTGATGCTGCTCGACGAACCTTTCGGTGCTCTCGACGAGATGACACGACTGGAGATGCAGGTAGAGCTGCAAAGGCTCTACACCGACAAGGGGTTCACCTCGATGTTCATCACGCACTCGGTATCCGAGGCCGTGTACCTCGCAAACAAGGTGGTCGTCATGACCGCCCGGCCCGGACGAATCCATTCGGTCGTGGACATCGATTTCCCGTACCCGCGTAGCCCGGAACTGCGCTACGACGCCCGATACACCGAACACGTCGCCGAGATCTCGGCCAGTCTCCATGGGAGCTCACGATGACCGAAGTCCTTGCAGTGCAACAGGGCACCACCGCACGCAATTCCGCCGTTCGCACTGATTCTGCGACCGCCGCGCGAGCACAGTCACAGCCCGGACGGCCCTCGCGAATGAGAGCGCTCGGCACCTTCCTTCTCTATCCGCTGCTCTCACTTGCCGGCGCGGTCGCAGCGTGGTCGATCGTCAGCTACCTCGTTCTCTCCCCGGAACGTCGATTTCTCCTTCCGCCGCCGAGTCAAGTACTGACAAAGTCGCTACTCGACTGGAAACACCTCTCTCCCATGCTCGAAGCCCTCGCAGTGACGGCACAGGTAGCACTGGTCGGCTTCGTGGTCGCGGTGGCAGTCGGCGTCGGAACCGGCGTGCTGATGAGCCAGGCCAAGTGGATCGAGCGGATCGTCTATCCCTATGCCGTTGTGCTGCAGGTCATTCCCATCCTCGCCATCGTCCCCCTCATCGGGCTCTGGTTCGGCTACGGTATGACCGCGCGTACCCTGGTGTGTGTTCTCATCGCAGCCTTCCCGATCATCACCAACACACACTTCGGATTGCAATCGGTCGATCGCGGACTGCACGAACTGTTCACCCTCGGCCGCGCGTCCCGTTGGGATCGATTGGTGAAACTCGAACTGCGAGCGGCAATGCCGGCTATTCTCACCGGCATCCGCACCGCCTCCGGCCTTGTTGTCGTCGGTGCCATCATCGGCGACATGTTCTTCGCCAAAGGACAACCCGGGATCGGAACGCTGCTCGACGTCTACCGAAGCCGCCTTCAGTCCGAGGATCTGATCGCCGCGATCGTGATCGCGTCGGTGTTCGGTGTCCTCGTCTTCTCTGCCTTTGGATTCCTCTCACGTGTGCTCGTCGGTAAGTGGCACACGTCCGGCCGCAAGGACTTTAAATGACCCACGAAACTCCTGTCTTCGAAATCCCTACGATCGATATCAGCCCGTACCTCCGCGGCGAGGCAGCGGTTGCAAACGCCACCAACAGCACTGCCTGTGCGGAAGTGGCAGCTCAACTCGATCGCGCGTGCCGGGAGGTCGGATTCATACAGATTGTCGGACACAGCATTCCACGATCGGCGACCGAAGGACTGGCCGACGCTCTCGACGAGTTCTTTGCTCTCCCACTGACGGTGAAGAACAACTATCGCCGTCCCTCGTCCGAGAACCGCGGCTACTCACCACCGAAATCGGAATCACTCAGCATGAGCCTGGGCGTCGCCGCTGCGAACCAGATGAACGATTTCTACGAAGCAATAGTCGTGGGCACAGAGGTGAGCGACTATCCGGGCGTCGACCTACCCGAGTCCAGCTACGCCGCCAACACCTGGCCCGTGGCCGCGCCCGGATTCCGACCGGCAATCGAAGAGTATTTCCGTCATGCCCAGGGCTTGGCACGAATCCTGATGTGCGCCTTTACCGACGCTCTCGGATTGCAGCCCGGGTACTTCGATTCGATGCTCGACCATTCGATCGACGCGATGAAGATGAACAACTACGCACTGCCCGAGGGCGAGATCCGCATCTCCGGCGACATGACGGGAATGGGCGCTCACACCGACTTCGGAATCTTGACCATCCTGTGGGCAGATCGAGTTCCGGGTCTTCAAGTTCTGAGTGCCGACGACGTATGGCACGACGTCCAACCTGCCGACGGCGCACTCTTGATCAACCTCGGCGACGCGATGGCACGCTGGACGAACGACCGATGGCGCTCGACAGTGCACCGAGTCGACCCACCTATCGTCGATGGTCAGATCATCCGACGTCGCTCTGCCGCATTCTTTTTCGACGGGAACTACGACGCCGTCATCGAAGCACTGCCAGGGACTCTCACACCGGGCGAAGTGGGATACCCGCCGATCACGATCGCTGAGAACATCGCGGCCAAAGTGGCCGGACTGAAAGGCGCGACGGCGCCCGAGGTCGACAGTCGCAGCGCTGACCGGGTGCGCGCCGCTGGATAGCGCTCCCGGGTACCGTCGACATCGTGCAGGATCGAAGTGAGGACAAGATGACCACCACCGAACGAGCTTTGCTCACCGAGTCCGTGCACGAGACGCTTCGCGAACTGATCTTTTCGGGCGAGCTGGCGCCGGGGACACCACTGAGTGTTCCCGCGCTGGCGAGCAAGCTCAATGTCAGTCGAACGCCGGTCCGCGAGGCCGTGCAGCAGTTGATCTACGAGGGCATCGCCGTCCACACACGGAATGCGGGTGCAAAAGTCGATTCGCTGGACGCGGAGTCTCTGCGCGCGGTCTTCGAGGTGCGTGAGGTACTCGACGGTCTCGCGGCGTTCAACGCGACGGCCAATGCCACGCACGAAACCGTGTCACAGCTGAACAAGATGGTGCAGGTGCAACGCGAACTTCTCGAGAGCCCGCCGGATCAGCGTCGGGATTCGAAGCTCGACCTCGAGTTTCACACCTTGATTCGTGAGACTGCATGCAATCACCCGCTCAGCGAAGCCCTGCATCGTCTGGACGGACAGTCACACCTCTACCGTTCGGACATGTGGAGCCTCGAGCTCAATCGGCGGATCGCCGTCACCGAGCACGCACGTATAGTCGCGGCCATCGAATCGGGTGACGCCTTGGGGGCGAGGACTGCCGCGAGCGCACACGTAGCCGGGCTACTCGTCCGAACAACCCGGACCTGAAGCTTTACCGAAATGACGGAAACAGCGTGTCAGGCCAGGTGATGTCGCCGTCGTTCTCGTCCACGAACGTACCGACACAGTCGCGCCCCAAAGCGCTGATCGCTCCCGAGATGACCTCTGGATGCTCGAGCTCGGTGAGGTGGTCTCCTCCGGTTCCGGCCCCGGGAACGCCATCGACGTACACCCGGCACTGGCCCCCGTCCAACCGACCGTCCGCCCACTCGCCCGAACTCTGCACCACCGAATAGTAGGCAGATCCAGGAGTGTCCTCACCGGTATTGAGCTTGGTGAGAACTTCGGAGAACATGCAGGTGTCGTAGCCGTCGGCAGGGCCTTGTACGCAGCCACCGGGGCTACCGTACTGCGGCGCACCGATGGCGACGAATGAATCCACTACTTCGGAGCCACCGAGGAACTTCGCGTAGTACCGGGAGCTCAGTCCACCCGCACTGTGCGCGATCACCCCGACGGAGTCAGCGCCGGCAGCGTAGGAGCGAATCGAATCGGCAATCAGCTCGGCGTCGGCCGCAATCATCTTGCCGGGTGCGTCGACGAAGTGTGTCTCGTAGCCCGCAGCGCTCAGTGCCTTGTCGAGGGCGCGGTAGGTCGCCTGGTGCGTTTCTCCCGAGTTGTAGAGCTGCTGCCCCGGAACGATGAAGACCACGCGCTTCGCATCGGTGATCCGCCCACCGGCGGCAGCGCTTCCTGCCGAGAACGCCAGAGCGGTGGTCACCAGCGAAGTAGTCACCGCCATCGCCAAGAGAATCTTCGAGAGTCGCACGTCGCCACCCTACGACGGCTGCGCACAAAAAAGGACCGCCGCACTGGAATCCAGTGCGGCGGTCCTTTTCTAGTAGCGGGGACAGGATTTGAACCTGCGACCTCTGGGTTATGAGCCCAGCGAGCTACCGAGCTGCTCCACCCCGCGATGCATGGACAAAGTTACACGAGCAGGTGAACGGAACGCAAATCGCCTGCGCTGGAGCGAAATACACGCCTGAAAGTCGAGAAATCGGGTGACTGGGTTCACAAAATGCCCGTGAGCATCAACACATAACAAGCATGTAACGAACGTACGTCGAAACGGCATCGGAAAGTCTCTACCAGCACAAACGCTAAAATTTTGGGTCGAGAGCAGACCAGACAGTCCGGAAAATTGCGAATCGACCCTCGTTCGACGCTCCCGTACGGTCGGTCCCGGCCCGAATCAACCGGGCGAACGCCGACCCGCCGCTGCTCCACTCTGCCCCGCGGGATCGGAACCCCCGAAACCTTCGAGGGGCAGAGACACGGAGAGACAAGCGCCCGGGAAAGTCAGCATCATCGCCGACCCGCAGGCCCGCCGATGTCAGCAAGCGCGGAGAGGATTTACCCCGACATGACGTACACCAGCATCAGCAAGCGTGCATTCGGCACATTGGCAGTAGCCGGCGCACTTGTCGCAGTGCCCCTCACCATGAGCACCGGCACCGCTTCCGCAGCCACCCACAACTGGGACGGCGTCGCACAGTGCGAGAGCGGTGGCGACTGGAACATCAACACCGGAAACGGCTACTACGGCGGCCTGCAGTTCTCGCAGAGCACCTGGACCGCCAACGGTGGCACCGGCTCGCCCGCCAACGCTTCCAAGGAAGAGCAGATCCGCGTCGCCGAGAACACCCTGCAGAGCCAGGGCCCCGGCGCATGGCCCGTCTGCGGCCAGCGTCTGACCGTCGCGAGCGAGCCTGCAGTCGAAGAAGCTCCCGCCGCAGCGCCGGCTCCCGTCGCCGAGGCACCCGCAGTTGCTCCCGCCATCGAGATCCCGGCCGAGCTCAAGCCCGCCGCACAGCAGGCTTACGACACCGCTCGTGACCTCGCCGGCCAGTACGGCTTCGCCGCACAGTTCCAGCAGCTCTCCGATGCCAACGCACCGATCGTTGCAGCACTGCGCTGATTCAGCTCGTACAGCTTCACCTGAGCACACAAGAAGGCCCACCATCCGATCGGATGGTGGGCCTTCTGCTATTCATGAACTGACGCCGCTTACCTCGGCAGCGCCTGGTACGCGTCAACAGCCTTCTGCAGGCGGTCGAGCGCAGCACCGTAGCTGGTGAAGTCACCGCTCTGTTGCGCCGACTTCAATGCCGCCATTGCCGAATTGACCTCGGCCAGCGCCTTCGTGACGTCATCCGAAGAAGCCGGCGGGGCCGGTGCCGTCGGAGTTGTCGGCGTTTCCGGTTGCGCTCCGGTATCCGGATCGGGTGCCGGCTGGGTGACCGTCGCTGCCGAACCTGCGCCCGGCCAAATCTGACTGATCGCCTCGGAGACGGTCGGTGCATAACCGATCCGAATGCCGTTGGTGTCGCTGAAGCTCACCAATACACGCGCCAACTGAGGGAACGCGTTCTGCGAGTTTCGCTGCGAGTACAAAGGCTCGACATAGAGGATTCCGCCCTCGGCAATCGGCAGAGTCAGCAAGTTTCCGTACTGAATCTTGTTCGACTGCTTGAGCAGTGACACTTCCGAAGCAACACGCGAATCCGACGTCATCGCAGACTGAGCCTGCTGTGGACCCTGAGTCTGCGTATCGGTCGGCAACTGCAGCACCGTGAACTTGCCGTAGTTCTCCTTGTCGTTCGCCACCGAGATGTAGGCCGACAGCAACTCACGACTGAACCCGACCATCGGACTGGTCAGACGGAAATCCGCCTTCGCGGTGTCCTTGTCGCCCACCAGCACGTAGTACGGCGGCTGGTTGGCCGACGTGTCGATCGTCGGATCGCTCGGAACCGACCAGAACGCGTTGTTGGTGAAGAACTCACTCGGATCGTCGACGTGGTACTTCGCCAGCATCTCTCGCTGAACCTTGAACATGTCTTCCGGGTAGCGGAAGTGTGCCTGCAAGTCGTCCGAGATTTCGCTCTTCGGCTTCACCGTGTTCGGGAAGACCCCCATCCACGCCTTCAGAACCGGATCCTGCTCGTCGACCTGGTACAGCGTGACAGTGCCGTCGTAGGCATCGACCGTGGCCTTCACTGAGTTACGGATGTACGAGAACTCCTGGCGCGGAATGAGGCGCCCGGTCGTCTGGTCGATACTGTCCTCGACCAACCCGTCGAGCGAACTGCGCTGCGCGTACGGGTAATCCTGGGCCGTGGTGTAGCCGTCGATGATCCACTGCATCTTGCCGTCGACCACTGCGGGGTAAGCAGCGCCGTCGGTCGTCAGCCAAGGCGCGACCTCCTCGACCCTTTCCTTCGGATCACGCTTGAAGATGATCTTCGAGTTCGAGCCGATTGCACTCGAGAACAGGATGTTGCGCTCGGTGTACTTCGCCGCGAATGCAAGACGGTTGAACCAGTTGCCGATCGAAACGCCACCCGAACCTGTGTAGGTGTACTTCGAGGTGTCGGTGTCGTACTCCCGCGGTCCCTCACCGTCGACGGAACCGACGATCGAGTAATCGGCGTCCGACTGACTGATCACCTCGCCGTAGTACGAACGAGGATTGTCCACCTTGAGATTCTCGTTCTCGGGCGTGGTCGTCAGGTCGCTCACCGAGTAGATCGGGTAGCCACCGGTGTTGTTCTGACTGTCGCCCTGCACGGCCGTGACTTCGTTGGCCTGGGCGGCGACGAAACCGTTGCCGTGCGTGTAGACCGTGTGCTTGTTGATCCAGTCCGTCTGGTTGCCGGAAAGGTTGTTCGGCGACAGCTCACGCGCGGCGACAACGAAGTCACGCAACTGGCCGTCTTGTTCGTAACGGTCGACGTTGAGCGTCTGCGGGAACCCGTAGAAGTTCTTGAGCTGACGCTGAGCGGTGAACGTCGGCGACAGAATGGTCGGATCCAACAGGCGTGTGTTCGCGATCGTGGTCCGGTCTGCCGGAACGTCCTGGGGCTGCTTGGTGCCAATTCCCGGATAGTCGACGTAGTCGACGTTTTCTTCCGTGATCCCGTACGCCTGACGGGTCGCTTCGATGTTTCGTTCGATGTACGTGCTCTCCTTCTGCGCCGCATTGGGCTTGACGGAGAACTGCTCGACGATCATCGGGTAGACGGCACCGACGAGGACCGACGAAAGAACCAGTAGAGCGACTGCCATGGCCGGTATCCGAAGATCCCGCGTGAAGATCGAGGCGAAGAACGCCAAGGCGCAGATGACCGCAATGGACAACAGAATGAGCTTCGCAGGCAGAACCGCATTGATGTCGGTGAAGCCCGGGCCGGTGAACGTCGGTTCCTTACGACTACTCGACATCAACGAGTACCGATCAAACCAGTACGCCACCGCCTTGAGAAGCACAAAGGTGCCGGCGATGACAGCCAGCTGAATACGAGCGGCCGTGGTGAACGTCCCATTGCGCCCGGCCAACTTGATTCCACCGAAAACGTAGTGGGTGACCAGGTTTGCCACGAAAGCCAGCAGGATCGAGACGAACAACCAGTTCAGAACGAAACGGTAGAACGGCAGATCGAACGTGTAGAAGCTGACGTCCAAGTTGAACTGCGGATCGGTGATACCGAATGCCTGGCCGTTGAGGAACAACTGGATAGTGACCCAGTTGGCCTGCGCGATGAGACCGGACAGGATGCCGATCGCTACCGGAATGATCACGCCGAACAGACGAAGACGCGACATGACGGTGGTGCGGTAGCGCGCGATCGGATCATTGGGTCCGGAGACCGGGACGAACACCGGGCGTGCGCGGTACGCGAGAAGCATCGCGAGCCACACGATGGCGCCGACGACAATTCCGACGACCAGGAAGAGCACGAATCGCGTCAGCAGAACCTTGGTGAAGACACCGCGGAAGCCGACTTCGCCGAACCACAACCAGTCCGTGTACATGCCGATCAGTCGCGGCCCCACGAGCAGCAAGGCCGCCACTACGACAGCCACCACCAACAAGATTCGACTGCGTCTGGACAGAGAGGGTAAACCTGCGGGGGGCCGCATGCCCACGTGCCACGCTCCAAGATTTGGCGACGCCGTGGCGTCGCAACCGATTGCATCGATCACTGCGGCCACGCCCGAGTGGACTTGGCCGTTTCCGACCACTCTACGTAACAACGGTCACGGGTTGACAACACGGAGAGCGGGGAGCCGGACAGAAGGTGGGAGGATGAACGTGTGAGTGAAGAGAATATGAGCAGATCACCGAGTGCCCTCGCCCGGTGCGTTCATGAAGTTGTCGACCACATCGACGCCGAAGGCTGGGATCAACCGCCGAAGCTGTACGCGTTGGTACCCACCGAGATGCTCGCCGCGGCCGAACCCGGACTGCTCGACCAACTCGCCGAGGGCGCCGAATACACACCGATCGAACAGGAATCGCTTCCCGAGGACATCATCGGCGGTTCACGGGCACTCGACGAGTTCCTGGCAACGACGCATTGGCCCGAGTCCGTGCAGGGTTGCATCCTGGTGCAGGAGATCGTCGTCCTGCCGCCCGAGGCGGAATCGGATCTCGACCACGCCACGGCGCCGGTGTTGACCGATCAGCACGCGGCGGACGAAGTCGCTCGACTGACGGCCGACGCGCATCCCGATCGACGCGAGGCTCGACTGTTCGTCGGCGTGCTCCGTGACGGTCCCTCGCTGTCGCTCCTACAGATGCGTCCCGACGAGGATGCGGATCCGTACGGTGACTTGGAACTGCTCACCTACGACGGTCTTGCACCTCACCTCGTGCACGCCCTGTACGCGACGCTCGACGAGGTCGAAGAAGACTGACAGAGTCGTCGGCGGCCAGGCAGCTTTCAGCAGCGGGGTGCGTCGCCACCCGTGTTGAGGCTTTCGAGTGAGTCCACTGCGCCGGGCAGGTTGTCGACCTTGACGAGTCGAAGCCCGTCCGGCGCATTCTGTTTCGCCTCGTCACAGTTCTGGGCCGGCACGAGGAAGGTCTCAGCACCGGCTTCGGACGCGGCGATCAACTTGTACCTGATGCCGCCGATCGGACCGACCTCGCCGTCGGAGTCGATGGTGCCCGTTCCGGCTACGAACTTTCCGCCGTTGAGCTCCCCCGGAGTCAGCTTGTCGACCAAGGCCAGTGTGAACATCAGTCCGGCAGAAGGACCGCCGATGTCGGCGAGATTGAACTGCACGGTGAAGGGAACGTCCGGGACCTCGCTGGGTGTGACGCCGAGGTAACCCGATTCGGGCTTGTTGGGCCGCGCCCCGACGGTGACCGGCACAACGGTCTCCACACCCTCACGTAGGACGGTGACGTCGATCGCGGTGCCGGGCGCGATCGCACCGACCGTGTCCTGAACGCCGGTGATGGTGGTTACCGGAGTGTCGCCGATCTTGACCAGGACGTCGCCTTCTTGCAGGGCACCCGCAGCGGGACCGTCCGGGGTCACCTTCGAAACAGTCAGTGACACCGGCTTGCCGAGAAAGTGCAGTGCCGCCAACTCGGCACTGTCCTCGGATTGCTGGAAGTCGGCCGTGTTGGCCTGCTGAATCTCTTCCTTCGACTTCTCGGGCGGATAGATCTCCGAGCGAGGGACGAGTCCGTTGCTGCCACTCGCCCACAGTCCGAACGCTTCGAAGATGTTGAGGCCGTCGCGAACCGACACCGTTGTCATGTTGAGGTTGCCGTCGGTGGGATCGACCTCGGTCCCCTGGATGTCCACGACGGGCTTACCGTCGACGTCGCCGAGCGTGTTGAAGGTGGGGCCCGGACCGAGTGCGACATAAGGAACAGTGACCATTGTTCCGACGACTCCCAACACGACGATGGGTGCGAGTGCGGCCAAGAGCGTCACTATCCGTCGATTCACCTGATCCAGAGTAAAGCGCGAAGGCTCCGGAGCACCGATCGCACCGCCTGAGCGCCGTGCGTGTTCGCCGTCAGCGTGACTCGGAGGGCGACTCCGACCGCTCGAGCCTTGTACCGTTGAGGTATGAGCAATATGCCGTTCGGCTTCTCCAACTCCGACGACGATCCCGATCGCGACAAGAACGCGGCGGGTGGCAATCCGTTCGGGGGTGGTGACATGCCGTTCGGGTTCGGCGCGGGCGGTGAGGGATTCGATCCGGCTCAGCTCGGCCAGATGCTCACCCAGTTCGGGCAGATGCTGAGCGGAATGGGCTCGTCGATGGGCCAGGGCGGTACGTCCGGCCCGGTCAACTACGACATCGCCAAGAAGCTGGCACGCCAACAGATCGGATCGGTCACACCGATCACCGAGGGCAACGTCAAGGCGATCGCCGACGCCGCGCACCTGGCCGAGATGTGGCTGGACGCCGCGACAACGCTCCCTGCCGGAGCGAGCCGCACTCTTGCGTGGACTCCGAACGACTGGCTCGACAACACGATCGACACGTGGAAGCGACTCTGTGATCCGGTGGCCGAGAAGGTAGCGGGCATGTGGGTCCAGGGTCTTCCGGCCGAAGCACAGCAGATGGCTGGCCCGATGCTGGGCATGCTCGGCCAGATGGGCGGACTCGCGTTCGGCTCGCAATTGGGCCAGGCACTCGGCCAACTGTCCACCGAGGTGCTCTCCTCCACTGACATCGGCCTGCCCCTCGGCCCCGAAGGCACCGCGGCCCTTCTCCCGGCTGCGGTTCAGGCTTTCAGTGAGGGTCTCGAACAGCCGCATCAGGAAGTTCTGGTCTTCCTCGCCGCGCGGGAAGCCGCTCATCAGCGCCTTTACAGTCACGTTCCGTGGCTGCGCCAGCGTGTTCTCGCGACAGTGGAGGAATACGCCCGCGGAATCACCATGGACTTCTCGGCGATGGAAGAATTCGCCAAGGACCTCGATCCATCCGCTCTCACCGATCCGAGCAAGCTCGAAGCGCTGATGCAGCAGGGCACGTTCGAGCCGCAGAACACACCGGAGCAGAAAGCCGCTCTCGAACGTCTCGAGACTCTGCTTGCGCTGGTCGAGGGTTGGGTGGAGACGGTCGTCACCGCCGCACTCGGCGAGCGACTGCCTGGTGTTGCCGCGATGAGTGAGACGTTGCGGCGTCGCCGCGCTACCGGCGGCCCCGCCGAACAGACCTTTGCGACGCTGGTCGGACTCGAACTTCGTCCTCGCAAGGTCCGTGAAGCGGCCGGTTTGTGGCAGAAGCTCACTGCGGAAGCCGGTATGGACGTTCGCGACGGCGTCTGGTCGCATCCCGACCTGATGCCCGATTCGAGCGATCTCGACGCACCGGACGGATTTGTCGCCCGTGTCCTCGGCGCCGGCGAAGCCGGTAATTTCGACGACCCGATAGCCCAGCTCGAAGCCGTCGTGGCAAAAGAGCGTGCGGCCGAGGAAGCGATGGACAAGACCCGCGAGGACGACGAAGAGAAGTAATCCCTTCTCGACCGATTTTCGCAGATCAGCCGCGATGACCGCCTGTGGATAACTGCCGCTGACGGGGACTCGCCGAGGGCCCGTCGTGCCAGCATCGAATGATGACCGGTCACACACACGACGACACCAGACAAGACAGCACTTCACAGCGATCCGCGGGACCTCGATGGGACCCGCGGATCGCTGTTCTGTCGCGCCCGGACGGTCGACTGCAGCTGGGATGGACCCCCGGACATGCCGTCCTGCTGACTCTGCCTGTCGGGGTCGACGATCGCGCGGTGAAGTCGATCCTGCGCAAAATGGACGGCTCGAGATCCCGCGCAAACATCCTCTGGGAAGCGTCGAGGCGCGGGATTCCCACGTCGGTGACGGAGGAGTTGCTCGAGCAACTCGCCGATTCCGGTTTCGTCCACACTGCCCGCAGAAGCACCGCGACGGTACGGATTCACGGTGTCGGTCCGCTCTCTGACGCCATCGAGCGCGCACTGGTCGCCGGCGGGGTCAGCACGCGTCGCTCGCGCGGGTATCGCAACACCGACGTCGTGCGCACGTGGAACGAACAACTGGTGGTCCTGGCCGACGACGTCGTAACTGATCCTCGTCTGGTCAGCGATCTCGTTCGCTGCGGACTCCCCCACCTTTCCATCCGCATCCGCGACGGCAACGGTGTGGTCGGGCCTCTTGTCCTGCCTGGTCAGTCGAGTTGCCTGCGGTGCGCCGACATCCTCCGATCCGAACTCGACCCTCATTGGCTTCATCTGTCCGCGCAGCTACTCGGCAGCGCAGGCCACGCGGAATCGGCGATGATCCATGCAAGTGTCGCGCTGGCCCTGGCCGAGATCGACTCCGCATTATCGGAGACAGCGGCGACGCATGCGGCCAGTCTGTCGTCGACGCTCGAGATCGCGTTCCGTCCGTATCGGATCACAACCAGGCGCTGGCCTCGGCAAATATCCTGCAGTTGCCAATACCTGGCACCTGTTTCGGGCAAAGGACGCCCCAGTCAGACATGATGGTGTGGTGTCCGAGATCCCACGCAAGAGTTCTGCCCGTACTGCCAAACTCGCGAGCATCCCCCTGGGGATGGCCGGTCGCGCCGCCATGGGCTTCGGACGCAAGCTCGCCGGCGGCGACAAAGGCGAGATCGACGCGCAGTTGAGCGCGAAGGCCGCCGAGCAACTGTTCGCGGTGCTGGGCGAACTCAAGGGCGGCGCGATGAAGCTGGGCCAAGCGCTCAGCGTCATGGAGGCGGCAATTCCGGAGGAATTCGCCGAACCGTACCGCGAGTCGCTGAACAAGCTTCAGGCCGCTGCCCCACCGCTGCCGACCAAGCAAGTACACAAGATGCTCGACCAGCAACTCGGAACCAAGTGGCGCGACCGATTCCAGTCGTTCGACGATGAACCGACCGCGTCGGCAAGCATCGGGCAGGTTCATCGAGCCGTCTGGGCGGACGGCCGCGACGTAGCCGTGAAAGTTCAGTACCCCGGCGCCGACGAAGCTCTACGCGCCGATCTCAAGACCCTGGGCAGATTTGCCGGTCTCTTCGGTTCGGTCATGCCCGGTGTCGACGTGCGGCCCGTGATCGAGGAGTTCACCGCGCGCACGGAGGAAGAACTCGACTATCGGATCGAGGCGAACAATCAGCGAGCTTTTGCCAAAGAGTTCGACGGAGATCCCCAATTCGTGATCCCGCACGTCGTGGCGAGCGCGCCAAAAGTGGTCGTGACCGAATGGATGACGGCAACCCCGTTGACCAGAATCATCGAGAGTGGAACGCCGGAGCAGCGCAATGCGGCCGGTGCACTACTCGCCGAATTCCACTTCGCGTCTCCGGCCCGTGTCGGATTGCTCCACTGTGACCCGCACCCCGGCAATTTCATGCTTCTCGAGGACGGACAACTCGGCGTCATCGACTTCGGTGCTGCTGCGCCGTTCCCGAACGGACTGCCACGGGTTCTCGGCACGATGGTGCGCTTGGCTGTCGAGGAACAATTCGACGAGTTGACGGAGTTGTTGCGCGCCAACGGTTTCGTGATCCCCGGACGCACGGTGACCGACAAGGAGATCGCGGATTACCTGCGACCCTTCACCGACCCGATCCAGACCGAGTCATTTCACTTCACTCGGGCATGGCTGCAAAAGGCCGCCGGAACCGCCACTGACTTCAACAGTGCGCAGTTCCGAACGGCCCGTGCACTCAACCTTCCGGCCGAGTATTTGATGATCTTCCGTGTTCTTCTCGGTTCGGTCGGCATATGCGCCCAGTTGGACGCATATGCCCCGTACATGGAAATCCTGACTCGTTGGTTGCCAGGGTTTGCGGAGCCGGTTCTGGATGACACCGGCTCCGCCGAATAAGACACCGGCTCCGCCGAATAGGGCTCTCACGCGCACACAAGTTGCTTGCGTGGGCGCCCTCTCGGTCTCTTGCGCGCTATGACGGCCCCCTGATCGAGGATCTCGCCGCCCCACACCCCCCATGGCTCGGCGCGGTCGAGAGCCGCACTGAGACAACGGGAACGGATGGGGCACTGCGCGCACAGTGCCTTGGCCTGCTCGAGTTCGGCCGGAGCTTCGGCGAACCAGAGATCGGGGTTGGATGCCCGGCACGGCAAGTCGCGGCGGGTGGACGCGACCTCGATGAACGTGACTGCAGCCGAAGTGACGTCGGTGGAAGTTACTGCAGTGGTGGAGTTTTCGGATTCCACGCGGATTGTCTGGGCAGACAACTCGGTCTCCTAGTGCTCGGATGCGAAACTGTGTCGCACGATATGGGTTCGATGGGTGCGAACCTGAGCCGAGTCGGAAACCAGATGAAGAGGGCTATCCAACACAAAGGCCACGGTCCGCAGGGGCTGCGGGTCCGTGGCCGTAAGTGAACGGATGTGTCCTACCGAGAAATACCTCGATGGCTTAAGAACACGGACTCGACAGCTGCTTTCTTTGCTGCTGCTTGAGGGCGCAGGCGGAGCGCATGCTGCGCCCATCCCGCTGCACGCGGCAGCATGGGGGCGGCAACAGCGAACTTTGCGCTTGCGCACGCTTCGTAAGAGATCAAGTTCGTCATTTTTTTGCCACCTCCATTTCGTGTCGGTCCGGATAGTTTCTGCGCACAGGTTGCCCCGTAACACTGAAAACCAGAGTAGAGAATCTGCCGAATCTGCACAACCTATTTTTGACCTGCGGTTATGTAACTCACCGTTGTCGATTCGGATGTGTTGTCAGATATCGAGTGTTGCCGCTCGCAGTTCACCGCGAATGACAGCTAGTACGTCTTCCCCGAAGTTGTCGAGTTTCTTCGGCCCGATTCCAGGGATCGAAACCAGTCCACGATTATCTTGTGGTCGTTGTTCGGCAATAGCCATCAGTGTGTTGTCACTGAAGACGACATAGGCCGGAACTTTGAGTTCTCGGGACTTGTCCAGACGCCAGGCCTTGAGGTGCTCGAGCAATTCCAGGTCGACATTGGACGGGCATTTTTCGCAGCGCCCGAGCATGGTCGCCGACGTCCCGATCAACGGTTTCCCGCAGACGCGGCAGCGCGGACGCTTCTTGTTCCCCGACGACGGCGCGGCGACGCGCGAGGCCGGCGAGTCCTCGGGGATGAGCCCGTTGAGGAACCTCGACCGGCGACGGGACTTGCGTCCACCCTCATTGCGGGCCAATGCCCACGACAGCTGCAGATGCTCGCGAGCGCGAGTAACCCCCACGTACAGAAGCCGACGCTCCTCCTCCACCGCGACGTCGTCGGCGCCCGAATTGGCGTCGCCGAGAACGTGTTGGATCGGCAGGGTGCCGTCGTTGAGGCCGACCAGGAACACCGCATCCCATTCGAGTCCCTTGGCCGCGTGGAGCGAGGCCAGCGTCACACCTTGCACGGTCGGTGGGTGCCGCGCCTCGGCTCGGGCCGTGAGCTCCTGTAGAAGCCCGGTGAGCGTCAGTTCAGGTTCGTGGACAAGTTGTTCTTCGGTGAGCGCCACGAGAGCCGAGAGCGAAGCCCAGCGCTCGCGTGCCTGAGTACCCGAAGGCTCTTCGTTGGTCAGGCCGAGCGGCGCGAGCACAGCGCGGACGAGTGAGACCAGCGCTTCGCCGTTGTCTGCACCTTCGGGGAGGTCGTCGCGTCCAGCAGCCTGACGCAGCGCTGCCACCGCCTGACGTACCTCGGTGCGAGTGAAGAAGCCCTCTCCACCGCGCACCTGGAACGGAATGCCCAGCTTCGTCAGGGCCTGCTCGTGCGCCTCCGACTGAGCATTGATCCGGTACAGAACAGCGATCTCGGCCGCAGGGGTGCCTGCCGCGATCAGCCGTTTGATCGCCCGCGCAACGCCGAGTGCTTCGGCCGGCTCGTCGTCGAACTCCATGAACTCCGGCTCAGGCCCCGGCGCGCGCTGCCCGATCAGCTGCAGACGCGTCCCGGCGATCCGCCCGCGCGCGGCACCGATCACGCGGTTCGCCAACGACACGACCTCAGGGGTGGAGCGGTAATCCCGTTCGAGCCGAACGACGGTCGCTTCGGGGAATTTCCGGGAGAAGTCCAACAGATAGTTGGGGGTGGCTCCGGTGAAGGAGTAGATGGTCTGATTCGCATCGCCCACCACGGTCAGATCGTCTCGGTCGCCCAGCCAGGCGTCGAGCACACGCTGCTGCAGTGGGGTGACGTCCTGATACTCGTCCACGACGAAGCAGCGATACCGCTCGCGGAACTCGTCGGCGACTGTCGAATGCTCTTCGAGAGCTGCCGCCGTGTGCAGTAGGAGATCGTCGAAATCAAGCAGCATGCCGTCCTGGCCGCGTGCTTTCAGCTCTTCGTATGCGGCATACACCTGGGCCACCTTGGTGGCATCGACCGGTGCCTCACGGCGAATCTTGGCGATCGCGCGTGGGTAATCCTCCGGCGCGATCAGCGACGCCTTCGACCACTCGATTTCACTGGCGAGGTCGCGGACGCTTTCCGTGCTGGTGGACAATCCCACCCGGGCTGCGGCACTGCTGACAACGGCGAACTTTCGGTCCAGCAGACGCCACGGCGTGTCGCCGACAACCTGCGGCCAGAAGTACTTCAGTTGACGGAGAGCAGCAGCGTGAAAAGTTCGAGCCTGCACCTGCGGCCCACTCCCGCCGACGCCCAGCTCACGGAGACGTCCACGCATTTCCCCGGCCGCACGAGCGGTGAACGTCACGGCAAGCACCTGACCGGCCGACACGTGACCGTCGGCAACCAGATGAGCGATCCGGCGCGTGATGGTGCGGGTTTTGCCTGTTCCAGCGCCCGCGAGGACACATACCGGGCCGCGTGGCGCGAGCACGGCGGCCGATTGTTCTGGATCCAGTCCGGTGTCCGCAGGCATGGGGACCATCATGGCAGGACGTTCCGACACTCCATTCGCCGCGCCCGACGGTATGTGGGCAAGAGAACACGGGCCGATACGGAACAACGCTCTCGGTCGTGGTGTTATATCGGCCGTGACTTCTACCGAAAATGCGCCTGCCCTGACCATCTACTCGACCACGTGGTGCGGCTACTGCCGTCGCCTCAAGACGCAGCTCAACGCGTCGGGGATCGAGTACACCGAGATCGACATCGAGAACGATCCGGCAGCAGCCGATTTCGTCGGCAGCGTCAACGGTGGCAATCACGTCGTTCCGACCGTGAAGTACGGCGACGGCAGCGTTGCGACCAACCCGTCGCTCAACCAGGTCAAGCAGGCTCTGGGTCTGTAGACCTCCTCCGACTGCTACTTGACCCAGCTCTCGAGCATTCCGCGAGCGATGGAGATCGACCCGGGCAGCAGCAGTGGCGCGTCCGCTTCCGAACCCCAGTCGCCGAGTTCGAGAGCGGCGCGCACCTCGTCTTTCGTAAACCAGGTGCCCTCGGCGATCTCGCCGTCCGCGAACAGCAGCGGAGCGGCGGGGTCGCCGATTGCGGCGAAGCCCAACATCACCGAGCGAGGGAACGGCCAGGGCTGGCTCCCGAGGTATCGAACGCTGTGCACGTCGATACCGACTTCTTCCTTGATCTCGCGGACAACACACGTTTCGAGTGACTCCCCGGCCTCGACGAATCCCGCGAGAATCGAGAAACGGCGCTGCGGCCAGGTCGGCTGACGCGCGAGTAGAACTCGATCGCCGCCGTCGTGCACCAGGCAGATGACCGCCGGATCCGTTCGGGGAAACTCCTCGTGGCCGGTGGACGTGGAAATGCGTGACCAGCCGGACATCGTGGGTTCACTCGGTGCGCCGTCGATAGCGCTGAATCCGGCACTGTCGTGCCAGTTGAGAATCGCGACCGCACCGGTCAACAAACCGGCGTCCGCGTCGTCGAGTGTTCCGCCGAGCATCCGCAATTCAGACAAAGTGCCCGCCAGCAGCGACACCCGCACCGCCCAGACGTGGCGATTCTCCCGAATTCCCAGGAACACCGCGCCGCGCACCGGTTCGGGCCCCAACTCGGTTGCCTCGGCGAAGACCAATTGACCTTCCGGCGACACCTTGACCTGACCCCGTGAATTCACACGGAGGAGCAGTGCGTCCGCCCAACCCGTCGTCAGTGCAGCGGCGTCAGACCGCAATTCCTCGGCGCGGCCGACGCTCGAGCGTGAGAGCAGAGGTGTTTCGGTCAGCTGGAAGTCGTTCACGCTCACGACATTACTGCGCGCACGAAGCTCGGTAACACTCAGTTCGTGACGCGGCGAATGTAGAGCAGTCGATCGTTCTCCTCGACGGCGTCCACCTCGGGCGAACCGACGCGAACCAGACGGCCGTCGCGAACGACCCCGAGCACGATGTCGGAGAGATGACGCGGAGAGCCGCCGACCTCGTCGCGCTCGACGGCACGCTCGGCAATCGCGAATCCGGCCTCCGGAGTCAGCAGGTCTTCGATCATCTCCACGACGGTCGGCGTCGTGGTCGCGATGCCGAGGAGTCGACCCGCCGTCTCCGAGGACACGACGACGGAGTCTGCGCCGGACTGACGCAGAAGATGCGCGTTGTCGGCTTCACGGATGGCTGCGGCGATCTTGGCTTTCGGCGCGATTTCGCGGGCTGTCAGCGTCACGAGCACTGCGGTGTCGTCACGGTTGGTTGCCACGATGATCGACGACGCATTCTGCGCACCTGCCAACCGAAGTACGTCCGATTTCGTCGCCGAACCGAATACCGTCACCAGGCCTTTGCTCGCCGCCGAATCGAGGACGGTCTGATCGGTGTCCACGACCACGATCTCCGACGCCGGTACACCGTCACCGAGCATTGCTTCGATTGCCGTCCGCCCCTTGGTCCCGTATCCGACGACGACGGTGTGATTACGCACGTGCTGCCTCCAACGCTGAATTTTGAACGCCTGACGCGAACTCTCGGTCAGAGCTGAAAGTGTGGTTCCGACCAACACGATCAAGAAGAAGATCCGAAGTGGCGTGATCAACAGGACGTTGACCAGGCGCGCCGACGGCGTGAACGGAGTGATATCGCCGTAGCCGGTGGTCGAGAGCGAAACCGTCGCATAGTAAATGCAGTCGAGCAGCGACAGCTCGTTGTCCTGTGCGTCCCGGTATCCCGCGCGATCGATGTACACGATCAACACGGCGGCGCCGAGAGCACCCAACGCGATGAGAACTCGCTTGTAGATGGCCCGCGCCGGACTTGTCTGTAGCTGGGGAATGCGCAGCACCCCGACAAGGGCGAAGTCAGGCTGATCGGTCAATGCTTCCGACCTGGTCAAACGCGCCCGGAGCTTACCGGCCATACATCGACTCTCTCACTCGAACTTACGAAATACCTACACGGACATCGGCAGGCAGCGTAACCCTCGAAGATCGACTTCGGAACTCGGGCGCCGAATAGCGCGCGGGTCGTGGCGCCGGCAGTGGCAAGAAGGTCCACCGTGAGGCAGGCTGGGCAAATGCCTTTCACCGGTTCGACGTCCACTCCCAGCCAAGCGGCCGCTCTTCGTTTGTCGGCCCTCCTTCTCGGCGCCGGCACCATGCATTTCGTGGCGCCTTCCTTCTTCGACAGCACCGTTCCCCGCCAACTTCCCGGACAGGCCCGCACCTACACCCAGGTGTCCGGCGTCGCGGAACTGGCGATCGGCGCTGCCTTGGCCGTGCCGAAGACCCGCAAGCTCGGCGCGGGCCTTGCCGCCGCGCTCTTTGTTGCCGTGTTCCCCGCCAACATCCAGATGGCGATCGACTGGTGCCGAAGCCCGAAGACGTCCACACCGCAGAAGATCGGTTCGATCGCACGTCTTCCCCTGCAGGTTCCGCTGGTGACCGAAGCACTCAAGGCTCGTCGAAACGCAAGCTAATCTTGCGCGCCTGCCGTTCGGATGAGGCGAGCGAGAGCCTCACCGTCCGGCAGGTTCTCGGGTGCGATGGTGCGACCCGATCGAACGTAGTGAAACGCCGCCCGGACCTTGTCGGCCGGAAACTGTTCGTTGCGCCCCGCCGAACGGGCTCTGGCTGACATCAATTCGGCCCAGGCCACCCGATACGCGGCCAACTGCATCACAACAGCGTCCTCGTTGGCGGCCGACGGTTCGGCACCGGTCTTCCAGTCGATCACCGTCCATCCGCCGTCGGGATCGGCGAACACAGCGTCGATGCGACCCCGTAAAACCGTTCCGGCAATGGATGTTTCGAAAGGAACTTCCACTTCGATCGGGCTGCGATTGGCCCACGGGGACCGCAGGAACGCATCCTGAAGTTTCACCAGATCGGTCTCGGGACCCGCGCCGGTATCCGCGGCGCCGGGTAGTTCGTCGAGATCCAACAGTCGGGTCGCACCGAACCTTCGCTCGATCCAGGCGTGAAAAGCCGTGCCGCGCCGAGCGAGCGGGTTCGGTGGGTACGGCAGTGGTCTACGCAGCCGTGCCGCGAGTTCATCCGGATCTGCCTTGAGGTCGACGAGCTGAGTCACCGAAAGCTGCGCCGGGAGAATCACTTCGGCACGCGCGTTTGCCCGGGCTTCGCGCTCGGCCAGGAGAACGTCGACGTCCGAGGCCCAGTTCTCCGGATCGTCCTCCGGTTCTTCCGTCTCTTTGCTGTCTTGCGGCAGCGATGCAAGTGCGGACAGGACGCTCGCGGCTCCGGCCTCGACCGCGCCGCGACGCGCACCCAGCGGGTCGGGCGGCCACTGCGCCGTACGGGGTGTGGAGGCCAACGGGTTCTCGGTGTCGGGTTCCGGTGCAGGCGCCCATTCCTCCACGACGCCGATCGCACCGCGTGAGTCTTCTTCACCGGCATCGTTTTCGGCCGTGACCATCTGATGCAGCTCGTCCAGGAACTCCGAAGGCCCCTTCGGTTCCGAACCGGATTCCGCCCAGTGATGCGCCGAGATGAACAGCGCCCGTTCGGTTCTGGTCAGCGCGACGTAGAACAGTCGCCGGTCCTCGTCCAGTCGACGGTTGGACAAGGCCTTCTTGTGCGCCGTGATCGCGTTCTCGAGGTCCTTGCGGTTGTACAGCTCCTCGAGGTCGAGCACCGGAACTCCGTCGGCCGAATCCGCGTCGACCGCCCGGTCACCACGCAACGACGGTGGCAGTTCGGCGAGCGCCCCGAGCCACGATCCGGACGCGGTGGACGAGGGGAACACCCCGTCGCTGACATGCGGGATCGCCACTACTTCCCATTCGAGCCCCTTCGCCGAGTGCACGGTCAAGATCTGCACGCGATCCGGCGCCACCTCCACTTCGCCCGGAGTGAGGCCCTTTTCGATCTGTTCGGCGGCCGCGAAGAATGCGAGCATCCCGGGCAGATTGGCTGTTGGACGCGTCGCGTAATTGGCGACGACGTCGGCAAATGCGTCGAGATGCTCGCGGCCCGCGGTCCCGACGACACCGACTCGGGTTCGCGCGCCTGCCTCGATTCCGATACCGAGCACCCGCTCGACCTCCGCCACCAGTTCGGTGAGCGGCTGGCCGATACGTTCGCGCAACGACGCCAACTCTGCCGCTATCGCGTTGATGCGTGTGTACCCGAGAGCTGAATAACGTTCTGCCGGGCCTGGATCGGAGATCGAATCGACCAATCCTGCTTGCTCGGCGTTCTCCCCCGGCAGCGCGTCCTGAACTGCCGAGGTGAGCGCCTCGGCGTCGGTGACCGCACCCGCTGTTCCGTATCCGGCGGAGATGGCAAGTTCGCGGGAGCGTTGCGAGAGTGCGGCGAGGTCCTTCGCGCCGATCTGCCATCTCGCTCCGGTGAGCAGCCGAACGGCGGCGCTGCCCGCCAGCGGATCGGCGACCACTCGGAGCATGGCGATCACGTCCGCCACCTCGGGTGTGTGCAGGAGCCCACCGAGTCCGACCACTTCGACGGGCAGACCTTTGGACCGCAAAGCCTCGGCCAGCGGGGCAGCATCGGCGTTGCGGCGGATCAACACCGCTGCCGTGGGCGTCGGGCGGTCTTCGGCACGTGCCGCCTCGTATTCTTCGGCGATCTTCTCCGCAACCCACTGACGTTCCTGTTCGACGTCTCCGAGCAGCGCCAGTCGAACGTCTCCGGCGACGGCTCCCGGCCGCGCACGAAGTGTGCTGACGGCCACACCGCGTCGGCGCAACGGTGCCGACGACAGGTTTGCCAGTTCGAGAGCCTCCGGCGGGTTACGCCAACTGGTGAGCAGTTCGAGCGTCGGAGCCGGCTTTCCGTTGGCAAGCGGGAAGTCGGTTGCAAACCGTGGCAGGTTGGCCGCCGACGCGCCTCGCCAACCGTAGATCGACTGCATCGGATCGCCGACGGCTGTCAGCGCCAACCGGCCGTCGGCTCCCCCACCGAACAACGAGGACAACAACACTCGCTGAGCGTGACCGGTGTCCTGGTACTCGTCGAGAAGAACTACCCGAAAGCGCTCACGCTCGGTTTGCCCGACCTCGGGATGTTCGGAGGCGACACGGGCCGACAGCGACATCTGGCTGCCGAAATCCAATGCGCCTTCACGCCGCAGCGTCTCACCCAGCCGGGCAACGAGGGGCAGTAGCTCGATGCGTTTGTGTTGCACATCAAGGTAATTCAACAGCTCTTTGCTCGGCCCACCCCGCTGTTTCGGACCGGCGGGCAGAGTGTGAATCAGCTTGTCCAACTCGGTGTGGGCCTCGAGCAACTGCTCGGGGTCGACCAGGTGCTCCGCCAACTGACCGGCAAGGGCCAGAACGGTTTCGGTGATGGACCCCGGATTCTTGTCGGTGTCCAGATCACTGTCCCAGCCGCTCACGACGCGGTGCGCAACCTGCCACAGTTCGGTCTCGGACAACAGCGTCGCCGAGGGTTCGATCGGCAACAGCAGTCCGTGCTCGGACAGCAACCGTCCCGCGTAAGCATGGTAGGTACTGACTTCGGGTTCCCCGGCCAGAATCCGGGAACGCACTCCGCCGGTCGGGTCGAGTGCCCGCAGAACGTCCGAACCCGCCAGTCGCGCCAAGCGCTTGCGGATTCGCGACGTGAGCTGTTGTGCCGCTTTGCGCGTGAAGGTCAATCCGAGAACGGCCTCGGGATCGACGAAGCCGTTGGCCACAAGCCACACGACGCGAGCAGCCATCGTCTCGGTCTTACCGGCACCGGCACCGGCGACGACCAATGTCGGACCGAGCGGTGCGGCGATGACTGCCGCCTGTTCCGGCGTCGGCGGGTGTTGACCGAGCGCGACCGCCAGGTCGACAGGATCGATCTTCGGTCGGCGTGCCTTCTGCGTCGCGGCAGCCACTTAGTTACTCACCTGTCGTCCCTCGTCGTGTGCCGGGCAACTCGAGCGCACCGGGCAATGTCTACATCCGTCGTTGACCCTGGCCAGATACTGCGGCCCTTGGGTCGCTGCCGCTGCGTTGTGGATGACGTCTCGCCACATCTCGACGGCTTCGGCCGTCAGCGGCGGCTGAACTCGCTGCGCCGCACCGTCTTTCTTGTTGGACTTGGCCACGAATACCAGGCGTGCACCGCCGGGTTGTGTGGCCGGTTCGCCGGCAATCGCACCTTCGGCCGCTGCGACCTGGTACGCCGCCAACTGCGCGTGAGATTGCGCGGCCTCGTTGCTGACAGGGTTTCGCGCAGTCTTGACGTCGACAACCACCGGACGGCCTTCGGTGTCGCGCTCGAGCCGGTCGATCCGGCCACGAAGCTTGACCGCAGGCGCTCCCTCCTCACGTGGTTCGAGGACCCCCTCGACCGCGACCTCGACGCCGACTTCGGTCAGTTCGCCGCGAGTTGCGTTCATCCAGGCGGTGAACGTCGCCAGCATCTCCCGAGTTCGATTGAGTTCGCGGCGCGAGTACCACTGCGATCCCAGATCGATGGATTCCCAGGCATTTTCGAGTGCCTTCTCGACTTGATCCGGTGGAATCCGGCCGGCCAATGCCTGCACCAAGGTATGGACCAGCGTACCGGCGATCGCATGAGTGTTGTCTCCGTCGCTGCCGCCATGACGCTCGAACACCCATCGGAGAGGGCATGTTTCGAGAAGCTCGATGGTGGACGGCGATAGTGAAACCGGTCCGTCCTCGGGCTGCCACATGGGAGCAGCGGTACTCGGCTCGGCTGTGCCGTACCACTGATCCGGGTGCGCGCCGCGTACCCCGGCAGCAGCCAGACGTGCCAACTGGCGAGCGGCCCGGGAATGCTTCTCGGGGTCGAAATGCGCGATGTCGGGATCACACACGACGCTGCGAAGCTGTGCGACCAGTGCAGGCAGCGACAGAACCCGGGTATCCCCGGTCTCGGGTGCAACGACGTCGAGATCGGAGGACGGATCGTCCGAGTACGCGTCACCACGGATCAATTCGTCCACGAACCGCGAAGGCACCAAGTCGGTGTCCCCCGAAGCCGATTCGACTGCGGTGATCAGCAGACGGCGACGAGCACGGCTACAGGCAACCAGGAACAACCTGCGTTCTTCGGCCAGAAGCGGTGCGGTTCGCGAGAGTCGTTCGGCAGCCGAGTCACTGCCGTCGGAGACTCCGTTGACCAGGTCGATCAGCGCTTCGGTACGCAGTAGCGATCCGCGTGCCCGCAAACTCGGCCAGAGCCCCTCCTGCACACCCGCCACCGCCACGACCGCCCATTCGCGACCCGCCGCGGCGTGAGCGCTGACCACGGTGACGGCGTCGGGAGTGATGACCGATCGGCTCCGCGAGTCGGTCGGTATCTCCTGGCTGGTCAAGTAGTCGACGAAACCGGCGAGTTGCGAACGCGGCAACCGGTCGACGTAGTTGGCGGCCGCGTCGAAAAGTGCGACGACTGCGTCGAGGTCTCGATCGGCCTGTGAGCCGATAGGTCCGCCGCGCGCCGACGCAGCCGCCCAGCGTCGTTCCAGCCCCGTCGCCTGCCATGCCGCCCACAGAACTTCTTCGACCCCGAGACCTCGCTCGAGAGGCACTCGGGCCTTGCGAAGGACCGACAGCACGCGATTGAGTGCCGCAGCTTCGACGTCTGTCAACTTGCCCATGAGGCGCTTGGACTGCGCACGATCCTCGTCGATCAGAATGAGCCGCAACAACTCCGAGGAGTCCCGATCACTTCCCGATGCCAACTCGACCCGGCGCAGGCCACGACGCAACCGGCGCAGGGTGACCGGCTCGGCGCCGCCGATGGGACCGGCCATCAGGGCAAGCGCGTCGTCGCCGGTGAACTGATCGCCGCCGAGCGCCCGAAGGACCAGCAGCAGGCCGGACACTCCGTGTTGCCTGGCCAGCGGCAATTCGGTGGCAGCGGTCGTGACGGGTACCCCGGCCGCGAGCAGGGCTCGCCGGAGAGGGGCGAGAGTGCGCGGGACCGACCGAACGATGACGGCCATGTCGGACCAAGCAATCCCGTCCAGCAGATGCGCCCGGCGCAAGGTATCTGCGACGACTGCCGCTTCTTTGGCCGTCGTACCGAGAACCCGCACCGACGCCCGCCCCGGGTCCTCATCGGTGAGATCGGATGGAACCGCGATGCGATGAGCGAGGTTGCCGGGCAGCCGCGCAGCGATCTTCGCCGCGATCGACGCGACGTCGGCGTTGTTGCGAAACGTGGTGGGCAGGACGATCTGGCGCTCGTCTCCGCGCTCGGCGAGTCCGAGTAGGAACGCCGAATCCGCACCGCGGAACCCGAAGACCGACTGATCGGGATCACCGGCGATGACCGTGCCCGCAGTTGCGGTTCCGATCAGCCGAACCAGCTGCGCCGCCTGCGGATCCAGATGTTGTGCGTCGTCGACGAGTAGGTGCCGGATCCGAGCGCGCTCGGAGCGAAGCAATTCGGGATCGGTGGCGAACGCGGTCAATGCCGCACCGATCAACTCGGCCGCGTCGAGCGCCGGCGCCGTCGCCTCCGGAGCCTCGACACCGACACTGCCGCGCAGCAGCACGCCTTGCTCGTAGGCCTCGGCGAACCGCCCGGCCGCCACCCACTCCGGACGTCCACGCTTCTTGCCGAGCTTGACCAGATCTTCGGGGCCGAGTCCGCGCTCGTTCGCTCGCAACATCAGATCTCGAAGTTCGACGGCAAAGCCGTTCAAACCCAATGCGGGTCGCAGGCGCTCCGGCCACCGGAGCGCACCGTCTTCGATGTCGCCGCGCAACATCTCTCGGAGCACCGAGTCCTGCTCGGCGCCGGTGATCAGGCGTGGCGGCGCGTTGCCGTGCGCTGCGGCTTGAAGCCGGAGTACGGCAAAGGCGTACGAGTGAACGGTGCGGACCAACGGCTCACGAGTTGCCTGCGGTCCGCGTTCTTGTTCGTACCCGAGCAACCCGGCCGTGATCTGCTCGCGGACCTGCGTCGCTGCCCGGCGCGACTGGGTGAGCACCAGGACCGATTCAGGATCTTCGCCACCGGAGATCTTCTGCACTGCCAGATCCACCAGAAGGGACGTCTTGCCGGTTCCGGGGCTGCCGAGTACCTGCCAGGGACTCCAGGCGGCCCCCGAGCCGAATGAAACAGGGCCGAACGCGAGTTGGAACGGATCCTCGGACGGCGGCGCGAACAGCCGGGCCGTCCCTTCGTCCCACGTTCGGGGTATCGGAGACGGCGCAGTTCGGTGCACCAACCGCGCCCGCGGAATGGTGACCTTGCTGCGTGTTGCCGTCTCACTCACCCAGGCATTCCACCAGAGCGCACCGACAACTCACACATCGCCTGCATCCGGCATGATTGACCTCGTGTCTGCACTCCATACGTATCTCTACGGACCCGTCGGGGCACCGGAGATCCTTTCGCTGCACGGTCTGACCGGTCACGGCCGACGTTGGCAGTCGATGGCCGAGAACCAACTGCCCGAAGCGCGCTGGATCTCGCCGGATCTACGCGGTCACGGGCGTTCCACCTGGGCTCCTCCGTGGAACATCGAATCCCACGTGGCGAGCCTGCTGGAGACGCTCGACGAACATGCCACCGGACCGGTGGTGATCGTCGCGCATTCTTTCGGCGGAATGCTGGCGCTGCACCTCGCGGCCACCGCACCGGAACGCATTCGTGGGCTCGTCCTGCTCGACCCGGCGATCGGGTTGGATCCGACTTTCATGCAGGAAGTGGCCGAACTCACAATCGGCTCACCGGATTACACCGATGCGGCAGAGGCATACTCCGAGAAGATTCACGGCTCGTGGGGTGAGGTTCCCACCCAGGACCTCGACGTCGAGATGGCTGAACACCTGATCGAACTGGGCAACGGACGCGTCAACTGGCGCCTGTCCACGCCCGCGATCGTGACCGGGTGGGGCGAACTCGCTCGCCCGATCGTGCTGCCTCCGTCGTCAATGCCCACCGTGCTGGTTCAGGCGATGAAGGTCCAACCGCCGTACGTCACCGCCGAGCTCCGGGCAGCACTCACCGAGCACCTCGGTGAAAATCTGACCGGTGTCGAATTCGACTGTGACCACATGGTCCCGCACGTACGGGCCGACGAAGTCGCCGCCCTCGTTCGCAGCATGCTCTGAAGGAACCGACATGGCAGCCACCACCGAAGAGCAGATCGAAGAGGTACGGCGCCTCATCGCGTCGATTCCGGCCGGTTTCGTGGCGACATACGGCGATATCGCTGATGCTGCAGGACTTTCCAGTGCTCGCACGGTCGGTTGGATCATGCGAACGGACTCTGCCGACCTGCCGTGGCATCGGGTTCTCGGCGCCTCCGGCAAACCGTCGGCGCACCTGGCTCATCGTCAGATCGCCAAGCTCGAACTCGAAGGCGTGCCGATCAAGGACGGTCGGATCGACCTGAAGAAAGCTCGGTATCACTTCTGATTCACGTGTCACCGGTCGTCGTGACGCGGGCGATGGGGCAGCATGGAGGTATGACCGTCACGCCGCCGACCGCCGCCCTCATTCTGGCGGGTGGTCGCGGGACCCGAATGGGTGGTGTCGACAAACCCGGCCTGCTCGTTCACGGCCGCAGGCTCCTCGACATCGCGCTTTCAGCGACGGCGCATCTGGACGCCGTCGTCGTGGTCGGTCCACATCGCCCTGAACTTGATCCTGGCATCACTCAAACTCAGGAAACTCCGGCCGGAGCCGGCCCTGTCGAGGCGATCTGGGCCGGATTGTCTGCGACCCGGTTACCCGACGACGCCGTGGTGGTGGTCCTGGCGTCCGATCTGCCGCACATCGAGGCCGTATCAGTCGACGCTTTGATAGCTGCCACGTCGACGGACAGTCCGGTGACGTGTGCCGTGGACGAGAACAACCGAACCCAATTCCTGCTCTCCGCGTGGACATTTCGCGAGCTCCGGCAACGCCTGTCCACATTGCGGGAGAGTTCGGGGTTGGAGAATCAACCTATGAAAGCGATTGTCACCGAACCGTTCTCGACGCTGCGTGTCACTGGCACCACTGACTGCGACACACCGGCGGACATCGACCGCGCGCGAAACCATCCGCGCCTGACAATCGAGCAAGCCCGCGCCGCCGTCAGGAACTCACTGACAGCATTGTCACCACACCGGGCCGCCCTCGCCGACAGTCTCGGAGCAACGCTCGCGCAGCCTCTCGTCGCCCTGGGTGATCTTCCTCGATCCGATGTCTCGGCGATGGACGGGTACGCCGTCTCCGGCGAGGGTCCCTGGCGAATCCGCACGGAGATCCGTATCGCGGGCGCCGACGGGCAACTCGAACTCGGTGAAGGCGAAGCGATTCGCATTGCCACGGGAGCACACCTGCCCCTCGGCGCCACCTCGGTGATTCGTGACGAGTATCTGTCCGTCGACGAGCCATCTCGGATGGTACGGAGACTGCCGGATGCGCCGCACCGCAACGACGCTCGACCACGAGGGGAAGATTGGACCACCGGATTCACGATCGCCCCGACTGGTACCGCGGTGACTCCGGCGGTGGTCTCCGCAGCTGCCAGCGGTGAAGTGTTCGACGCCCTCGTCCGTGGTCCGGTACGGGCACGCGTGACAGTCACCGGCGACGAGATCCGGCGGACCGGTCCACTGCGTGAAGGTCAGACCCGCGACTCCGTCGGTGGGATTCTCCCCTACCTATTGGAAAGCAACGGCGTACGGTGCGTGGCGAATTCGCACCTGAGGGACACGGCCGACAGTTTCGAGCGTGTACTGGCGGATGCGACTGAACAGGACCTGCTTGTTGTCATTGGTGCGACGGGCGGCGGCGCTGCCGACGAAATGCGCAGTGCGCTCGATCGACTCGGCGCTCGCACGATTGTCGGGCGAGTCGCCTCGCGCCCGGGCGGATCTCAGATAACGGCTGTCCTGCCCAGTGGTCGGGTGGTTCTCGGCCTCCCCGGCAACCCGTACGCCGCAGTGACCACCCTGTTGACGATGCTGCCCACCGTCGTGGCCGCCTTGACGGGAAGCGACACACCACCGCCACTGCTCGGCATCATCGAGAACGCCGCTGCGGTGACTTCCGATGCGGTACGCCTACTGCCGGTCACACAATCCGCCGACGGTCGCTGGCGCGCCGAACCGTCTGTACGTACCGCACACCTGGCGGGGTTGATCGGGCGCTCCGCGTTTGCACTCGTTCCGCCACACGCGGAAGACGGTGCCGTCGCCGAAGTGGTTGTCCTCCCACGCTGATCGGGTCAGTCGTTTGGGCGCCTACGCCGGTTGACCCCGACCACGCCGACCACTGTCGCAAGCACCAGCGAATACACGCCCCACAGCACTAAGAACGGCAGCAACCAGCCGGCATCAACGGTCTGACCGCGCGGTCCGACGCAGTACAGCGTGAAATTGGTGGACGTACCGTCGCCGTCGGAAAAGGTATCCGAGACGACCATCGCGCTCGATGTGGGAGCTTCACAGAAAATCGGCGCCAAATGAGCGACCTGTCCTGGCCAGATCACCGAAGACAGTAGTGCAGCAAAGATTCCCACGACCACGATCACCACTACGGAGATCACCAACGGAGCGATACGGCGGCTCACAGCGGGTGCACCAGGAAGGGAGTTCCGTCAGGCTCGAAGACCACCAGCGCCCGCGAGCGTGGAGATTCCACCATCACGGATGCGCGAATCGCCTCGGTGCGACTGACCGAGATCCCGGTGACTTCGCCGTCGTCGACACCGCTGTTCTCCAGCGCGTCGTCGACCAACTTCTCGAGGTTCGTCAATGCCGGCACTTGATCCAGCGTGAACGATCGTGCATCGAGATCGTCGGTGACACTGACTTGCACGGGGCTCGGCTCGCCGAGAATGACTCCGTCGAAAGAGAATCTGTCGAGCTGGGTCGGCTTCCCGGGGTCTCGAACGGTGACTCCGAGCGTCTCGATCGGGCTGATGTCGATGCTGGTCACCGATACCGCGTCGACGCCGTATCTATGTGCGAGGCTGTCGAACCCGCCTCGCACCAACTCCGACGTCATCCCACCGCCACGTTCGCGCATCTGATTGTCGAAATCCATCCGATCGACGGCACCGATACATCCGCTCAGACTCGTGGCCGCCAAGGCGATGGCTACCGTCCACAGCGCCGACCGCACCTGCGAGGACGCGAATTTCATGAGCGGAGCGTACCGCGAGTGTCCGGTTCCATCCCGGTGGACTGCGCGTCGCACGAATTACTGTCGGCGACTCGTGGGATCATCGCGCCATGAATCGTGTCGACGAAGGATTCGAACCGCCGGACGCATTGGTCGAGTGGTGCCGCTCCCGCACCTTTCCACTGCACGTCCTCGACGACGAAGCCACCGTCGACCTGGATTGGTGGAACGCACACCTGAAGGACGCCGGCCACACCATCAGCCTTCGCGGGCGTGATCTCGACGGCAAAGTGATCACCGAAGGTCGAGCCATCGTTCAACGCAACGACCTTCGCCCGTCGAGCGATCTCGTTGTCGCCCAGCACGACGGCCTCGGACTACTGTTTCTCTGCGCGGCCTGGCAGGGCTCGCACGAGAGCCGACGTTTCACACGGCGGTTCCCCAACGTCTTCAATCCCCATCACCGCGAGGACGAGGATCCGCTGACCCAGATCACAGCCATTCTCGATCACTGCTCGAAAAACAAGTCGATGCCCGTCGTGCGGCGCGACACCTGGTCCGGGTGGCCACTCACCCCCGGTGTCGGGGTATCGCTGATGGCCGCTTTCATGTGGGCAGTGGGCGTACAGGCCGAAGGCCGACGCGCTCAGATGATCGACCAGTACGGAGTCTCGACGCTCATCCACGAGGGCTGGCTCGAGGATCCTTCCGTCACCGGCTTCACGACGCGTCGCTACCGCCGGTACTGCGAACTTCTCGACAGCTGGGCCTATGCCGCCGGCACCCAACCCGAGATCGTCGAGATGTGGTTGGTGAAAAGGTGGAGTGCGCGGTTGGCCCAAGCACGCAACGACGTGAGCGCCCCCACCCTGTTCTAACTCTCAGAACGGCTGCATCTCAGAACGGCTGCATCTCAGAACGGCCAGGCAGGGAGAGTCGGCAGCCCCACCCTCGTCGGCCTCCCAATCAACCAGGCCAAGGTCTCCGCGTCGGACAGTGACGGCACTCGTACACCCGGGACCGCCGTCTCCAGTGCGCCCAACTGACTGGCGAGAGTGAATTCCACGAACTCGGCAGGCCAGTCGTGGCAGGTGTAACCGATGTCGAGGTCCATCAGGTGAATCTCGATCTCGTTCCAGCGCAGGATCGGTAGATCGAATGCCGTCACAGGTTTGCGCCACGGCACCGGTGTGTCCAGTCGATCTGTCGGGATCTCGCACAACGCGTCGACCAGCCTCGTTCCCGAGAAGCGGTAGTCGAGGGCCAACAATTCAGCCGGGCGATCTGCGCCCTCTTCGATTGCAGCATTGCGCGCATCCGGCCCCCCTGGATACATCTCCCCCGATTCGCCGCCCTGCACGCCGGCAACAAATCTGCCCAGCGCGTCGGCGTTGCGCGACATGTGCGTCACGACGTGTCCCCGACTCCACCCGGGGAGCCCGGAGGGCTCCCGCGCCTGCTCTTCGGTCAGTGCACCGATGAGAGCCTGTGCCTTGACGTCGGATTCACGAACTGCTGCGACCAGGTCGGCATACGTCGGCGTTACGGAGTGAGACGTCATGCAGCGATACTAGTTCCCTTCGCGCACTCTCATACCGATTCACGACAAGGTCCACCACTCCCGGATCGACGCCGAGCGGTTCGGTCACACCATCGGCTCCTGCAGCGTGCAACCTTTCGTGGAACAGCCCGTGCGCGAGGAGGTACGAGGCGACAAAAACTCGCTTCGCGCCGCGAACGCGTGCTGCTGCAACAACATCGGCTACCTTCGGCTCCCCGGTCGCGATGTACCCGATGTCGACACGAGTCCCCGCCGCTTCGGCAAGCATCAGCGCAGCACGCTCGACGTCTCGCAGCGCCCGCGCATCGGACGACCCGGCGGCAGCAAGCACTGTCGCGTCACCCGGATTCCACCCCGCTTCGGTCAAGCGCCGAAGCAACACGCGTGCAAGCGCCGGATCGGGTCCGAGTGCGGGCGTCACACTCACAGCCGAGTGCTCACTGAGCGTCACTTCGCGTCGAACATCGGTGTGAACGTGGTAGCCGGACGCCAGGAACGCCGGTACGAGAATCGCTCGCCCCGGAGTGTCCCGGAGGACTTCCGAAGGTGACGGACCGAGCACATCGACAAAGGCAACGCGCGTGCGTCCGACGCGCGTGCCGACGGCGTCGGCCAGTGCGGCAACCATTTCCACGCCACGTGCACTACGCGTGCCATGAGCTACCAGGACGAGGACATCGTCATCGCGTTGCATAGTCACCTGGATTCTGTACGTAGTCGCCGGGGTCGAGGGCAAGTCGATAGCCCCGCTTGACCACCGTCTGAACGGCTTTGGGCGCGCCGAGGCACGCGCGCAATCGGGCGACGGCGGTCTCGACGGCATGGGTGTCGCCGCCGCCGCCGGGAAGAGAAGCCAGCAGTTCGTCGCGGGAGACGACTCGACCGGGGCTGGCACCGAGAGTGCGGATCAACGACATCGCAGCCGGCGGCAATTGCTTCACTTCACCGTCCACGACTACGCAACCGCCGCGAATGCTGATTTCGTGTTCGCCGGCTTGAATCTTGTTGGCTCGCTGCGGGAGTTCGTCGACGATGTGTCTCGCGAGCGCGCCCAGACGTGCCCGGGCCGGGGCTGTGGTCGGTACATTCAAGGCTTCGAGCGGCGCCGAGGTGACCGGGCCGACGCACATTGCCGCCACCGGACCCCGCATCGCGTCGAGAATGTCTCCGAGATCCCCGGTCTTGTCGGCTCGCATCAACATCGAGGCTACGGCCGGTGCACTGGTGAAACTGACGGCGTCGATTCCGGCTGACGCTATGGCGTCGATCATCCGGTCGAGCAGCGTCGGATCCTCCGGCGGTTCCCATCGATAGACGGGCACCGCGATGACCTCGGCGCCGGCCTCGCGCAACACCTGACAGAAGTCGGGAATCGGCTCCCACTCGGTGGTCGCACCATGCAGTTGAACGGCGATCCGCTTTCCCGAGACACCTTCTGCCAGAAGATGTTCGAGCACCTCGGCGGAAGACTCGGATGCCGGTGACCATTCCTCACGAAGGTCGGCCGCGCGGATTGCTCCCTTGGCCTTCGGTCCTCGCGCGAGCAGACGAGCCGAGCCCAACGCGGATCCGAGATTTTCCGCCTCACCCCACCCGTCGGCTGCTTCCAGCCAACCCCGGAATCCGATCCCGGTGGTGGCGACAACCACCTCGGGAGGATCCGAGATGATCTGCTGTGTCACCCTTTCGAGCTCACGGTCGTCGGCCAACGGAATGATTCGAATCGCCGGAGCGTGAACGACATCCGCTCCCCGACGAGTCAGCAAGGTCGCGAACTCCTCGGCGCGGCGCGAAGCAGTGATACCTACCGTGAATCCAGCCAACGGCATGTCGTCACTCACGAGACTGCATCGGCGACAGTCGAGCGAACACCCTGCATCTGCAAGCTGTGTACCTGAACGACTCCAGCCCACACGCGAACGCCGTACACCGGCAGCGCAACCGACGAGTCGTCCAGCGCCCGGCCGTCGACCAGCGAGAACGCCTGCTTGAGCAGTGGCGAGACCACGATCGGTTCACCGTCCCGGTCGCCGACGAGTCCGCGAGACATCACCGCGGCGCGGCCGTACGGATCGAAGTTGCTGACAGCCCGGAGTGTGCCGTCCTCGAGTAGGAACAGTGCCACCTGCTCGCCGCCGCGAAGAAGCACGGCAACTCCGCGTCCAGGGATCAGATGGCTCAGCGGGCAGGCCGACGTCCATTCGAGTCGATCCGAATCCAGCTTGGCGATCTGCGCATCGATGACACTCATCGAAGTCCTCCTGTCGATCCGGCGACAACGTCGCGCGGGTTCTTGTCTACGTTTCTACGGATCCCGTGTTTCCCACGGGTTACGCGACTATTACCGGCGCGTGGGGATGCTCGGCATACCCATCAGGACCGGAACCTTGCGCACTCCGGTCTCGTCGAACACAACCGTCGGGTCGGCTTCTTCCGGTGCGTTGACGAACGAGACGAACCTCGACAATTTCTCCGGATCACCCAGCACACCGGCCCATTCGTCCTGGTAACCCTCGACGTGCTTGGCCATCAGTGCCTCGAGTTCTTCGCCGATACCCAGGCTGTCTTCACAAATCACGGCCTTGAGGTGATCGAGTCCGCATTCGAGTGATTCGACCCACGGCGCCGTGCGCTGGAGGCGATCGGCAGTACGGATGTAGAACATGAGGTAGCGGTCGATGTACTTGACCAAGGTCGCGTCGTCGAGGCCTCCGGCAAGCAACTGAGCGTGTTTGGGCGACTGTCCGCCGTTACCGCCCACATACAGATTCCAACCGTTCTCCGTCGCGATGACGCCGACGTCCTTGCCTCGCGCTTCGGCACATTCACGGGCGCAACCCGAGACGCCGAACTTGATCTTGTGCGGCGAACGCAGACCGCGGTAGCGATTCTCGAGGTCGACGGCCATACCCACCGAATCCTGGACACCGTAGCGGCACCAACTCGAACCGACGCAACTCTTGACCGTCCGGAGGGACTTGCCGTACGCCTGACCCGATTCCATCCCGGCGTCAACGAGGCGCTTCCAGATCGCGGGCAACTGTTCGACGCGGGCACCGAACAAGTCGATGCGCTGACCGCCGGTCACCTTCGTGTACAAGCCGAAGTCTCGCGCCACTTCTCCGATGACGATGAGTTGCTCACCCGTGACCTCGCCGCCCGGCATCCGAGGTACCACGGAGTACGTACCGTTCTTCTGGATGTTTGCGAGGAAGTGATCGTTGGTGTCCTGCAACGACGCCTGCTGGCGGTGCAGGATGTGATCGGAGTCCGTCGATGCCAGAATCGAAGCGACTACGGGCTTGCAGATGTCGCAACCGGCGCCCTTGCCGTACTTGGCGATCAGCGCCGAGAAAGTTCTGGTCTGCGTCGACTGGACGATCTGGAACAACTCGGCCCGCGACTGCGCGAAATGTTCGCACAGTGCCTTCGACATCACGACGCCGGAATCGGCCAGCAGCTGCTTCACGGTGGGAAGGCAACCGCCACAAGTGGTTCCGGCGCTGGTGCACGCCTTCACCGAAGCGATGTCGCATGCGCCGGCTGCGATTGCACCGCAGATGGCTCCCTTCGTCACGGCGTTGCACGAGCACACCTCGGCGTCGTCGGGCAGCGAGCCTGCACCCGGCTTCTCCCCCGCAGGCGAGATCAATGTCGCCGGGTCACCGGGTAGTTCGCGACCGACCAGCGGGCGCAGCGACGCGTAGGCCGATGCGTCACCGACAAGAATGCCGCCGAGCAGGATCTTCGCGTCGTCGGAGACCACGAGCTTTGCGTACGTCCCCTTGGACGCGTCGCTGAGGACGACTTCGAGGGCGCCCGGTGAGGTCGCCATCGCGTCACCGAAACTGGCGACGTCGACGCCCATGAGCTTGAGCTTGGTGGACATGTCCGCGCCCGGGAAATCCGCGGCGCCGCCGAGCAGACGATCGGCCACGATCTCGGCCGTCGTGTAACCGGGAGCGACCAGACCGTAGCAACGGCCTTCCACCGCAGCACATTCGCCGACTGCGTAGACGTTCTCGTCCGAAGTCACGCAGCCGAGGTCGGTCAGGATGCCACCGCGCTCCCCCACTGCGATCCCGGCGTCGCGGGCCAGCTGATCACGCGGACGTACTCCGGCGGAGAAGACGAGCAGCGCGGCGTCGATGGTGGAGCCGTCGGAGAGTTCGACCACGATTCCGTTGTCGGCATGCGAAATTCCCGCCGTCCCGACACCGGTGTGGACAGTGAGCCCGAGTTCGGTGACGAGGCGAGCGAGCAGTGCGCCGCCACCCTCGTCGACCTGCATCGGCATCAATCGCGCATTGTGCTCGACGACGTGTGCCGTCATCCCCATGAGCGAGAGAGCATTTGCGGCCTCGAGTCCAAGCAAACCTCCGCCCACCACGACGCCGACAGCGCCAGGACCCGCCTTCTCAGCGGCGGCCCGGATACCGTCGAGGTCGTCGAGGGTGCGGTAGACAAAACATCCGTCGCCGTCGTGCCCCGGTACGGGAGGCACGAACGGATACGAACCGGTCGCCATCACCAGAGCGTCGTAGGAGATCGTCTCGCCGGTTGTCGTCGTGACCGTGCGTGCATCTTTGTCGATCGCGAGCGCGCCCTCCCCCACACGGAGGTCGACCAGGCTGTCGCCGACGTAATCGTTGCCGGCCAGTGCCAGTTCCTTGGGGTCCCACGCTCCGACGTACGAGGACAGCCCGACTCGGTCGTACGCTGCGTACTGCTCGTCGCAGAGTACGGTCACCGACCAGTTGTTCGCTTCGTCGCGCGAACGCAGTGCCTCGACGAATCGGTGTCCGACCATTCCGTGTCCGATGACAACAACCGACTTGCTCATGACGCCTACTTCCTGAGGTACGAGATAGTTCTGAGATTCCGCGGACCGCTCACGCCGTGACTGCGACCTTCGCCTCGTCGACGTCTGTGGTCAGCGTCGACGGCTTGCGCAGGAAGACGAACCAGGTGACTGCGATGCAGGCGATGTAGAAGGCCAGGAACACCCAGAAGGCCATGGTCGCCGACTTCGCGGGGCTGCTGTACGACGCGCGCAGCACCAGGTTGATGCCGACGCCGCCCAAACCGCCTACCGCACCGGCAAATCCGATGAGAGCACCGGAGATACTGCGCGACCACGTTGCCTTCTCGCTTCGATCCATGTGATCGAAGCTCTGAGCCTTCGCCTCGAAGATCGCCGGGATCATCTTGTAAACAGATCCGTTTCCGATGCCGGAGAGCAGGAACAGAGCGATGAATCCGAGAACGAATGTCACCATGATCCCGGCGCTGGCGACGCCGGCGGTGTTGTCGTCCATCGTTCCGGCCGTCACGAGTATCGATGCCGCGAATGCCATGGCGACAAAGGTCCACATGGTGATCTTGCCGCCGCCGATGCGGTCGGCCAGTTTGCCACCGAGCGGCCGGGCGATCGAACCGAGGAGTGGTCCGATGAAGGCGATCTGTGCTGCATGCAGCGCCGCCGCGGCCGGAGTGGCACCGCCGGCGAGGAAGTTGATCTGCAGAACCTGACCGAAGGCGAAGCTGAATCCGATGAAGGAACCGAACGTACCGATGTACAGGAAGCTGATCACCCACGACTCGGAGAACTTGAGTGCCTTGGCCATGGAGCGCAGGTCCGACTTCTGGTTGCCCAGGTTGTCCATGAACAGCGCGGCACCGACGGCGGCGGCCGCAATGAACACGAGATAGACGGCGCAGACGATCCACGGAGCGCGGTTACCGACGGTGGCGATCACCAGCAGACCGATCAGCTGGATCATCGGCACACCGATGTTGCCGCCGCCGGCATTGAGACCGAGCGCCCACCCCTTGAGGCGTTGCGGGTAGAAGGCATTGATGTTGGTCATCGACGACGCGAAGTTGCCGCCGCCGATACCTGCAGTGGCCGCTACCAACATGAACGTGGTGTACGACGCACCCGGGTTCATCATCAGGTAGAGCGTGAGAAGTGTTGGCACGAAGAGGAACAGCGCACTCATGACGGTCCAGTTACGACCGCCGAACCGTGCGGTGGCAACCGTGTATGGAATGCGGAGGACCGACCCGACAAGTGTGGGCACTGCGACGAGGAAGAACTTTCCGGCCGCGTCGATGCCGTAGATATCCGTCGGCATGAACAACACCATCACGGACCAGATCGACCAGATCGAGAAGCCGACGTGTTCGGCTACCACTGACCAGATCAGGTTCCGCTTCGCGATGTCCTTGCCGCCGCATTCCCAGGCGTCGACGTCCTCTGCATCCCAATGCTCGATGTAATGACTCACCAGGGCCTCCTGAATATGTTGGAGACCCAAAGGTAGAAAACGGTTATTGCGCCGGTGCTGCGTGCGATGACCGCGAAGTCAATTGATCCTCACCCGGTAACAAGACCGGGTGTGAGCTAGTTTTTCGCAGGTGCGTGCCAGGAATCCTCGAGCATCCGAGGCTTGCATGCCTGGTAGGCGCCCAGGAGCACCACGATCACAGCGACGACGAGCAGGCCGAACGGCGCAGCGTATCCACCGGACACGTCGTGGAAAACGCCGAACAGGAGCGGACCGAGGCAGGCAACGGAGTAGCCGATGCCCTGGGTGAAGCCGGACAGTGCCGAGGAACCGATGTGCGAACGAGTACGCAGGTTGATCAGCGTGAGCGACATCGGGAACGTGCTCGGACCGAGACCCAGGACGACAACCCACACGACCGGCGCCGCCATCGGGGCAAAGTACAACCCGCCCATGCCGACCAGGTAGCAGACGGCACACGCGATCACGACAGGGAAGGGATTGGCCATGCGGGCGCACAGCGTCGGTGCACCGAAAGCTGCGACGAGCCCGATCACCGAGAACATTCCGACCATCGTTCCGCCGAAGGCATCACTGGCTCCGGCGTCACGAAGGATCGAGGGAATCCACGTGAACATCGAATACGTGATCAGTGAGGTCATGCCGAACATGCCGGCCATCCCCCAGGCCACGGGAGAACGCCAGACCTGACCGCGTGGCTGTTCTGCCACTGCCGCAACCGAATCCGATGCATTCTCGACGGACCCGGCTTCGTTCGCGCGAGCCTTGCGCGAGCGAGCGAGGGTGATCAACCACGGCACTGCTGCGGCGAAGCCGAAGGCGGACCACCAGCCGATCGAGAACCGCCACCCGAAGGCGTCGGCAACCGGGACTGCGACGAACGCCGGAACGATGGTGCCGATCTGCACGGCCACGATGTAGACCGAACTCATGGTGGCGAGGCGATCCGAGAAGTACCGCTTGACCAACGGCGGGATCACGACATTGCCGATTCCCATGCCTGCCAGTGCCAGAGCCGAGAGGGCCAGCAACGACCATGTCTGAGACATCATGGCGCGCAACAGCATTCCGACGCCGGCCATGAGCATCGCGACGAGGGCCGTCCGCTCGAGCCCGATACGTTTCGCGATGGCGGGAGTGACGAGACCGAAGATGGCGAACATTGCGGTCGGAACCATGCCGAAGACACCGACGATCGAGGCGGAGAAGCCGATCTCGTCGCGAATCTCGGCCGCCAAGGGCGAGAACGAGGTCACCGCAAGTCGAAGTACTAGCGCAGACATCGCAATCGCAGCGAAGACGAGCACACGGCCTTGTACCAACGAGCGGGTTTCGGTTCTCTCCAGTTGAGCAGTCACCGGGAAATCATAGGATGACCGGACGAACTCGCACAAGCGCGGTAATCTAACGTCACATTCACACCACTTACCCGGACCCGAGGAAACAACCACGTGCAACCCGTTCGACGCGCAAGTCTCATCTCGCAGGTCACCGAACAACTCCGCAACGAGATCCGGAGCGGAACCTGGCCGATCGGTTCCAAAATCCCCACCGAACCGGAACTGTCGGAGCTGACCGGGACCGGTCGCAATACCGTGCGCGAGGCGGTCCAGGCGCTCGTACACGCCGGAATGCTGGAACGTCGTCAGGGATCGGGCACCTACGTCGTTGCTGTCTCCGACCTCGGTGGCACTCTCGGCAACTACTTTGCCGGTGCCCACCAGCGGGATGTACTCGAACTTCGGCGCGCACTCGACATCACTGCAGCCACCCTCGCCGCCGCACGGCGAACCGAAGACGACATCGCCGAACTGACGCGGCTACTCGAGCTTCGCACCGCGTCATGGGAGGGTCAGGACGTCGACGCTGCCACCACCGCGGACGTCGCCCTGCACCGAGCAATCGTCGCGGCCAGCCACAACGAGGTCTACCTGGAGTTCTACGACTCCCTGCTCCCGGTCATCGAGACCACGATCCAACAGCACATCGATGCAACCGGCGAAGGATTCCACTCGCAGCACGCGAACCTCGTCAACGCTGTCGTCGACGGGAACACCGTGGCCGCCTCGAACGCCGCACGCGAGCTGTTCGAGGGCCTGGTCTCGGACTTCGGTACCGGCGCCCCGATCTAGAGCAGCAAGCGCACGATGTCGGACGTACGGGCCAACCCCGGGAACGCGTCCGCCGTCGAGCGAGGATGCAGAACATGAACCGCCAAGCGGAACATCACCGCACGTAGAAGCATCTGCGGCCACTCGGGGAGATCTTCCCACCGGCCGACCAGTGCCTCGTCGGCACCGCCCCACGAGATCGCGTCGACCACAGCGACGGCGGCGGCCCACGCAGCCGGCCGCCAATACGGCGTGATGTCGGTGATTCCGGGCGCCATACTGCCCGAGAACAGCACTGTCCCGAACAGATCGCCGTGCACGAGCTGGTCCGGGCTCTGCACCGGCTTACGCAAAGTAGCGAGCCCGGCGATCAGTTCCAGACTTTTGCGACCGTCAGGAGTGGGCGTCTCGAGTTGCTCGACGCCCTTCGCGATCCTCAGCGGAACCGTTTCCCAGGCCGCGCGATCAGCGGCGACGAATACGTCGACCTCGGCCCACGGCGGCACGGGCGGTTGCGCAAGGAAGCGCGGGCGCTCGAGCGAGGCCGTCGCCGCATGCAGTCGGCAGGACATCGAGACCACTTCGTCGTGACGTGGTTCCGGCGATCCGACGATGAAGGTGTCGGCACGCCAGCCCGAGACGACGTAACGACCGTCGGTCGAACGCACCGGTCGAGCCAGCCGAACGCCGTCGACTTCGAGGTTCTCTCGCACCTTCGCCGACCACGCTGCGCGGGCATGATCCGCGACTGCTGAAAGGACGACGTCTCCACACAGCCACCCGCCGTCCCAATCCGCACCGAGTGGGATGGGATCGACTTCACGGAGGCCGAAGGTGGAGCACACGTGCTGGGGAGGTTGGCCTGTGCTCACACCCCAACGCTACCGGTGCGCGGCGCCGCCTCCCGCGAGGCGCGCCTAGTAGACCGGCAGACTCGCATCCACCTGGTTCGCCCAGGCGATCGCGCCGCCTTGAACGTGGACCGCGTCGGAGAAACCGGCGTTCTTGAGAAATGCCAATGCCTCGGCGGAACGAATGCCGGTTTTGCAGTACAGCACTATCTGCTTGTTCTGCGGCAACGTCGCCAGAGCTTCACCGGACAGGATGCGGTCCTTCGGGATCAGCACGGCCCCCGGCAGATGCATGATGTCCCATTCAACCGGTTCTCGTACGTCGACCAGCTCGATCGACCGTCCCTCGCCGATCATGGCCTCCAGTTCGGGCGCCGTGATCGTCGAACCGACAGCAGCGGCACTCGCCTCTTCGGACACGACACCGCAGAACGCGTCGTAGTCGATCAAGGCGGTGACCGGCACGCGGGTCGGATCACGCTGAAGGCGGATCGTCCGGAACGTCATCGCAAGTGCGTCGTAGATCATCAGGCGTCCGAGAAGCGGTTCGCCGATCCCCGTGATGAGCTTGACCGCCTCGGTCGCCATGATCGAACCGACGGTCGCAGGCAGGACTCCGAGCACACCACCCTCGGCGCACGAGGGGACCATGCCTGGCGGCGGTGCCTCCGGGTAAAGATCGCGATAGTTCAGTCCCGCGCCGTCCGGGGCGTCTTCCCAGAAGACCGAGACCTGCCCTTCGAAGCGGTAGATCGAGCCCCACACGTATGGCTTTCCCGCGATGACGGCAGCATCGTTGACGAGGTACCGCGTCGCGAAGTTGTCCGTACCGTCCAGGATCAGGTCGTACTCGGAGAACAGTTCGACCGCGTTGGAGTTGTCCAGGCGGAACTCGTGCAACCGGACGTCGACGTGCTCGTTGATTTCGAGAATCGACTCCTTCGCACTGAGCGCCTTCGGGCGTCCGACGTCGGAGCGTCCGTGAATCACCTGACGCTGCAGGTTCGACATGTCGACCTCGTCGAACTCGACGATCCCGATGGTGCCCACTCCTGCGGCCGCGAGATAGAGCAGTGCCGGTGAACCCAATCCACCGGCGCCGATGAACAGGACTCGTGCATTCTTGAGCCGCTTCTGGCCGGTCATGCCTACGTTCGGGATGATCAGGTGCCGGCTGTATCGGGCAACTTCCTCCCGGCTCAACTCGGCTGCCGGCTCCACCAGTGGTGGCAATACGACGGGTGTTGCAGACACCGCGAAACACTCCTAGTTCAAGACGAGATCAGGGATTCTCGATCCGGTCACGCTCGGGGGTACGGCCACGGATTGAAGCGGCACGTGAGTCCGTTCATCGGAACGACGCCCTCGGGATCAAGCCTAGCGATGTCGTTGTTCGCGGTTCCGAAGGTCTGCTGCATCATGATCGGTGCGAGTCCGCCTTCGGTCTCGCACGGCTGATGAGCGGCGTATCCGATGGCATGGCCGACCTCGTGATTGATCTGATACTGCCGATACGAGCCGATGTCGCCCTGGAACGAAATGGCGCCTCGCACCCATCGCGGTTCGTTGAGCAGGACTCGGTCCATGCTCGGGTTGTAGCAGGATCCTTCGAGTTCGATTTCGTATCCACAGCCTTCGCGGATCGTCATCTGTGAGGTCAAGGAGATCCGGAAGTCCGGCTCGCCGGCGTCGACGCGCCGGAACGCGACCTTGGGATCGTTGGTCCAACTCTTCGGATTGGCCAGTGTCTGGTCGACCATGCGTCCGTACGATTCGTCTCCGCCGAAGCCGGTCGTGTCGACGCCGTCCTCGATCTCGACCGTGTACGTGAACTCGCGTTCGGTTCCCTGTCCGACCTTGCCCGTCGTACCTGGTACGACGTGCCACGTTCCACCCCCCGCGACGGTGAACGGACCACCGTCGGGAAGGGCACCGGACGGTATCGACGAGGCAAAAGTTCCGTCTCCGGCCGGTGGGGCACCGATGACATCGGTTCCGTCGGTGCTGTGCGCGAGGTCGGCGGTGGCCGACGTCTTGCTCGCGGAGTCTGTGGCGTCCGGCCGTACCGCATCGACGATCACAAGAATGGTGAGCACCACGAGAACCGGAATCGCGTAGGCCCGCCAACCGTAGGTCGAGACGAAGCGCCCGAGCTTGCTCTGCTTTCGCGCTGCCCGGTCCGGTCGCGGATTACGCGGGGTTCGGCCCACTTCTCGTTTGGTCGGATCCCATTGGGCGCGCAAAGGCTGATGGGAGGAAATGCCGCGATAGTCGCGTTCGCCGTAGGCACGATCATCCGGCACCTCCGGCCGACGTTCGTCGCGAGGCGCTCCAGTTCCGCTACGCATTCGACGTTCCTCACGTTCAGGGTTCTGCGTAGTTCGTCCACGCATGCGCGGTCCCCCTGGGTCAGTCACGTCGTCCAGAATCTCACACACGGCAAGTCGCTCGCCCGGGCTGACCGAAACTTGCTGGTCCTGGCGTGTCATGGCAGCCCGTCCTGTAACGAGAAAGACCGCTGGTCTCGCTCACCGAGGCACGCGCGACTCGCCCGGGCGACACACGGTATCGTTCATTCGGCTACGACCGGTGTGACGGAGGATACTGGCGGGTACGCACACGCGACTCGCGGATCCGCGCGCCGACCGAATTACTTTTGCTCAGATTGGAAGCGACATGACAGAACTCGCGGATCGGACTGACTCCGATCGCGGTACAACGGCTGGCAAGCCTGCCGGAACACGTCGCAGCACCCGCCTCCCCCGCGATGCGCGCCGCCTCCAGCTCCTCGCAGCTGCAAGTGAGGTATTCGTTGCGAACGGGTACCACTCGGCCGGCATGGACGAGATCGCCGAATGTGCCGGTGTCAGCAAGCCAGTTCTGTACCAACATTTCCCAGGCAAACTCGAACTGTACGTCGCAGTCCTGCAGAGTTACGTCGACAGCCTCATCTCGGGTGTACGCCAGGCCCTGCGATCGACGACGGACAACAAACAGCGTGTCCGCGCCGCGGTCCAGGCGTTCTTCGACTTCGTCGACAACGACTCCCAGGGCTTCCGCCTGGTGTTCGAGTCCGACATCATGGGCGAACCTCAGGTCCAGACACGCGTCGAACAAGCCACCGAAGCCTGCGTCGACGCCGTGTTCGACCTGGTGAGTCAGGATTCCGGACTCGATCCGTACCGTGCGCGCATCCTTGCGGTCGGCCTTGTCGGTGCCAGCCAGTTCACTGCGCGGTACTGGCTCGAAGCCGCGCGGCCGATCCCGAAGGAAGAAGCCGTGGAAATCACCGTGACCCTCGCGTGGGGCGGTCTCTCACACGTGCCGCTGCAAGCCGAAACGAAGTAACCGGAACCCGAACCCGAACGAGAATGGGCGGGCAGTCTCACGACTGCCCGCCCATTCTGCTGTTACAGCTACGCGTCAGACGGTAGGCGCGAATCCGACCTTGCGGATATCGGACGGACCGATCTCCACGTACGCCACACGAGAAGCCTGCACCAGGAACTTGCGGCCCTTGTCGTCGACGAGAGCCAGAACCGGCTCGCGGCCACCGAGGACAGCCGCGACCAGTGTCTCGACCTCGTCAGGGGTCTGTTCGCTGTTGACGATGAGCTCACGCGGGCTGTCGATTACACCGATCTTGACCTCCACGGTCAACCTCCGAACTGTTCGTGAATTACATCCGTTGTCGACGCAAGGCTAATGCAGCAACGACCGCCCACGCTCCTCTGCACGCTGTGCCCAGAGCGAACAGGCACCTAGACGAGTCCGAGAATCGCCATCCGCTCGGCATGCTTTGCCTGCATGCCGTCGAACAACGCGACAACTCCGTTGAGGTCGCCGGAGGCGGAGATCACCAGATCGGTGAGATCCTCACGCTGCGCCAGCACGAACTGTGCCTGCGTGATTGCTTCCCCCAGAAGACGGCGTCCCCACAGCATCAACCGGTCCTTGGCGCGAGTACTGGCCTCCACTGCTGCCTTCACCTCGAGCACCACGAACTCCGAGTGGCCCGTCTGGGACAGCACGTCCTCGACGATTTCCGCGACATCCGCCGGGAGGGAGTGCCCGATCTCGCGATAGAAGTCGGCAGCGATTCCGTCGCCGACGTACGCCTTCACGAGCGATTCCAGCCACGTCGACGGTGTCGTCGACGCGTGGTAGTTGTCGAGAGCTCGAACGAACGGGTCCATGACGGCGAAGATCTCGTGGCCACGTTCCGTCAACGCCGTTTCCAGAGTCTCGAAGTGGTCCATCTCGGCGGCGGCCATGCTGGCGAACGCCACCTTGCCTCGCAGGTCCGGTGCCATTTGTGCGTCCTCCGCCAAGCGGTAGAACGCCGAAATCTCGCCATACGCGAGAACGGCAAACAAATCGATCACGCCAGGGTGATCGGAAGCGACTCGGCCTCCGGTTCCAGCGTCCGTCGAAGCATCAAGATCGTGTGCGCCCATGACTACGAACTGTAGTGCTTCGACGGCCGACGCGACCGGCAAGGACCGCATGTCCGATTCGGTGATCTTCGACATGTCATCGCGAGGGACGGACAACGTGCAGCTACAATGGTCTTGGGAGTTCGCCAGTTCCCCCGGGCCATTTGGTTAGCCGGGACGGCTGTATTCACACGAACCCCACCGATAATGTGCGCGCACCTGCATCGACGGTTGTCGCCCGCTTCGCCGAGATCTCCGGACGGTTCGAATTCGTCCGAGTGGAATTCAGTGCTGAGGCGTAGGCATGACCGAAGAAAAAGAGGGCATCGACATCGGCCGACTTACGGCCTGGCCCCTTACCTTGTGCGTGCGTACCGCCACGAGGAAAGGCTAGTCCCCTGAGCAAGATCACTGTCGACCACGAAGACGAAGCAACCGAGAACACCGTTTCCGTCCAGCTCGACGACACCCATGTACCCCCGAGCTTCGCCGAACTCGGTGTCCGCGACGAAATCGTCCGCGCACTGAACGAGATCGGCATCGAGCGCACCTTCGCCATCCAGGAACTCACCCTTCCGTTGGCTCTCGCCGGTGACGACCTCATCGGTCAGGCCCGCACCGGAATGGGCAAGACCTTCGGTTTCGGCGTCCCGCTCCTGCATCGCATCGTCACCGCCGAGAACGGCACAGCTGTTCTCGACGGCACGCCCCGCGCTCTGATCATCGTTCCCACCCGCGAGCTGTGCATCCAGGTCGCCCGCGACCTCGAGAACGCCAGCAAGTACCTCCGCGTCGGCGATCGTGGTCTCCAGGTTCTGCCCATCTACGGCGGCCGTCCGTACGAGGCGCAGATCTCGGCACTCCAGAAGGGCGTCGACGTTGTCGTCGGCACCCCGGGTCGCCTGCTCGACCTCGCCAACCAGTCGCACCTGATCCTGGGCAAGGTGGGCGTTCTCGTCCTCGACGAGGCCGACGAAATGCTCGACCTGGGATTCCTCCCCGACATCGAACGCCTCATGGGCATGGTCCCCGACAAGCGTCAGACGATGCTCTTCTCCGCGACGATGCCCGGCCCGATCATCACCCTGGCTCGTACCTTCCTGACGCAGCCGACGCACATCCGCGCCGAAGAGGCCGAATCCTCCGCGGTGCACGATCGCACCAGCCAGCACATCTACCGTGCACACGCGCTCGACAAGGCCGAGATGGTCGCCCGCGTCCTGCAGGCCGAAGGCCGCGGCGCGACGATGATCTTCACCCGCACCAAGCGCACAGCCCAGAAGGTGGCCGACGATCTCGCGGAACGCGGCTTCTCCGTCGGTGCCGTCCACGGTGACCTCGGACAGATCGCCCGTGAAAAGGCGCTGAAGGGCTTCCGTAACGGCAAGGTCGACGTTCTGGTCGCCACCGACGTCGCTGCCCGCGGTATCGACATCGACGACGTCACCCACGTCATCAACTACCAGTGCCCCGAGGACGAGAAGACCTACGTCCACCGCATCGGTCGTACCGGCCGCGCCGGACGCACCGGCATCGCCGTCACGCTGGTCGACTGGGACGACATCCCTCGCTGGCAGCTCATCGACAAGGCACTGAGCCTCGGAATCCCCGACCCGGTCGAGACCTACTCCAGCTCGCCGCACCTCTACGAAGAGTTGTCCATTCCGGCCGATGCCAAGGGCACTGTTCGCAAGGCCAAGGCCGCACCTGAGAAGGCAGCAACGGACAAGGCAGCAACGGAAAAAGCAGACGCGCCGAAGTCGACCGACTCGGACGGCAACGAAGAGAAGGCCGCTCCCCGCCGCAACCGGACCCGTCGCCGCACCCGCGCCGGCGCTTCGACCGACGCCCCGACGTCCACCACCGCCGGCGCCACCACAGCTCCCCCTTCGGCACCCGCGGCAACCGCTGCCGAGAACTCGGACGAAGACGGAGCGGCCAAGCCGCGTCGCCGTCGGCGTCGTCGCCCCGCGGCTTCCGCGACGGCAGGCGCCGCAGAGTAAGCTGCCGATGTGCTGGCTCCCGAAAGGCGTACTCGCTCAGATGTGATCGGTGCGCTGGCAATCGCGCTGGCCGTAATCGTGGCGGTGACCGTTGTGTGGTTGCGCAGTGATGCGCGCGGAACCACCTCGGTCACCGCCGAATCTCCACTCCCACCTCTGTCGACGTCGGTGTTGTTACCCGACATCCTGAAGCAGACGTGGGAATCTCCCAGTGCCGACTCGACGGCACCGATCACCGTCGGAAATGCCGTCGTCACCGCCGACGGCTCCGAGGTGATCGGCCGCGATCCGGCAACGGGCGAAGAAGTATGGCGATACGCGCGCAACATTCCGCTGTGCGGCGCGATCGGTTCGTGGGATCGCGTCGTCAGCGTCTATCAGGACGATCGCGGTTGCTCTCAGGTCACGTCGCTGGTCGCCGACACCGGCGCCCGAAAGGACCAGCGCAACAGCGACGCCGATTCTGCGGTCAGCCTTTCAGCGGACGGCACCTACCTGATTTCGCGCGGCAGTGAGCGAATGGAGCTGTGGCGCTCGGACCTCGTCCGAACCCTCGAGTACGGCCGGGTCGACGCGAAGGTCAACCCCAACAAGCAACCCCGCACCGGATGCACGCTGCTCGACGCTGCGTCGAGCGCCAACCGAGTCTCGGTACTCGAGCGCTGCCCCGGTGAAGCCTCCAACAGGTTGACGGTGATGAATCCCGCACCCAAGGACGCCCAGGAACCCGAAGAGTACGGATCCGCGATTCTCCTCGACTCCGAGGGCGCCCGCCTGCTTGCCGTGGCCGGCGAAAAGACGGCCGTCTACCTCCCTGCCGCCAACGGAACCGTTTCTCGCATCACCATTTTCGACGGATCCGGCAATCCGATCGTCGACTATCCGATCGAGGGAACGGTGACCGAAGGCGCCCGCACCCACGCCGACAAGGCTTCGATCACGTGGTGGACCGGCTCGCAGACCGTCAACCTGCGCCTGAGCGATCTGGCTCCGACGTGGATCGTCAACGGAACGTCCGGACCCGGAAGCATGGTTGCCGGTCAGATGCTCATCCCCGTTCCGGGCGGCATTGCAGCCGTCAGTCCGTCGGACGGAGCGGTGCAGCGCATGATCGCAGTCGACCGCGGTGAGACGGCGACACCGATCGTGCTCGCCAGTGCGGGCGAGACGATTCTGGAACAGCGCGGCGATACCTTGTTCGCGCTGCGCTAGAAGCTCACCTTCCTCAGATCGCCAGCTCCGGCGCGAAAGTCACGACTTCGTTTCCAGCCCAATGCTTTACGAGATTGTCCGCGAGTTCACGATAGGCATCCGCACCCTTGTTCTTTCGTCCGGCGAGGACCGTCGCGCCCGACGCGGACGCCTCGGCGAACTTGACGGTGCGTGGGATCGGAGGCGCCAGAACGGCCAGGGAGTAGCGGTCGCTGACGTCGGCGAGCACGTCGCGACTGTGCGTGGTTCGAGCGTCGTACAGAGTCGGAAGTGCGCCGAGCAGAACAAGATCCGGGTTGGTGATGGCTTGGACTTCACGAACCGTACGCAGCAGCTGTCCGACGCCGCGGTGTGCGAGGGTTTCGCATTGCAGTGGAACCAGAACCGACTGCGCCGCAGTCAATCCGTTGAGTGTGAGCACACCCAACGACGGTGGGCAGTCGATGATGATGACGTCGTAAGAGCCCAGGAGCGGAGACAGCGCCCGCTTGAGCGCGAACTCTCGACCGGGTCGCATCAGGAGCAGCGCTTCGGCGCCCGCGAGATCGATCGTGGCCGGCAGGAGATCCATACCGTCGTCCGTCTTCAGCACGGCGTCGACCGCGTCGAGATCACCCGCCAGGACCTCGTTGACCGAACGCTCGAGGCGATCCGGGTTGTGTCCGAGCGAGAACGTCAGGCAGCCCTGCGGGTCGAGATCCACCACCAGAACTCGTTGTCCGAGCGCGGACAAAGCCGCACCGAGAGAAGCGACGGTGGTGGTTTTAGCCACGCCGCCCTTTTGATTCGCCACTGCGAGAACCGTCGTCACACGTAGATCCTTGCGCACTTCGCGCCAGGAGGCGAGCTACACACGCGAGGCAGCCTGCAATGATGGTCGACATGACGTCCCAGTCCGCCCCCTCGTCGATCCCCCTCGGTGCTCGCGTCGTACTCATGCGACACGGTGAAACCGAGTGGGCACGCACCGGGAAACACACGGGCCGGACCGAGGTTCCGCTGACTCCGCTCGGCGAGATGCAGGCAACCGCGACCGGAAATCGCTTGCGAACCCTCGACCTCCGGAACCCCATGATTCTGACGAGTCCGCGGCTGCGCGCACAGTTGACGGGCGATCTCGCCGGCCTGCCGGAAGAGCGAACCTGGGATGCACTGTCCGAATGGGACTACGGCGACTACGAAGGCCTCACGACGCCCGAGATCCGCGCAACGGTGCCCGATTGGACCGTCTGGACGCACCCGTGCCCCGGCGGCGAGCAGGCCGATCAGATCCACGCCCGCACCGACATGGTGCTGTCGATGGTGCGTTCGCAACTACCCGAACGCGACGTGATCCTGATCGGGCACGGCCACTTCTCACGCGCACTCATCGCCCGCTGGCTCGAGCTCCCGGTGACGGAAGGAAAGCGTTTCGCCTTGTCCCCCGGCGCATACTCGGTTCTCGGTTACGAGCACGGCGCCACCCACCTCGTCCATCACAACGTGCCGCCGCTCGTCGAGTCTTGAGGCCTAAGATTCTCCCTATGATCCGACGCGCCACGCCCGCAGACGTCCAGCCGATCACCGACATGATCTACGAGTTGGCCGACTACCAGAAGGCCCTCGACGAGTGCACCGTGAAGGCGGAACAGATCGGCGAGGCGTTGTTCGGGCCGGCCGCGACGGCCTTCGCGCACGTCGCTGTGAATTCGGCCGACGACGTCGTCGGCATGGCGTTGTGGTTTCGCAATTTCTCGACGTGGGACGGCGCTCACGGCATCTACCTCGAAGACCTGTACGTCAAGCCCAGTCAGCGCGGATCAGGCCACGGGAAGGCTCTTCTGGCCGCACTCGCCAAGGAGTGCACCGATAACGACTACACCCGGCTGTCCTGGTCGGTGCTCAACTGGAACACCCCCTCGATCAAGTTCTACGAGTCACTCGGTGCCGACGCGAAGACGGAGTGGACCACGTATCGCCTGACCGGCACCCACCTCGGAGCTCTCGCCGCCGAAGCTGAGTAGAGCGGAAGCTGAGTAGGACCGAAGCAGCGTAGGCGTTCCGTCCTACTTGTCCCGCGGCTCTTCGGTCTCGTCCGGGCGTCCCTCTTCCGGCGACACCTCGTCTGCGTACGCTCCGTACTCCGCTGCCATCCATCGAGACGTCGGAGCCGAGAACAGGCAGCCCAGAGCGCCGAGAACGACGACACCCAGAACGATGCCGAGCGGCACCTGATGCGAATCGGTCAGGAGCGACCAGGCGACCGGCAGGAGCAGCAACTGCGCGACGACGGCGATTGCCCGGCCCCACCGGCGGCCCGTCAGCAAAGCGATACCGGCAGCCAACACCGCGCCGCCGAGGATCGCGACCCAGGCGGCAAATCCGTATCCGTTGGTGACGCTCTGATCGTGGCCGGTTGCACCGCGAATCACTGCGACGATCGCGAACCCGGCGGCAACCAGCCCTTGAAGCGTCACGAGGGCACCCGCCCATGTGACTGTCTTGGGCAGGGCGTTCGGACTGGCGGTATTCGGCACGAGGCCAGCCTAGAACACGACACCGGATAGGCTCATGCCCCGTGCGCGCACTGCTGATCGTCAACCCCAATGCCACCTCCACCACCGCTGCCGGTCGTGACCTGTTGGCACACGCCCTCGAGAGTCGGGTGCGACTTACTGTGGCGCACACCACACATCGGGGTCATGCCGCCGAACTGGCGCGCGAAGCCCACGAAGACGGCTTCGGCTCGGTGATCGTCCACGGTGGCGACGGAACGGTCAACGAAGTGGTCAACGGACTGCTCGGGTCACCGCATCCCGCGTCGATGAAATCGGTTCCGGTCGGTCCGATCCCGACGATCGCTGTCGTCCCAGGCGGCTCGGCAAACGTTTTCGCGCGCTCACTCGGTATTGCCGCCGACCCGATCGACGCCACGAACCAACTCGTCGACCTCCTCTCCGAACGGACCAGGCGCCGAATCGGGCTCGCACACTGCGACAACCGTTGGTTCACGTTCAACGCCGGAATGGGCCTCGACGCCGATGTGTGCGAGGCCGTCGACGCCAGCCGTAAGAACGGTGACGCCGCCACACCCGCCCGGTATGTCCGAACCGCGATCGCGGCGTTCTTCCGTGCCAAGCGAGCCGAACCAGCGCTGACCGTCCACCTTCCCGATCAGGATCCCGTCTCCGGAGTCCACTACGCATTCGTCTCGAACTCGAGCCCGTGGACATATCTGGAAGAGCGTCCCGTCCACACCAATCCGGGAACGACCTTCGACAGTGGACTCGGCATCTTCGCCATGACGAGCACCAAAGTTCTGCCGTCCCTGCGGGTTGTGCGGCAACTACTCGCACGCGGCGCGGAGCCGAAATCGAAGGTCCTCTTACGCACCGACGACGTCCCGACAATCACCATCGAATCGTCGCGACCGATCGGACTCCAGATGGACGGCGACTACATCGGACTTCGTGAAAAGGTCGAATTCACCTCGGTCCCGGATGCACTGGAAGTGTTCGCACCGATTACGACGTGAGTCAGGCAACACGTTTGACCTGCAAAAACTCTGGTGCCAAAAGGTCGAAATCGGGTAAAATGCCGGTGACGCCCAGGTGGCCGTCAGGTGTGTCACAAATTAGTGAGTTGGCCCACGAACCCGTTCAAACCTATTGACATACCGCGAGTTCGTGAAAGCATTCACAAGTAACAGTGCGGAAACATTGATGACGCACACACAAACTCATTGGTACCAAATGGTGTGAATACACACCCAATTAAGGAGCGAAAAAAGATGGACTGGCGCCACAACGCAATCTGTCGCGACGAGGATCCCGAACTGTTCTTCCCTGTGGGAAACAGTGGACCGGCCCTCGCTCAGATCGCTGATGCCAAGGTTGTCTGCAACCGCTGCCCCGTCACCGCCGAGTGCCTGTCGTGGGCTCTCGAGTCCGGCCAGGATGCAGGCGTCTGGGGCGGAATGAGCGAAGACGAGCGTCGCGCACTCAAGCGTCGTAACGCACGTACCCGTGCACGCACTTCCGTCTAGGTAGAACCGAGACGTTCGACTCGCGGCGGAGAACAGCCCCTCTGCACAGTCGAAGACGACAGCCCGGCACCACATGGTGCCGGGCTTTTTGTCTGCTCGAATCGCTAACGCGGCTCGAATCAGTAACGCGCAGAACGTCTACCGAGCGGCACACGCAGAACCGCGTCGGTACCGCCTCCGCTTCCCGGGTGCAGTCCGAGCGAGCCACCGAGTTCGGCGCCCAGCAAAGTCCGCACGATCTGGAGTCCGAGGCGATCGGATTTCTCGAGGTCGAAGTTCTCCGGCAGGCCGCGCCCGTTGTCGTGGATGATCACGTCCAACCAGCGTGCAGAACGCTCGGCACTGAGTGTGACCGTGCCGGTCACACCCGGATCGAAAGCGTGCTCGATCGCGTTCTGCACCAACTCCGTCAGCACCATGACCAGCGGGGTGGCGCGCTCGGCGGAGAACACTCCGAAACTGCCCTCACGCCGAATCGTCACCGGCACACCTACTCCCGCGACATCGGAGAGCATGGGAACCAACCGGTCGATCACCTCGTCGAGATCCACCTCTTCGTCCACCGACATCGACAAGGTGTCGTGAACGAGGGCGATGGACGTCACGCGTCTCACCGACTCTGTCAACGCTTGTCGCGCTTCGTCGTTGCCGGTTCGCCTGGCCTGTAGACGCAGAAGCGCCGCGACGGTTTGCAGATTGTTCTTCACTCGATGGTGAATCTCGCGGATGGTTGCGTCCTTGCTCAGGAGAGCGCGATCACGACGCTTGACCTCGGTGACGTCGCGGACGACGACCGCAGCACCGACATGCCGGCCGCCAGGCTTGAGAACCAGGGCCCGCAGCAGAACGGTCGCCCCGCGCGCCTCGATCTCCATACGGCGACCGGGCTTGTCCGCCAACGTATCTCGGATGTATCCCGCAGCTTCCTGAGACTCGAACGGGTCGGTGACCAACGAACGGGTCAGCGCTGCGAGGTCTTGGCCCACCAGATCCGAACTCAGACCCATCCGGTGATAGGCCGAGAGCGCGTTCGGGCTGGCATAGACGACTGTGCCTTCGGTATCGAGACGGATGAAGCCGTCGCCCGCACGTGGGCTCGAGTTCGTGTCGGAGCGCGATTCTCGGATCGGGAAGGTTCCGTCGCTGATCATCTGACACAGGTCTTCGGCGCAATCGAGATACGCGAGTTCGAGCGGACTCTGCGCTCGCTGGTGCGACAGGTTGGTGTCGCGGCTCAGAACAGCGATGACTCGCCCGTCCAGACGCACCGGAACGGCTTCCCGACGCGGCGGCATTCCTTCACGCCACGTCTCGTCTTCCCCGCGCACGACGCGGCCCTCCACGAGAGCGCGAAGAACCTGCGGGTGCTCGGACTCGGAAACGACCGTTCCGACCGCATCCTCCGGAAAAGCCGTCGATGCCGTTGTCGGCCGGCAATGCGCGACGCAGATGACCGTCCCCTCGGATCGGTTCTTCTCCGATTCGGTGCCCACCCACAAGAGAACGTCGGCAAAGGAGAGGTCGGCGAGCAGTTGCCACTCCCCCACGACGCGCTGGAGATGGTCGACCGCCGCACCGGGAAGGTCGGTGTGTTCGGCGAGGAGGTCGCTGAGAGTGGACATCGTCCGGCTTAGGAGATCACGGCGATCAGATCGCCTTGCTGAATCACGTCGCCGACCTTGACGCCCACCGTCGTCACCGTTCCCGGAACCTCGGCCAGGACGGGAATCTCCATCTTCATGGATTCGAGGATGACCAGGGTGTCGCCGTCCGCAACGACGTCTCCCTCGCTCACGACGACCTGGTAGACCGTCGAAACCATCTCGGCGCGCACGTCTTCTGCCATCGTGAACCTCACTTCTGTCGGAACTGCACTCTGACCACGAAAATACGTCGACGGATCACTCGATCGACCTGCCAATGGAACCACACCGGCATCGGCGTGAAACAATGACGCGAAAGAAACAGAAGGGAGACCAATCATGGGTAAGCGTGGTCGTAAGAAGCGCAGCCGTAAGGGCAACGCCGCTAACCATGGCAAGCGTCCAAACGCCTGACATGTAGCGCAACAAAACGTCCGAGGGGCGGGGAAGCATTGCTTCCCCGCCCCTCGGCGTTACTGCCTTCCGACTGCTGCCGCTCAGATCTTCGCTGACGGGCTAGCTGTCGGTTTCGGTAGTCGTTATGACGATGGTCCGACGCAACTCGACGGTGAGCCTCTGACGCAGGCTTTCCGGCGCATGGTCTCCGCCGCACTTACGGTTGATCAGGCTCTTGACCTTCTCTTCGATCCCGTAGGCCTCGAGGCACGATCCACAATCGTCGATATGACGCTGCAGGCGAGCACGACTTGAATCGTCGCATTCACCGTCGAGCATCAACCAGACGTCGGCGATGACTGCCGAGCAGTCGAGCCTTTCGAATTCGTCCTGCTCACTCATCGTGTGACACCTTCCGTCTCGGTGGCTGCGACTGTGGCTGTGTCGACCGCGCCGTCCCGATTGAATCCCCGGTCTTTTGCGACATCGGCCAAAAGACCACGCAATTGCTTGCGACCACGGTGCAGTCGCGACATCACCGTTCCGATGGGTGTGCCCATGATCTCCGCGATCTCCTTGTACGGGAATCCTTCGACATCGGCGTAGTACACGGCCATACGGAATTCCTCGGGAAGCGACTGCAGCGCCGCCTTGATGTCGTCGTCAGGCAACGCGTCGAGCGCCTCCACCTCGGCCGATCGCAGCCCCGTCGAAGTGTGCTCGGCGGTGGCGGCCAACTGCCAGTCGGTGATCTCGTCCGTCGGATACTGCGCGGGTTGGCGCTGCTTCTTGCGGTACGAGTTGATGTAGGTGTTCGTGAGAATCCGGTACAGCCAGGCTTTCAGGTTGGTACCGGCACGGAACGAACGGAAAGCGGTGTACGCCTTGACGTACGTCTCCTGCACGAGATCCTCGGCATCAGCCGGATTCCGCGTCATGCGCAGGGCAGCGCCGTACAACTGGTCGAGCAGCGGGAGCGCGTCGCGCTCGAACCGGGCAATCAACTCATCCGCAGTTTCGGGCGTTTCGGACACTGCGCCGTCGATAGGTTCAGCTACCCCTGACGGTTCGTCCTTGGGCCGGTCGTGTTCCAGCACTCTGATCCCTTCACTAGCCGTAGGGATCAAGGTTACCGCCAACTGAAGATCCGACCCACGGGCCGGTGGTGGCTCACACACAGCCAGCACGGTCGCTCCTTCGCTTCTCGGGACAAGTTTCATCAACTGGTACCAACACGGGAGTCAGCGACTCTGTTCCCGGCCTGGTCGAATGCACCTGTCGGCGATCCACATAGGGTGTTCCACATGGCCGGAACAGCGACCCCTGCGACCGTACTTCTCGACAAGTCGAAGACACCGCACCGCGTCCACAGCTACGACCACGATCCTCGCGCCGAATCTTTCGGCGACGAGGCGGTCACTGCACTGGCAGAGTCGACAGGCGTCGAGGCCGCCCAGATCTTCAAGACCTTGGTCGTCAAACTCGACACCGGCAAGCTCGCCGTCGCGGTCCTGCCGGTCCCGGACAAGCTCTCGCTCAAAGCTGCAGCCGCTGCCCTCGGTGCGAGCAAAGCCGTCATGGCCGATCGCGCCGAAGCCGAGCGCTCGAGCGGCTACGTCTTCGGCGGTATCTCACCGCTCGGCCAGCGCAAGAAACTGCCGACAGTGATCGATGCGTCGGCGCTCGACTGGGACCGAATTCTCTGCAGCGCCGGCCGACGCGGGCTCGAAATCGAGCTGGCTCCGACGGACCTCACGCAGCTCAGTGGCGCGGTCACGGCGCAAATCACGGCGGGCTGAGTATCCGGTCGCTACGGTCTCACCATGCGACCACACCTGAAAACTCTTGCACTGACCGCTGCAGCGGCAGCCCTCACCGTCTCGCTGACGGCCTGCGGGAGTTCGGACAATGCCGCCAAGGAAGTCACGGTAGTCGGATCAGGGCAGGTCCGCGGGGCGCCGGACATCCTCAATGCCGACATCGGCATCGAGGTGGTTGCCCCGGATGTATCGGGAGCGGTCTCGGAGGCGAATGACAAGGCCCGTCGGATGATCGACGCGATAGTCGCCGCCGGGGTTGCCCCCGAGGACGTGCAGACAAGCGATCTGTCCGTCCAGCCGCAGTACGACGCCAGCGGCGGACCGTTCGTCGGCGGCAACGTGACCGGCTACCGGGCGACCAACTCGGTACGAATCGTCGTCCGCGATCTCGACAAGGCCTCTTCTGTCCTGGACGCCGGCATCGCGGCGGGCGGAAACGCGGCACGGCTCGGTAACGTCGCCTTCGCCATCGACGACGACTCTCAGCTTCTGGCCGACGCTCGCACCCGTGCCTTCGAGGACGCGAAGAACCGTGCCGAGCAGTACGCGGATCTGTCCGGGACGTCGCTCGAAAACGTCGTGACCATCACCGAGGCACACGACACGAGTGGCGGTCAGACCATGCGCGCTCCCGACGCCTCGATGTCCGACATGGTTCTCGCCCCGGGAACCCAGCAGGTCTCGTTCGAAGTGACCGTCACCTGGGCTCTCGGCTGACTGCTAGAGCAGGCTGATCTGCTCGCCGGCACGGTCGACGTCCGGCTCGATCAACTCGTGCCCGTTGTTCTTGACACTGTTGACCAGCGGCCGGACTCGATCGACGTCGATCCGCTCGAAGAGGTCCGGTACCGGTTCGAGCAGGGCCGAATCGACGGTGTTGTCGGGATCGAGCCACGCCTCCCAGCGGTCACGAGGCAGGGCGAGGGGCATGCGGTCGTGAACCTGCTCGAGGTGACCGAGAGAGTCGACCGTGACGATCGAGCAGCTCAGAACGGGGCTCGCGTTCTCGACCCTCGGGTCCCGCCAGGCAGACCACACGCCCGCCATGAACAGCCGTGATCCGTCGTCGGGGTGCATGTAGTAAGGAATCTTCGCTGCCTTCTTCCCGCCGGTGGCCTCGGTCTGCCACTCGTACCACCCGTCCATGGGGACCAGGCAACGCTTGAACTTGAAGGCGGTCCGAAACGCCGGCTTCTCCGCCAGCGAATCGGCGCGGGCGTTGAACAGGACCGGGCCTTTGCCCAGTTCCTTGGTCCACGACGGCACCAATCCCCACCGCATCCGCCGAATCCTCTTGGTCGGATCGCTGTCGGGGTTCTCCCGATCGTGGCGTTCGACGACAGTCAACACCTCGGTCGTGGGGGCCACGTTGTAGTCGGCTTCGACGGGCGCCGAGTGGTCGGTCTCGTCGAGCGCATCGAGTTCCACCGCCAGGGTGGCCGGGTCCGCTGTGGTCGCATACCTTCCGCACATGACACCCAGGGTGGCACGGTTTCGACCATTCCCCCACCGATGAGAGAAGATGGACCATGTGAGTCTGAGTCTGTGGAGCGCCCCGAGGGCCCAAGCACCCGTCGATGCAGTGGTGACGCTGCCCGGATCCAAGTCCATCACCAATCGAGCTCTGATTCTGGCCGCACTTGCGGATGGCCCGTCCACGATCACCGGTGCACTCCGCAGCCGTGACGCCGACCTGATGATCGCAGCTCTGCGTGACCTCGGCATCGGCGTCGAGGAAGCCGGTGATGCGACCACGCTTCGCATCACCCCTGGACCCCTGCGCGGCGGCGAGGTCGACTGCGGCCTGGCCGGCACCGTGATGCGCTTCCTGCCGCCACTCGCCGCGATGGCCGACGGCATCGTCCACTTCGACGGCGACGAGCAAGCACGCACACGACCGCTCGGCACCATCTTGGAAGCACTGCGCGGTCTCGGCGCTCGGATCGAGGGTGACGCACTCCCGTTCACCGTCACCGGAACCGGGTCCCTACGCGGCGGGACGGTCACCATCGACGCATCCGGTTCGTCGCAGTTCGTCTCCGGTCTCCTGCTCTCGGCTGCTGCGTTCGAAGAGGGTGTCACCGTCCATCACGACGGCAAGCCCGTCCCGTCCATGCCACACATCGACATGACCGTCGAGATGCTCCGCGAGGCCGGAGTTTCCGTGACGACGCCAGCCACGGGCGGTGACGCGGACACCTGGCGTGTGGCACCGGGGCCGGTGCGCGCCGTGGACTGGGCGATCGAACCCGATCTCTCCAACGCCACACCGTTCCTGGCCGCTGCCGCAGTGACCGGCGGAACCGTCAGCGTCCCGATGTGGCCGTCGTCGACGACGCAACCCGGCGACGCGATCCGCGGGATCCTCGCCTCGATGGGGGCCGACGTCACTCTCGCCGATGGTGTCCTGACCGTCCGCGGCCCGGAGAAACTGCGCGGCATCGACATCGACCTCCACGACGTGGGAGAGCTGACCCCCACCGTGGCGGCCCTGGCCGCTCTCGCCGAGGGCACCTCGCATCTACGAGGAATCGCGCACCTGCGCGGGCACGAGACAGACCGTCTCGCCGCCCTCGCCGACGAGATCAACAAACTCGGCGGCTCCGTCACCGAAACCGATGACGGCCTGACGATCGTTCCCGCGGAACTCCATGGCGGACAATGGCTCTCGTATGCCGACCACCGCATGGCAACAGCCGGCGCCATCATCGGCCTGGTCGTCGACGGTGTCGAGGTCGACGATGTCGGAACCACAGCCAAGACACTGCCGGGCTTCGAGAACATGTGGATCGACATGCTCGAGAGTTCGCCTGCGACACCGAAGGCAAGCTTCTGAGTCCGCGGCAGTACGACGAGTCCGACGTCCGGGTACGCCCCGGGCGCGGATCCCGCCCCCGTACGAAGACTCGGCCCGAACATCTCTCGGCCGAATCGGGGATGGTGGTGTCGAAGGATCGTGGCCGTTGGGGTTGCGTCCTCGGCGGCGATCCCGACCGGCTGATCGTCACGATGCGCGCCCGCGAACTTGGCCGAACCCCCATCGTCGTCGGCGATCAGGTGGACATAGTCGGCGATCTGTCGGGCAAAACCGACACCCTGGCGCGCATCGTCCGGGTCTCCGAGCGTTCGACGGTTCTGCGACGGACCGCCGACGACACCGATCCCTTCGAACGTATCGTCGTCGCGAACGCGGAGCAGCTTCTCATCGTCGTGGCACTCGCCGATCCCCCACCGCGCACCGGCTTCGTCGAGCGCGCACTGGTCGCCGCCTACGTGGGTGGCCTGACGCCGATCGTCTGCCTGACCAAGAGCGACCTCGAACCGCCGGAGGAATTCGCGAGCACGTTCGCCGACCTCGACATCCAAGTGGTCGTCGCCGGTCGCGACGATCCCCTGGACGAACTGACGCAGATCCTCGAGCACAAGTTGACCGCCCTGATCGGACATTCCGGCGTCGGAAAGTCGACATTGGTCAATCGCCTTGTCCCCGATGCCAATCGAGCGGTCGGCATCGTATCCGGCGTCGGCAAGGGCCGGCACACGTCGACGCAATCGGTGGCACTCCCGCTCGCCGGTGGCGGCTGGGTGATCGACACCCCGGGCATCCGTTCGTTCGGTCTGGCGCACATCTCGCCCGAGAACGTGGTGGCGGCGTTCTCGGATCTCGCTGCGGCGATCGAGGATTGCCCGCGCGGATGCACGCACCTCGGACCGCCGGCAGATCCCGAATGCAAGCTCGACCTACTGGAGGGCAAATCAGCTCGACGCGTCGTCGCTGTGCGACAACTGCTGGAAGCGATCAAGTCCAACGATCAGTACTGAGCGCCCCCGAGCGACGTTCCGGGCGAGAACAGCAAAGCGGCCCGACACCATCGAATGGTGTCGGGCCGCTTGCTGTCTACGGTCAGCGCAGTCGACGATCAGCGCAGGCCGAGGAGGCTGCGCAGCTTTCCGCTCTTGCGCTTACGTGCGATGGCGCTCTTGAGGCCACTGCGACGCCCGGTCACGGGATCGACAGTCGAGGTCAGTTCGCCGTCGAACATCCGCTCCGACGCCGTCTCGGGCGCATTGTCGACGGTGTCCTTGAGGTACTTGTTGGGCAGCGACAGCTTGGCGATGGTGCGCCAGGACTTGGCGTACTGCACGGCAAGCGGGCCCGTCGTGTACGGCAAGTCGTACTTGTCCGCGAGCTGACGCACCGTGACCGCGATGTCCTTGTAGCGGTTGCTGGGCAGATCGGGGAACAGGTGGTGCTCGATCTGGTAGCTCAGGTTGCCCGTCATGAAGTCCATGAGCGCGCTGCCCTCGATGTTGGCGCTGCCGAGCATCTGACGCAGGTACCACTGAGCCTGCGTTTCCTTGTCGATGTCTTCCTTGGTGAACTTCTCGGCACCGTCCGGGAAGTGGCCGCAGAAGATGACCGCGTTGGTCCACACGTTCCGCAGAGTGTTGGCGGTGAAGTTGGCCGACAAAGTGCTCTTCCACGCCGGGCCGGTGATGGCCGGGTAGATGACGTAGTCGCGCAGGACCTGCTTGCCGATCTTCTCGCCGACCTCACGGAGCTTGCGCTGCGTCTCTTCCTTGTCGGCGCGGCCCTTGGCCACCTTGCCGAGCTCGAGGTGCTGAGCGGCGATGCCGTACTCGAAGAACAGCGCGAGCAGCGTGTTGTAGACCAGGTTGCCGGCGTTGAAGGGCTTCCAGCGCTGATCGCGGGTGACGCGGAGGAGTCCGTATCCGACGTCGTCGTCCATTCCGAGGACGTTGGTGTACTTGTGATGCAGGTAGTTGTGGGTCTGCTTCCAATGCGCAGACGGGCCGGTGACGTCCCACTCCCACGAGGTGGAGTGAATCTCCGGGTCGTTCATCCAGTCCCACTGCCCGTGCATCACGTTGTGCCCGAGTTCCATGTTCTCGATGATCTTCGAGAGCGTCAGCAGGCCAACTCCGGCGAGCCACGCCGGACGACGACGGCTGGCGAAAAGCACTGCGCGGCCGCCGATTTCGAGCGAACGCTGCAGACGAATGACGTTGCGCACGTATCGCGCATCCTTCTCGCCGCGCGACTCCTCGATGTCGCGACGAATCGCGTCGAGTTCGCGGCCGAGCGCTTCGATGTCGGCGTCCGTGAGATGTGCGTATTCCTTGACATCTGCAATCGCCATGGAAAGCCTCCTAGCAGTGAGTTAGGCGCAAAGTAGTAAGTGCAGAACGATCATCGATTCGAATCGTTCAGATCAACTGCACCTACTGTAGCGTAACTTACGGCACCGTAGGTTAGGTTTTTCCCGATGTAACCTATATCACTTCCGACGCTTCGGCATGCGGGAACGGGCCTGTGACTTGAGTGCGGTCAACAAACCGAGACGCTTACCGGTGATCGGATCGGTACGAAGGTCCTCGACCATCGCCATGGCTGCGTCCCGGAATCCCGAGTCGCGGAACCGCAGTTCCGAAGACGTTTCCGGAGCATTGTCCGAGGTTGCGGTCAGCCACTTGTCCGGCAAAGCCAACTTGTGGATGGTGCGCAGAGCCAGAAGATACTGCTTGAAGAGCGAACCGGTGGTGTACGGGAGATCGAACTTCTCGCACAATGCACGCATCTTCACAGCGATTTCGGGATAGCGGTTGCTCGGCAGATCGGGAAACACGTGATGCTCGATCTGGTAGCTCAGATTGCCGCTCATGAGTCCCATGAGCTTGCCGGAATTGAAGTTCGCGCTACCGAGCATCTGGCGCAGGTACCACTCGTGACGAGTCTCCTGCTCGAATTCGGCAACCGTGAACTTCTCGGCACCGTCCGGGAAGTGGCCACAGAAGATGACGACGTACGCCCACAGGTTGCGCACGAGGTTCGCGGTCGCATTGGCCGACATGGTCGACTTCCACGCCGGCCCCGTCAGCGCCGGGAACAAGATGAAGTCCTTGCCCACCTGACGAAAGATCTTGCGCGCGAAGTCTTTGTTCGCCTGCGAGTTCAGCTGCCCCTTTTCCGCGCCCTCCAACTCGGCTGCCGCCGTGAGGTCGTGCAGCGCGATGCCCCACTCGAACGTGGCCGCCAAGATCACGTTGGCGATCGGCTGGAAGAGGTTGATCGGCTTCCACGGCTCGTCACGAGTCATACGCAGAATCCCGAAACCGAGATCCTCGTCCATACCGACGACGTTGGTGTACGTGTGGTGCTGGTAGTTGTGGGCGCGCTTCCAATGCTCGGAAGGACCGGTTTGATCCCACTCCCACGAGACGGAGTGAATCTCGGGATCGTTCATCCAGTCCCATTGCCCGTGCATGACGTTATGCCCGAGCTCCATGTTCTCGATGATCTTCGACAGGCTCAGCAGGGTCGTGCCGACCAACCATGCCGGTCGGTACCGACTGCCGAACAGTGCGATACGCCCGCCGAGCTCCAACGCCCGCTGGACGCGAATGACGCGACGAATGTAGCGGGCGTCCCGGATCCCACGAGAGTCTTCGATGTCGAGTCGAATCTGATCGAGTTCACGTCCGAGAGCTTCGACATCGGCCTCGGTGAGGTGCGAAAACTCTTTGATATCGGTGATGGCCACCGTGGTCCTCCGTGTGCCTAGAAGCTATGCGTCCAGCGTACAGTCGCCGGCGGCGGCGGAGATGCACGTCTGGATGCGCTCGCCCTCCGCGTGCTGTTTCCCCGAGCGTAGATCGATCGCGTGGCCGGCAACGAGAGGTACGACACACGTCTGGCAGATGCCCATGCGGCAACCGAACGGCATCAAGGCACCGGACTGCTCGCCTGCCTCCAGAAGCGTTGTCGCACCGTCGACGGTGATCGTCTTACCCGACTTCTCGAACGTGACCGTGCCACCGTCGGCCGAAGCGTCGATGCGCGATACGGCGAACCGCTCCATGTGGAGTCGATCCTCGATGCCTTCCGCCTTCCAGACGTCTTCGAGCTCGTCGAGCAACGGGAGGGGCCCGCACGCCCAGGTGTGGCGCTCGCGCCAGTCGGGGCAGACCGTGTCGAGAGAACTGAGTTTGAACTTTCCGTCACGGCGCGTGAGTTGAACGTGGCTCACGAAGTCCTCGTGCTCGGCGTGCAGTGCTGTGAGTTCGTCGGCGAACATCACGTCGGATTCCGTCGGAGCCGAGTGGATGTGCATGACGTCGGGCAATTGACCGCGCCGGTTCATCGTCCGCAACATGCCCATGACCGGAGTGATGCCACTGCCGGCGGTGATGAACAGGATCTTCTCCGGTGGCGGATCCGGCAACGCGAAGTTGCCCGAAGGCGTGGCCAGTCGAACGATGGTTCCCGACGGCACGGCCCCGCTGACGAGGTGGCTCGAGAGAAAGCCCTCGGGCATGGCCTTGACCGCGATGGAAATGCGCTTGTTCTCCCAGTTGGGAGGCGAGGTAAGTGAGTACGACCGCCAATGCCAGCGGCCGTCGATATGCAGACCGATGCCGATGTACTGCCCCGGCTGGTAGTTGAAGTCGAATCCCCAACCCGGCTTGATGACGATGGTCGCCGAGTCCGTGGTCTCGGGCCGGACTTCGACGATCTGACCACGCAGCTCGCGCGCGGACCACAACGGATTCGCGAGGTGAAGATAGTCGTCGGGAAGCAATGGTGTGGTCAGCCGAGCCGCCGCACCGCGAAGCAGATTGAGCTTCGACCGCGCTGCCGGAACTACCGACGCTGCCGGTGCCTCGATCCAGTCCTTCAGACCCATCAGACCTCCACCTCTCACCTTCCGAACCCACTGCCTACGGTACCGTAGGTTATCAGGTTACGGTACCGTAGGTTACTTCACGGTAAGCACATTCACAGCAGGTCGAGCAAGAACGGCAACTCCTGCGCGGCGTACCACGCCAACTCGTGGTCCTCCGCGTCACCGAGCGTGAACTCGGCATCGGCGTCACCGAGATCCGCCGCGTCGACTATGCCAGCAGCGCGCTCGATGTCCGATTCTGCCTGTTCGAGGTCGACATGCACAGATGCAACCTGAGCCATCGTGACAGGACCCGCCAATCGGACTACCGAATCGTCGAGATCGGGCCGTAACTTCACATCGGCATCGTCGACGTCGGCGGCAACGACAGCACGCCGGAAGGTGACGTCACCCTCGGTTCCGGCGATCAGCCGCAGCGACGCACGCGCAGCCTCACCCATGGCGACCTCGGCCAACTCGTCGTCGTCCCCCGCCGCGTACGACTCACGCAGAGTCGGGGTGACCGCAAAAGCCGTCCGGCTCATCGGGTCGAACTCCTGATCTGCGACCAACTGCTGCAAAATCTCGACCGTCGCCGGTACGTACACCCTCATGAGACCACCTTCATGCTCGTTCGTCACCGACTCGCATCCGTCAATTCCTCGAGTGACTCGAAGATCAGCGAACGAACGACGTCGACGTCCGACATCGCGTCACGGTCGGCATTCAAACCGTAGTAGACATTTCCGTCGTACGACGTCAGGGCGATGCTGAGTGTCTGATTCTTGAGCAGTGGCGACACGGGATACATCTCGAGCATCCGAGCACCACCGAGGTAAAGCGGAAATTGCGGCCCTGGCGCATTGGTGATCATCAAGTTGAACATTCGCTGCGACAGACTACTGGCCGCGCGGGAGCTCATCGCATGCAGCGTCGCCGGCGCAAACCCGGACATTCGCACCATCGTCTGCGCGGTGACCCGCCGACCCTGACGCGCGAATGCCTCCGTCGCATGGGCCACGTGCGAGAGCCGAACCACCGCGTTGGGTTCACCGACAGGCAGGTCGATGAGGAACGAGGAAACATGTCCGGGCGCTTGCGGATCGTCGACGTCAGGACTCTCCGGGCCGTCGGTGTAGACCGACATGGGCACCATCGCTCGCACGATGGTCGCCTCGGTCACCGGTTCACCGCGCGAGAGCAACCAGTTCCGCATCGCACCTGCGATGACGGTCAGAATCACGTCGTTGATCTCGCACCCGTACCGCGCGCGAATACGTCGATAGTCCTCCAGAGACGTCTTGGCCACCGCAAGGCGTCGATTGCGCGAAATGGTGGCGTTGAGCGGGCTCGACGGGGCTACCTGCGTCGCCGTTCGAACCACTTCCGCGAGTTTCCCGAGTGCACTCACAGCCTCGGTGACGGATGTGGTCACGTCGTTGAACGCTGCACGCGCCCGTGCGATCCCCTCCCCCGGGCTCGTTACGAGATCCGCCAGTGCACTGACCAACAAGCTGGTATCGCTCGGCGGCCTGGCGGGCATCCACAATTCTTCGGGGCCTGGCGCTCGATTCTTCTCCGGATCGAAGATCACCTGACTGATCTCTGGAGCCGCCTCGCCGTCCACCAACGACGAATGAGACTTCGTGAAGATGGCAAATCTGTTTCTGGTCAGCCCCTCGACCAGGTACATCTCCCACAACGGCCTCGTGCTGTCGAGTGGTCTCGACGTCAGCCGCGCGATCAGATCCATCAGCTGTTCGTCGGAACCTGGTTTGGGCAGAGCAGATCGGCGTACGTGATAGGTGATGTCGAAATCCGAGTCGTCCACCCAGACGGGGCGGGCCAGACCGAACGCCACCTCGCGAACTCTCTGTCGGTACCGCGGAACCGATCCGAGCCGCTCTTCGACAAGTCGAAGCAACTCCTCGTGATCGATCCCGTTTCGCAGTTGCCTGAAGATCCCCAACGAGCCGACATGCATCGGCGTCGTCCCGGCTTCGAGGAAGTAGAAAGCGGCATCCTGAGTCGTCAGTCTGTTCACCATGGCTTCGTGTCCCCTCCTTCGCCGAGATCGAACAGAATCGACAACTCCTCGATGGTCGATTCCGAGCCGACGTGATGGACCCCGACCATCCCGACGGCCACAGCCGCCCGGACGTTGATTTCGAGATCATCCACGAAAACGAAATCCTCCGGCTCGACGCCCAAACGACTCGCTGCCAACAGATAGATCTCGGCGTCGGGCTTTGCCATCTCGACATCACCGGACAAGATCACGTCGTCGACCAAGACCCCGTCGCCGAGATCCCGCAACCACTGAGCACTGGCGCCGCCGGGATCGTTGCTGACGATTCCCGTCACGATTCCGCGGGCCTTCACCGCGCGCACGACCGCGCTCAAGCCGTCGAGATCCGATCCCGGACCGAACAGCACGCCACCGACATCCAACAGAAGTCCCCGCACGCCATCACCCTAAGTCGCGATGGTGATCACGGCGACATCTCGAGCGATTCGTGTCATGCTTCTCACCATCGCTCGGGGGAGCGAAGTCCGAGACAGCTGTCTCGGACGCAGGATCATCCGGGGGGATGTCATGGAGCAGGACTGCAAGATCGTTCTCGAGCCGGCGCCGCAATTCGAGCCTCACCCGCATACCGTCGTGCTGTCTCAGCCACAGTGCCGGCCAGACCGAACGCAGTGCCGAACAGACCGGATGCTGCGTCGCCCGCGAAAGACGCCACACAACGGAACGTCGCCCAGTACCGGGTTCACTCACGCTCCGGAACCGCGGCTGGTAGGTGCCGACATCTTCTGGAACCGATCACTACGTCTGGTTCTCGAAACCGTCGACCGACGACGAAATCCACGGCAACTCAAGGGCGTGTTGACGCCGTCCGTCCTGGAAGTTGTTGCGAGACTTTACACTTCGGATTTCTCGGCCCGGAAGCTGGGCGGCGCGGCCGTTCACCGCACCCACGTTCAAGCAGTGTCGGAGAGTACCGCCGAAGTCTGTGCGACGTACACACGAGGCACGCAGACTTTTGCCGTCGCAGGCCGGATCGACCACACAGACGAAACAGGCTGGACGGTCACCGCACTACACGTGGTGTGACCGTCCAGCCTGCCGAGTACTGACTGCGCTAATACCTCAGCGCTTGCGCTTGGACTTCGGAGCTCGATTGCTCTTCGACTGCGTCCGTGCGGCTTCACGACGTTCGCGACGAGAGGCGGCACCGTCGCCGGTGTCGGCAGCCGAGTCACGTGTTGCCTTTGCCTTGCCGTCCTCGTCCGGGCCGGTGTACGTCAGACGCGACGGACCTTCGTCGTCAAGTCCCTTGGCGCGCAACGCCGTCGGGGCGGCAGTTCCGGCTGTCCTGGCCGCAGCCTCCTGCGTGGGGAGCGGCTTGGGCGCCGTGGCGGACGCCGCGGCGGCAGAGCCCGCGGTGACGGAAATTCCACTTGCGGGCTGCGCCGGAGCTGCCTCGACCTGCAGGTTGAAGAGGAATCCGACGGACTCTTCCTTCAATCCGTCGAGCATGCCGATGAACATGTCGTAACCCTCGCGCTGGTACTCGACCAGCGGATCGCGCTGGGCCATCGCACGCAGACCGATTCCCTCCTTGAGGTAATCCATCTCGTAGAGATGCTCACGCCACTTACGGTCCAGGACCGAGAGGAAGACACGACGCTCGAGTTCACGCATACCGTTTTCGCCGGCGATCGCATCGATCTCGGCTTCGCGCTTCTTGTACGCCGCGTGGGCGTCTTCGAGCAAAGCGGTTCGCAGGTCGTCACGGCTCAGGTCACTGTTGATGCCTGCGCCGTCCTCCCCTGCCAACGTCTTGTGATCGATGCCGACCGGGTACAGCGTCTTCAGCGCAGTCCACAGCTGCTCGAGATCCCAGTCCTCGACGTATCCCTCGGCGGTGGCACCGTCGACGTAGGCGGTGACCACGTCAGTGATCATCTGCTCGACCTGGCCTTCCATGTCCTCACCCTCGAGGATCTGGCGGCGCTCCTTGTAGATGACCGTTCGCTGCTGGTTCATGACCTCGTCGTACTTGAGGACATTCTTGCGAATTTCGAAGTTCTGCTGCTCCACCTGGGTCTGAGCGCTCTTGATGGCCTTCGAGACCATTTTGGCTTCGATCGGGACGTCGTCGGGCAGGTTCAGGCGCGTCATGATCGACTCGAGTGCCGAACCGTTGAAACGGCGCATGAGCTCGTCACCGAGCGAGAGGTAGAACCGCGATTCGCCGGGATCACCCTGACGTCCGGAACGACCACGCAACTGGTTGTCGATTCGGCGCGATTCGTGACGCTCGGTGCCCAGGACGTACAGGCCGCCGGCATCGCGGACCTTCTCGGCGTCTGCCTTGACCTCAGCCTTGACCTCGTCCAGGACTGCGTCCCAAGCTGCCTCGTACTCGTCCGGCGTCGTGACCGGGTCGAGGCCCTTCTTGCGCAGCGCGATGTCCGCGATGATGTCCGGGTTACCACCGAGCACGACGTCGGTACCGCGGCCGGCCATGTTGGTCGCGACGGTGACCGCGCCGGAGCGACCGGCCTCGGCGATGATGGTCGCTTCCTTCTCGTGGAACTTGGCGTTGAGGACGTTGTGGGCAACGCCGCGCTTGGTGAACTGCTTGGACAGATACTCCGAGCGCTCGACGCTGGTGGTACCGATCAGGACGGGCTGGCCGTTCTCGTGGCGCTCGACGACGTCGTCGACCACCGCGTCGAACTTGGCTTCCTCGGTCTTGTAGATGAGGTCACCGTTGTCGACTCGGACCATCGGACGGTTGGTCGGGATCGGGATCACACCGAGCGTGTAAGTCTGGTGAAGCTCGGCAGCTTCCGTCTCGGCGGTACCCGTCATGCCCGACAACTTGTCGTACAGACGGAAGTAGTTCTGCAGGGTGATGGTGGCAAGGGTCTGGTTCTCCGCCTTGATCTCCACCTTCTCCTTGGCCTCGATCGCCTGGTGCATGCCCTCGTTGTAGCGGCGGCCGACCAGCACGCGGCCGGTGAACTCGTCGACGATGATGACCTCACCGTCGCGGACGATGTAGTCCTTGTCCTTGGTGTAGAGCTCCTTGGCCTTGATCGCGTTGTTCAAGTAGCTCACCAGCGGCGAATTCGCGGCTTCGTACAGGTTGTCGATACCGAGCTGGTCCTCGACCAGTTCGACGCCCGCCTCGTGCACACCGATGGTGCGCTTGCGGATGTCGACCTCGTAGTGAACGTCCTTCTTCAGCAGCGGCGCGATGCGCGCGAACTCGCTGTACCACTTGCTGGAGCCGTCGGCCGGGCCCGAGATGATGAGCGGGGTTCGGGCTTCGTCGATGAGGATCGAGTCGACCTCGTCCACGATGGCAAACGCATGGCCACGCTGGACCAGGTCGTCCAGCGAGTGCGTCATGTTGTCGCGCAGGTAGTCGAAGCCGAACTCGTTGTTGGTGCCGTACGTGATGTCGGCTGCGTAGGCGACGCGGCGCTCGGCCGGCGTCATGCCCGAGAGAATCACACTGGTCTCGAGGCCGAGGGCGCGGTGAACGCGGCCCATCCACTCGGAGTCGCGCTTGGCAAGGTAGTCGTTGGTGGTGACCACGTGGACGCCGTCACCCGCGATCGCGTTGAGATAAGCCGGAAGAACCGACGTCAGAGTCTTGCCCTCACCGGTCTTCATCTCGGCGACGTTGCCGAAGTGCAGGGCCGCGCCACCCATGATCTGCACGTGGAAGTGCTTCTGATTGATCACGCGCCACGACGTCTCACGGGCCACGGAGAAAGCCTCGGGCAGCAACTCGTCGAGAGTTTCCCCGGCGGCATAGCGCTCACGGAACTCGGTGGTCTTGGCTTTGAGTTGCTCGTCTGTCAGGCCTTCGACATCGGGCGACAGAGATTCCACATGCTCGGCGATGTGCTTGAGCCGCTTGACCATGCGACCTTCACCAACACGGAGCAGCTTCGATAGCGACAGCGACGGCACAGTCTTCTTCGTCCTCAATCTTCGGCGACAGGGGGTCACACACTGAAAATCCGGCCGGGGTCCGAAAACTCCGGCCGGATTCCATGGTAGGCGCTACCGGCGGCGAGCGAGCAAACCCACCACCGATTGGGTCATGTCAGGCGGATCAATCCGTAGTCGAAAGCGTGACGACGGTAGACGACGGACGGCTTGTCCGACTCCTTGTCATGGAAGAGAAAGAAGTCGTGTCCGACCAGTTCCATCTCGTAGAGAGCGTCGTCGATGGTCATCGGCTCGGCCGGGTGATCCTTCGTGCGGACCACGCGTCCCGGGCCGTCGTACTCGTCCGGCTCTTGACCGTTCAGCGAAATGTCCGGTGTGACTCCGAGTGAGTCTGCGTCGACGAGGGAGGCGGTTGCCTCCGCGACGGACACCGGTCGCTTGTCGCCGTAATGGACCTTCTTGCGGTCCTTGGTTCGACGGAGGCGACTCTCGAGCTTGTCGATCACCGATTCGAAGGCGGCGTAGAAGCTGTCTGCGGACGCTTCGGCTCGGGCCACCGGGCCTTTACCTCGAGCGGTGATCTCGACGCGCTGGCAACTCTTGGCCTGTCGTCGGTTGCGTTCATGTTGGAGTTCCACGTCGAAGTGGAATATGGAGGGGTCGAAGTGTTCGAGTCGCGCCAGCTTTTCCGAAACGTAGATTCGGAAGTGATCGGGGATCTCGACATTTCGTCCCTTGACTACGACGTCGGATCTCGGAGCTGCGGCATTCTCGGAACGCTCGATGGTGGCGTCCTCGATGAAAAACGAGGCTTGCGAAGGGGTCGTCACTCGTACCTCCCAATTACGGCCCCGCCCCACGGTGGGCGGCGGCAAATTCTGCAAGTACCGAGAGGGGATCCGCCCGGCACCAGTATCGAAGTACCACCTCCTACCAGTATTTTCGGGTGTGCCGCCGACGCTAGTACGTAACGCGCGCGAGTGCCACTGTTCCAACGAAATTCATCTAAGCCCCTGCAAGGACAAGCACGAGAGTTGTCCGAATCCCACTGAGCGAGAGGGCCCGAACCGACTCTGCCGCAGTCGCTCCCGTGGTGAGGACGTCGTCGAGCAGGACGATGTCACTGTCCCCGGCAATCGAAGAGATCGCAGTGGTGTCGAGAGACACATGACCGTTCACGTTGGTCACCCGGTCGGCCGCGGACAGTCCCACCGAGTCACGTACACCTCGCGTCATCCGGAGAATCGGACAGACACGTACCGGACGACCCGCGACAGAACCAATTTCCCGCTTTCCGCGCATACTTTCGGCTATCCGGCGAACCGGATCACCCCCGCGAGATCGCGCCGCTCGGGCGCGCGTGGGAGCCGGCACCAGCACGATCGGCGGACGACCCCCGCTGCCGAGCTCGCCCCACCGTTCCAGAGTGGCCAACGCGTCGGCCACAGCGATCCCCAGAGGCATCGCGAGGTCCCGACGACCCCGTTCCTTCATCTCGATCACACTGCGCCGCCTGGGGCCGTCGTAGCGGCCGAGTGCCCAGACGGGCACGCCCGGATCCACGCGCGGACTCAGTTGAAGCGGATGATCGCGCAGCAGTTCCGCGCACTCACCGCACCACAGAGTCCCCGAGCGGCCACACCCACCACACTCGCGTGGCAACAGCAGGTCGAGCAGACCGGCACCGAATTTCTTGTCCCCCATGGCCGAATCATGAACCTGAGCACCGACATGCATCAGAGCGCAGACATTCACCAGAGCGCAGAGGCGTCAGCCAGGCAGAACCGGAATCGCCTTCTGTCCGGTCAGCACGGTCACCTCACGCCAGCGGCGATCCCCGGCGGGGTCGTTGTTGTTCAGTTGGAACACCGCACGCGCGTCGGCGACGTACTCGGTGGTCGGCGATGCATCCACGGAGGTGACGGGAGCGGTCAGGTTTCCACTCGGCAGCGCGTCCATTCGTGAGCCGTCGATCGCGACCTGGACGACCGGTATGTCGGCTCCACTGCGCGCGATCACGATGGTGTCGCTGTTGCTCCAGTCGAGTGAGAGCGCGGTACTGCCCAAGCCGGACGCCACTGCGCGTGGACTCGTCAGGGCGTAGACCCCGCTGGCGGTGCGCACGACCACAGCCAGGTAGACCTTGCCGTCGATGATCATCGCCGCTCGCACGCCGTCCCGCGACAGACGCAGTTCCGAGATCGTGGAACCGACCGACGTCAGGGCCCCGACGTCGACGTTGGTGACCGACACCCGGCCGGTGCCTGGTTCACGGACGACCCGAACGACGGTATTGCCGTTCACAGCCGTCCAGACCGCGTTGTTGTCCAGCTCCCACGAGGGTCTGGTGATGGCGCTGCCTTCGAGTACCGGAACGGACCCTTCGCCGTATGTCCCGAGCGACAAGTCGAATCTTGTGCCGGGATCCGGCCGAGCGGTGTCCGCGACGGCTGCCACCAACTTGCCGTCCCGTGAGAGAGCAGCCGCCGTGAGGTTGCCCGCATTGCCTGCGAAACCGGGCACCGGAGTCGCCTCTTGCTCGGTGACACTCACCAGTGAACCGTTGCGCAGTGCATGCAGTCCGACGGTTGCACTCGTGGTGGCCAGTGGGTTGGTGGATGCGACGTCGGCGGTGGTCCAGCCGTCGGCATGAGCCGCGTCCAGCGGTTCGCCGTCGATCTCCAGAACGTACGGCCCTGCCACATCGGCGTTGGCGAGCGTCCAAATGACCTGTGCTGCAAACAAACCGCGAGTAGCAGCATCCATCGGGTTGTCAAGGCGGAAGTTGATGCGCACACCACCGAGACCGACTCCGACCTGTCCCGGCTTACCGTCGGCCTTGGTGATCGGACCGATCACCGACACGCCATTGCCCAGTTCGTTTCGCACAGCCGGCGCCAGCGCTGCCTTCGGTCCGTCGATCATCAGACCGATCAGCTGAGCCGCCACCTGGTCCTGCCCGCCGGAGATCCAGCGAAGATCGGGGACGACCGTCTGGCTGGTGGGGTCGAGGAAGAACAACGACTTCCGCTGGTAAGCGCCGAGGAACTGCGGACGCTCCATGATCACGCCGGGAGGCAGATCACTGATCCGCCATTCGCCGTCGGTCAACGCCAGGGTCATCCTCGCTTCGAAGCTGCCCTCTTCGGGAACGTACAGTCCTCCCGGGTCGAGGCGACCGACCTTGTTCACACGAATCGTGTAGACGGCTTCGGTGCTGGTTCGAGAAACCGAGAGCACATCGACCTTGTCGACGATGACAGCACTTGCCGCGTCGTCCCAACGCGCCGAAGCGTCCTTGGTGAGGTACTGACGGGCTGCGGCGTGCCGGTTGGACGGATCGGTACTCGCCTTGACGAAGTCACGTACCAGCAGGTCCGGCTCTCGCCCCGAGGCCGGTGATTCGACGGAGGTTCCGGGCACAGCGGTTGCCAGAGTTCCGATTGCCTGCGGCGAGGAGGATTCCGGCAAACTCGCGCACGCGCCGGTCAGCAACAGCACGCTGAGCGTTGTTGCGAGAAGTGCCAGACGGCGGCGGGTTCCGATCATGATCGATCCCCACCGTTGGACTCGTTCCGCGAGTCCGATTCGCGCGGAGTCGGCAGGGACGACGTGACCTCGCCGACGGTATCGGCGACGATGTCGGCTTCGCTCGGCGTGCGGACGAACTTTGTGGTCGTCGGCTTGAGAGGCAGTGGGCTCGACACGACTTTCTTGCCACGGGTGCGCGAGAGCGTCAGCCGGAAGCAGGCTCCGACTCCCGGTTCGCCCCAGGCCTCGAGCTTGCCGTCGTGCAGATTCGCGTCCTCGACACTGATTGCGAGGCCGAGTCCGGTGCCACCACTGCGGCGCACACGGGACGGGTCCGATCGCCAGAACCGGTTGAAGACCAACTTCTCCTCGCCCGGACGCAACCCGACGCCACTGTCGCGGACGATGAAGGCGAGGGCATTGTCGTCGGCGCGAAGGCGAAGCAGAATCGGCTTCCCCTCACCGTGGTCGATGGCGTTGGCAAGGAGATTTCGCAGGATGCGTTCGACGCGGCGCGGATCGACATCTGCCATGACCGGCTCGTCGGGCATGTCCACGATCAGTTCGGTGCCGGATTCGCGGGCGAGATGGCGAACCGTGGAAACGGCCGCTCGCGCACACATACGGACGTCGAGTTGTTCGGACGCAAGTTCCGCGACACCGGCGTCGTGACGGGAGATCTCGAGGAGGTCCGCCAGAAGCCCCTCGAACCTGTCCAGTTCGGCGACAAGCAGTTCCGACGACCGACGCAGCATCGGGTCGAGGTTCTCGCTGCCGTCGTAGATCAGGTCGGCGGCCATCCGGACCGTGGTCAGAGGTGTGCGGAGTTCATGGCTGACATCGGAGGTGAAGCGTTTCTGGAGGCTGCCGAACTCCTCCAGCTGGGTGATCTGTTTGGACAGACTCTCGGCCATCTCGTTGAAGGACATGGCCAGGCGCGCCATGTCGTCCTCGCCGCGGACCGGCATTCGTTCCTTGAGTCGGCCGTCTGCGAAACGCACCGCGATTCGCGAGGCCGATCGGATGGGAAGCACGACCTGTCTGGCAACCAACAGCGAAATCGCCGCCAAGAGCACCAGCAACACGGCTCCACCGATCAGCAGGGTGCTTCGAACAAGCGACAGACTTCGGTCTTCGCTGGCGAGCGGGAAGATCAGATACAGCTCGAGTCCCGATATCGACGACGCGGTGGGGCTACCGATGATCAGCGCCGGTCCGGAGTAACCGTTCGGGTTGGACACCGTCGCGAATTGGTAACTGATCTGGCCGCGTTTGACGAACTCGCGAAGGTTGTCGGGGATCTGATCGACCGGTCCCGAACTCGTCGGCTGGCGCGGCCCGTCCCCTGGCACGATGAGCACCGGGTCGAAGGTGCCGGCCGACCCGGAGGCCTGGCCCGAGGTCTGGTTTCGACGGCTCGTCAGTCCGGATGCAGCGCTTTCCAATTGAACGTTGAGCGCCGTCGAATCGTCGACGCCCGCGAGTTGGTCTTCGACGATGCCGCGGGCTCGGTCCATTTCCTCGGTCGCCGCGGTGATCTTCGTTTCCAACAGCCGATCGGTGATCTGGCTGGTCAGCACGACACCGAGAATGACGATGACGATCAAGGACAACGTCAAAGTCGAGACGACCACTCGCAATTGGAGCGAGCGTCGCCACGTGTGCGCGAGGGTGTTGCTCATCGAGTGACACCACCGCAGAAATGGCGTCAGCCGTCGGTTGAGACGACGACGCCACCTGGAAACTCCGCTCACGGCGGTCCGGCCTTGTAGCCGACCCCCCTGACCGTCAGAACCACTTCGGGATTCTCGGGATCAGTTTCGACCTTGGCGCGCAAACGCTGAACGTGCACGTTCACCAGGCGGGTGTCGGCGGCGTGGCGGTATCCCCACACCTGCTCGAGGAGGACTTCACGGGTGAACACCTGGCGCGGCTTGCGCGCCAATGCGACCAGCAGGTCGAATTCGAGTGGTGTGAGCGAGATCTGCTCGCTGCCGCGGCTGACCTTGTGTGCCGGAACGTCGATCACGATGTCGGCGATGCTCAGCAGTTCGGCCGGCTCCTCTTCCGTACGGCGCAGGCGAGCACGCACTCGCGCCACCAGCTCCTTCGGCTTGAACGGCTTCATGATGTAGTCGTCCGCACCGGATTCGAGGCCGAGCACGACGTCGACGGTGTCGGTCTTGGCCGTCAACATCACGATGGGCACGCCGGAATCCGCACGCAGAACTCGGCATACGTCGATCCCGTTCATTCCGGGAAGCATGAGATCGAGCAGGACGAGGTCGGGCCGGGTCTCACGCACTGCCGCGAGCGCCAGGGTTCCGTCGCCTACCACGTAGGGATCGAAACCCTCACCACGCAGCACGATCGTGAGCATCTCGGCGAGTGCCGTGTCGTCGTCGACAACCAGAATCCTTGGTTTCATATCCCTATCGTTGCATCTCGGAGCGATGAATCAGACCGTTACGAGGCCGTGCGGCGTGCCGCGTCTTTCCCTCTACTGTGCCGGAAAGTTCGAATCCCGGCCGCAAGGGTGACCGATCACGCGAAATCCGCGAGCCTGCGCGCCAGTTCGCCCGGGTCCGTCTCCGGCCCCACGATCCACCAGGGCGAGACCCAGTCCGTCGCTGCCAACTGCTTGTAGAGCTCACCGGTTCTGGCCTGCAGGCCGCCGTCGCGCTCGTAGGCGTCGAGCTGACGCGACGCGTCCTCGGCCTCACGCGAGCGGGCACGCTGCTCGGCCAGAGCTACCGGCACGTCGAGGTACAACTGCAGATCGGGAGCGGGAAGAGCGAGTCGACCCAACTCCAATTCACGGACCCAGGCGACCATCTCGCCGTCCACGCTCTGATGCGCGCGCGCCGCGTTGTAGGCGGCGTTGGACGCCACGTAGCGGTCGAGGAGAACAATGTCGTTGGCGGACAACAGGTCCGAGATCCGATCCGCCGCACCCGCGCGGTCCAGGGCGAACAGGACTGCCATCGCGTTCACGGATTCAGCCAGGTCTCCGTGCGATCCTTTGAGTGCCTCGGCAGCAAGATCCGCGTGGATCGACTTCCCGTACCGCGGAAAATCCAGAGTCGCGATCGACGTGCCGCCGCGGCGGAGTTCGCTCTCCACTTTGCCGATCAACGTTCGCTTTCCAGCGCCGTCGAGGCCTTCCAATGCCACCAGTGTTCCCACGGCGGACAAGCCTATCCCCCGGCCTGCTTGCGCAGACCGGGGGACGGCGGACACTACATCCTCAGTGACGAATCACCGGGTCAGTAGCGGTAGTGCTCGGGCTTGTACGGGCCTTCGACGTCGACGCCGATGTACTCTGCCTGATCCTTCGTGAGCTTGGTCAGCGTGCCACCGAGTGCCTCGACGTGGATCTTGGCGACCTTCTCGTCGAGGTGCTTCGGGAGGCGGTAGACCTCGTTGTCGTACTCGTCCGGCTTCGTCCACAGTTCGATCTGCGCGATGACCTGGTTGGAGAAGCTGTTGCTCATCACGAACGACGGGTGGCCCGTCGCGTTGCCGAGGTTGAGCAGGCGGCCTTCGGACAGCACGATGATCGAGTGGCCGTCGGCGAACGTGAACTCGTCGACCTGCGGCTTGATGTTGATCCGCGTGACGTCGCCGGACTTCTCGAGGCCGGCCATGTCGATCTCGTTGTCGAAGTGACCGATGTTGCCCAGGATGGCCTGATGCTTCATGGCCTTCATGTGCTCGAACGTGATGATGTCCTTGTTACCGGTGGACGTGATCACGATGTCGGCCCAGCCGATGGCCTGCTCGACTGTCTTGACCTCGAAGCCGTCCATGAGCGCCTGCAGGGCGTTGATGGGGTCGACCTCGGTGACCGCGACGCGAGCGCCCTGGCCGCGAAGTGCCTCGGCACAACCCTTGCCGACGTCTCCGTAACCGCAGACCAGCGCAGCCTTGCCGCCGATCAGAACGTCGGTGCCGCGGTTGATGCCGTCGAGCAGCGAGTGGCGCGTGCCGTACTTGTTGTCGAACTTGCTCTTGGTGACCGAGTCGTTGACGTTGATAGCGGGGAACGTGAGTTCACCGGCAGCGGCAACCTGGTACAGGCGCAGAACGCCCGTGGTGGTCTCCTCGGTGACGCCCTGGACGGACTCGGCGATTGCCGTCCACTTGCCCTTGTCGGACTCGAGGGACTGACGCAGAAGTGCAAGGAAGACCTTGTACTCGTCGGAATCCTGGTCGTCGTCCGTCGGCGGGACGACGCCGGCCTTCTCGAACTGTGCGCCCTTGAGCACCAGCATGGTGGCGTCGCCGCCATCGTCGAGAATCATGTTGGCAGGCTCACCCGGCCAGGTCAGCATCTGCTCGGCCGCCCACCAGTACTCTTCGAGAGTTTCACCCTTCCAGGCGAAAACCGGAACGCCCTTGGGCTCTTCCGGGGTGCCGTGCGGACCGACGACGATGGCGGCGGCAGCGTGATCCTGCGTGGAGAAGATGTTGCATGAAGCCCAGCGGACCTCGGCGCCGAGCGCGGTCAGCGTCTCGATCAGCACCGCGGTCTGAATGGTCATGTGCAGCGAGCCGGAAACGCGAGCGCCCTTGAGCGGCAACACCTCTGCGTATTCGCGACGAAGCGCCATGAGGCCGGGCATCTCGTGCTCTGCCAGACGGATTTCCTTGCGACCGAACTCCGCGAGCGAAAGATCTGCAACTTTGAAGTCGATGCCGTTACGGCTCTCGGCCACGGGCGTTGTTGAAACTGAGGTCGTCATCTGCCTCTCCTGGTTGACGTGCATACTCTGCACAAGCCTATCGGTGTACCAGGCTATCGGTTAGACGCCCTCTCCCGCCCGCCCCTCTACTGCGCGGCCCTCGCGCGCCACGTCGATGAACGGCCCGAGCAGTATGCCCAGATCCTCCGCCACCGAAGCCTCGGACTCCGGCGGCATCGAAATGTAGCTCAGCCCGAGACGCGCAATCGCCCTGGCCAGAATTCCGGCGTCGGCGGGTGACGCCTGAATCCACCCTCGCTGGAAACTCTCCGCAAGCCGCGACGACGCGCGCTCGATGATGACCGCACTGTCGGTGGTGATCAGGCGAAGCAGGTCCGGCTTGGCCTCACCGGTGAGCAGAGAGATCACCAACGGGTCGGTTGCACTGGAGGCGAAAAACGATCCGAAACCCGCCGTCAACGCCTCGACTGCACGTCCGTCGTTCGCCACCATGGCCTCGTCCACCACGTCGACGAAGCCGTCAGCAAGGCGAAGCGCGTACGCCTCGGCAAGCCCTTGCCTCGAGCCGAACTCGTTGTAGAGCGTCTGACGACTCACACCGGCATGCTTGGCCAGAACCGTCAGCGTCACCTCGGACCAGTCGCGCTCGGTCAACAACTCACGCATCGAATCGAGCACCGACGTACGCAGCAGCAGGCGCGACGCTTCTTTCTGCGGCAGACGAGTGGGCGTCGAAGTCATGGTGACGACACTACCGCCGCACCTAGGTCCGTTCGACGCCGACGCATCTCACCGTCGTTCGACCTCAACCATGAAGAAGTCGCTCTTCGCCGCCCCGCAGTCCGGGCAACTCCAGTCTTCGGGAATGTCGTCCCAGCGAGTGCCCGGTTCGATACCGTCCTCCGGCCAGCCGACTGCCTCGTCGTACTCGAAGCCGCATTGCGCGCACTGATACAGCTTGTAGTCGTTCATGATTCACTCCCCGCCGTTGCCGGCATCGGCTCGAAGTCCAGCTTTTCCCTCACGCCGCAGTCCGGACAGCACCAGTCGTCCGGCACGGCATCCCACGGCGTGCCCGCCGGAAACCCTTCTCGTGGTGCACCCTTCGATTCGTCGTAGACGTATTCACAGACCGGGCATCGATAGCTGCTCATCACGCTGCTCCGTACCGAGCAAGGATGCGATCACGCTTGGACGGCTGAACGTTGACGCGGGTGATGTCGCCGCCGTAGTGCGCAAGGACTTTGGGATCCATCACTTTTCGCCACAGCGGTGGAACGTAGGCGAGGATGATCATGCTCGCGTACCCACTGGGCAGGTTGGGCGCACCGTCCATGCTTCGAAGCGTCTGATAACGACGCGTCGGGTTCGCGTGATGATCGCTGTGACGCTGGAGGTGATACAGGAAGATGTTGGTGCAGATGTGATCACTGTTCCAACTGTGCTCCGGTGCTGCACGCTCGTACCGCCCGCTGTCCAGACGACGACGCTTCAGTCCGTAATGTTCGAGGTAGTTGACGGTTTCGAGCAGACAGAATCCGAACACGGCCTGCAGCACCAGGAACGGCAGTACCGAGAGGCCGAAGACGGCGACGAGGACACCGAACAGTACGACGGACATCAACCACGAATGCAGGACGTCGTTGCGAATTGTCCACGGCTTCTTACCCAGTCGATCGAGTCTGGCCTTTTCCAGGGACCACGACGAGCGCAGAGATCCCCACACACTGCGCGGCAGGAAGGTCCAGAAGCTCTCACCGAAGCGAGACGACGCCGGATCCTCGGGCGTGGCGACGCGCACGTGGTGTCCACGATTGTGCTCGATGTAGAAGTGGCCGTAAAACGACTGCGCCAGAGTGATCTTCGACAACCAGCGTTCGAGATCGTCCTTCTTGTGACCGAGCTCGTGTGCGGTGTTGATCCCGATTCCTGCGACACAACCGATACTGATCGCCAGACCGATCTTGGAGATCAGCCCAAGTCCCCCGTCGATTCCGAGCCAGGACAGATCGGTCGCCGACCAGAGGTAGCAGGCCAGGACCAGGCTGACCAACTGGAACGGTATGTAGATGTAGGTGCAATACCGGTAGTACTTGTCGTTCTCGAGGCGCTCCATCACTTCGTCCGGCGGATTCTCGCCGTCCGGGCCGAAGAAGATGTCGAGGATCGGGAGCAGGATGTAGACGAGCAGCGGCCCGATCCACCACCACACCGGCGAGACCGCATTCCATCCGAGACTGTTGAACAACGCGACCAATCCGACGGCGATGAAGACCGCCGTCGGCGGCACGAGGCCGAGCAGCCAGAGGTATCTCTTCTTGTCACGCCACTGCTCGGGCGGGAGCGTCTGGCCGGATTGCGAGTCCACGTGCGTCGACACGGTCTACCTCCTCGATTCGGACCGACCCGAAAACTGTGAGTCAGTTCACTATGAGGTAGACAGTACTACTGATTTTGTACAAGTGATAGACAAATCATAAACTTTGTACATCTACTCGATTTCGCCGCGTTCACGCTTCCCGATCATCGAATGCTGCCTGCTGTAGGCAAAATAGATGACAACGCCGAGGGCCATCCAGACCACGAACCTCATCCAGGTCTCCACCGACAGGTTGAACATCAGCCACAGACACGCGAGGACGGCCAGAATCGGGACCAGCGGGACCAGCGGCACCCTGAATCCGCGAGGTAGGTCGGGACGCGTCCGACGGAGCACGAGAACCCCGATCGAGACGAGAACAAAAGCGAACAGTGTGCCGATGTTGACCATTTCCTCGAGGGTGCCGATCGGAAAAACGCCGGCGAGCACCGCGACCACGACGCCGACCAAGATCGTGATCCGCACAGGGGTTCCGTGCTTGCCGGTCGGTGCCAGGCGTCGTGGCATCAGACCGTCGCGTGCCATCGCGAAGAGCACCCTGGTCTGCCCGAGCATCAGCACCATCACCACTGTCGTGAGACCGGCCAAAGCGCCGAACGAGATGACGTTTTTCGCCCACGTGATGTCGTGGAAAGCGAATGCCGTTGCCAGGTTGGAGGTATCGCCCTCGAGCTCGGTGTATTTCACCATCCCCGTCAGCACCAGTGTCACCGCCACGTACAGAACCGTGACGATCAGGAGAGAACCCAGGATGCCGCGTGGCAGCGCCTTCTGCGGCTCCTTCGCCTCCTCCGCCGTCGTGGCGACGACGTCGAAGCCGATGAACGCGAAGAACACCAGACTGGCTGCCGCGAGCAATCCGTACCACCCGAACGTGCTGCCACCGGCCCCGGTCACGTACGAGAACAACGACTGGTGGATGCCCTCTCCCGTCGAGCCCGGCTCCGACGGCGGAATGTACGGCGAGTAGTTGTCGGTGTCGATGTAGAACAGACCGACGATGATCACCAGCAACACCACCGCGACCTTGATCGCCGTGATCACCAGTGACACCCTCGACGAGAGTTTTGTGCCGGTCGCGAGCAGGATCGTGATGACAGCGATCACCAGCACCGCACCCCAGTCGAAGGATATCGGCCCCAACTCGACGATCGGGCTGCGTGAGCCCATCACTTCGCCGAGGTACAGCGACCAGCCTTTGGCGACCACCGAAGACGCCAAGGCGAATTCGAGGATGAGATCCCAGCCGATGATCCAGGCGACGAATTCGCCGAACGTCGCGTACGAGAACGTGTACGCGCTACCGGCAACCGGGACCGTCGACGCGAATTCGGCGTAACACAGCGCTGCCAGTCCGCAGGCGATGGCGGCAATGACGAACGCGAGCGAGACCGACGGCCCGGCGACATTTCCCGCCGTCCGAGCCGTGAGTGTGAAGATGCCCGCACCGATGACGACTGCGACACCGAACACCGTGAGATCCCACGAGTTCAGTTCTTTCCGGAGTTTGGTTTCCGGCTCGTCGGTGTCCTTGATGGACTGCTCGATCGATTTGGTTCGAAACAGCTTCGACCGTCCAGATCCGGCCTGCTCGTCCTTGACAGCCATTGCCGCCTCCTTGCTGGGGACCAGCAGGTCCCACCATGGGCAAGTAGAGAGATGGCATCAGCCTAAGCCCGCAGGCGCAGCTTTGTTCAGGGTTTGTCGGGGGCCTGTAGATCTGTTTCAGGGCGATCTCCTGCGCTGAGACGATCCAGGTCCGGCTCGAGGTAGATCACCCGCGCCGCAGGCACTGCAGCGCGCACGCGAGACTCGGCCTCGTCGATCGCCGTCGCCACGTCCGAGATCGTCGATCCGATCGGCACCGCAACCTTGGCAGCAACAAGGATCTCCTCGGGACCGAGGTACTGCGTCTTGCAATGAATGACGCGTTCGATACGAGTTCCGTCGACCAGGGCGTTGAGGATCAGTTCGGTCTCCACCGCCGTTGCGCCCTCACCGATCAGCAGCGACTGCATTTCGATGATCAGAATGACCGCGATGATGCCGAGCAGGACACCGATGCACAGAGTTCCGATGCCGTCGAAGACCGGATTTCCGGTCACCATCGTGAGGCCGACGCCGCCGAGTGCAAGGACGAGACCGATCAATGCGCCGGTGTCCTCGAGCAGCACAACCGGGAGTTCCGGGCTACGAGAGGTTCGGATGAAGTTCCACCACGACGCATTTCCCTTGAGCGGTCGTGATTCCTTCGCTGCGGTCCGGAAGCTGTAGCCCTCCAGACAAATCGCTATGACAAGAATCGCGATTGCCACGAAAGCCGAATTGAGTTCTTCCGGATGTTGAATCTTGTGAATACCCTCGTAAATCGCGAACAGCGAACCGAGGGTGAAGAGCACCAGTGCAACGACGAACGAATAGAAGTATCGGTTGCGCCCGTAGCCGAACGGGTGCAGTTGATCCGCGTCACGTTCTGCCTTCTTCTGCCCCAGGAGCAGCAAACCCTGATTGGACGTGTCGGCCACCGAGTGCACCGATTCGGCGAGCATCGACGACGATCCGGTGATCAAGAATCCGGCGAACTTGGCTACGGCAATTCCGGCATTGGCTCCGAGGGCCGCCAGAATTGCCTTCTTGCCACCATGAGCCGACACAATGTCTCCTAGTTTCCGACTACGGCACTGAAAACCTGCGCAGTCGGGGTCCGTGTGCTCAGGTGTATCGCGGGCTCGTCGGCAGCGATCCACGCCGCTCGGCCTCGATCGAGGTCGAGAGTGTCAGTGCCGCACGTCGCAGTGACCGCGCCGTCGGTGCAGATCAGAATCCGCGGGCCTGAAGCGTCGACGGCGATGTCCGTGGAATTAGCGTCGAACTCCAGACGCGTCAAACGAAATTCGGGCGCCGGCGTGACGTACTCGTATCTACCTGATCCTGACTGACCTGATCCTGATGACGGGGCCGGATCGAGCACTTCGATATCGGCCCCGACGAAGTCCAGAACCCTCAGCAATTCGGGCACGTCGACGTGCTTCGGTGTCAGCCCACCACGCAGAACGTTGTCGGAGTTGGCCATGATCTCGACCGCGAGTCCATGGAGATACGCGTGGAGATTGCCGGCAGCGAGAAACAGTCCTTGGCCGGGCTCGAGGGTGACGCGGTTGAGCAGCAGTGCCGCCAGAACACCGGCGTCGCCGGGGTACGCCTCGCTCAATTCCAGCGCGGTGCGGATCTCGGTCACGAATTCGGCGTCGTGGTGCGCGACGTAGGTGATGCACCCGGCAAGTACGGCAGGGAGCAAGGTCCCGAGCACCGTGGACGGCAGCGTGATCCATGTCGTGAACAACGCCCGCAGTCCGTCGGAATCGGGTTGGCCTTCGAGCAGACCGATGTACGGCTCCAACTCGTCGACGGCCAGAGCGCGCAGCAGTTTGACAGTCCGCGTCGGCTCGCGGAATCCGGCAAGCGCTTCGAATCTGCTGAGCGCGACAACGAGTTCGGGCTTGTGGCTGCCGTCCTTGTAGTTGCGAATCGGCGATTCCATGGGAACGCCGAGTGCGTTCTCACGACGAAAACCCTCGTCGGCTTGAACGGCGCTGGGGTGCGCTTGAAGTGACAGCGGTTCTTCCGCCGCAAGCAGCTTGAGCAGGAATGGGAGTCGCTCACCGAATGCCTCGAGGTTCTCACGGCCGAGTTCGCGTTCGGGCTCGCGGTGCAGGACCTCGAGCAACGACTCGCTTCCGGATTCGGTGATCACGCGCGCGGGGTCACCCGGGTGCGCGCCCAACCACAATTCCGCTTCGGGATGATTCGACGGAGTCGAAAGACCGCGTAGTTCGGCAATTGCCGTTCGCGAGCCCCACGCGTAAGAACGAAGTGCACCTTCGAGTTCACGCACTTACTTCGCACCGCCCGTCAACTGCACGTACGCCGCGGCCATGTCTACTCGAGACGCCAACACGAATACCTGCTCCATCTCCGATATGACCACGTTGGTCTGGTCTTCGTCTGCCGCAACCACCAGGTCGGCGTCAGCCAGTGCGTCCATCCGGCGCCTCGCCTCCCCGCGCGTGGATTCGGTCGCGAAGACGAACGCCCGCACCGGCGGGGTCGGCAGCGCGCCGTCGAGTTGCGGATCGTGAAAGAAGGGGTCGTGGAACACCGAATCACGTGAAGCTGCGTCCGGCGCGAACAGTGCACGCGCCGAACGAATCACCTCGGACATCTCGGCGGCAGCGGCGTTCAGGCCGGAGCTCATCAGCGCAACGCTCGAGAACTCTGCGAGTGCTGTTGTCACGGAACCACTTCCACACAGAACGACTCGCCGGCCGCTCATCCTGGTGGCCAACGACTTGGCCGGGTTGTGGAATACCTCGTTGGCCGGTCCGTCCCGCAGCGCCTCCGCATCAACTGCGTCGGCGATTCGACCGAGCACCGCCGAACGGTCCTCGATCGATCCCTTGCCCTCGATTTCGGCGGCAACCGCGAGGAAGACGGCGAGGAACCGCGTCATCGTGTGCCGGGGCGAGGCGTAGAGCCGCGGCGGCAAGGGCATGGTGCGCCCGGCCGCCACGGCTCGCATGGGCCCCTCGTCGGGAACGGCGACAACAACCTCGGCGCCGCGGCGTACGGCACTGTCAACGGATTCGACGAGGCGTGGATCACCGGCATCGTCACCGGCGACGACGACCACGTCCAACGGCCCGGCCCACGACGGCGTCCGGTCGAGAACGAGGAGCGGGCAACCGACCGAATCGCCGACGAGAGCAAGCGCGATCCTGGCTCCGTGCCGGGCGCCACCCGCGCCGGCGATCAGTACGACGCTGCGCGGACGCAGACCGGCCAATCGGGAGATCACACCCTCACCGACGGCCGACGCGGTGGCCCGAATCTGTGCGCCGCCCATGGCTACAGACCGCAGTAGCCCTTCCGAATCGGCAGCTGACAAACCCTCGCTGTCGTCGAGGTCGAGAAGCGGCATCGGCGCTGTCATCTCACCGCACCCCCTTCTCCGTTAGCAGTTCCCGCACCATCCAGCATTCCAGCTCCACGCGGTCCGTGGTGGCAAAGCCCTCGTTCCCGAGGCCGTCGTTCCTGAGATAGTCCCCCAACTATCCCAGGGCTTCGGCTCACCGACAAACCGATCAGACTCGGATTCAAGCCCGGACGATCGCCAGAATTTCGTTCACCAATGCGTCGACATCGGCGGACGTGGGTGCTTCGACGTTGAGTCGCAGCAGTGGTTCGGTGTTGGACGCGCGCAAGTTGAACCAGGCATTTCCCTCGAGACTGACCGTGACACCGTCGAGGCGATCCACCGACTCGGTGCGGTCGGCAAATGCCGCCAGTACAGCGGCCGTACGATCTGCCGCGTCAGCCACGGTGGAGTTGATCTCGCCCGAGGCCGCGTAGCGGGTGTACTCCGCCATCAACTCGGAGAGCGGACGATCCTGCTCGCCCAGTGCGGCGAGTACGTGCAGCGCCGCGAGCATGCCGGAGTCGGCGCCCCAGAAGTCGCGGAAGTAGTAGTGAGCGGAGTGCTCGCCGCCGAACACCGCACCGGTCTCGGCCATCTCCTGCTTGATGAACGAGTGGCCGACTCGGGTACGAATAGCGACGCCGCCGAGTTCTTCGACCAGTTCGGGCACTGCCCGTGACGTGATCAGGTTGTGGATGATCGACGCGCCCGGTTCCTTCGCGAGTTCGCGCTTGGCGACAAGTGCCGTCACCGCGGACGGCGAGACCGGGTCGCCCTTCTCGTCTACGACGAAGCAACGGTCCGCGTCACCGTCGAACGCCAAGCCGATGTCCGCTCCGGTTTCGCGCACGTAGGCCTGCAGGTCGACGAGGTTGGCCGGATCGAGCGGATTGGCTTCGTGGTTGGGGAACGTGCCGTCGAGCTCGAAGTACAGCGGCAGGACGTCGAGGGGCATCGGCCCGAATACGGCCGGCGCGGTATGGCCACCCATACCGTTGCCTGCATCGACTGCGACCTTCAGCGGGCGCAACGCAGCCAGGTCGACCAATCCGCGGAGGTAGCTCGCGTATTCCTCGAGGACGTCCTTGGTGCTGGCGGTGCCTGCCGGTCCGTCGTACGCGGGAACACCCGAGACGACCTCGGCGGAGATGACTGCCAGGCCGGTGTCCTGACCGACCGGCTTGGCGCCGGCCCGACACATCTTGATGCCGTTGTACTTGGCGGGATTGTGGCTCGCCGTGAACATCGCGCCCGGGCAGTTCAGCAAACCGGATGCAAAGTAGAGCTCGTCGGTCGACGCCAATCCGATGTAGACGACGTCGAGCCCTTGAGCAAGCACGCCGTCACCGAAAGCCGAAGACAGTGTGGGCGACGATGCGCGCATGTCGTAGCCGATCACAACCGTCGTGGCGGCGCCGGCCTCGTCGCGGACCAGGCGGGCGAACGACGCACCGACGTCGCGGACAAAATCTTCGTCGATCTGCTCACCGACCACACCGCGTACGTCGTACGCCTTGATGATTGCAGCAACCGACTCGGCTGTTCGCCCCACTGAAAACTCTCCTTGTGCATGCACCCTCACAGACGGGAACGTCCGGGCGCATGGCGTCCGGAGATTCGCAGTACTCGGGTGTGGAAGTACTCGGTCGAGCCTAGCGTCTACGGCGACGAATCTCGCGTCAGTTGGACGGGTCGGGCAGAACGCGTAGGTGTCCACGACGCCCTGTACGGGCAGTACTCGGAGCTGCGGGACGTATGTCCTCATCTGCATCGACGTTGGACTTGCTGCGATCTCCGAGACCGGCCTCACGTACAGCTTCAGCCAAAGCGGTCAGATCGTCTTCGTCGGGAGTACTCGACGCGAATCCGCCTTCGTGGCGGACGAGTTCCCACCCCTTGGGGGCGGTGATTCGAGAGCCGTGAGTGTCACACAAATCCCATGAATGGGGCTCGGCGACGGTTGCCAGCGGCCCGACAACCGCAGTGGAGTCCGAGTAGACATACGTAAGCGTCGCGACGGCGGGGTTCTTGCACCCGGGGCGGCAGCAGCGACGCAGAGATCTCACAGGTACGGAGCCTAGCCCTCCCCACGTCCGGAACCTACTCGGACACACCGAGCAGTTTCTCCTGTCGTAATCTGGCGCCATGCCACAAGCCCGCCGCCGACGCTCGGTCACCACTCGTTCCATCGAGCGACACGGCCGTGGCCTGCGCGGACCGCTACTTCCCCCGGAGGTGCCCGCCAGGCGTACCCGCGCGGAGAAGTTCGATCTCCTGGTGCTCGACGCCTTCTCTCCCGTCGACCTCGCGTGGCACGACCGGCTGACGAAACTCGACATCGCAGTGGACGAAGTTCCGAAGATTCACGCGCACGATCCGGAGTCCGTCACATGGCCGCCGGAGGTCATCGCAGACGGCCCGGTTCCACTGTCACGACTGATTCCGGCCGGAATCGACCGTCACGGAAATACGACTCGCGCAAGAATTGTGCTGTTTCGCCGCCCATTGGAGCAGCGAGCGAAGGATCCGGAAGAACTCACGGATCTGGTGCACGACGTGTTGGTCCATCAAGTCGGCACGTATCTGGGCGTCGACCCACAGGTCATCGACCCCACGCTGCCCGACGAGGACTGATACTGCCCGACGAGGACTGACGCACTGTCAGACGAAAAAACTGATGTCACACGAAGAAGTAAATCCACACGAAGAACAAAACAGTCGTTGCTTGACCTGCAATTCCCCGTTGCAGGTCAGACTTTCGAAGACCGCCCGTCAGCCCCGACGCTGACAGAACCGATTCAGCAGCAGATCAGATGATCCCCCGCTTGAGTCGCCGACGCTCGCGCTCGGACAACCCTCCCCAGATTCCGAACCGTTCGTCGTTCGCGAGCGCGTACTCGAGGCACTCGTCACGAACTTCACAACCGAGGCAGATCCGTTTTGCTTCCCTCGTCGATCCTCCCTTTTCAGGAAAGAACGCTTCGGGATCGGTCTGCGCGCAGAGAGCACGCTCCTGCCACTGATCCTCGATGGTGTCGAACAATTCTTCGAAGCCGGTGACGAGACTCAGCACTGGCCGAGTACTCATACCGTCGAACTCACTGCTGCAGGCACCTTCTGCTGCGCCTGCTCGGGAATCGGTCTGCGGTTCGTCGCTTACTGTCATTGCGAGAGAACTGATCTCGACATTTTCATTGGGCATCGTTCCGCCTCCTCACCTGTAATAGCGCAGAATTTTCACTCCATCTTCAACCCCACCCCGTCGACCGTTCGAAACTGTGTTCGAAACCGGCCCCGCTGCAAGTGAACTCACAAGTAGCGGTTGGAATGACACATTTGAGATTACACACGTCCAGCGTGTCGCGGTCAAGCTAAACAAGATGAATCCATTAGTATTCCGGCCCTCAATTGACGGGACCTTCTGCCCGCCAGACACGACGACGCGCCGACCGCCTAGGCTCTGTTGTCGTGAACGTGACTGTATTGGTTGGCGGCGTCGGCGGGGCCCGTTTCCTTCAAGGTGTTCAAAACGCGCTCGGAATCGCCGGTGGTGAATCCCTCGAGAAATACGAAGGCCCACATCGCATCACGGCCGTCGTCAACGTCGGGGACGACGTGTGGATGCACGGTCTGCGCATCTGCCCCGATCTGGACACTTGTATGTACACACTCGGCGGCGGCATCGACACCGAACGCGGGTGGGGGCACGCCGGCGAAACCTGGAATGCGAAAGAAGAACTCGCCGCGTACGGCGCGAAGCCGGACTGGTTCGGCCTCGGAGATCGCGATATCGCAACGCATTTGATTCGCAGCCAGATGCTCCGCACGGGATATCCGTTGTCCGCGATCACCGAAGCGTTGTGCAATCGCTGGAATCCCGGTGTCGCACTGCTTCCCGTGAGCGACGACCGCAGCGAAACACACGTCGTGATCACCGATCCGGAAGACGGTGAGCAGAAGGCGATTCATTTCCAGGAGTGGTGGGTACGCCATCGGGCACAGGTGGAAACGCACAGCTTCGCTCACGTCGGCGCCGAGCAGGCCAAGCCCGCGCCAGGGGTGGTCGAGGCGATTGACGGTGCCGACATCGTGCTGATCGCACCGTCCAATCCCGTCGTGAGCGTCGGCGCAATCCTCGCGGTGCCCGGCATTCGCGGTGCCCTGCGAACAACCGCGGCCAAGGTTGTCGGCCTCTCCCCCGTCATCGGCGGAAAACCGTTGCGCGGCATGGCTGACGAGTGCCTCGAGGTGATCGGGGTCGAGACGACTTCGGAGGCGATCGGTCGCCACTACGGAGCTCGTTCGATCAACGGCATTCTCGACGGCTGGCTCGTCGACGAAGGTGACACGGCCGACATCGACGGGGTGGACGTGCGAAGCATCCCACTTTTGATGACGTCCCCCGAAGAGACCGCGAAAATGGTTCGCACGGCTTTCGAGATCGCCGGAGTCGAACTGTGACCGAGCCCGGAACCGAAGCAAGCCGCGACAGAAATCACTCTCCCGGTGATCACTCCCCCGGCGCCGCAATCGAAGTCATTCCCGTGCTCGGGCTTCCCGAGTTCCGGCCCGGAGACGACTTGGCCACCGCTGTCGTCGACGCGACGCCGTGGCTCGAGAGCGGCGACGTCGTTGTCGTCACGAGCAAGGTGTTCTCCAAAGTCGAGGGTCGCATCGTTTCCTCACCGACCGATCCGGAAGAGCGCGACGCGGCACGACGCCTCCTGGTGGATCAGGAAGCCGTCCGCGTCGTGGCACGCAAGGGCCGCACTCTGATCACCGAGAACAAACTCGGAATCGTGCAGGCCGCATCGGGCATCGACGGCTCCAACGTCGACGGTGCCGAATTGGCGCTGCTCCCCGTGGATCCGGATGCGAGCGCTGCGGGTCTGCGCGCCCGAATTCTCGAGAGCACGGGCAAGTCCGTCGCCGTCGTCGTCACCGACACGATGGGTCGTGCGTGGCGCAACGGGCAGACCGACGCCGCAATCGGTTCCTCCGGCATTCCGGTCCTGCACGGCTACCTCGGAGCACAGGACAGTCAAGGCAACGATCTGATCGTCACCGAGATCGCGATCGCGGACGAAATCGCCGCTGCGGGCGACTTGGTCAAGGGCAAGCTGGGCGGCGTTCCCGTCGCCGTCGTTCGTGGGCTTCGGTTCGAGGACGACGGTTCGAGTGGCCAGGATCTGATTCGCCGCGGCCCGGACGATCTGTTCTGGCTGGGCACCGAGGAAGCTACGGCGATGGGCCGTGGCCAGGCGCTGCTGTTGCGTCGATCGGTCCGACAGTTCGCAAGTGATCCCGTCGACGCGGAGATCATTCGCAGCTCGATCGCCGAGGCACTCACCGCTCCCGCACCGCACCACACGAGACCGGTTCGATTCGTGTGGCTACGCACGGAGTCGGTCCGCACGGCTCTTCTCGAGCAGATGCGCGAGAAGTGGGCCGCCGATCTTCGCGCCGACGGTCGCAGTGACGAATCCGTCGAGGCCCGGGTTGCCCGCGGAAACATCCTGTTCGACGCCCCCGAGGTCGTCATTCCCTTCTGCGTGCCCGATGGCGCACACAGTTATCCGGATGCCGGACGAACCGCGGCGGAGTCGACGATGTTCACGGTCGCCGCCGGCGCGGCAGTGCAGGGACTGCTGGTCTCGTTGGCCACCCGCGGCGTGGGAAGCTGCTGGATCGGATCGACGATCTTCGCCGCCGATCTCGTACGCGAACAACTCGATCTCCCGGCGGATTGGCAGCCACTCGGTGCCATCGCAATCGGGCACCCCCTCGAACCACTGACTCCGCGCTCTGTCTCCGCCCCCGGGGACGCGTTGGTGGAGCTGTAGGTCCCATGTCAGCCGAATCGCTGCACGCCTCCGCCAAGGGCGTCCTGGAGGGCTGGGAGACGTCCTCCGAAGCGGACGAATCATTGCGGCACACGATGCTCGCGTTCCTCGATTCGGCTCCGGACGGCTGCCTTCGTCGCCACGCACCGGGACACATCACCGCGTCGTCTCTCGTCCTCGACGAGAGTGGCTGCCACGTCTTGCTGACCCTGCATCCCAAGGTGGGCAGGTGGATTCAGCTCGGCGGCCACTGCGAGCCCGACGACGAGACGGTGGTAGATGCGGCATTGCGGGAAGCTCGCGAGGAGTCCGGAATTCACGACGTTCGGATAGACGCGGACCTACTCTCCGCCCACACGCATCCGATCACGTGCTCACTCGGAGTACCGACTCGCCATCTCGATCTACGGTTTCTTGTTGTGGCGCCGGACAATTCACATATCGTCCGCAGCGCAGAGTCCACCGACCTCAGATGGTGGCCGGTGGACGCGCTCCCACCTACAGCGGAACGCGAGACCATCGACCACCTGGTCGCGCTCGCCCGTCAGCGCAAGAATCAGGACTGAATCGGAGAAAGCTGGGGCTGCTTGGCGCTCACGCCGTCGCCCGACGATGTTCCCTTCACGCGCCGAGCTACCCACGGCACCAAGAACTCTCGCGCCCATTGACGATCCTCGCGACGAGTTTCGGCTTTCGTGAGGACCGGCGCAGGCCCGAGATCGGGCGGGGTCAATCCGTGTTCGACGCCGAGCACGTCGAGCACACGCGTCGCCATGTTCTCGTGCCCGGAGGGCGACATGTGGAGGCGATCCCAGTCCCACATCCGAAGGTCCTGATATTCGGAGAATCGCCAGAAGTCGACGAGGGTCGCGTCGTGGCGGTCGGCCACCTCGCGAACAAGCTCGTTGTAGATCGCCAGACGTCCGCGGAGCTTGCCGAAGAAGGCGGACCATCCGGTGTCGTACGCGGTGAACATCAGAACCCGAGCGCCGGATGCAGTGAGCTGACCGATTGCCGAATCGTAGCGGGCGACCATCGCATCGATGTCGAGCTTCGGACGCATCATGTCGTTTCCGCCGGCGTAGATGGTCACCAGATCGGGCTTCAACGCCAGAGCGGGTTCCAACTGCTCGTCGATGATCGGTCCGAGTAGGCGACCACGAATCGCCAGGTTGGCGTAGCGGAAGTCGGGATTGTTCACCGCCAGCTGCTCGGCCACTCGGTCTGCCCACCCGCGCAGACCGTTGGGGAATCGTTCGTCGGCGTCGCCGACGCCCTCGGTGAACGAGTCACCGAGGGCAACGTAACGGCTCGGAAGAGAAGTCATACCCGCCAGTATTCCAGTAGGTCAGCTAACGATCACACATCTGTGCTGAAGCGCACGCCACCGTCCGGCAGCGTCACCCCCGGCCACACGCGTGCGCCGCGCAACAATTCACACCGCGCACCGATGTCCGCGCCGTCGCCGATGACAGCGTCGCGGACCAGCGCTCGGGGTCCGATACGGACGCCGAATCCGAGGATCGATCGTTCGACCACCGCCCCGGCTTCCACAACGGCGCCGTCGAAGAGAATTGCACCGTCGAGGCGAGCGCCTGCACCAACTTCTGCGCCTCGACCGACAACCGTGCCGCCGATCAGAACAGCGCCCGGCGCGATTCCGGCCCCAGGGTGAACCAGCGACTCGCCGCGCGGACCTTCGAGAGCCGGCGAAGGTGCGATACCTCGCACCAGGTCGGCGGAACCGCGAACGAAGTCCTCGGGGGTTCCCATGTCACGCCAGTACGACGAGTCGACGTGGCCGAACACCCGCTTGCCCTCGGCCAGGAGATTCGGGAACACCTCGCGCTCGACCGATACCGGTCGTCCTTCGGGGATCTGTTCGATGATCTCGCGCTTGAAGACGTAGCAGCCGGCGTTGATCTGATCCGTCGGCGGATCCTGAGTCTTCTCCAGGAATGCCGAGACTCGTCCGTCCTCGTCGGTCGGAACACAACCGAATGCTCGCGGGTCTCCCACACGAACCAGATGCAGGGTCACGTCGGCGTCCGTCTTCTCGTGGGTCTCGAGAATGCCGTTCAGATCGGTGCCACCGAGCACGTCGCCGTTGAACACCATGACGTTGTCACCGCGCAACTTCGGCAGAACATTGCGGATTCCGCCACCGGTGCCCAGCGGTTCGGTCTCGAAGACGTAGTCGATCTCGAGGCCCATCTTGGAGCCGTCGCCGAAGTAGTCCTCGAATACCTCTGCCTTGAAGGACGTTCCGAGCACGACGTGCTTGATTCCGGCTGCCTCGATGCGGGCGAGCAGGTGCGTCAGGAACGGCAGGCCGGCGGTCGGAAGCATCGGCTTGGGTGCCGACAGCGTCAGCGGACGCAGCCGAGTGCCTTTGCCGCCTACCAGGATTACGGCGTCGGTCGGATTCGGATCGGACATCATTTTCCCCCGTGGTTCGAAACTGATGGGTTGTCGGTCGAGTTGTCGGTGCGAGCGCGCTCGCGAACTGCAGAAGCTACGGCGATCTTGGATCGCACCGCGAGGCCACCGCGCAAGGCAAGTCGTAGCGGAGCCTGCCACCAGTGCGGATGGCGATCAGCCTGGAACTGGTACGCACTGCGATGATGGGCAGGCAACATCAGTTCCGGATGACGTCCTGCCGCATGGCCTTTGGCATGGGTGACGACGGCCGAGGGGACGAATACGTTGAGCCACCCGGCTTTTCCGAGGCGGTCACCGAAGTCCACGTCCTCCATGTACATGAAGTAACGAGAGTCGAAACCGGAGATGGTGTCGAAGGCGTCGCGTCGCACCAGCAGGCACGACCCGGAAAGCCACCCCACTGCACGCTCGGTGACGGCCTCGTTCTCCTGACGGTAACGAGCAGTCCACGGGTTCTTCGGCCATACGGTACCGAGCAACGCGTGCCCGACGCCCGAGGTGATGTCGGGCACCGTTCGCGCCGACGGATAGACACTGCCGTCCGGTTCGAGGACCTTCGGCCCCAGTGCACCGGCCCTTGGCCACCGATTTGCCGCAGCCACCAATTCGTCGAGTGAACCGGGTGCCCATTGGACGTCCGGGTTGGAAATCACGACGAATTCGATCGACGAATCGATCTCCGCTACAGCCCGATTTATCGCTCCCCCGTACCCGATGTTTCCGCCGGTTCGAAGCAGACGGACATGCTCGTACTTGGCATCGGCGGCCTCGGGGGCACCATCGGTCGACCCATTGTCGGCCATGATGACCTGGGGTTTTTCTGTCGTCGCCACAGCGAGCGTGCTCAAGAAATTCTCGAGATGCTCGCCTGGCGAGTAGGTCACCGTTACCACGGCCAGCTTGGGACTCACGCCGGTCAGCCTAGCCGTCCGCGGCTACTGCCCCGAACAATGCTCACGCCAGAGCGGCGTGCAGAGCCTCTCGCCACGGGCGCAGCGGCGTCATTCCCGCGGTAACCCACGCGCGCTCGGACAAGACCGAATATGCCGGGCGCGGGGCAGGGCGTACGAACTCCGCACTGCTGCACGGGCGCACCCGAGCAGGGTCTGCGCCGATCTCCTCGAAAACAGCTCGCGCCAACTCGTACCAACTTGCTTGCCCGCCATTGGTCACGTGGAATGTCGACGCACCCGTGAAGTCCAGCAGCGCGAGTTCGACGATGCCGCCGGCCAGATCGACGCTGTACGTGGGTGACCCGATCTGGTCGTCCACGACGTTCACGAATTCGCGTTCGGCTTCGAGCCTTCTCATCGTGGCGACAAAATCCGTGCCGACACCGGAGTACACCCACGCGGTGCGGACAACGGCCGCGTCAGCCCCCGACTCTCGAACAGCGATCTCGCCGTCCAGTTTGGTTCGGCCGTAGACCGTCGCGGGACCGGTCGGTGCATCGACGTCGTATGGCGAGCTTGCATCGCCCGGAAAGACGTAGTCCGTCGAAACGTGGATCAACCGCGAACCCACCCGTGCACAGGCTTGCGCGAGATTCCGCGGTCCGATCTCGTTGACCGCCCTCGCCGCCTCCTGGTCGGTCTCGGCAGCATCGACGGCCGTGTACGCAGCGCAGTTGATCAGCACCGAACCAGGCGAGACGAAGTCGTCGACCGCGCGGCTGTCGGTGATGTCGAGCTCGCGGGAACCGACGGCCGTCACAGTGTGACCCGCCGACGTTGCGAGAGCATCGATACGTGTTCCGAGCTGCCCTCGGGCGCCGGTGAGCAGGATATTCGTCACACGGTTGAGTCTGGCACGCCGCGTCGAGGTACCCGCGGCCGAGCATCGGACCAGTAACCTGAAGGGGTGTCCCACCAGCAACCGCAGCGCCGCGCGCGTCCACGACCTGCGCCGATTCGGACCAAGACGAGCCCGGCTCGCATAGCGGTCGCGGTGCTGTCCGTGCTCGTACTGCTGGTCACCGGGTTCGCGTGGCGGGGTGTGGACTCGTTGAGAAACAGCCTTGCCACTGCCAGCGGACTCGGCCTCGGTGGCGGCAAGGACGGCGCCATCGACATTCTGATGGTGGGAACGGACAGTCGAACGGACGCGCACGGCAACCCGCTCTCACAAAGCGAGCTCGACTCGTTGCGCGCAGGTGAGGAAGTTGCGTCCAATACCGACACCATCATCTTGATCCGCGTCCCCAACGACGGGAGTTCCGCGACCGCGATCTCGATTCCCCGCGACGCGTACGTCAACGTCCCGGGTATCGGTATGTCGAAGATCAACGCCGCGTTCGGTGCCACCAAGGAAACCGAACGGCTGAAGTTGGTCAACAACGGGTCGTCCGACAGCGACGCAGACAAGAAGTCGACGGAAGCCGGCCGGACCGCGCTCATCGGAGCGGTGGCGAATCTGACCGGCATCACCGTCGATCACTACGCCGAAGTCGGACTACTCGGATTCGTCCTGCTGACCAACGCAGTGGGCGGAGTCGACGTGTGCCTCAACGCGCCGGTCGACGAACCGATGTCCGGAGCCAATTTCGCGGCCGGGAAACAGACACTCGACGGCGCCGACGCGCTGAGCTTCGTGCGACAACGACACGATCTTCCTCGCGGCGACCTGGACCGGATCGTTCGCCAGCAGGTGTTCATGGCTTCTCTCGTCAGCAAGGTACTCAGCGCAAAAACCCTCAGTGACCCCGGCAAGCTCAGTCAGCTGACCTCGGCTGTCCAGCGTTCCGTCGTGATCGACGACGACTGGGACATCATCGAGTTCGCCAAGCAGTTGCAGAATCTGGCCGGCGGCAAGGTGCAATTCGAGACCATTCCCGTTCTCGACATCAACGGCATGACCGATTACGGCGAGTCCATCGTCAAGGTCGATCCCAAGGCCGTCAAGAAGTACATCGCGGGATTGGTCGGCGCCGACAGCGAGGACTCGGAGACCTCCGAAGCACCGACCACGGTGAATGCCTCCTCGATCACGGTCGACGTCGCAAACGCCAGTGACATCGCAGGGTTGGCCAGCGGGGTTTCCGAAGCGTTGAGTGCCCTCGGGTACAAGCAGGGTCAGGTCGGCAACAACACCGGCTCCGACGTCACCGAATCGACGGTGTTCGCAAAGTCCGCGGACGACGACGCAGCACTCGCGGTCGCCGAGGCACTCGGCGGTCTGACGGTCAAGGCGGATTCGTCATTGTCCTCGGGCAAGGTTCGGGTTGTCATTGCCGAGGACTACAGCGGCCCGCAGTCCGCGGACGCGGTATCCCCGTCCGAAGGAGCGACAAGCACCACTGAATCGTCGAGCACCACCGAGACCAGCCCCACTCCCGCCCCTCCCGGCCCGCCGATCGACGCGGCCTCCAACGGCCCGCGCTGTGTCAACTGAACCGCTGCGTAAGCTGATTAGGTGCCTTCGCCTGTAGACAACCTGACCGACGCCCTCCTCGGACCGATCCTGGCTGCCGACCCGGCCGGCCCTCGCGTGACCTACTACGACGACGCCACCGGCGAGCGCATCGAATTGTCTGCGAGCACTCTGGCCAACTGGGCGGCAAAGACAGCGAACATGGTTCGCGACGAGTTCGCTCTCGAGTCCGGCGGCAAAGTTGCCGTGCTGCTTCCCGCGCACTGGCAGAGCGTCGCCGTCTTGCTGGGTGTGTGGTGGGCAGGCGGTGAGGTGGTCCTCTCCCCCGACGCCGACGCCGAACTGGCTTTTGTCACTGCCGACCGACTGGACGATGTTGCGGACGTACCGGAAGTAGCCGCACTCTCCCTCGACGCGTTCGGCAAAGGTTTGAGCGATCTTCCGCTCGGCGTCGCCGACTACGCAACCTCCATCCGTGTGCACGGCGACCAGTTCCGTAGCGCCGGGGCCGGTTCGGCGCTGGAAGGCCGGTCCGTAGCGGACACGATCGACGCGGCACGGGCATCGGCGAAGAACGTCGAATTGGTGTCGACGGATCGTGTCCTCTCCAGTCGCACGTGGGACACGGCAGACGAATTGATCGACGGGCTTCTGGCAGTTCTCGCCGCGGGTGCCTCACTCGTGCAGGTGGCCCACCCGGACGCGGAAGCTACCGCGCGCCGAGTGGGCACCGAGAAGGTCACGAAACAGTTCTGAACGCTAGCTCGCGAGAGCTGTTACCGGTGACACCAGCCCCGCCCGCCTAGCGGGGAGCAGTGACGCGATCACACCGCAGATTCCGCCGATCAACACGATGGCTACCAACTGCACCCACGGCACTGCGCTGAGGGCGATGTCCTCGATCCCGAATACCGATGCGGTACCGGCTACACCGAACACCATCCCGAACAGCACTCCGATCACCGATGCGACTCCTGCCACCAGCAGTGCTTCCCAGATCAACATGGCTCGAATTCCCTTCTTCGTCAGTCCGAGTGCGCGAAGCAGTCCGGATTCGCGGCGCCGTTCGAGAACGGACAGTGCCATGGTGTTTCCGACGCCGATCAAAGCGATCAACACCGCTACCGACAGCAATCCGGCAACCACCATGAGCATGGTGTCGAGGATCGAATCGAGAGCTGAACGCATCTCGGTCATGCCCTGAACATCGCTGCCCGGCGCTCCCTGGCGTGCCAGTTCGGTGATGCGGTCGGTGGCGGCCAAAGCCTGTTCGTCAGTATCCGTCCCCAGCCTTACCCAGTACGAATCGGTGGTCGGCGCGGTGGCCGCTGCACCGAGATCGCCTCGATCCAGTAGTGCTGGTTGACCTTTCACGCCCTCGACCACGCTGACGTTCACGACGCCGCGATCCCCACGCACCGTCGCCGTATCGCCCGCCGAGAGCTTGTATTCGGTCAGGTCAGCGGGCGAGAGCACCAACTGACCGGCCGCGGGTACCGAGATCTCGGTACGCAGAACATCTTTCACCCGCGCAGCGTCGACGCCGAATCCGGCCAACGAACCGCGCCCGTCGATCGTCAGTTCGGCCTTGTCCAGACCGCTCACCGCGCCGACACCGTTGACCGCGGCGATGTCTGTGCCCAACCCTGCGGGAAGCGGTGCCGAACCTGAACTGCTCACCATGACGTCGACGGGGAATTGACTGTCCATCGCCGCGGGTGCGGCTTCCTTGACCGTCGCGATTCCCACGACGAGCGTGCTCGTCAAGGCCACACCGATCAACAATGCGGTGGCTGTCGCCGAGGTGCGGCGTGGGTTCCTACCGGCGTTGCCTGCTGCCAGGCTTCCCACCGGACCGATCAGTCTCGCTAACACTCCGCCGGCCGCATTGATCAGTGCAGGCACGATTCGACCGGACAGTGCCGCGATCCCCAGGAACGAGAACAGTCCACCGGCGGTTGCCGCCGGCACCTGCTGATTCGTCACTCCCAGGACGGTCATCGCGATGCCCGCGAGCAGGGTCACGACGCCGAGAACCCGGCGCACCACCGATACCTGAACGCTCTCAGGCTTGGACTCCATCGGCTGCAGCGCCGCCAGCGGGGAGAGCCTCGTTGCCGCCCGCCCGGGCGCAGATGCAGCGAGCATCGTCATCACGATGCCGACAGCGAGACCGACCAGCACGGTCACCGGGGTGACGCTCAGTGACGAAAGAGGAACCGGCACATCGGCGGCCGTTGCTACCCGACCGATCGCCCAGGCGAGTCCGACACCGAGTCCGACGCCGATCACCGAGGCGATCACGCCGACCGCCGCGGCTTCACTGCGAATGCTCCGGCGAACCTGTTTGGCCGTGGCGCCGACGCATCGCAGCAACGCAAGTTCCTGAGTGCGCGCCGCGAGCAGCACGGCAAATGTATTGGCGATCACCAGCGCGGCAACAACAACGGCGATGGCGCCGAAGGCGAGCAACACCGTGCTGAGGATCTTGGTGCCGCCCATGTATTCGGCTGCGGCGTTGTCTGTGGCTTCGTCGCCGGTCAGCACGGTGGAGTCCGCGGGCAACGCGCTCGAGATCGAATCCACGAGTTCTTGCTGAGAGCGTGAACCGTCACCGGCGACACGGAACTCACGTTCGGCACTGTCACCGGCCCACGCGCTCACCTGCTCGGCGGTGGTGAATATCTTGATCCCGCCCAGTCGTTGCGCCGAACCGGAGAGGTCGACCAGTCCGACTACCTCCGCGGTGGGTGCAGCGGCACCGACCGTCGAATCCCGTGCCGTGACTGTGATTCGGGCACCGATCGGTATCCCGGAGTCCGCGCTCACCAACACCTGCCCCAGACCGGCCGGAATCGATCCCTCCGACACCTTCTCCCAACGCAATTCGGGATTGTCGGCAATCGAGAGCGCATCCCCGTAGGACGCGCCCTTTGCCTCGGAGTCGACACGAACATAGGTCGACACGTCGTCGGCCACCGCCGAGACGCCCGGCACCGCGCTCAGCAGTGCTTCCGTCACGCCTGGACCGGACGCGACGACATCTGTGGTTTCGTATTGCGTCGCAAGTGATTTGCTCACACTCGCGTCGACCGTCGAGCTTAAGGTCAACGTCGCGACGATGTATCCGACGGCGATCACCACCGCGAGTATCGACGCCACATAGCGCCCGGCGTGTGCCCGCGCCTGCGCAAAAGCCAGACCTCTCATCGCAATGCACCCGAAACTGCAGGAACATCGGCCAGGTCGTCGGCACCGAGAGCTCGCATGGCACCGATCACCGAGTCGACGGTGGGATGGTCGATCTCTCCGGCTATACGCCCGTCCGCGATCAACACGACTCGATCCGCGTACGACGCCGCCACCGGATCGTGTGTCACCATCACGACCGTCTGACCGGTCTCCCGGACACTGGTGCGCAAGAGTCCCAGAACCTCTGTCCCGGAACGGGAATCCAGGTTGCCGGTAGGCTCGTCGGCAAAGATCACGTCGGGCTGGGGCAGTAATGCACGGGCGACAGCTACACGTTGCTGCTGACCGCCGGACAACTCGTGCGGCAGGTGGCCGAGGCGCTGCGACAGGCCCAGCTTTCCGATCACCTCGTCCATCCACTCGGGCGAGGGTTCACTACCTGCCAGCTTCATCGGCAGCAGCATGTTCTCCCGAGCAGTGAGCACCGGTAGCAGGTTGAACGCTTGGAAGACGAATCCGATTCGCTCGCGTCGCAGTTCGGTGAGCTCCGTGTCGCCGAGTTTCGTGACTTCGGTGTCGCCCAGGAAAACCTGCCCACCCGAGACCGTGTCGAGTCCGGCCAGGCAGTGCATGAGCGTCGACTTTCCGGAGCCGGACGGGCCCATGATCGCGGTGAACCGCTCGCGACCGAAGTCCACGTCGACTCCGCCGAGCGCGTGAACCGTGGTCTCACCGGTGCCGTACACCTTGGTGACACCGCGGGCAGTGATCGCCGGCACTGCGGCTGGTTCCGTCGTGGTGTGCGCATGCATTTTTTGCCCTCCGTAAAGCTTCTCGCTATGACGGAATCAACGTTATTGCAGCGCAAGTGGTCTCCGCGTCGGAGTGCGGGGCGATCTTGGAGAGCCCGGTGTCATCCCGGGGTAGGACTGGACAGGGCGGCGTGTCAGCCCTCGGTGCCGAGGAGATCTGCGCGCCGGACAAGTCCGATCTGGAAGGCGAAGACGACTGCCTGTACACGATCACGAGAATGAGTCTTCGAAAGAACCCGTCCGACATGGGTTTTCACTGTCGTCTCGGAGACGTGGAATTTTGCAGCGATCTCCGAATTCGACAGCCCGTACGCCATGGCTTCGAGCACCTCGACCTCGCGCGGCGTCAACTCTTCGGGCAACTGCGCTTCGGGCGCCGAGCCTTCCAGGAGCGGTCCGACGTGCTGAAGCAGTCGCCGAGTGGCCCGGGCTTCGATCACCGCGTCCCCGCGGTGCACGGTGCGGATGGCGTCGAGCAACTGCTCCGGTGGCACGTCCTTGAGCAGGAAACCACTGGCGCCCGCCCGGATAGCCGACATCACGTACTCGTCGTTGTCGAAGGTGGTGAGCACCACGACCTTCGGCGCATCGGGGTCGGCCAGGAGCCGACGAGTCGCCTCGATGCCGTCCATCTTCGGCATCTGGACATCCATCAGAACGACGTCGACATGACGGGCGGCCAACTCGGTCAACGCCTGCTGACCGTCCGAAGCCTCGACAACCACCGACAGATCCGGCTGTGAGTCGATGACCATTCGAAAACCTGCGCGGACCAGCTGCTGATCGTCGATCAGTGCCACTGCGATCGGAGCCACGTGTTCGTCCATGCCACTCACCTTAAGACCTTCGGACGTTTCAAGACCTACCCAGACGTTCGTTCGTACGGCAAGACGGCCCGGACGCTGTATCCGCCGCCTGATTTCGGTCCGGCGGTCACTTTGCCTCCGTGCAGCTTGGCTCGCTCGGCCATTCCGATCAGTCCCTGTCCGCCTGGTGACGATTCGACCAGCGCGGCGCTGCCGCCTCGTCCGTCGTCGGTGATACCGAGAACGAGTTCGGTTTCAGCCCATGTCATCTCGACGCTCGCCTGTGCTCCAGGCCCCGCATGTTTGAGAACGTTCGTCAGCGATTCCTGCACGATGCGATACGCCGTCAACCCCGCACCCGCAGAGAGTTCGCGTGGTTCCCCGGTCACGCTGACGGCGATGTCGAGTCCGCTGCTGCGTAACTCGTGGAAGAGACTGTCGATGTCGCCGGCGCCCGGGATCACCGAGAAATCACGGGGCGTGTCCTCGCGCAGGACGGACAGCAGCGATCGCATGTCGGTCAACGCTTGGCGGCCGGTGGAGGCAATTGTTTCGAGTGCCTGAATTGCAGCCTGAGGATCCTTGGCCGCGCTGTAGCGTCCACCGTCGGCCTGAGCGATGACAACGGTCAACGAATGCGCGACGATGTCGTGCATCTCGCGCGCAATCCTCGAGCGTTCGCTGATCGTCGCGATTTCCGCTTCCTGCGCACGCTCGAGTTCGAGCAACCGTGCGCGCTCGGTCAGACCTTCCAATTGTTTGGTGCGAACTCGACGCAAATCACCGAACGCCCAGACCGCGAGCATGAAGATCATGACGGCCACGGACTGCATGACCTGCGAGGACACCGGGATTCCGTCGTAGCCGAAGTATCGAACAGTCCCGGCAATCGAGCCGAGCAACGCGAGCACCAGCCCGGTGAGTGAACTCCACCGAGCGCCGTAGGCGGCCAGCGCGTACAGGGAGATGGGTACGACAACGGCCGATGCGAGCAGTGTGTTGCCGATGAAGATCACGTGTAGAACTGCGAACCCTGCGATCACCATGCCGGAGAGTTCGGGGCGCGAGCGTCGCCACGCCAACGGAACGGTCATACCCAGCGAGATGAACACCGCCAGCGGACTCGCCTCGACCGCCACGACAACGCTGAACAGTGCGGCAACCGTCGCAATGCAGATGTCCACACCGCGAGCATGATCCGCGCTCCAACGGACGAAGCGTTCACTAGTCGGAAAACGAGCCATGCCGCCAAGAGTAGCTTTTACTGACGAGCTCTCACTCAGGTGCGGTAACCGCCGTCTTCGAGACCGGCCTCGATTTCGAAGCGGTTGCGCGGCCCGCGATGACGCAGTTCCTCACGCAGGTACAACAACCCGAATATGATTCCGTACCTGGCCCATTGGTCCGCGTGGACTGCCTCGTGGCGAAGGACGGATCGCGTCGTGTTTCGCCGCGTGAGATACACACCACCGAGAGTTGTTCCCCCTCTGGCGAACCCGCTGCGCAGCCCGGAAGCGACGAAGATCCCGGACTCGTCGTCGAAGCGGATGTCCGCGCGGAGAATCCCGGCGTAGAACAGGGCGACGCGGGTGACGAATGCGGACTGCGCGCTGCCCCGACTCGCTCGGATCAGCGGCAGCCCGCGTCGTGCACACACGAGAGAATCAGCCCAGCAGTTTCTCGCGGAGCGCCTTGTCCTTGTCGAGGACCATCGACTCGAGGCTCTCCTGGAAGGCCACCATCCGCTGCTGAAGTGCAGGGTCCGAAGCGCCGAGGATCCGAGCAGCCAACAGACCGGCGTTGCGAGCACCACCGATCGAGACCGTCGCCACCGGGACGCCGGCCGGCATCTGCACGATCGAAAGCAGCGAATCCATACCGTCGAGGTACTTGAGCGGCACCGGAACACCGATGACGGGCAACGGCGTGGCCGAGGCAACCATGCCCGGAAGATGCGCGGCGCCACCGGCACCGGCGATGATGACCTTGATTCCGCGGTCGGAAGCTTCCTTGGCGTAGTCGAGCATCCGCTGAGGCGTGCGGTGCGCCGAGACGACACCGACCTCGAAGCGGATACCGAACTCGGCCAAAGCTTCGGCTGCAGCTTCCATGGTCGGCCAATCCGAATCGCTGCCCATGATCAGGCCGACCTGCGCGCTCTCACTCACCGTGTACATCCCATCCGTCGGTCCAAACTGCATACGAAAGCCAATGTGCTGCACGCTCGGCGCGTTCCCGTACTGCGGCAACGTAATTCGGATCGTCGATGGATCCGGCGCCGCCCACGATGTTGACGTGACCGATCTTGCGATCCTTGCGCTCACCCTTGCCGTACAGGTGGATCTTCGCGTCGGGCATCCGAGCGAACAGGTGATGGACACGCTCGTCCATCGTCATCTCGGGTGCTTCCGGCGCACCGAGAACGTTGGCCATCACCGTTACCGGCGCGATCGGCGAGGTGTCGCCGAGCGGGTAGTCGAGAACTGCACGCAGATGCTGTTCGAACTGAGAGGTGCGAGCGCCGTCCATCGTCCAGTGACCGGAGTTGTGCGGGCGCATGGCCAGCTCGTTGACCACGAGAGTGCCGTCAGTCGTCTCGAAGAGTTCGACGGCCATCGAGCCGACAACACCGAGCTCGGACGCGATGCGCAACGCCAATTGTTCGGCTTCCTCGGCAACGGCACTCGAAAGGGCGGGAGCAGGTGCGATCACGACGGCGCACTGGCCGTTGCGCTGAACGGTCTCTACGACCGGCCACGTAGCGCCCTGGCCGAACGGCGACCGCGCGACCATGGCGGACAGTTCCCGACGCATCGAGACCATTTCCTCGACGATCAGCGGAACACCCTTGTCCAGCTGCTCGGTGACAATGGCCTCTGCTTCGTCCTGATCGTCGGTGATCCAGACTCCGCGGCCGTCGTAGCCTCCGCGAGTTGCCTTGATGACAAGCGGCCAACCGTGTTGGGCACCGAAACGCACGACGTCTTCTGCCCACGTCACTTCGGCGTACGCAGGTACGGGCGCGCCCAGTTCGGCAAGTTTGCGACGCATCAGCAGTTTGTCCTGAGCGAAGATCAGAGCCTGCGGCGGCGGCTGAACGTTCACGCCTTCGGCAACAAGAACCTCGAGATGCTCCGTGGGCACGTGCTCGTGGTCGAACGTCAGTGCATTGGAACCGACCGCTGCGCGGCGAAGAGCGTCGAGGTCGGTGTGGCTGCCGAGCACGACGTCGGGGCTGACCTGGGCTGCCGGCTCGTCCGAAGTCCCGGAGAGCACTCGGAGCGTCTGGCCCAGGGCCACCGCAGCCTGGTGAGTCATCCTGGCCAACTGTCCGCCACCGATCATGGTGACGACGGGCATGGATGCTTTTGCCGGTCGAGGGGTGGTCGGGCGGGCGGGGATCTGCGCGGGATCGTTGTTGCCGGTCACGGCTCTCTATGTTGTCATGTGCCGCGTTCGCCCGTTCATTCAGCGTTCCCAATCTGTGATTCTGCTGATGAATCCGCGGCAAATTGGTGGTAACGCGGTTTCGTTTCGTAAACTCATCTGTTGTGCCATTTGTCGACGGGGTCATTGCCCGCATACCCCAACCGTTTCGTGACATCGCTCTGCGTCACAGCGAGCTGATCAAATTCGCGATCGTCGGCGGAACGACCTTCCTCATCGACTCGGGCATCTTCTACACACTCAAGCTGTCGATCCTCGAATCCAAGCCGATCACGGCCAAGATCATCGCCGGCGTCGTCGCGGTGATCGCGTCGTACATTCTCAACCGCGAGTGGTCGTTCAAGAACCGTGGTGGCCGTGAACCAGCGCACGAAGCTGCGCTGTTCTTCATCATCAGCGCCATCGGTGTCGTCATCAGCTTCATCCCGCTGTACATCTCCAGTTACGTCTTCAACCTGCGCGTACCCGAAGTCAGCCTGGCGACGGAGAACATCGCCGACTTCATCAGTGCATATGTCATCGGCAACCTGCTGCAGATGGCGTTCCGATTCTGGGCCTTCCGCAAGTTCGTGTTTCCCGACGAGAATCCGGAACCGCTCGAACTGTCCGACACCACAGGGTTGCCCGAAACCACAGCGTTATCCGAAACCACAGCGCCTGAGCCGGTAATTCCTGATGCCGAAGAGGAGCTCGGGCACTCCTGAGTTTTCCGTCTGCGCCGGCCTTTCGGTCAGCGCGGTTCGCGGTGCGGAACGACGTCCGCGGTCGGCGCCGTGTTGGCCACCGGCAGGAAGACGGCGAACAAGGCAGGCTTACGCCTCTGCAGTTCCAGTCGGCCCCCGTCGGCTTCGATCAGTGCACGTGCGAGCGCCAACCCGACGCCGGTGGACCCCGCCCCCGAAAATCCTCTGTCGAAGATGTGCGGCGCCAGATCGTTCTCCACACCGGAGCCTTCGTCGGTGACCTCGACGCACACCATCGAGTCACGGCGAGACGAACTGCGACCCGTACCGTCGATCAATCGCACAGACACCGTGCACGTGCCTTCACCGTGTTCGAACGAATTGTCGACCAGAACGGAAACAGCTTCACGCAGACGCGAACCTGTGGTCGCGGCCATCACCGTGCGATCGCCGCGTAGGCGCAGCCTGCGTCCCTCTCCGTCGAACTGAGCCTGCCAGTCGCGAGTCACCTGTTCCAGCTCGCCGACTACCGACACCAGACTCGCCGATGACCCACTGGTGCGCGACGAGCGAATCAGGTCGTCGATTCCGTCGGTGAGCCTGTCCACTTGCGCCATGGCTTCCTCGGCCTCGTTCACGACGTCAGGATCTTCGTGAACGGACAACTCGTCCAGGCGCAGCCGCACTGCAGTCAGTCGACTGCGCAGTTGATGCGAGACGTCCGCAACCAGCGCGCGCTCTCGTTGCAGCCGCACGGAGATCTCCACGGTTGCCGCATCGAGGACGTCGGACACGCGGTCGAGTTCGGGGATGTCGTGCCGACGAGGATCCGGCCGGAAGTCGCCTTCGGCGAGGCGCGCCGCCCGGTCGGCCACATCCTGCAGCGGATCGGCAAGCCGACGCGCAGTGACCACAGCTACCACGGTGCCTGCCGTGATGGACAGAAGCACGAGCACGCCGACAGCCATCACCGCTTGTTTCTGCTGGGTGCGCAGGTTCTCCGACGGCACCTCGAGGCGCAACGAGCCGGACGTTCCCATCGCGAGCGATTCGACGAGTGCGTTCTTGACCGTCGCCTCACCGACGTCGACGCGTGCGGCGCCGTCGACGACGGTCGGATACACGACGACGAGGCGCCCGTCGTTCGGGGTGAGAACCTTGAGCGAATCTGTGTTCAACGCACCTTCGACGAGTCCGTTCGTCCCCTCTTGCGCGATGACCTCAGCGGCCATCCGGTCGAGGCGCACCCGGAGATCACTTCGCGTCACGTCCTCCACCCAGAGCCACGCCGTGTAGATCAGCGGAACCCCCAGCAGCAACGCCGTCATGATCACGACAGCGAGAATCGACTGCAATATGCGACGCCGCATGCCGGCAGTTCCTGATTCTCGAGAAGTTAGTCGGTGTTGATTCGGAAACCGACACCGCGGACGGTGGCAATCCTGCGTTCCACGGCGGGGCCCTCGTCGCCGATCTTGCGGCGCAGCCACGACATGTGCATGTCGAGCGTCTTCGATCCACGAAGCTCGACGTCGCCCCACACCTCACGAAGGATCGTATCGCGCGAGACCACTTCCCCGGCGTGCTCGAGGAGGACCCGCAGAAGCTCGTATTCCTTGTTGGCCAAGGCGATTTCGGAGCCGTTGACGAGTACGCGTCGTGCCGCGGGCTCGAGCCTGATGCCACCGACCTCGACGATCGTGTCCTCGCGGCCACCGTGGCGACGCAGGAGTGCTCGCACACGTGCCATCAACTCGGCGAGACGAAACGGCTTGCTGACGTAGTCGTCGGCGCCCGCGTCCAACCCGACCACGAAGTCGACTTCGTCGGTCCTGGCGGTCAACATCAGCACGGCGAGCGAGGTGCGATGCGCACGAATCTGTCGGCAGACCTCGAGGCCGTCCATGCCCGGAAGGCCGAGATCGAGAATCAACAGGTCGAAATCACCTTCGAGCGCCTGCTGCAACGCAGCGGGTCCGGTCGGTTCGACCGTCACCGAATACCCTTCACGCCCCAAGGCGCGGGAAAGGGGTGCAGCAATGGCCTCGTCGTCTTCGGCTAGCAATACGGCAGTCACACGAACAGACTACGGACAACACGCCTTTGCACGTTGATTACCAGCCATTTCGATCATTCGGGTCGTCGTTTTCACCTGAAGGCCACTGCGGTGCCTGCGATGGTGGCTGCTGCATGGAATCGAAAACCTGGTGATACAGCAGGGCGTGAACGTGCTCGACGTCAGGAATGTCGTCGAACTCGAGCGGATCGTCACTGGCAGATGCGATGACCAGAGTTCCGGTCTTGAGCATTCGATCGATCAGGCCGTGACGGAACTGAACATTGCTGATCCGCCCCATGGGAATGTCGATACCCGTGTGCGTGAGCACTCCGTGGCGGATGAGCACCCGCCGATCGGTGACGATGAAATGCGTGAACTTCCAAACCGTGAAGGGCGCAACCGACCGCCAGGCCACGACACCGAGCCAGATGATTCCGACGGCAATGGACGACACGGTGCGAGCCGTGCCGTCCAATCTCGTCTGTGCGAGGCCCAGCAAGAACCCGGCGACGGCCGTCGCAAGTACGAACGTCAGCGCCGGAAGCACCAACATCTTCCAATGAGGATGGCGATGCAGTATCAGTTCCTCGTCCTGAGCGAGGGCGTCTTCGGGATATCCCATGACGGGAAGTCTGCCACCCCGCACCGACTTTCAGGCACACCGACTTTCAGTCACACCCGTCTTCAGGGCAACGCTCAGGGCTGCGCGATCTTTCGCAGCACCAACGGGGTCACGACGATGATGATGCCGTACAGCACCATCCACACGCCGACCACGATGCGGAAGACGTCGAGCGAGAGTTCGGGCTGCAGAAGGACGATTGCACCCGCGACGATGCTGATGACTCCGAGCACGATCGACAGACCGCGATCGACGGTGTGCCCGGACGCCGCGTCGACCAGATCGAGAACGCCACGGAATACCCACCAGGCACCGATCACCAACGCGATCAGAACCACCGTCTGCAAAGGGCTACGGAGAACCAGGAATCCGAGGAGCACTGCCAACGCGCCGGAGATCGCGACGAGCGTCCGAGTTCCACCCGAAGCCGTCACGTCCGCAAACGAACGGATGATCTGAACGATTCCGAATCCGAACAACTGGATCGCAATGACAACCGCGACCACGAACAGCGTGGCATCCGGCCACGCGAGTACCGCGATACCCAGGCCCAATGTAAGGACACCGAGCAGCACCGTCACGCCGGTGAGTACGCGGCGAGCGCTCTCGGCCGTCTCGGCTTCGGTCGGAACAACGATCGGTGTGGTCATGACGCCCCTAGGCAGCTCGGTAAATCCCGCAGTTGAATGAAATGAAGGACGGACGGTTGGTTCGAAAACCGGTCCGGGCCAAAAATTAGCACTTTGGTGCCAGAAAATCCGGCAACGTTCACGATTCGGTGACCGGGGCGGCGCGAAGGTGCGTGATATCACCCGCTGCGACCGCAAAGGTCTCCCCATCTGTTCCCTCGATTTCGATGACGACGCGTCCGGAAGTGTCGACGTCGGTCGCGATACCGAACACCTCCTTGTCGCCCGGCAAAACCGCGCGGACTCGTTTGCCCAGCGTCCCGCAGCGCTGCCGGTATTCGGCAGCCAACACAGATGTATCCCATTTCGACGATTCCCAAGCACGGAATTGCGTCGCCAATTCACGGGCGATTGCGCGAACGAGAGTGTCGCGGTCGACAGTCGATGCTTCTTCGATCAGCAGTGACGTAGCGGTCGGGACGGGCAGCTCCTCGACGCCGAGGCTCACGTTCAGCCCGATCCCCACCACCACCGCGGGATCGGGCGCCGTCCTCGCCACCTCGGCCAGAATGCCGGCGACCTTCTTGTCACCGATGAGAACGTCGTTCGGCCACTTGAGTTCTGCGGGCACTTCGGCCACGTTGCGCAGCGCGTCGACGACCGCGATTCCCGACAGTAGCGGGAGCCAACCCATGTCCGCGAGATTCATTCCGGGCATCGACAGCAGAACCGACATCGAGATCTGCGCTTGCGGCGGACTCACCCACGTGCGCGAATGACGGCCACGGGCACTCGCCTGATATTCGGCGATCAGAACGTGACGGTCGGCATCCGGATCTGCCGCTCGCGCAAGGAGATCCGCGTTCGTCGAACCGGTCTCCTCGACAACGTCGAGGCGGTTCCAGAAAACGCGCGCGTCGTCGTTGTCACTGCGCACGAGTGCGCGTCGTAGGGCATTGCCGTCGAGGGGCGGTCGGTTCAAGTCGGTCCACATAGCCCCAGCCTATGACGACGGCGAGAATGTACTGGTCAGTAGCTTGAGCCTGCAAGACAGCGACAATCGGACCTGCCTTCGAAGCCCCCCACGCACTCTCGTTAAGCTCACGTCCATGACCACTGTCCAAGAGCCGAACGCGCCGGAGGCGGCGGCCGCACCCGATATCCACACGACCGCGGGAAAGCTCGCGGACCTGCGGAATCGCCAAGCCCAGGCGCAGGCACCGAGCGGCGAAGCCGCCATCGACAAGGTGCACGCCAAAGGCAAGCTGACCGCCCGCGAGCGCATCACCGCCCTCCTCGACGAGGGCTCCTTCGTCGAACTCGACGCACTGGCACGGCACCGAAGTGTGAACTTCGGTCTCGCTGACAACCGCCCGGTCGGCGACGGCGTCGTCACCGGTTACGGCACCATCGACGGCCGCGACGTCTGTGTCTTCTCACAGGACGCCACCGTTTTCGGCGGATCGCTCGGCGAAATCTACGGTGAGAAGATCGTCAAGGTCATGGACCTCGCGATCCGCACCGGACGGCCCCTCGTCGGCATCAACGAAGGTGCAGGCGCGCGCATTCAGGAAGGCGTCGTCTCGCTCGGCCTCTACGGCGAGATCTTCCACCGCAACGTCCAGGCCTCGGGTGTCATCCCCCAGATCTCACTGATCATGGGACCCGCCGCCGGCGGCCACGTCTACTCCCCCGCACTGACCGACTTCGTCGTGATGGTCGACGAGACTTCCCAGATGTTCGTCACCGGCCCCGACGTCATCAAGACAGTCACCGGTGAAGACGTCACGATGGAAGACCTCGGTGGTGCTCGCACCCACATGGTCAAGTCCGGCGTCGCCCACTACGTCGCTTCCGGCGAGCAGGACGCACTCGACTACGTCAAGGACCTGCTCAGCTACCTGCCGTCCAACAACCAGGCAGCAGCTCCCCGCGGCGAGATCACCGACCCGATCGTCGGTTCGATCGAAGACAGCCTGACCGCTGAGGACATCGAACTCGACACCCTCATCCCGGACTCGGCCAACCAGCCGTACGACATGCACGAGGTCATTCGTCGCATCCTCGACGACGACGAGTTCCTCGAGGTCCAGGCCGAGCGCGCGATGAACATCATCGTCGGTTTCGGTCGCGTCGACGGACGCTCGGTCGGCATCGTCGCCAACCAGCCCACCCAGTTCGCGGGCTGCCTCGACATCGACGCCTCGGAGAAGGCCGCTCGCTTCGTGCGTACCTGCGACGCGTTCAACGTCCCGATCATCACCCTCGTCGACGTTCCCGGTTTTCTCCCCGGAACCGAGCAGGAATACAACGGCATCATCCGTCGCGGCGCGAAGCTCCTCTACGCGTACGGCGAGGCAACGGTCGGCAAAATCACGGTCATCACCCGCAAGGCGTACGGCGGAGCGTACGACGTCATGGGCTCCAAGCACATGGGCGCCGACGTGAACCTGGCATGGCCGACCGCTCAGATCGCCGTCATGGGTGCATCCGGAGCAGTCGGATTCGTCTACCGCAAGCAGCTTCTCGAAGCCGCGAAGAACGGCGAAGACGTCGATGCATTGCGCCTCAAGCTGCAGAACGAGTACGAGGACACACTCGTCAACCCGTACGTCGCCGCTGAGCGCGGATACGTCGACGCTGTCATTCCTCCGTCGCACACCCGCGGACAAATCGTTTCCGCATTGCGACTGCTAGAGCGCAAGGCCGTTTCCCTTCCGCCCAAGAAGCATGGGAACATTCCCCTATGACCGCAACCACCGAGGACATTCTCAGCGAAGATGTCGCACTGGCGGAGACTGCACCGACCAACGGTGCGGTCGTCGAGGGAACCGCGACGGATGCTTCGCTCACGGAGCTGACCGAGACGTCGACCTCCGACGCGTCGGTCATCAAGATCGTCAAGGGTTCGCCCACCGACGTCGAGATCGCGGCACTGGTCAGCGTGCTTGCCGCGGCTGCCGGCAGCGGTCAAGCTCCCGAGTCGAACGTTCCCGCGGAGACCTGGGGCGATCCGACTCAGTTCCACCGCACGCGTGCGCCGTTCTCGCCGTACGCGTACCTGAACCCCGCGATCCGTCGCAGCTGACGATCACTCTGCTGACGTGACTCAACTGGTTCTAGCTTCAGCGTCCCCGGCTCGCCTCGCAGTTCTGCGGGCGGCCGGGGTTTCGCCGCTTGTGCGTGTCTCCGGTGTCGACGAGGACAAGATCGCCGACAACCTCGGCCCCGACGCCGCCCCCGAAAAAGTCGTGACGGTGCTGGCGGAGGCCAAGGCCGCCGAGATCGTCCCCGGCCTCGCCGCCGACAATCTCACCGACGTAGTCGTTGTCGGGTGCGATTCGATGCTCCTGATCGACGGGCAACTTCAAGGCAAGCCGGGCAGCGTCGATATCGCCCGAAAGCGATGGGCCGCAATGGCCGGACGCAGCGCCACTCTCTTGACCGGGCACTGTGTCCTGCGCGTCGCCGACGGCCGCATCGTTCGCATGGCCTCGGATCACAGCGCAACAGTGGTTCATTTCGCGCAACCGTCCACCGAAGATCTCGAGGCATACCTGGCAACGGGCGAGCCGCTCCAAGTTGCCGGAGCATTCACGCTCGACAGTCTCGGCGGCTGGTTCGTGGAGAGAATCGAGGGTGATCCCTCGAGTGTCATCGGTATCGGATTACCTTTGGTACGAACACTTCTCGAGCGTGTCGGGGTTTCCGTCTCGGATCTCTGGCGCACGCAGAGCATCTTCTGACGCGTTTTCTCCAAGCACGTTTTCTCCAAGCACCACTGACCAGCCCCGCATCGGGTCCATGCCGATGCGAAGCTGGTCGTTTTTGTTGTCACCGAAAAGGTTTGACCCTTCAGGTTTTGAAGGTGGTGTTGGCCGGCCGCGGGTGCTGCTGCGGGTCGATCGAGGGCGGCGGAATGAACCACGGCTTGTTGTCGACACCGATCCGAATCTCCCACTTCCCGACGAACCCGGATTTGCGGTGCATCAACCGATGATGCGAACGGCACAGCAGGACCAGGTTGCTCATCACAGTCGGGCCACCGTTCGCCCAGTGCCGGATATGGTGCGCATCAGTCCACGCCGGTACACACGTGCAGCCGGGGAACGCGCAGCCTTTGTCTCGGGCGATCAACGCCACTCGCTGCTCCGCGGTGACCACCCGTTTCCCGGGTTTCGCATCCAACGGCGCGCCGTGATCGTCGAGCAGGACGGTGGAGAGGAAACAATCACACCCGAGAAGCCTGGTCTGCGACACCGACAGCGGCCCCAGCCACGGCATGTGCCCGACATCGAGATCAGACGGAGACTCTTCACCATCGGAGGGTGCGGCGGCGCAGTCCCGATGCTCCGCCAAATCACGAGCATTGATGTGCACGTTCACATGCGGACGTTGACCACCGTCTGTGCCTGTTTTGGCGCAGTCCAGGTAACGGCGGATCAGTTCGGTGAACCCGTCCGCCGTCCGTTTCGCCGCCGACCGAGCATCGGGCGTCCCATCCGGTGCTGGGGTCGGCATCGTCAAATTCGACAACGCCGACAACAACATTTCACCGGTCAGGGCGTCGAAATCCCCACGCACCACCACCCGGCCATTGAGCGTCGACGCGATCCGCAACTCATTGAGATCCACATCCTCGGCGGGCGGAATCTCATCCGATTCGAACAACCGCTCCAACGTCGCGATCACGTTCCGCACTTTCGTCGTCGTCGCCTCCACCCCCGACGCAGCCGCCAACAACAGATCGATGCACTTCGGTAGCGCCTCCTCCGGCATGCCCTTCGGTGGTGATTCACAGAACGCCACGATCAACACGGCATGATCGAACGAACAATCCCCGCAATCGAACCGAGCAGCCACCGCCGGAAACGGCCGCAAAGCTGCACCCAACGCGGCGATCTTCTTCCCGTCCCGAACCTGCAACATCGTGTTAGCCGCCAACCACGCACCCACCCCGCGACTGGCGATCACCTGATCATCCGGGCGCATCGAGAGTTCGTCGACCACTGCCACCCGCACAGCCTCGAGACGAAGAATCTCCGCGCTCGCCGACACCGCAGCCGCACGTAACTCAGCAGCAGACAACTGCCACAGACGTCCGCGTAACCCCACCGCAGAACCAGACACCACGTCCGACAACAAGACACTCATTGAATCCCCCGATCCCCTGCATACAGGGTACTCGAACACCTGTTCGAGTCAAGGGCAATTTTCAGACCGGCGAATTGACCCGCGGCAGAGCAGTCGACGCCAATCCGATACCGAGCGCAATTGCTGCGATGATCGCGAGCACACGGCGCTGCGCTTCGAGAAATGCTTCGCCGGCCGCCGCGCGAGTCGATGCGTACGCGGCATCAACTGCCACCTGAACGGATTGACCCCCGGCACCGGCGGAGCCGTCCCGGCGACATTCCGGCGCCACCTCCATCGGTGTTCCGGATGCCAATTGGCTTGTCGCGCAATCGACAAAGGACTTTTCGGCGATGTCGATCAGGCCGGGACCAACGCCGGCAGCTTCAAGGTTCGCAACGTACTCGGGCCGCTCCCCCTGCACTGCTTGCGGAGCTTGCCCCGCGACGAGCGAGAAGAACACCACTCCGATCAAGGCCAGTCCGATGGAGCTGCCAACCTGCTGAACGGTAGGAAGCAGTCCCGACACCGAACCCGCGTGCGCGGGTTCGACCGTCGCAAGGATCGCGGTTTGCAGTGGTGCCACGAACAGTCCGAGACCTGCGCCCCCGAGAAGCAGCGGACCGGCGAGCGCGAGCCAGCGTGGATCGGTTCCTTCGCGTTCGAGGATGATCGACAGCGCGATCAGCGAGCCGGCAAAGACGACCATCCCCAGGATCAGAACACGGTTTCCGAGCATCCGGTACACCGCCGATGAGAGAACCGCCGCCACGCCCATTCCGACGGCCCACGGCAGCGTCATGACGCCCGCTCGCAATGCGGAGAACCCGAAGCCGAACTGAAGGGTGAGACTGATGGTGAAGATCAAGGAAGTCAGAGTTCCGAAGAAAACGAACGCAAGAACCGCGCCGATTGTGAAGGCTCGGTCGCGGAAAAGCTCGAGACGAAGGACCGGATCGCCGCCTCGTTTCGCCAAACGCGATTCGTAGAGCACAAACGCCACTGCCACCGGCGCCGACATCGCGAGCATTACGACAAGACCTGTGGGCCATCCGCGCGCCCTTCCCTCGGCCAGGGGAAGGATCAGCAGGAACAGCGCCAGTGATGACAGTGCGGCGCCGATGAGGTCCAGTGAGCGCACATGCTCAGCGCGAGCATCGACGAGATGGAAATATCCGAGAATCAAGGCGGCGATGCCGATCGGGATGTTGACGAAGAAGATCAGGCGCCAGCCCCAGTCGAACAGATTCCACTCGATCAGCAGCCCGCCGATCAGAGGCCCGCTGACCGTTGCGAGCCCGATGGTCGCACCGTAGATCCCGAAGACTCGCGGATGCCTGGCCTTCGGAAACAGACCCGAGATGATGGCGAACGTCTGGGCGGACATCGAACCGGCCGCCAATCCTTGCAGACCCCGGAAGACGATCAACATCGTCGCGCTCTGCGCGAGCCCGCACAGCAACGAGGCAACCACGAATACGGACAAGGCGGTCAGAAAAACAACTCTACGGCCGAACAGGTCCCCCAGCCGCGCTGCAGTGATCAACGAACACGCGAAAGCCAGGATGTACACGCTGACCATGAGCAACTGCGCCGATACGCCTGCTTGAAGATCGACGGCGATACTCGGAAGCGCGACGTTGACGATGGTCGCGTCGAGCAATTGCATGAATGCCGCCGCCAGACTCGTCGCCAACCCGAGCCAGGGCGTCAGAGAACCAGCTCGCCGCCCGCCCTTGTGGTCGGCGCCGACAGCGTCACCTAAAGGGTCCGGAAGCACCGAATGATCCTAATCGAACACAACGCTTCTAGAACCTGTTCTTGTTTAGATTGTAGTATTTCGGACAATTCAGTCCCCCAGATGGGATAGTTCGTCGTCTGCCCATTTTCAGAGCAGGCTTCTCGACGACACACGCAGGAGTTCTACTCGATGGATCTGAACTTGATCACCCATTGGCACCCGCTTCCTGGGCGGGTAATCGAATGGGGCGTCACGCATGCTTCCGCTCAACGAGCCGCCGAAGCCGAGATCGACCGAGAACTACCCCCGACCACGATGCAGGATCGCCACCTGCGACGCGCCCGCGTCACCGCGGAGAAGGGCGATCCGCAGTCTCCGTGGATCGGTATCGCCTTCGATTTTGCAGGAACACTGGACCGCGACGCCATGACGCGAGCCCTTCAGCGCTACATCCGTCGCCACGACACGCTGCACAGCTGGTTCTCGTTCGACGAAGCAACCACCGACGCTGCGGACACCTCGTTCGAGGTCCGTCGACACGTGGTGCCGGTCGAAAGCATCGAACTCGAGTACCGCGTCGGCGACGACGTCTCCGAATCCGAGGCGATCCGCGCGCTCGTCGCGACCAAGTTCGCCACCGAAACCAGCGCGCTGCAGTGGCCGGCCTTCGTGTTCGGTGCCGTCGAGCACCACCATGCCGACCTCGAAGCCGATCCGAGCTTCACCCTGTTCCATGCAGTCGACCACGCCCATTCGGACATGAACTCGATGGTGCTGATGTACGCAGAATTGCGTCAGCTCTACGCCGCGGAAACGACCGGATCGCATCCCGAGCTCGGGCCGGCCGGAAGTTACGCACAGTTCGGTCGCGTCGAGCGCGCACGAACAACCGAACTGACGATGCAGTCACCCGAAGTGCACCAGTGGCTCGGTTACCTCATGCGCAGCGGCGGCTCGTTCCCCGGATTTCCGCTCCCGCTCGGGGCCGAAGACGCGCCCAAACCGGCTATCGGTTCACGCTTCGACCTGGCCGACGACATCGAGTGCGAGAAGTTCGGTGCGGTTTGTAAAGCCAACGGCGCCAACTTCATCGGCGGAATGTTCACCGCGCTCGCGATTGCGGAATTCGAACTCGCCGGACGCGACAAGTACATCGCCCTCTCGCCGGTCAGCACACGAACCGAGGCCGACTCGTTTGCGCAGGGCTGGTACATCAACCTGATCCCGGTCGGCATCGACGTCGACGACAAGCGACGCTTCACCGAGTTGGCAAAGCTCGGGCAGCAGGGGTACCACGACGGCAAGGCACTCCTCGATGTCTCTGTGCAGCAGGTCATCGATCTGGTTCTGTCGAGCTTGGCCGAGTCGGATTCCGCACCCGGCGGACTGTCGAGGACGCTCACCCCGCCGCCGATCGTCTCGTACATCGACGGCCGCCGCATGCCGGATCCGTACAGTTATGCCGAGACGAAGGCAACGGGAATCGTCGGCGGCAAAGAGACTCAGATCGCGTCGATGTGGATCAACCGGATGCACACCGGAACCTGGATCGCCGTGTCTCACCCCGACACCCCCATTGCCCACGAATCGGCCACCCGCTTCGCCGAGCACGTCTCCAAGATCATCAAAACTGTTGCAGCTCAAGGCGACTACTCGTTCGCGGCACCAGAGGGAGCGGCCTGATGCATGTCACCTCGATCGATCGATACGGACTCGAGCCCGGAATCGTCACCGAATGGTCGCTCCAGCCCGCGGACGGCGCCGTCACCGAGTCGGAAGTACCACCGTCGTACAACCAGCATTTTCACCTCGAGACTGCGCGAACACACGGCATGGGCCGGAGTGTGTGGATGGCAGCCGCATTCGACCTTCCCGGAGAACTGAATCGGCCTGCACTCGATCTCGCGCTGCGCCTGTTCATCAGTCGCCATGACACTCTGCACACAGGATTCGAGGTGGGCGAGTTCACCACCACCCGAATGGGACTCGATCCCGACGGCACACACATCGAGACTTCGGAACCTCTGAAATTCGATTCGACCGAAGACCTCCGAGCGCATCTCAAGAAGCGATTCACGACGGTATGCGATCCACTGACCTTCCCTGCATACACGTTTGCCACGGTCGAACGCGAAGAGCACTACACGGTCCTGAGCGCGTTCGATCACACACTCGTCGACGGCTACTCGTTGGTCATCGCTCTCGGGGAACTGCGACAGATCTACGAGGGACTGATCGCCCTACCCGATCTGACCGACCACGAGGCCGTCGACGCAGTGATGAGCCGACTGGGTGACCCGGGAAGTTTCGTGCGGTACTGCGAACTGGAGGCAGACGCTCTGCTTCCAGTCGACAACGACCCTCGAATCCGCGAGTGGGCAAGGTTCTACGAGATCTGCGGTGGCACATCACCGAGTTTCCCCTTGGATCTCGGCGTCGAGGGCGGAAAGCCCGCGCCGCAGGGCGCCGATGTGCGCGTGCTGCTCGACGAGGAGCTGACGGCGACGTTCGACGAGATCTGCCTATCCGCCGGCGGTAGCGTGTTCACCGGAATCCTCACTGCGATGGGACTTTCCGTCCACTCGTACACCGGGCAGTCGACGCTTCCGCTGCAATTTCCGCTTCACATCCGCAAAGATCCACGTTGGGCCGACGCGATCGGCTGGCTCACCACGAGCGCGCCGATCACGGTCCAGATCACTCCCGATGCGGATTTCGGTGCATCCCTTGCACATACGCACGCGTCGTTCCGAGTTGCGTTGACGCTCGAGGGCGTCACCATGGCCCAGGTTCGAGATGCTTTGGGCGACAAGATTCGACGCACGCGCACCGACGTCTTCATGGTGTCGTACATCGATTACCGCAAACTACCCGGCACAGACGATCATGATCTCCTCAACGCCCATCACATCAGCAATGTGACGGTCGCCGACGATGCCCAGTTCTGGATTTCGCGAACGAACCGTGGTCTCTCGCTGCGTTCACGCTTTCCCGACACCCAGACGGCAAACGAGACCATGGTGAATTTCCTCACCGAACTCGACCGGATTCTGAGGGAAGTCTGCGCCCGGGGCGTGACGCCGATCGGAAGTGTCACCGAACAATTGAGAGATTCGAGCGTCGGAGCAGGAACACCGAGGATTTAGGGTCGGTAACGGGCACGAGCAGGCAGAACCTGCTTCCGGGCGTCTCACCTTGCGCACAGCGCATAGAATCGATCAAGTCCGTGTTCGAACCGAACGATTCGTCTTCAGGAGTACGCCCGTGCCCGTTGCCCCCGATCCCTCAACCGCGTTTGCCGAGTTCGCGCATCCCGACCGGTTGGTCTCGACGGAATGGCTCTCGGCGAATCTCGGTGCGCCGGGCCTCAAGGTTGTCGAATCCGACGAAGACGTGTTGTTGTACGACGTCGGCCACATCCCCGGAGCCGTGAAGATCGACTGGCATCTCGACCTCAACGATCCGGTCACCCGCGACTACATCGACGGTGCGAAGTTCGCAGAGTTGATGAACCGCAAGGGCATCGGCCGCGACGACACCGTGGTCATCTACGGCGACAAGAGCAACTGGTGGGCGGCCTACGCACTGTGGGTCTTCACTCTGTTCGGCCACGAGGACGTCCGTCTTCTCGACGGTGGCCGCGATGCGTGGATCGCCGAGAACCGCGACACCGCTTTCGACGTTCCCGACATCACGTCAACGGATTACCCGGTCGTCGAGCGCAACGACGCTCCCATCCGCGCATTCAAGGACGACGTTCTCGCGCACTTGGGCGACGGGCCGCTCATCGACGTGCGATCTCCGCAGGAGTACACCGGCGAGCGCACCCACATGCCCGACTACCCCGAAGAGGGTGCGTTGCGTGGTGGCCACATTCCCAGCGCGCTCAGCATCCCGTGGGCGAAGGCAGCGGCACCGGACAGCCGCTTCCGCACCCGTACCGAACTCGGCGAGATCTACGGCGACCTGTCGGCCGACGACAACATCGTCGCGTACTGCCGCATCGGTGAGCGTTCCAGTCACACCTGGTTCGTGTTGACTCATCTTCTCGGCTACCCGAACGTTCGTAACTACGACGGTTCATGGACCGAGTGGGGCAATGCCGTGCGCGTCCCGATCGTCCAGGGCGAAGAGCCCGGAGCCGTTCCTTCCTCCGTATCGGCGTCATGAGCGCTCTTCCTTCGGCTCTGGCCGAGATCGTCGACGACTTCGCGGCCGTCGGCGGCTCGGACAAGCTCACCCTTCTTCTCGAGTTCAGCCGAGAGCTGCCGCCGTTGCCGGCGGAGCTCGAGCAGAGCGCGATGGAGCCGGTCCCCGAATGTCAGTCGCCGCTCTTCCTCTCGGTCGACGATTCGGATCGCGACAACGTCCGTCTGTACTTCAGCGCTCCCCCCGAGGCTCCCACGACGCGTGGTTTCGCATCGATCCTCGCGCAGGGGCTCGACGGCCACAGCGCCGACGAGATCCTCGGTGTACCCGACGACTTCTATTCGGCGCTCGGTCTCGCAGAAGCCGTGAGCCCGCTCCGTCTGCGCGGAATGTCGGCCATGCTCGCGCGCATCAAGCGGCACTTGCGGGGCTGAAAACATGGAGTTCACCGAACTGGCCGACTATGCGATTCCGGCCGGCGCACTCGTCGAATGGTTGCCGTGCGCAACCGGGCCCTGGGTTCCGGATCCGCGGCCCGTCTCCTACATTCACGAGGCACATCTCAACCGTTCCGCTGCAGGCGCAGGCGACAAGTCTTGGCTGGGAACAGCTTTCGAGATTTCCGGCCCGCTCGACGTCGATGCGTTCCGAGTCGCTCTCGGCCGGTGGATCGACCGTCACGAAGTTCTGCGCTCGCATACCGTCCTCGAGCCCTCGAGCGGCGAGATCACCCGGCACACGGTCCCGCTCGGCGGAATCGACATCGGGGTCGTCAGCCACGGCTACGACGCGTCCAGCCAGGACAACTTCGACCACCTTCACCGCCTGTTCGACGATTACGCGTCCCCGCACAGTTGGCCGTCGTACGTCTTCGCGACGTTGACGCCCCGCGGTGGCGACGGTCCGTTCACCGTGTTCTTCGCGGCGGACCACTCGATCATCGACGGGTTCTCGATCGTGCTGGTCGCTCACGAGATCGCTGCTCTGTACCGCGAGGCCTCGACCGGTAGTGCTGCAAATCTGTTTCCGGTGGGCAGCTACGTCGATTTCGGTGCCGTCGAACGCGAGCAGATGGCCGACATGGAAGCCGAGAAGGCTGCGGTCGAGATCTGGCGAAAGGCTCTCGGCACGGATGGTCTACCCCAGTTCCCGCTACCGATCGGTGACCGTGGAACCGATTCTCAGAACGGCCTGTCGACCTGGCTGCTCGACGCCGACCAGTCCAAGGCCTTCAGTTCGACGTGTGCAGCCACCGGCGTGGGGTACTTCGCCGGACTTCTCGGCGGACTTGCCGCTGTAGGTCGCGAAGTCGCGGGATCCGATCGATTCGAGGTCGTGACGCCGGTTCACACCCGCAGCGCTCAGGAGTGGGCGGGCGCGCTCGGCTGGTTCGTCGGACTGTGCCCGGTCGAGTTCGCCGTTGGATCAGACTGTTCGTTCGGCGACCTCGCGACACGCGCCGCCGAATCCATCGCTTCGGTCAAGCCTGCCGCAGCTGTCCCGTTCGATCGGATCGGTGAGCACCTCGAAACCCCGATCCGACCGCGATTCGTCGTGTCCTACATGGACGTTCGCTTCGTGCCCGAAGCCGCACAGTGGCCCGAATGGAACGCCAGAGCACTTCGAAGCAAGGCATATACGCACGACGTCTACATCTGGATCAACCGCACACCCCAGGGACTCAACCTCGCGGTCAGGTACCCAGGCAACGAGACGGCGAACGCCGCGGTTCACGCCTACGTGGCCGCACTGCGCCGGACCATCGAAGAAATCGTCACCGAACCGGACGCCGCCACCTCCGACAGCTACTCATCGGTAGTTTTCGAAACCGTTTCCTAAGCCGGAGTGGGCTTTAGCGATCCGGTTACAACCAGCGCCGAAGCGATGCATACACTCCGAAGTGATGCCAATCCCCCGATGGTGAAATCCCAGAGGAATACACCGCGGAGACAGACTATGCGAACCACAGGAGGCTCAGTGCCCAGTCATGCCAGCGCGCACATTACGAAGGTGCTTGTCGCGAACCGCGGTGAAATCGCGGTACGGGTCATCCGGGCGGCCAAGGATGCCGGCTACGGCAGCGTTGCCGTTTACGCCGAGCCCGATGCAGACGCGCAGTTCGTGAAGCTCGCAGACGAGGCATTTGCCCTCGGTGGACAGACGTCCGCCGAGTCCTACCTCGTGTTCGACAAGATCCTCGACGCAGCCAAGAAGTCCGGCGCCGACGCCATCCACCCCGGCTACGGTTTCCTCTCCGAGAACGCCGACTTCGCCCAGGCAGTCATCGACGCGAACCTCATCTGGATCGGTCCGTCGCCGCAGTCCATCCGCGACCTCGGCGACAAGGTCACGGCGCGCCACATCGCAGAACGCGCGAAGGCACCGATGGCAGCCGGCACCAAGGATCCCGTCAAGGGCGCCGACGAGGTCGTCGCATTCGCCAAGGAATACGGCGTCCCGGTTGCGATCAAGGCTGCCTTCGGTGGCGGTGGACGCGGCATGAAGGTCGCCCAGACCATCGAGGAAATCCCCGAGCTGTTCGAGTCGGCCACCCGTGAGGCCATCGCAGCCTTCGGTCGCGGCGAGTGCTTCGTCGAGCAGTACCTGGACAAGGCCCGCCACGTCGAGGCTCAGGTCATCGCCGACCAGCACGGCAACGTCGTCGTCGCCGGTACCCGCGACTGCTCGCTGCAGCGTCGCTTCCAGAAACTCGTCGAAGAGGCTCCCGCTCCCTTCCTGACGGACGACCAGCGCGCACGCATCCACGCATCCGCCAAGGCCATCTGCAAGGAAGCCGGCTACTACGGCGCCGGAACGGTCGAGTACCTGGTTCAGGGCGACACCATCTCCTTCCTCGAGGTCAACACCCGCCTGCAGGTCGAGCACCCCGTCACGGAAGAGACCGCGGGCATCGACCTCGTGCGTCAGCAGTTCCTCATCGCCAACGGCGAAGAACTCTCCATCAAGGAAGATCCCACCCCGCGTGGACACTCCTTCGAGTTCCGCATCAACGGCGAAGACGCCGGCCGCGGCTTCATGCCTGCCCCCGGCCCGGTCTCCGTCTACCGTGAGCCCACGGGCCCCGGCGTTCGCGTCGATTCCGGTGTTGTTGCCGGCGACGTCATCGGCGGACAGTTCGACTCCATGCTCGCCAAGCTCATCGTCACCGGCGCCACCCGCGAAGAAGCCCTCCAGCGGGCATCGCGCGCTCTGGCCGAGTTCGAGATCGACGGCCTCGCGACCGTTCTCCCGTTCCACCGCCACATCGTCGAGAACCCGGCGTTCATCGGTGACGGCGAGAAGTTCGACATCTACACCAAGTGGATCGAAACCGACTGGGTCAACCCCATCGAGCCGTACGCAGGCGCCGGTGCTCCCGTCGACGACGAGGACGAGGACGAGGCTCTGCCGCGTCAGAACGTCGTCGTCGAGGTCGGTGGACGTCGCGTCGAGGTTTCCCTCCCGGGCCAGTTCTCGCTCGGCAACGGCGGCGGCGCTGCCTCCGGTGCGATCCGCAAGAAGCCGAAGGCGCGCAAGCGCGGCGGCGCCGGCGGAGGTGCAGCATCGGGTGACGCTGTCACGGCTCCGATGCAGGGCACCGTCGTCAAGGTTGCAGTGACCGAAGGCCAGGAAGTCGCAGAAGGCGATCTGATCGCCGTTCTCGAAGCCATGAAGATGGAAAACCCCGTCAACGCGCACAAGGCCGGTGTCGTCACCGGACTGTCCGTCGAGCCGGGTGCAGCAATCACGCAGGGAACGGTTCTCGCAGAACTGAAGTAGGGCCTCCGGCCCCGTGCGCCTTTCCGGTAGTCCCCACTACCGGAAAGGCGCACAGTCGTTTGAGTAGGCTGTAACGATGGCTGACGTCCCCGACATTCGCATCGGCACTGCAGAACGCGAGCAGGCACTCGATCTCCTGAGCGAGCACTTCGCCGCAGGCCGCCTCACCGTCACCGAGTTCGACGAGAGAAGCGGAATCGTCAGTGCCGCAACAACTCGCAGTGAACTCGTTCCGGTGTTCGCCGATCTTCCGGGCAACTACCAAGCCCCCGGCACCGCTCCCCTGTCGATGGTGACGCCTCCCGACGCGCCGGCGGAGCGAGGCTTCAACCCCGACTGGTCCGGTCGCGTCATGGCCGTCGTCCCGATTCTCGCGGTGATCCTGTTCTTCGTCACCGGTACCTGGTTGTGGTTCCTCGCGATTCCCCTGGCCGGTGCACTGCTGTTCGGTACCGACCGGGAACGCAAAGCCAAGCGCCGCCGCGAGCGGGACTCCGACTGATGGAGCCGATCGAGATCAACGCAGGCGGCTGGTATCTACGCGCACTACGCGCAGACGAGCGTGTGGACGACCGCCCCGCCCTTGCCGATGGTGGTATCACCGACCCCGATTACGTGAGTCAGCGAAGCGCTCAGTGGCACGAAAACAGCGTCTACTCCTGGGCAGTGTGCCAACCCAACACCGGTGAGCTTCTCGCCGAGGTCGTTCTGACGCCTCTCGACTCCACCGCCCTGCTCACCGGCTGGGCCCGCGACGGGCACACCGAGGCGCTCACGACGGCCGCCGACGCCGTCACCAGATTCGCCGAAGGTGCACTCGGACTCGTCGTCGTCGAGGGGCAGACGAATTGAAGAACAACCGATACTGGCCGTTGGCGATCGCCGTGGTCATTGCCCTGATCATGCTCTTCTCCCCGGGTTCCACCGTGCCCTCGAGCCCGGAGAACACCGACAAGATCACTCACACGCTGATGTTCGCGGTATTGGCGATCACCTCGTTGCACGCGCGGATCCCGGTGTGGCTCACGGCTGTTTGGTTGTTGATCTTTGCCGCGACGTCCGAGGTTCTTCAAGCAGCGCTGCCCATTTCGCGTTCCGGTTCGATCTGGGACGGCAGCGCCGACCTGCTCGGCATCGCCATCGGGATCGGTATCGTCAGCCTCGTGACGAGGCGACGAACTTCCCGCCGAGACGAGCCGAGCAGGTCCTGATCAGCTGAGCAGGTTGCTCCGCAATTGGTCCTGGGTCGACGCGTCGATCTTCAAGCCGTCGGTGAAGTAGGCCTCGATGGATCCGTGTACCTGCGCGAGCTCTGCCATCGACGCCTCCAGGTACTCGCGCCTGACACCGAGGACACCCTCGAGCAGGGTCGGGTCGATCCCCTTGGCCTCGAATCGCTCGAGGAGCGGCGCGAACATCGGCAACAAAATCTTGTTGGTTTCGAGGTAGTCCGCGAAGACCGCGTCCTCGGAGGCACCCAGGAACAGCAGTAACGCGGCCGCTGCCCAACCCGTGCGATCCTTGCCCGTGGTGCAGTGAATGAGTGCCGGCGAGCTGGGCGGCTGCGCCAAGTCGACGAACAGTTGCCGGTACGACGCGACCGCACTCGGCAAGGTCACGAAATCGCGGTAACTTCCCTGAAAGTACTCGAGCGCCTGGCCGCTGCCCAACGCTTCGGCAGCAAACGCCGGGTCGGCGATCATCTGCTGCATCTGAGCCGGAATGGCGCGATACTGCTTGTCCGCCAATACGTCCAGGCCGATTTCTCGGATACCGTCCGGCGTCAGATCCGGTGCCGTCTCGCGTTCGGATTCGGTGCGCAGATCGTAGATCGTGACGATGCCCAGATCGGCGAGGGTCTGTGCGCCGTCCGCACTGAGCGATGCCAGATCGGTGGAACGAAACACGCTCCCGGTGCGGACGGTGCCACCGAAGCTCGATTCGGGGCCACCGATGTCTCGGAGGTTCGCCAGGGACGGTACGACGGAAGACAGCTTCGGAGTATCGGTCATACCTGAGAATGTATCGGTCGCCGAGAAACCGTGATCGGGGAAGAGCAGCCGGAGAAATAAGATCGAGACACATCATCTCCCGTAATTGCTGCGCTACAGATCCGTAACATGCTCAAGTAATCCTGTGGACATGCCTACAACGAATTCCAGTGGTCTCGGAGCCTTCGATGCGCTCGGTGACCACCAGGCAGTCGCGGCGCTGCTCGAGTGTTGCCATTCCGCCGTGTGGGCACAGGAAATCGCCTCGTCTCGCCCGTTCGCCGATCTGGAAGCTCTGTTCGACAAAGCAGATGCGGTGCTGGCCGAGCTTCCCGAGTCCGAGATCGACGACGCTCTCTCCGGCCACCCACGAATCGGTGAGCGAAGCGAGAGCGCGTCCTCTACCCGTGAACAGTCGGGAGTCTCGTCGGCGACAGAAGACGTACTCGCGGAACTTCGACGGAAGAACGCCGAGTACGAAGAGACATTCGGCCATGTTTACCTGGTCTGCGCGTCGGGGAAATCTGGAACGGAGCTCCTCGACATCCTTCGAGGTCGTCTCCGAAACGACCCGGCGACCGAGCGTTCCGTGCTTCGAACCGAATTGGCCGCCATCAATCGGATCAGACTCGCCCGTCTGATCGATGCACTCGCCGGAGGCACAGCATGAGCAAGACCCTCAGCACGCACGTTCTCGACGCGACGACGGGCAACCCCGCGGCGGGGATTCGCGTCGAACTTCGTGATCGAGACGGCGCCTCCGTCACCACTGCGGAGACCGACTCCGACGGCCGCATCCCCGAACTTGCTCCCGGTGGCCTGACCGCCGGTCACTACACCCTGACTTTCGACACCGGAACGTATTTCGAGACCAACGGACAAGAAAACTTCTACCCGGAAGTGACAGTGACCTTCCGGGTGGACGACACGGCACGGGGCTATCACGTCCCACTGTTGCTGTCTCCCTTTGCCTATTCCACCTATCGCGGGAGCTGAACACGTGACTACCGAAAACATCACGACCGGCAACATCACAACCGGCAGTACGAACACCGAACGGTTGAGCGGATCGATCGAACTATCGGGTCACCAGTACGGCAAAGCGGAAAATCGAGTAGTCCGAATCTATCGAGACACCCCCCGTCACGAAATTCACGACATCAACGTCTCCACCTGCCTGCGTGGAGATTTCGCCGACGCGTACCTCACCGGTGATCAATCGAAGGTTCTGCCGACCGACACGCAGAAACAAACGGCCTACTCCTACGCCAAGGAAAAGGGTCTGATCTCGATCGAGACGTACGGACTCGAACTCGCCCGTCATTTCGTCGACGACATCGAACCGGTCAGTGGCGCGCGGATCGAGATCGAGGAATACGCCTGGGAGCGTGCGATTGTCGACGGCAGCGAGCACGACTACACCTGGATTCGGAAGGGTCAGGAAGTTCGGACGGCGTCGATCACCATCGCCGATACCGGGACATGGGTGATCGGCGGCCTGAAGGACCTCGTGATCCTCAAATCGACCGGTAGTGAGTTCTCGGGTTTTCTCGAAGATCCGTACACCGTTCTCGAGCCGACCGACGACCGCGTCATGGCGACGACGTTGGTCGCCCAGTGGCGATTCGTCACCACCGACGTCGACTGGGAATCGGTCTACGCGGGCATCAAGGCACAGATCGTCAAGCAGTTCGCACAGGTACATTCACTTGCCCTGCAGCAGACGCTCTTCCACATCGGCAAGGCAATCCTCGAGGAATTCCCGATCATCGCGGAGGTTCGACTGTCCGCACCCAACAAGCATCATTTCGAATATGCACTCGGCCGCTTCGGAGTGGAGAACGACAACGAGGTGTTCCACGCTGCGGATCGTCCGTACGGCCTGATCCAAGCTGCGGTCAGCCGATCCGACGCACCAGACGCGGGACCGTCGTGGACCACCTACGCCGGTTGGTTGTCGTGACCGAATCAGCTCTCGGGGCAACACTCGTCGTGGCGGGCGCTCATGTGGTCACGATGGACGGCGACCGCTCCGAGTACTCCGACGGCTATGTGGCGATCTCGGGCAACAAGATCGAAGACGTCGGCACCGGAACGCCACCCGAATACCCGGGTGCGCAAGTGATCGACGGGAGTGGTTGCCTGATCACGCCGGGTCTGGTCAACACACATCATCATCTCTACCAATGGATCACCCGAGGCCTGGCCGCGGACTCGACGCTTTTCGAGTGGCTGACCACCCTGTACCCCGTCTGGGCGGGTATCGACGCCGACGCCGTCCACGTGGCGGCCACCGGCGGCCTCACGTGGTTGGCGAAAACCGGATGTACGACCACCACCGACCACCACTACGTCGTTCCCCGCGACGCCGGCGACGTTTTCGAGGCCGAGATCACCGCTGCTGCGCAGGTCGGCCTTCGATTCCACCCGTGTCGTGGGTCGATGGATCTCGGCCAGAGTTCCGGCGGCCTGCCACCGGATCACGTCGTGGAAAAACTCGATGACATCCTGACCGGCACGCAGTCGGTGATCGACCGTTGGCACGACCCGAATCCCGGATCGATGCTGCAGATCGCGGTAGCTCCCTGCTCACCCTTCTCGGTGACGGAGGCATTGCTCCGCGAGTCCGCGACGCTGGCCCGCGAAAACGGCGTGCGCATGCACACGCATCTGGCCGAGACACTGGACGAGGAGAGATTCTGCCGCGAGCATTTCGGTTGCACGCCGGTCGAATACATGGAACGAGTCGGCTGGGTGGGCCCGGACGTCTGGTACGCCCACGCAGTCCATCTCGACGACGCCGGTATCGAGACGATGGCGCGAACCGGAACTGCGGCGGCGCACTGCCCGACCTCCAACGCGCGCCTGGGAGCCGGTATCGCCCGTGCCGCCGATCTGGTGAACGGCGGGGTCACCGTGGGGCTCGGCGTGGACGGCGCGGCGAGCAATGAAGCTTGCAGCCTGATCGAGGAGTCTCGTCATGCACTTCTGTTTGCTCGCGCGAAGGGCGGACCGCAGACGATGACGGTGCGAAAAGCCTTGGAATTGGGAACGATCGCCGGCGCACGAGTTCTGGGCCGCGAGGGCGAAATCGGATCGATCGAGGTCGGAAAACTTGCCGACCTGGCGGTGTGGAAACTCGACACCGTCGCGCATGCCGGCATCACCGATCCGGTGGCGGCGCTCGTACTCGGCTCGACTCCCCCGCTGAAGTTACTGCTCGTCAACGGGCGAATCGTAGTTGCCGACGGACGAGTCACCACCGTCGACGAGGACGTCGTGGCCTCGGATGTCGCACGCGCACACCGCGATCTACTCGGAAAGGCTTGAGGTCGCGATGGACCTGCACAGCGTCGACGAAGTTCTGGTGCCGCGGACCCGCGCCGAACTCCCCTGTGCGTCACCCGGCATCGGGTTCATCGGTGGCGGCACCTGGCTGTACTCGGAACCGCAGCCGCACCTGACCACCCTTGTCGACCTTGCGGGCTTCGACTGGGAAGCTGTGGCGGTCGGCGATCTCGGTCTCGAGATCGCGGCCACCTGCACCATCGAGGAACTGTGCCGCGCCGAACTTCCCGCATCCTGGCGCGCCGCAGCGCTGTTCCAACACTGCGCTGACGCACTGCTCGCATCGTGGAAGGTGTTGCGATACGCGACAGTCGGCGGCAACATCGCGCTCTCCTTCCCGGCCGGAGCGATGACGACTCTGTGTACCGCTCTCGATGCCGAACTGACGATCTGGCGTCCGGACGGTACCGAATACTCGTTCCCCGTAGTCGATTTCGTTATCGACGATTCTCGAAACGTACTCAGGTCCGGCGAGATCATCCGCAGTATCCGGATTCCCGTGCATGCATTGACTGCACGTACCGCGATGCGAAAGCTGGCTCAGACGTCACTCGGGCGATCGGCCGTAGCCGTGGCCGGACGCTGCGGCGCCGACGGTTTCACGCTGGCGATCACCGCCGCGACCCGCCGTCCGTACGCTCTGAAATTCGACGAACTCCCCGACGCCACAGCACTTGCGGATGCGTTGCGCAGCAGGATTCCGGAAGACGCCTACTTCACCGATGCCCATGGAACTGCGCCGTGGCGGAAGGCGATGACCGAGCTTCTTGCCGAAGAAATCCGAGGTGAACTGGAATGAAGTACTCGGTGGACGGAGTTCCGCGCGACGACCAGCCCCGCCCAGGACAGTGCCTGCGAACTTTCCTCCGCGAGCACGGAGCGAACTCCGTCAAGAAGGGGTGCGATGCCGGAGACTGCGGCGCCTGCTCGGTGCTGGTCGACGGACACCCCACCCATTCGTGCATATTTCCCGCCCATCGCATCGACGGCCGCGACGTCGTCACCGCCTCCGGTCTCGGAACACCGGAGAAACTTCACCCCATTCAACAGGCATTCGTGGACGCGGGCGGATTCCAATGTGGTTTCTGTACAGCGGGAATGGTAGTCACCGCATCAGCGTTGTCGGTCGAGCAAAAATCCGATCTCGCGTGCTCGATGAAAGGTAACCTGTGCCGCTGCACCGGTTATCGGTCCATTCGTGACGCTCTCGCCGGTACATCCAATACGGAGACTGCCAAAATAGGCGGGGCTCAGGGGCGTTCGATCGCAGCACCGGCGTCCGCGCGCATCGTCACGGGAACCGAGCAGTACACCATGGACTTCTCCCCGGGTGAGAAGCCGGTCGACCTGCTTCACGTCGCAGTACTCGGCAGTCCGCACGCACACGCACACATAACGCGGATAGACACGGCAGCAGCCGAAGCGGCGCCGGGCGTCGCTGCGGTCCTCACTTTTCATGACAGTCCGGACGTGCTGTTCTCGACCGCCCGGCACGAGGACCGCAACGACGATCCGGACGACACGCGCGTGTTCGACAGCACCCTCCGTTTCCGCGGCCAGCGCGTAGCCGCGGTCATCGCCGAATCCCCGACGCAGGCGGAACGTGCACTCTCGCTGATCGAAGTCGACTACGAGGTACGCGACGCGGTATTCGAACCAGATCTGGCGCGTTCCCCCGGCGCTCCACTCCTGCACGGCGACAAGGACGAGAGCTCGCGGATCGCAGAAGTCCCTCGCAACGTGGTTGCCGCGCTTCACGATGGTGTCGGCGATCTGGACCGTGCGCTCGCGGATGCCACTGCAGTCGTCGAAGGTACGTGGAAAACTGCGCGAGTCCAGCACGTGGCCTTGGAAACTCACGGCGCAGTGGGGTGGCTCGACGAGGACGGCCGTCTCGTCATCAGAAGCAGCACACAGGTGCCGTTTCTGGTTCGGGACGAATTGGCGCACATCTTCGATCTCGATCGCAGCCGAATCCGGGTGTTCGCCAAGCGGGTCGGTGGAGGCTTCGGCGGGAAGCAGGAACTACTCACCGAAGATCTGGTCGCACTCGCCGTCCTGCGAACGGGTAGGCCCGTTGCTTACGAGTTCAGCCGCAGCGATCAGTTCACCATCGCACCGTCACGGCACCCGATGCGAGTTTCGGTTCGCGCCGGCGCCGATGCCGACGGAACTCTCACTGCACTGGCCATCGACGTCCTTTCCGACGCCGGGGCGTACGGGAACCATTCGATCGGAGTCATGTTCCACGGTTGCGCCGAATCCATGGCGGTCTATCGCGCTGCAACCAAACGCGTCGACGCCGAAGCGGTCTACACGAACAACGTTCCGTCCGGCGCCTTCCGTGGTTACGGGCTCGGCCAGATCATCTTCGCCGTCGAATCGGCCATGGATCAGCTCGCTGATCGTCTCGGCATGGACCCCTTCGAGTTTCGGCGGCGAAACGTCGTCGTACCCGGAGACGATTTTGTCGACTGGCACGTCGAGGACGGTGATCTCGAATTCGGCAGCTACGGACTGGACCAGTGCATCGACCTCGTCGACAGTGCACTGTCGAGCGGACGCGGAGAGGCTGCACCGGCAGGGTCGCGTTGGCAGATCGGTCGGGGCATGGCAATTGCCATGATCGCGACGATCCCGCCGCGTGGTCACTTCTCCGACACCACCGTCGCGCTCGAGGCCGACGGTCGGTACGTCGTGAACATCGGCACCGCTGAGTTCGGCAACGGAACCACTACGATTCACCAACAGATCGCGGCCACCGAATTGCGGACGACAGTCGATCGCATCACGATTGTTCAATCCGACACCGATGCCGGCGGATACGACACCGGAGCATTCGGGTCGACGGGAACGGTGGTCGCCGGCAAGGCGCTCCTGATCGCCTGCGAGCGCCTTCGCGAGCGAATACTGACCCGTGCGGTGCGATTGAGTGGCCGCGGCGCGCAGATCGACGATCTTTCGCCGGGCGGGGTCGAAACGTCCCACGGTTGCCTCGATTTCGCGACGCTACTCGAAGGTGGCCCGCTCGCCGCTGACGGTCGCCACGACGGAACACCGCGCTCGGTCTCGTTCAACGTTCACGGCTTTCGCGTTGCCGTCGACACGGATACCGGCCGGGTGAAGATCCTGCAGTCGGTTCAGGCCGCCGATGCCGGCACCGTCATGAACCCGGCACAACTGCGAGGGCAGGTGGAAGGCGGTGTGGGACAGGCCCTCGGCGCTGCACTGTCGGAGGAAATCGTCATCGAAGAAGGCCGAGTGATCAATCCTCAGCTACGCAATTACCACGTTCCACAGATCGGAGATTTGCCGATCACCGAAGTACTGTTTGCCGACACGTACGACAAACTCGGGCCTTTCGGCGCGAAATCGATGAGTGAGGCCCCCTTCAATCCGGTAGCACCGGCGTTGGCAAACGCGATAGCCAACGCGTGTGGAGTGCGTATGTACTCCACACCGATGACACCGGATCGAGTGTGGAGCGAACTCCAGGCCAGAGCCTAGACTTCGCGCTCGAGCACTCGCTCGACTGCGTCGACCGCGTCGTCCAACTCACCGGTGGTCACCGTCAGCGCGGGACGGAATCTGATTCCTCTCTTCCCGGTTGGCAGTATCATCACATGCTCGTCTTCTCGCAGTCGCTGGACAACGCGATCACGAAGGTCACTGTCCGCCAACGTAATCGCGCACATCAGACCACGACCGCGCGGCTCGGTTGCCGCCGCGTACCGCCCGCAGACTTCGGTCAACCGGGCAAGGAGATGCGCACCCGTGAATCGCACGCGGTCGATCAGTCGGTCCTGCTCGACGACTTCGAGTATCCGCCGGGCACGAACCATGTCGGTGAGGTTGCCACCCCACGTCGAATTGATCCGAGAACTGACGTGAAACACGTTGTCATGCACTTCATCCACGCGCCCGCCGGCCATGATTCCGCACACCTGCGTTTTCTTGCCGAACGCCACCACATCCGGACTCAGACCCAATTGTTGGTAGGCCCAGGCAGTTCCGGTGATTCCGCAACCGGTCTGTACTTCGTCGAGAATGAAGAGGGCGTCGTTTTCGTGGCACAACTCCTGCATCGCCTGCAGAAATTCCGGCCTGAGGTGATGGTCGCCGCCCTCGCCCTGGATCGGCTCGGCGATGAAACAGGCAATGTCGTCGGGGTTGTCGGCGAAAGCTCGGCGCGCTTGATCGAGAGCTTGCCTCTCCGCAGCTTCGACATCGCGGCCGTCTGCCAGGTACGGCGAGTCGATACGTGGCCAGTCGAACTTGGGGAATCGCGCGACCTTGCCCGGTTCGGTGTTGGTGAGCGACATCGTGTAGCCACTGCGGCCGTGAAAAGCCTCGGTCAGGTGCAGGACCTTTGTCCCCAGATCTGCTGACAACCCACGGCTTTCGTTCCACCGACTCTTCCAGTCGAAGGCAACCTTGAGTGCATTTTCCACCGCCAGGGCTCCGCCGTCGACGAAGAACAAGTGCGGGAGTGCCGAATCCCCCAGTACCCGAGCGAAAGCCGCAACGAAGCGCGCCATGGGTTCGGTGTAGATGTCGGAGTTACTCGGCTTGTTGGAGGCCACGACAGCCAACTCCTGTTGAAACTCCTCGTCGCCTGCGATCGCAGGGTGATTCATACCCAGGGCCGAAGAGCCGAAGAAACCGAACATGTCCAGATACTCGGTTCCGTCTCGCAGGTCACGGAGATAGGAACCCCGCGACCCTTCGACGTCGAGAATCAGATCGAATCCGTCGACGAGGATGCTGGCCTTCAACACGTCGTAGACCGGAAAGAGCGCACTGTCACCGAAGTCTCGCATCGCAGTACTCATACGCGAAGGCTATGTCAATTTTCCGGGAGTGTCGATATAGGACCGTAAAAGTTATTGAACAAGCGTCATTCGTCGTAAAAAGTTTGTAGGATGATGGTGCTTCGTGTGTTGACGTTGGCTGCCGTACGGATCTCCTGCAGCAATCGCTCCAACGCCCGAGGTGACGCCACCCGGACCAGGAGGACGTAGCTTTCGCTCCCGGCTACCGAGTGACACGAGACGACCGCCGGCAGATGACGCAAGCGGGCAGGCGCATCGTCGGGCTGCGAGGGATCGAGAGGAGTGATGGCGACAAATGCGGACAGATTGTGACCGAGTGCCTCCGGATCGATCTTCGCGGAGTACCCACGGATCACCTTGCGAGATTCCAAACGACGCACTCGCGACTGGACTGCGGAGATCGAGAGTCCAGCCTTCTCAGCAAGACTCGCGAGAGTGGCACGGCCGTCCAAGACCAATTCACGCATCAAGAGTCGATCGGTTTCGTCGACCGGAACACCGGCAACGTCACTGGTTTCTGTTTCTCGCACCTGCGCAGGCTAACGCAATCGGACATTCGTATGGTTGAAACCTGGGAGCTACGTGCACGGTTCGCAGCGGCCCTCGCCAAGATGTATGGCGACGAGGTCCCCGCTTACAACACCTTGGTAGATGTAACGATGCAGGTGAACCGTGATTTTGCCGCCGAACATCCGGATTCTGCGGAGCGCCTGGGCAGCCTGGCGAGAGTCAGCGCCGAGCGTCACGGCGCCATCAGACTGGGGACTCTCGACGAACTACGTGACGTAGCCACCGTCTTCGGCGGATTCGGTATGTTTCCGGTCGGCTATTACGACCTCCGGCTCACCGACTCCCCCATTCCCGTTGTCTCGACGGCATTTCGCCCCACCGATCTCGCCGAACTCGCCCGGAACCCGTTCCGCGTTTTCACCTCGGTGCTGACCAGCTCCGATTCCAGGTTCTTCGACACCGACCTCGAGCGTCGGATCACCGGGTTCCTGCGTCGCCGGACCCTGTTCTCTCCCGAACTTCTGCAGTGGGCACGGCAATCGAGTCGCGAGGGCGGCCTGACGGAGCCCGAGGCGACACAGTTCGTCGATGCAGCGACCTCGGCGTTTCGGCTCGGCACCGATCCCATCGACGCGGGCTGGTACCGCGAACTCGCCGCAATCTCGCCGGTCGCTGCAGACATTGCGGGGCAGGGCTCGACCCACGTCAATCACCTCACCCCGCGAGTGCTCGACATCGACGAGTTGTACCGCCGCATGACCGAGCGCGGTATCACCATGATCGACCGCATCCAAGGCCCGCCGAGATGGAGCGGACCACCACTACTTCTGCGGCAGACGTCGTTTCGTGCATTGGCCGAAGACAGACTCTTCCGTCAGCGCGACGGATCGGTCACCACTGAGCCCGTCCGCGTCAGATTCGGCGAGGTGGAGGCACGCGGAATCGCGTTGACCCGCAGCGGGCGAGCGATCTACGACCGACTGATCGCCACGCCCGAGGACGCCGATTGGGACAGCGAATTTCCGCACTCCGAAAGCGAACTCGATGCCGCGGGGTTGGCGTACTTCACGTACCGAAACGAAGGAACTGTTGTCGTCCGCGACCCGATCGTCTACGAGGACTTCCTACCTGCCTCCGCGGCCGGGATCTTCGCATCCAATCTCGATTCCGTGACCGGATTCGTTTCCGATGCGCCCGGCGCCGAATACGGGCAGGATCGATTGGAGGGCGCCATCGACCGCACCATCGAAGATCCGTTCGAGCTGTACCGCGCACAACAAGAGGCGTCACGTGCCGTGCTGCCTCCCGCCCACAACAACAGAGGACTCCCCAGTGAACCTGCCTGATTCTTCGAGCCTCGCCGATCGCGCCGAAAGCGCCCTTGCCGCGTGCGGTGTCGAGTGGCCCGCCGGCGACCTGAGCGCACGAACCCCCATCACCGGTACGCAACTGCGTACCGTTCGGCAGCACTCCGGTAGAGAAGTCGACGACGCCGTCGAGGCGGCTCATCGCGCGTTCCTCACCTGGCGCACCGTCCCCGCTCCGGCGCGCGGCGCGGTCGTGCGCCGGCTGGGCAGCCTACTGACCGAGCACAAGGAGGACCTCGCGGAGATCGTGACCCTCGAAGCAGGCAAGGTCACCTCGGAGGCTCTCGGCGAGGTACAGGAGATGATCGACATCTGCGAGTTCGCCGTCGGTCTCTCCCGGCAGCTCTACGGACGCACCATGCCGTCCGAGCGTCCCGGACACCGGTTGACGGAAACGTGGCACCCTCTCGGCGTTGTCGGGGTCATCTCCGCGTTCAACTTTCCCGTCGCGGTGTGGTCGTGGAATACCGCCATCGCTCTCGTGTGCGGTGACGCCGTCGTCTGGAAGCCTTCGGAGACCACGCCGCTGACTGCGCTGGCATGTGACGCCCTCCTCCGACGCGCCCTCGCCGACTGTGATGCACCGATCGACGTGCACCAGTTGATCATCGGCGGACGTGGCGTCGGTGAGGCTCTCGTGGACAACCCACTCGTGGCCTTGGTCAGCGCCACCGGTTCCGTGCGAATGGGCCGCGCGGTGGCTCCGCGGGTCGCCGAACGCTTCGGGCGAAGCCTCCTCGAGTTGGGTGGCAACAACGCCGCAGTCGTCACACCGTCGGCAGATCTCGAGCTTGCCGTACGCGGAATCGTGTTCTCCGCCGCCGGAACTGCGGGGCAGCGGTGCACCTCACTTCGTCGGCTCATCGTGCACGAGTCGATCGCCGATCACGTCGTCGAGCGCGTTGCGGCCGCGTACGCACAGCTCGAGGTCGGCAGTCCCTTCGATTCCGGTGTTCTGGTCGGGCCGCTGATCAACGAAGCCGCGTTCGAGACGATGCAGAAATCGCTCTCGGCCGCACGCGCGGACGGCGGAACTGTGGTGTGTGGCGGGGACCGCGTCGGCGATTCCGGGTTCTACGTGACACCTGCCCTCGTTCGTATGCCCGCACAGACCGAGGTGGTGCGGGCGGAGACTTTTGCACCCATCCTCTACGTCTTGACCTACACCGACTTCGACGACGCCATTGCGCTGCACAACGGCGTGCCTCAAGGACTTTCGTCCTCGATCTTCACACTCGATCAGCGAGAAGCAGAGCGCTTCCTCGCCGCCGACGGCTCCGATTGCGGCATCGCGAACGTGAACATCGGAACGTCCGGTGCGGAGATCGGCGGCGCATTCGGCGGGGAGAAGGAGACTGGCGGCGGACGCGAGTCGGGTTCGGATTCGTGGAAGGCATACATGCGCCGAGCCACCAATACCGTCAATTACTCGGACCAGCTTCCGCTGGCTCAAGGGGTCGAGTTCGGCTGAACACCTGCCGGGCGAAATCGGTGATCGCGTCGATCAACGCCGGGAGCGCCGACAACTGCGGTGCATGGTCGGTGCCCAGGCTGACCACCTGGGCACCGGGGACAAGTCTCTGCATGGCGCGTTGAGCCTCGATCGGCACGGTTCGATCCAGCGTGCATTCGACATACAACCTCGGCACGGTTCCGAATCGCTCTTCCGTCCAGACCGGTGCCATCAGGCGGGCTGACTCCAGTTGTGGAACGAGCATGCGCGCGGCGAAGATCGCATCAGCCACCGGCGCTTCGTGGAAGAACACAGCGGCACCGGCTTCGGGCGGTACCACCGTCGCATCCCCGTCGTCGGCGGGGACCAACCAACGTGAGATCCCGACCGGACTTTCCAGACCGAGTTCGATGCAGAGCATCCCGAAGTCCGTCTGCGATGGAAGCATCATCCCTGCGACGTACACAAGACCCGTTACCCGCGAAGGCAGCAACTCAGCCACCTGTGAGGCCACGATGCCACCGCCGGAGTGACCGACGAGGGCGCACTGCCCGTCCAAGGACTCGACAACTGCCACAACATGTTCGGCAACGACATCGAGATCGATCACGTCGTCTGAGTTCCAACTTCCCGAGCCGGGAAGCTCCACTACAACAGGATTGAAGCCGGCCGATTTCAGTGGGCCACACACACGATCCCAGACCCAACCGCCGGCCCATGCTCCGTGGATCAGGACGATGTTCCGTGCACTCACTGCTTGACCTCGAGCTCTGCAGCCGAAAGTACCCGAGCCGCCTCACGACCTGCGGCGGCGTTGGACTTCCCCTGCCTCGACCCGGCCAATTTGGCCTTGATGTGATCGCGAACGGTAATGGGTTCGTACTCCAAGCCGGAGTCGTCCTGAAAACTCGGCAAGGTCGCAATCACCGCGTCGACGTTTCCGTCATGGAAGAAGGCCGCCGATCGCCGGCGCTTGATGGTGCCGTTCACCACCGGAGGCGCAACTCGGTGCAGCGTGGACATCCACCTGTCGTTGGTCAGTCGCGCGGTGAGATCCCCGAGGTTGACCAGTAGCGCGCCGTCGTGCGGCCAGACATCGTGCCAGCGTCGGTCGGTCCCGAGCACTTGCAAACCTTCGACCTGATCCGCCCACAGCACGGTGACCAGCCCGAAATCGGTATGTTCACCCATCCCCTTCAACTCACCGTCCAACGTCACCGTCCCTTCGGGTAACGCATAGTTGTTCATCCGCAGTACGTCGATGGAGTGGTCGGTGATCGACTCGAAGAATCCTGGGGTCAGCCCGAGCGCATCTTCGAAAATGGCGGTCAGTGTGCGTGCCACCCGCTCGCCATGGGCGTAGTAATTCTCCACCCGCTCCGTGAAACCGGACACTGCGGGCCACAGGTTGATTCCGTAATCGTCCTCCGACAGTTCGAGTTCGGTGAATGATCGGGCTTCGGTTCCGACGTTGAAGGCCTCGAAAAAGTCGTTCATTCTGGTCGCGGATTCGACGCCGAGGCTCAGGCTCAGCGACTCGCTCTTGGGTGGGCTGTACCCACGATTCGCGCCCTCGATTCGGTAGCCCGACTTCGTCTCCATCGGCAGCCCGAAGAAGTCGTCCATCGCTTCGGCGAGGCCGGAAGAAACAGCGGCCGGAACACCGTGGCCCCGAATCTGCATGAAACCTACAGTCCGACAAGCATGGTCGACTTCGGCAGCCACTCGCGCCTTGTCCTGGTCGGCACCACCGAGCACGTAAGGCGAGATGTCGACGACGGGCACTTCGAAGGGATCAGACTGGGACTGTGACACTGGCGTCTCCTGCAGAGCTGGTGGCGGGTTCAGATTTTGCAGTGGCATGGAGGCTCTCTCGCGATCGCCTCGCGAGTTCACCGAGTCGGGTGTGATTGAACAGCAGATTGAGCGAAAAGGCCGAGGCCGCAGCCAAGGTGATGCCGCTACCGAGGAGGATCTGAGCCGAGGAGGGGAATCGCTCGAACATCCCCTCCGCAAATTCCGGAAGAATACCGATCCCCACCGATACAGCGGCGATCGTGGTGTTGATCGGGTCGCTGAGATCGACCTTGCGCAGCGTGTTGATTCCGACCACGGCGACAGTGGAGAACAAGATGATTCCGACACCGCCGACCACCGGATCAGGCAGGGCTGCAACCACTTCACCCATTCGCGGGATGAGGCCGAGGACGATCAGAATGGCACCGCTGGTAGCGGTCACGTACCGGCTGTACACCCGGGTCGTGGCAACGGCGCCGACATTCTGCGAGAAAACGGTGTCGACAAAGGCATTGAAGATTCCGCCCAGAACTCCCGACATCCCGTCGGCCACCAGCCCTCGTGCGAGATCTGCTTTCTTCAAAGGCTTTCCGGTGATCTCGCTGACCGCCAGCATGCTCGCCGTCGACTCTGCGAAGACGACTGCCATGACGATACTCATCGCCACCACGGCGGTGACGGGAAACTCCGGAGCGCCGAAGTGGAACGGCATCGGGAAGCCCACCCAGGCCGAGCCGCCGACGCCACTCAGATCGATCAGGCCCATCGGGATGGCGATCACGGTGCCGATCACAAGCGCCATCAGTACACCGAGCTGCGTCCACATCCCGCGGCCGAGGCAGATGAAGGCCACCGCGACCACAACGACTGCGGCAGCCAGCGCCAGATTCTTCGGGTCGGCGAACGACGGGGAGGTGGGGTCGTTTCCGACGATCAGTCCTCCTGCGACACCGATCAACGAGATGCCGATCACTGTGAGGACGACGCCGGTAACCAGGGGTGGGAAGTATCGGACGATCTTGGCGAACGGCACGGCCAAGGCAATGCCGACTACGCCACCGACCAGCATGGACCCGTACACCGCCTGCAGGCCGTACTCCTTGGCGATCAGAATCATCGGCGTCAGCCCGGCGAAGGTCGCCCCGCAGACGATCGGCAGCCGGACACCGGCGACCTTCCCGACGCCCAGGCTCTGAATGATCGTGATGATGCCTGCAACGAGCAAGTCCGCGCTGATCAGCATCGCGACTGTGCTGCGGTCCAGCCCTACGGCGGCACCGAAAACCAGCGGAACCGTGATGCAGCCGGTGTACATGATGAGGACGTGCTGAAGAGCAAAAGCAGACTGGCGGGCAAATGGGAGCCGCTGGTCGACAGGATGGATGGCCATGCGCCGATCTCCGTCCGAAGCTGGAAGTGTTTCGTGTACGGGACTATTCAGCACGTCGATAATTTCTTACCGTGGTCGAATTTGTTTCGTCTGTGTAATCAAAACTTTCACCAGAGCACTGCTATCTTCGGCACATGGACGACGACCAGAAGGCGATAGCGACCGCAATCGGGGCTGCCGTGCGGACGGCGCGAAAAGAAGCCGGACTGACGTTGCGCGAGGTTGCCGTGAAGTCGGGATTGTCGCAGCCCTTCCTGAGCCAGACCGAAAACGGCCACGCAGTACCCAGTGTCATGAACCTTCATCGCCTCGCGCAATCGCTCGGCACCACGGCGCACGCACTCTTGGCACAGGGTGAGCGAACTCCGTCCAGCCTCGTCCGCGCCGGCGAGGGGCGAACCTTCGAACTGGCACACGATTCGGTGATTCGATTCTGCTCCACCGGCTCACGGACCATGGAACCCAACGAGATCACGGCAGCACCTCATTCCGAGGCAGGTGAGCACACCGAGCACGCCGGCGAAGAGTTCATTCATGTTCTCGAAGGATCTGTCGAGGTCGAGGTGGGACTGGACGAGCATCACGTTCTTCACGTAGGCGACACCCTCCTCTACACCTCGACCATCCCGCACCGGTGGTTCAATCGCAGCGATGCGGTCGCGAGGTTCCTCATCGTGAGTTCGCCGCCCTCGTTCTAGATGCGCGGCTGTAGTTCCACACCACAACCCCCGCTCACGGCTTACCCTGACAGCGTGACCATGTGGCCGGAACTTGCGCGCGAAATCGCCGATACCGTTCTGTTTCCCGTCGCCGACAGCGTCGACGCCGACGGAGAAATCCCCAGCAGCCATTTCGACGCGCTCGCCGCCGAGGGGTTCTACGGCATCGCCGCCCTCGGTGAGGGTGGCCCCAGCAGCGAAGAACTGGTCGAGGTCCTCGAAACCTTGTGCGGCGGTTGCCTCGCGACGACGTTCACCTGGATGCAGCATCACGGCGTCGTCGGAGCCCTGGCGGCGAGTCCCAATGCGCCTCTGCGCGAACAATACTGGGACGGACTCGTTTCCGGCACGATTCGCGGTGGGGTTGCCTATGCCGGCGCCATCCCCCGCCCACCGCTCCTGTGGGCGAAGCGGGTGAACGACGGCTACGTCCTCGACGGGATCGCCCCCTTCGTCACCGGTTGGGGCATCGTCGATGTTCTCTTGGTGTCGGCGCGCGACGAGTTCGACAATTCCATCGTTCATTCCGTCGTACCGGTGGGCGAGGCCCCGGGTCTGACGATCGAGGAGCTTCCACTGATCGCGGCGCGCGGGAGCAACACCGTCCGAATCGTGTTCGACGCTTTCGAAATTCCCGATACCGACGTCTGTGCTGTCGTCAGCGACGAACAATTCCAGAGCACCCAGCTCCCCGGCTTGTGGCTCAACGGCGCGATGGCCATGGGCATCACCCGCCGCGCTGTCACCGAACTCGCGGATCTGGGAGTCGACACCGACGCGTTCGAGGAACAAGCCACCCGGGCGCGCGCCGATCTCGATGCAGCACTGCGCGACGGCGGCGACATGTCGGCCGCCCGCGCCCGAGCGTCGGAACTTGCGATACGCGCGTCGGCCGCACTCGTGACTGCGACCGGAAGCCGCGCTCTGGTCGGCAGCAACACCCCCGAGCGGCTCATGCGTGAAGCCACCTTCACTCTTGTCGCGGCTGGTCGCCCGGAGATCAAAACAGCTCTCGTGGAACGACTCAGCGGATACTGAGTACGCACGGATGTACTCGATTACGCTGGGGCTCATGACCAGTGGAGAACCAGTACTCATCCCGGCCGGAACCGTGTTCACGCCGGAGGACCTGACGTTCTATGCCGATCGCGACTCCCGCAGTCTCGACGACGCCATCGCCGAAGCCGACCTTCTTGTCAGTTGCCCACACTCGGGTTCCGCGATTCCAGCAGAACTCTCACGTTTTCTCGCACCCGAGTTCACACAGCGGCTGCAGTTCGACTTCACCGACATGTCCACCAGTCCCATCGTGCGCCGTTGGGCCGAAATCGATTCGCGCATCGTGTACGTGGAGAATCCGCACCCTCGCATGATTCGCGATCCCAACCGTGCGAAGCCCGAAAACCTGGAAGCGTCACTGCGCGAGGCCTTCGCCCGCGTCCACGAGGCCGGTGCCGGCAACAAAGCGGACCTCACCGGTGTCGACGCAGTTCGCCCTGTCACCTTCTCGTTCTACCCCCTGCTGCTCGAGCCGACCGACGACGCGGGTTGGAAGGACCTCGCCGAGACCTTCACCGAGACAGCTGAACACGGTTTGGGCGTCTACGAGAGAACTCGCGACGCACTGATCGAAGCCATGGTGGCGAAGAGCTTCGAACTCGGTCGATCGTTCACGACCTTGTCGTTCCACGACACGATGAACCACACCACCCGGCAGGACGGCGCCGTCAATGTCGAACGGCCGGAAGCAGATCGGCTCCCCGACGTCGTCGCGCTCTCCAATCGTGGCGACCACGACGGCAATCGACGCGGCGACAATCCCGTGACGATGGATCCGGAGCTCATTCGCACACTTGCGATCTCACATCGCAAGGGATTTCAGGTCGACGATCCGGATGCCGTCGCTCTCAATCAGCCGTACCTCGGCAGTTTCGAAATCATTCGAGCCGGAGCCAGATTCGCCGAATTGAGCGCCCGCGCCGCCGAAGCCGGGATCACGTTGAGCGCGGTTCAGGCCGAATTCAAACGAGAATTCCTACTGGGAGACGAACTGGCCGCCTACATCATGGAACCCGGCGTCGAATGGCCTACACCCGACGCCGAACGGGTGGACCAGCTCGCCCACGCGTGCAAGGCGAGCTGGGACCACTACCGCAACAGCTGACTCAGCGCTGTCACTCAGGGCTGACTCAGCCGCAATACTCAACCGAGCACCACTCCGAACAACGCGCCGGCCGCAATCGTCGTGACGGCCAAGATGATGGTCGGCAGGAAGAACGAGTGGTCGACGAGCTTGGAACCGAGCTTCGTGCTGCCCGAGAGGTCGAAGTTCGCAGCCGCGATCTGCGAACCGTTTGTCGGCAACAGATAGACGCCGGCAAACGCTCCGGCCCACATTCCGCTCACCAGACCGGGTGCAATCCCGGCAGCGAGACCGATCGGCACGATGGTCCTCGTAGCGGTCGACTGACTGGTCGTCAGTACACAGACCAGGAAGACACCGAGCGCGAAGATCCACGGCGCGGCGTTGACCCAGTCGCCGACGGTGCTCGTGATCAGCTCGGAATGGGCGCTGATGAACGTGTCCGTCAGCCATGCCAGACCGAACAGCGCGATGGCCGAGACCATACCGGCACGGAACACCGTCGACGACGGCACGTCGGCGACATTCGGGCGGCACACCAGCAGGATCAACGTACCCACGACGAACATCAGCATTTCGATGATCGGTGTCATCCCCATCGGAGTACCGTCGGCAGCTTCGGGACGAATCCCCTTGAACAGGCCGAAGATCACGATAGCCAGGACGCCGGCCAGGAAGATCAGTGCCGCGTTTCGTCCGGTCTTCGTCGAGACGAGTTCAGTCTTGGAAGCTGCACCAGGTCCGGCCAATTCGCCCGACTTCATCTTTGCCTGTATCTCCGGGTCGTCGTCGAGATCTTTGCCGAGTCGGTTGACCGCGATTGAGGAAAGGACGATGCCGACAACAGCAGCCGGGAAGGTGATCTTGATGATGTCGATGAGTTCGAAATCGTAGGGCGGCACGTCGGTCAGCGTGACCATTGCCGCCATTGCCGCGGACACCGGACTACACGCGAGCGCCACACCGGTCGAGACAACTGACAGCGACAGCGGTCGTGACGGCCGCACACCGTTCTTGTACGAGACGTCGTAGATGACGGGGAGCAGCGGGTAGAGGATGTTGGACGTGCCGGCACCGACCGAGAACAGGAATGACACCAACGGCGCGATCAGCGTGATCTGTTTCGGGCGAGATTCGATCAACTTGGCCGCGATGGTGACCATCCAGTCGATACCACCGGCCGCCTGCATCATCGACGACGCGAGGACGACGGACAGGACGATGAGGAGAGCGTCGACCGGCGGACTGCCGACGTCCTCTCCGAAGACGAACACGAGGACGGCAACACCTGCGCCGCCCCACAGACCGAGAGCGACACCGCTCGATCTGGTACCCATGACAATCGCCCCGAGCACTACCGCCAGCTCGAGGACAATCTTGACTGCTTCCATCAGGCACTCGCCTTCTCGATAACAAGAGAATCGCTATAACAGGGCAAATAGTATGCTCTGCACTTCGGCTGCAGGCACGAACACGCTGTCGGTGGGAAGGGGCAATATGGTGGTCGTGACCAACGTCCTCGGTAGGTTCTCGCCCGCCACACGCGAGTGGTTCGGCGGGGCTTTCAGCGCGCCGACTGCTGCGCAGCTCGGTGCCTGGGAATCCATCGCGAGTGGCTCTCACACTCTTGTCGTCGCACCCACCGGCTCCGGCAAGACATTGTCGGCGTTCCTGTGGGCGCTCGATCAACTCGCCGCCAAGGACGAAGGCGAACGCGCCACCAAAGTCCTCTACATTTCGCCGCTCAAAGCGCTGGGTGTGGACGTCGAGCGGAACCTTCGCGCGCCGCTGGTCGGCATCACGCAGACGGCGAAGCGTCTGGGCCTCACCCCGCCCGAGATCACCGTCGGTGTCCGTTCCGGCGATACGTCCCAGGCCGATCGACGCTCGTTGATCAAACGTCCTCCGGACATCCTGATCACCACGCCTGAGTCGTTGTTCCTGATGCTCACCTCCGCTGCCCGGGAAACACTGGTCGGTGTCGACACCGTGATCGTCGACGAGGTTCACGCGGTGGCGGGTACCAAGCGTGGCTCGCACCTCGCGCTCTCACTGGAACGCCTGGACGGCTTGCTCGAGCGTCCGGCGCAACGCATCGGATTGTCGGCCACTGTCCGTCCGCACGAGGAGATCGGGCGGTTCCTCGCCGGTTCGGCACCGATCCGAATCGTGGCACCGCCTGCCGCCAAGACATTCGACCTCACGGTCCGTGTTCCCGTCGAGGACATGACCGAACTGGGGATCGCGACGCCGGACGACGGTTCCGAATCTCCCACCCCGCAAGCCGGTTCGATCTGGCCCCACGTCGAGGAACAGATCGTCGACCTCGTTCTCGACCACCGATCGTCCATCGTGTTCGCCAACTCTCGCCGCCTCGCCGAACGATTGACAGCCAGGCTCAACGAGATTCATGCAGAACGCATCGGTCTGGCCGTCGAGAAAACATCTCGCCCGCCCGCGCAGATCGGGGCTCCCACCGAGGTCAACTACGGCGCAGAACCCCTCCTTGCTCGCGCCCACCACGGATCGGTCAGCAAAGACCAGCGAGCCCTCATCGAAGACGACCTCAAATCGGGTCGATTGCGATGCGTCGTCGCCACCAGCAGTCTCGAACTCGGAATCGACATGGGCGCCGTCGACTTGGTCATCCAGGTGGAGGCACCGCCTTCTGTTGCCAGCGGCCTGCAACGTGTCGGTCGCGCCGGCCACCAGGTCGGCGAGATATCGCGAGGCGTCGTCTTCCCCAAGCATCGCACCGACCTGATTCATTGCGCGGTGACCGTCGAGCGCATGGTCGAAGGCAAGATCGAAGCGATGGCCGTTCCGGCCAATCCCCTCGACATCCTCGCTCAGCAAACTGTTGCGGCCACCGCTCTCGAACCTATCGACGTCGACGACTGGTTCGAGACGGTGCGCCGAAGCGGTTCCTTTGCAACGCTTCCCCGTTCGGCGTACGAATCGACTCTGGACTTGCTGGCGGGGCGGTACCCCTCGGACGAGTTCGCCGAGTTACGTCCTCGCCTTGTCTGGGATCGTGAGTCCAACACGCTCACGGGCCGCCCGGGTTCGCAGCGTTTGGCCGTCACTTCCGGCGGCGCAATCCCCGACCGCGGCCTCTTCACCGTCTACATGGTTGGCGAGAAAGCGTCCCGCGTCGGCGAACTCGACGAGGAAATGGTCTACGAATCCCGGGTCGGCGACGTCTTCGCGCTCGGCGCCACCAGTTGGCGGATCGAGGAGATCACCTTCGATCGGGTTCTGGTCAGCCCCGCCTACGGCATGCCGGGTCGTTTGCCCTTCTGGCACGGCGACGGACTCGGTCGCCCCGCCGAACTCGGACAGGCGTTGGGGCAGTTCGTCCGCGAAACGGCTCTCGGCAACGAAGCCGACGTCGTCGAGCGTTGCCGCGTGGGCGGGCTCGATCACAACGCGACTACCAACCTGATCCAACTCGTCGGTGAGCAGAAGAATGCCACCGGGCAGGTGCCGTCGGATCGAACCCTGGTGGTCGAACGCTTCCGCGACGAACTCGGTGACTGGCGTCTGGTGCTGCATTCCCCGTACGGCCAACGGGTTCACGCACCGTGGGCCCTCGCCATCGGGGCGCGCCTGCAGGAACGATACGGCGTCGATTCCAGTCCGACGGCCTCCGACGACGGCATCATCATCCGTCTCCCCGACACCGAGAACGAACCTCCCGGCGCCGAACTGTTCACCTTCGACGTCGAGGACATCGAAGATCTGGTCACCCAGGAGGTGGGCGGCTCCGCGCTCTTCGCTTCCCGATTCCGCGAATGTGCCGCCCGCGCACTGCTTCTCCCCCGCCGCAATCCCGGAAAACGTGCACCGCTGTGGCAGCAGCGTCAGCGGTCGGCGCAACTGCTGGACGTCGCCCGCAAGTTCCCGACCTTCCCGATCCTGCTCGAGACCGTACGCGAGTGCTTGCAGGACGTTTACGACCTGCCTGCACTGAAGGAATTGTTCGGCAAGATCGAGAAAAGGCAGATTCGAATCGTCGAGGTGGAGACGGCCTCTCCGTCTCCGTTCGCCAGTGCGCTCCTGTTCAACTACGTGGGTGCGTTCATGTACGAGGGCGACAGCCCCCTCGCCGAGCGACGCGCCGCCGCTTTGTCCTTGGACTCCACGCTGTTGGCCGAACTCCTCGGCCGCGTCGAGCTGCGCGAGCTCCTCGACGCCGGAGTGATCGAGCAGGCCGAACGTGAACTGCAACGGCTCGTCCCTGACCGAAAGGCCAAGGACCTCGAGGGTGTTGCCGATCTCCTCCGCATGCTCGGCCCGCTGACCACCGAAGAAGTCACCGAACGCTGTCTCGAGGACCCGGTCTCATGGCTCGAGAAGTTGGTTACGGACAAACGCGCCCTCCACGTCTCGTATGCGGGCGAGAGCTGGTGGACCGTCGTCGAAGATGCAGCGCGGCTTCGCGATGGACTCGGCGTTCCCCTACCCATCGGCGTTCCGGCCGCGTTCATCGAGCCGGTCGATCAACCACTCGACGACCTCCTGAGCCGGTACGCCCGCACCCACGGTCCCTTCACTCTCGCCGACGCGGCTGCACGCTTCGGTCTCGGAGTATCAGTCGCGCGTGACGTTCTCGGTCGGCTCGCGCTCGAAAAGCGGGTCCTGGAAGGTGAATTCCGCCCGTCTGCAACCGGGAGCGAATGGTGCGACGCCGAGGTCCTGCGTCGCTTGCGGCGACGCTCGCTCGCCGCGGCACGGCAGGAGGTCGAGCCGGTCAGCACCGCGACCCTCGGGCGATTCCTTCCCAGTTGGCAGCACGTGGGCGGCACGCTGCGAGGAATCGACGGTGTTGCAACGGTGGTCGATCAACTTGCCGGCGTCCCGATTCCGGCGTCCGCTCTCGAATCGTTGATCCTGCCGAGCCGAGTTGCCGACTACTCTCCCGCGATGTTGGACGAACTCACGTCGACGGGTGAAGTCCTGTGGTCCGGATCGGGAGCTATCTCGGGCAAGGACGGGTGGGTAGTGCTGCACCCCGCCGACCTGGCACCGATCACGCTCAATTCACCCGCCGACACCGACGTCTCGGAATTGCAGAAGCGCATCCTCGACCTGCTGTCCGGCGGCGGTGCCTACTTCTTCCGCCAGTTGGTCGACGCGTTGCGAACTACGGAGTCGGCTGCGGACACGGTCGACAGTGCGGTGACGACGGCACTGTGGGAGTTGGTGTGGCTCGGACACATCGGTAACGACACCGTTGCGCCGCTGCGCGCACTTCTCTCCGACACCACCAGAACAACAACCAGTCACCGATCACCTCGCCGTGTTCCGCGGGCCCGTCCGTACCGCGGAATGGCCCGCGCTTCCACGCCCGCGCGCACGGGACCGGCAACCGCCTCCGGTCGGTGGTTCCAGCTGCCAGGTATCGAACCTGACCCCACTATCCGGGCGCACGCCACGGCTGATCTGCTGCTCGAACGATACGGCGTCGTCACCCGCGGTTCGGTGATGAGCGAGAACGTGCCGGGCGGTTTCGCGTTGATCTACAAGGTACTGAGCACGTTCGAGGACAACGGGCGCGCTCGACGCGGATACTTCGTGGACACCCTGGGCGGCGCTCAATTCTCGACGCCTCCCGTGGTGGACCGCTTGCGGACGTTCGGTGATTCCATCGAGGGGCGCCACACCTCCTCGGCTGCAGTCACTCTCGCGGCGTGCGATCCGGCAAACCCGTACGGCGCGGCGCTGCCGTGGCCGGCGTCGGGGGGCGAAGAGTCACCAGGACACCGACCCGGGCGAAAAGCCGGCGCATTGGTAGTTCTGGTGGAGGGTGAGTTGGTTCTGTTCGTCGAGCGCGGCGGTCGCACGATCCTGACATTCACCGACGACGGCGGAACGTTGCGCCTGGCAGCACTGTCACTTGCTCAGAAGGTGACGTCTCGCGCCATCGACAAGTTGGTAGTGGAGAAGGTCGACGGAGAGACCATCCACGGCAACGATTTTGCTCCGGTCCTGGTCGAAGCCGGCTTCGCGGCCACCCCTCGCGGATTCCGGTTACGGTCATGAGGATTGGGGTCATGATGATTGAGATCGTGGAAGTTGAGATCCTGAAGTGTGGGTGCGGCGACCATGCCTGAGGGCGATACCGTGTGGCGGGCCGCCAATGAACTGCGCGCTGCCCTGGCCGAGAAGGTACTCACCACCTGCGACGTCCGCGTTCCTCGTTACGCCACGGTTGATCTCTCGGGCCACCGCGTGGATTCCGTCGCCAGCCGCGGAAAACATCTCCTGATCCGAGTGGGCGAAGCGTCCATTCACACGCATCTGAAGATGGAAGGTCAGTGGCAGATTTATCGCCCCGGCGAGCGCTGGCGCCGACCCGCCCATCAAGCGCGCATCATCTTGGCCACCGAAGACTCTGTAGCAGTTGGCTTTTCACTGGGAATCACCGAGATCCTCGAACTCGGGCAGGAACAGGAGGCCGTCGGACATCTCGGACCGGATCTGCTCGGGACCGATTGGGACAGTTCCGTGGCCGCCCGAAATCTACGGGCCGCCGACTCCGTACCGATCGGAATCGCGCTCCTGGATCAGCGGGTGATGGCCGGACTGGGCAACGTGTACCGAAACGAGATCTGCTTCCTACGAGGTATTCACCCGAAAACGCCGACACATCTCGCGGGGAATCTCGACGCGATAGTGGATCTGTCTTTTCGCACCATCAACGTCAACAAGTCACGTCGCATCCGGGTCACCACCGGCGACACCCGCCCCGGTAGGCAGACATGGGTGTACGGCAGACGCGGAAAACCATGCCGCCGTTGCGGGACTCGCATCAGAGAAGACACCCTCGGACCGGATCAGCTCACCGAGCGAAATATCTTCTTCTGCCCGGCCTGCCAGCCCTTCACGCCTGGTTAGCGTTGATCAGCAGCCTGACGCAGTGGCGGACAAATCGATCACGGTCCACGACGATCGTGCCGTCCAGATAACCGATGAACAGTGTGAACAACGCCCCGACCAGTCCGACTGCCACCAGTTGCTTGTCCACGGGATCAGCGATCTCGGACAACTGGTCGTACACCAGGTCGACGAACGCCGGCATCGATTCGATACCGCGGCCGCTCAGGACGGGTTCCGACAGCGGGGCGATCAGGAGCACTCTCCCCATCGCCGGATCGTCGACCATGAGCTTGACGAAAGCGTCGACCGCAGCGGTGGCGACGGCCTCGGATGTCGTCTCCGACTCCACTGCCGACGCAAGCGCCGACTGCGCGCGCTCGGCGACAAACGTGTGGACCGCGACAACGTACTGATCGCGATCGGTGAAGCTTTCGTAGAAGTACCGCTCGGTCAGACCGGCAGCCTTGCAGACCGCACGCACGTTGACGGCCGGACCGTCGACCGCACCGAGCAGTGTCACTCCGACGTCGAACAACGTCGCCTTTCGAGTGGCCCTGCGTTCTTCGATGCTCACAACTTCCCCACTTCGCCGACACTTGATCTTCAATGCACCCGGCATTCGATCCTTGACTACCGCTGTTGTCGATCCTAATCTGACAACATGCGTAGTCAACTTGACGACAGCAGCACCCCGGTTCCCCTCGGTCCGGATTCCCTGACGTGGAAGTATTTCGGCGACTGGCGCGGGATGCTGCAAGGCGTCTGGGCCGGTTCGATGCAGAACATGCACCCCGGCCTCGGCGCCGGAGTCGAGGAGCATTCGCAATTCTTCGACGAGCGGTGGGAACGACTGTACCGCTCGCTGTATCCCATTGCAGGCGTGGTCTTCGACGGCGATCGCGCGCAGCAGACAGCCGAAGAAGTCCGCGGCTATCACACACGAATCAAGGGCGTCGACAAGTTGGGGCGTCGGTATCACGCACTTGATCCCGACACTTTCTACTGGGCGCACGCAACGTTCTTCATGGGCACCATCGTCACTGCCGAGAACTTCTCCGGTGGCTTGACCGAGGCCCAGAAACGTCAGCTCTTCACCGAGCACATTCAGTGGTACCGCCTGTACGGGATGAGCATGCGCCCTGTTCCCGAGACCTGGGAAGCATTTCAGGAGTACTGGGACCACATGTGCCGCAACGTACTCGAAGACAACAAGGCGACCCGCGACGTCCTCGACCTGTCGGGACTCGGCAAGCCCCCGTACATGACGTGGCTACCCGATCCGTTGTGGCGGCTCGCCCGAATCCCCCTCGCCCGCGGATTCGTGTGGCTGACGGTCGGAATGTACGACCAACCGGTTCGAGACCTACTCGGCTACTCGTGGACCAGTCGCGATCAGAAAATTCACAACGCTGTCGGCCGCACCGTCAACGCCGTCTTCCGTCTGGTGCCGTGGCGATACCGGTATCAGCCACGTGCTCGCGCGGGATGGGATCGAGCTGACGGCCGAATCCCCGCCGATGCACCACTGGTCCACACACCGGCGCGCAACCTGCCCCCGCTCGAGCAGCGAGATAACCCGATGCACTACAGCCCCAGGGTCTGATCTGCCATGCTCTGAACATGGAGTGGGACCTGCGAACCCTGCTGAACCGTCCGATCACGTCTCACGGTGCGCCGCTGGGACAAGAACGTGTGGCGGCGAGGACCACCGCGTACATCTACGGCAACATTCTTGTCCTCGCTGCACTCATACCGGTGACGAAATCTCAGGAATCGCTCGGCGCCGCGATTGTGGTCGGCACGGCATTGTCGACATACATCGCCCACACATTTGCCGAGGGAGTCGGCGAGAGCATTCGCAACGATCGCCGACTGACGACCGCGGAGAGAATCGACTCTCTTCGCGATTCCGTCCCGATCCTCACCTCTGCGGTTGTTCCTGTCGTCATTCTCGCGACGGCGTGGTTCAACTTCCTGGAGCCACGGACGGCGCAGTTGATCGCGGAAATCGTCTTGATCCTGCGGATCGGTTCCACCAGTTACGTGATCAGCCGACTGCACGGCGAGAAAGTCAGTACGAACACACATCTGGCAGCCTTCGGCCTCGCTGCCGTCGCCACCCTCATAGTCGGCTTGAAGATAGTGCTCACTCATTGACGAGCCACAAGTGCAAAAGAAGTCAGACCGGTCGTATATAACTAAGACGGGCAATTCGCAGAAACCTAACAATCGGTAATTTCGATGTGCGGTGATCGACGACTAACTCGGCCCACTTCTATCAAGTAGGCAGAGGAGCAGCCCGCAATGACAACACCACAGTCGCCGTATCCCTGGAACAACGACCCCAACCACACGACACCTCTCCCTCCGCCCCCTCCTCCGCCGCCGGGCATCACACCCGGTCAGGCTCCGTACTCGGGACATCAGCCTGCTTACACCCCGCCCCGGCCCCCATACGGTCAAGGCACTGGATATTCGCCGATGCCTCCCCGCCCGCCGAAATCGTATGCATGGCTGTGGGTCCTACTGGGAGTTGTCACAGTCGCACTCGTCGCCGTCGTGGTCTACGTATGGGTTCTCCCTCTCGTCTTGAACGACAATTCCGACGAGAACACCGCACGCACGGAAACCGTGGTGATCACCTCACCTGCGGCCGCGCCGCAGAACGGCGTCGTCACACCCGCGCCCAACGAGTCGGTCCCTGCCAGCGCAGCGCGTTGTGGATCGGTGTTCTCGAACAACGAATTCACGACGTCCGCCGTCGGCACCAGCGTGACGTCCTGTGAGTTCGCCGAAGAAGTGCGCTACCAGTACGTGAGCCAGGGTCGACGCGGCGGCCCGGTCTCCATCAGCGCGGTCAGTCCGGTCACGGGAACTCGGTACTCGATGAACTGCGCCGGCAACAAAGTCGTCACGTGTACCGGCGGAAACAACGCGGTGGTCTATGTCTATTGAGCAGTGCGTCGAGGCTCGTAGCGGGACGCGCCGACGACTCCTGGCGGTTGCACTCGCCACTGCTTCTGCAGCAGCCCTCGCGGGCTGCACGATTCCGACGCGAGACGAGTCGTCGGAGAAGGTCGAGACGATCACCGAGATCGTCGTCGTTCCACCGGAGCCGACAGAGACTCCTGCCGCTCCGGGCAACGGTGTCGGCCCGCTCGCCGGATTCGAGGCCCTGGGCAACACCCTCGGCGGCGCCGTGGGTATCGCACTCGTGCCCGTCGGCGGAGGTCAGTCACTCGTTGCCGGCGAGTGGCAGAACGGAGTCGCCTGGTCCACCATCAAAGTCCCACTGTCCATCGCAGCCCTCCACGAACCCGACAACACAGAACTCACAACGGTCAAGCAGGCGATCACCACCTCCGACAACGAATCAGCCGAAGAACTGTGGCGAGGCCTCGGCGATCCGACCACTGCCGCAGCGAAGGTCGAGTCAGTCCTCGTGGCCTCCGGCGATATGTCCACCACCGTGGAATCACGCACGCTACGACCAGAATTCAGCTCGTTCGGTCAAACACAATGGCCACTTGCCGTCCAAGCGCAATTCGCCGCCACCCTGCCATGCCGGAGCGACGCCACCGAAGTCTTCGGGCTCATGGGCAGCATCAGCCCCGACCAACAGTGGGGCCTGGGAGTGATCCCAGCCGCTCGATTCAAAGGTGGGTGGGGGCCGGACGACGACGGCGGCTATCTGGTCCGCCAATTCGGGATCATCAGCAGCGGCACCGGACAACTCGCTGTCGCCATCGCAGCCAAGCCGGACTCGGGCACTTTCGCCGACGGTACTGCGATGCTCAGCGACATCGGCCGCTGGGTAGGCGAACGAGCGCAGGCTTTACCCATCGGCGGCACCTGCCAACCGAGCTGAAGTACTGCCGGTCGAGGGAGGTACTGCCGTTACCCGGCTGAGCAGTCACTCCCGCCGAACCCCCGGCCGCCGCTACCGTGGACGACATGAGCATCCCGAGTCTGAAACTGAACAACGGCGTCGACATCCCCGCGCTTGGCTTCGGGGTGTACCAGACGCCGCCGGACGAAACACTCGCCGCCGTCGAGTCCGCGCTGTCGACGGGTTATCGCCATATCGACACTGCCGCGGCCTACGGCAACGAGAAGGGCGTCGGTGAGGCGATCCGGCGATCCGGACTCGATCGCGCGGACATCTTCGTCGAGTCGAAGGTCTGGATCACCGACTACGGATACGACGAGACTCTGCATGCCTTCGACAAGAGCGCAGGCAAACTCGGTGTCGAACAACTCGACCTCCTGATCCTCCATCAGGCGTTGCCGAGCGAGTTCGAGCGCACGATCGACGCGTACAGGGCATTGGAAACGCTTCTGGCCGACGGCAAGGTCCGCGCCATCGGAGTCAGTAACTTCATGCCGGATCACCTCACCCGACTCCTGGACGCAACGTCCGTGGTGCCGGCGGTCAACCAGATCGAGGTTCATCCGTACTTCAGGCAGTCGACTTTGCTCGAGGCCGACGCCGATCACGGGATTCTGTCTCAGGCATGGTCACCGATCGGCGGAATCACGTTCTACCGCGACGGCTCCCACGGCTCGACCCTCGAGGACGCCACCATCGGCGCCATCGCGACCGCTCACGGCAAGTCGCCTGCACAGGTGATGCTGCGCTGGCACCTCCAGCAGGGCCGCCAGGTGATCCCCAAGTCGGTGACTCCCTCGCGGATCGCGGAGAACTTCGACGTGTTCGACTTCGAACTCACCGCCGAAGAACTCTCCGCAATCGACGCACTCGACACCGGAGTTCGCGGCGGTCCCGAACCCGAGGTCATCACCCGCGAGAAGTTCGGAATCGAGATTCCCGAAGCCTGAACCCGGCAGCTTGAACAACACAGCAGCCCCAGTGATCTAGCTGGCGCTCCACCCGCCGTCGATGGTGTACGAAGCCCCCGTCACCATCGACGCCTCGGTCGATGCCAGCCACCCCACCAGCGATGCCACTTCTGCGGGCTCGACCATCCGTTTGATCGCGCTCTCAGTGAGCATCACCTTCTCGACAACCTCGGATTCACTGATTCCGTGAACCTTTGCCTGGTCGGAGATCTGGGATCGCACGAGTGGTGTCAGGACGTAGCCCGGATTGACACAGTTACTGGTGACACCGTGTGGGGCACCCTCGAGCGCAACAACTTTCGACAGGCCTTCGAGTCCGTGCTTTGCCGTGACGTACGCACTCTTGAATGCCGAAGCGCGGAGCCCGTGGACCGAGGAAATGTTGACGATGCGCCCGAATCCTTTGCGGTACATGTACGGCAGGGCCGCTCTGACCAGGAGGAACGGCGCTTCGACCATGAGGCGTTGAATCTTCCGGAAGTCCTCGACGTCGAAATCCTCGATGGGACTGACCCGTTGAATGCCGGCGTTGTTGACAAGTACGTCCGTCTCGAGTGCCAGATCCACGAGTTGGTCGGTGTCGAGGAGATCGACGGCCCACGCAGTGCCGTCGATCTCGTCGGCCAGCGCCTTCGCAGCGACGTCGTCGAGATCAGCGACGGTGACGTGGGCGCCGCGGGCGGCAAGGAGTCGAGCACACGCCTCGCCGATACCGCTGGCACCACCGGTGACCAGTGCCGTTTTGCCGGAGAGCGTCATGCGGAAACACCGGCCCGCTCGTCGGCGAGCACTCGTGCGTCGGCAGCATCGACGGACTCGAGCGAGATTCCCTTGGTCTCCCGCGCGAAAACGACTGCGACGATAGTGACCAGGGATGCCAGCAGGAGATAGATCGCGATGGGGACCGAGGAGTCGAACTTGCTCAGCAGTCCGGTCGCGATGATCGGAGCAAGTGAACCTGCCACGATCGACGTGACCTGATATCCCAGGGAGACACCGGAATAGCGCATCCGGGTCGGGAACATCTCGGCCATGATCGCGGGTTGGCCGGCGTACATGAACGCGTGGAACACAAGCCCGATGATGATTGCCGACAAGATGACTGCATTGTGCCCGCTGTTCATCATCGGAAAGGCGAAAAATCCCCATGTTCCAGCGGTGACGGCGCCGATCATGTACACCGGGCGTCGACCGATCGTGTCGGACAGTTTGCCTACCAACGGAATCACTGCGAAGTGCACGGCATGTGCCATCAGCATCCACCAGAGGATGTGCGCCGTGTCCGCATGAACGACGACCTTGAGGTAGGTGATAGAGAAGGTCACCACGAGGTAGTACATGACGTTTTCGGCGAAACGCAGGCCCATCGCGGTCAACACTCCGCGCGGGTAACGCTTGACCACCTCGAAAACGCTGTACGAGGTTGCCTTGACCAGTTCTGCTTCCTTCTGCGCCGCAATGAAAATGGGAGCGTCGGTGACCTTGGTCCGAACGTAGTACCCGACCAGAACGATCACCGCGGAGAGCCAGAAGGCAACGCGCCAGCCCCAACTCATGAAGGATTCGTCCGAGAGCGTCGACGTCAGGATCAACAGCACGACAGTGGCCACCAGGTTGCCCATCGGCACGCCGGCCTGAGGCCAGGACGACCAGAACCCGCGAGATCGATTCGGGCTGTGCTCGGCGACAAGGAGTACCGCCCCACCCCATTCGCCGCCGACAGCAAATCCTTGGATGAAGCGCAGCGTGACCAGCAGTGCCGGCGCCCAGTAGCCGATCTGACCGTATGTCGGTAGACAGCCCATCAGGAAGGTCGCGGCACCGACCAGCAGCAAACTGAACTGCAACAACTGCTTCCGGCCGAACTTGTCTCCGAAATATCCGAAGACGATTCCGCCGAGTGGCCGGGCGGCGAATCCGACGGCGTAGGTGATGAAAGCCGCGATGATCGCATCCAGCTCGTTGCCGCCGCCAGGAAAGAAGACTTTGCTGAAGACCAGAGTGGCCGCCGTGCCGTACAGAAAGAACTCGTACCACTCGACCACGGTGCCCGCCATCGAGGCGCCGACCACCTTCTTCAGCCCCGATGGTGGGGCTTGGCTCTCGGGTTTCGGCATGTTGTCGACGCTCATCGTGGACTCCCTCGTCTTCAGTTCGCGATTCGCCTGCTCTTCACGATCAGGAATGTGACCGCTCGCACATTTTTTGTGACTCGATGAGTATCGGTGCAGATTCTTAGCACGACAATGACAAATCTCGCACCATACAGGTGCAAAAATGCAGATATGACACTCGGACTGAGCCCGGACGACCTACTGGTGCTTCTCGCGGTCGGTCGCACCGGCCGCTTCAACACCGCCGCCGACGACCTGGGCCTCAACCACACCACCATTTCGCGCCGCATCGCCTCGCTCGAGAAGAGCCTCGGCGGCCGTGTACTGGTCCGCTCGTCCGGCGGCTGGGAGTTGACCGACCTGGGCAGACAAGCCCTCAGCGCGGCCGAGCGCATCGAGGCCGCGGTGAACGAACTGGCACTCGACTCCACCGGTCAGCAGCAACTCGACGGCGTCGTGCGGGTCTCGGCCACCGACGGCTTCAGCGCATACATCGCGGCCCCCGCCGGCGCAGCGGTTCGCAGACGCCATCCTCGCGTGAGCGTGGAGATAGTCGTCGCGACCAGAAAGGCGTCGCAGATACGCTCGGGGCTCGACATCGAGGTTGTTGTCGGCAAACCTCAAGTTCACCGCGCCGAGGCCGTCCATCTGGCCGACTACGCGCTGGGTTTGTACGCCTCCCGAGAGTATCTACGTCAGAATGCAGTGCCCGAAAGTGCCGAAGAGCTGGCCGAACACTCGCTCGTGTATTTCATCGACTCGATGCTGCAGGTCGACGAACTCGATCTGGCCCGCAAGCTCACGGTTTCCATGCGCGAGGCCGTCACGTCCACCAACGTGTTCGTCCACATCGAGGCAACGCGCGCGGGTGCCGGCATCGGCCTGCTCCCCTGCTTCATGGCCGAGCAGCACGACGATCTGATTCGCGTGCTGCCGGCTCACATCGAAGTCAGACTTTCGTACTGGTTGGTGGCTCGTTCTGAATCCTTGCGCCGACCGGAAGTCGCAGCGGTGGTGACGGCACTTCGAGAGACGGTGGATCGCAAGCGATCTCAACTCCTCGGCTCTCCCGGGGCGAACGAAGCGCTCAGTCCAGAGTCGAACGATGCTGGACGATGACCTTGCGCGCCAACTCGGCGATCTTGACGTTCATGTTCTGCGAGGTTCGCACCAGAATGTCGAAGGCCTCGTCGTCGGACACCCGATGCAATGCCATCAGCAGACCGACGGCCTGACCGATTTCGCGACTGCTCGCCAGACCTCGCCGCAGCGAGTCGGCATCCTCTCCTCGGTTCAGCGCGGTGACGGCCACGGATGCAAACGATGCCAACATGATCGCGTGGTCGGCAACAGTTTCCGTGAATGCTCCCGGAGTGTCGGAGAAGAGGTTGAGGGCACCGAACTTCTGACGATCGACCATCAGTCGGAACCCCATCGAGCCACGAATGGGTGTCTCTGCCACTACTTTCCGAGCGAACTCGGGCCACTGATTCGGAGTGCGAAGATCTGACTCGAGCTGCGGCGCCTCCGTGTCGAGGGCGTCGATGCACGGCCCCTCGCCAGTCGCACGTTCGAGATCGTCTGCATACTCGGCGATCTCGTCGCTTGCCGCTACCGTGACGTTGGTGTTTCCCCGTCGCAGCATCAGGCTTGCGTGATCGCAACCGGGAATCAACTCGACAGCCGCCGAACAGATCGCGGAGTACACCTCGGCGCTGTCTGCTGCGGAGTAGAGGATCTCCGCCAACGCCGCGAACACTGCCGTGGGTTCTGTCAGTGCTTGGTCGCGCTCAGCCATCTCCATACACCTCGGGGTCTACCGTTCATCGAATTCTTCACCGAACGGTACAAACCTTACTTACTCGAGCGGATGGGGTCGCCGCCGCTCGCCGATTCCCGCCCGTCCGTCCCCTGAAAAGCTTCCGTGGCCGCGCGGTGATGCAGAGCCGTCACGGTGGTGATCTGCTTGGACACCAGGTCGTTGAGCTCGCGGTACTGCTCCTCCGTCTCCCCGGCCGGAATGTCTCTCAGGACCTCCCACATCGCACTCTTGCCGCACAGAGCGGTCCGCATGATCTCGAGAGTTGCCAGCTTCACGAGACGGTTGCGCCAGATGGCGTCGACATGGACGAGGCGCCTGATCCGATTGACCGTCGCGTCGATCTTGGAGTACCGCGGCAGAGATATGCCCTGGGTGTCCTCGATCAGTTGCAGCAGCTGCTCGATCTCGTACTCGAGCTCACCCGGCAACGAGTCCAGCTCACCGTCAGCCCACGCGCCGTACGAGTCCGAGAGTGACCGCGAGAGTTGCAGCCCTACCATCGCTCCGCACAGGTGAGTGACCAGATAAGCAGTGGCTATGTGTTCCTCAGCAGATCTCGACCGACTACCGAACATTGGGATCCTCCTGGGCGACGCTCGACCGGTCTGTGCTGACACGGGTGGTGATTCGACATCCGCCTACCCGCGACAGACCGAGAACAAACGACGGGCGACTCAGACCCGATCCGGCACCACGACGACGGGTTCGAGGATCTCGGCCCGAGACTCCGGCGCTGCGGCGCGCAAGGCGTCGGCCGACTCGTCGTCCGGCTGGGTCTGCGACTCGATCTCCGCTTCGACGCGCGCTCGGTACGTGTCGACCTCGCGCTCGACGGTGGCGGCATCCCAACCGAGAATCGGGGCAACCAATCCGGCAACCTGTTGCGCACAGTTGACACCACGATGCGGGTACTCGATTGCGATGCGCATGCGGCGAGCCAGGATGTCGTCGAGGTGCAATGCACCCTCGGCCGCGGCGGCGTACACAGCCTCGACCTGAAGGTAATCGGGGGCATCTGTGATGGGCTGCAACAACTCCGGCGTCTGTCGGCCGAGTTCGAGGACCTCCGTGATGAGTGAACCATAGCGGTCGAGCAAGTGCTTGACGCGATACGGATGCAAGCCGTACTGCTCGCCCAGTTGCACAGTCTGATTGATCAACGCGAAGTATCCGTCGGCGCCGACGAGCGGCACCTTCTCCGTGATCGACGACGCCACTCGCGCCGGAATGTCTTCTGCTGCGACATCGACGGCGTCTTCCGCCATGACCCGATACGTCGTGTACTTTCCACCGGCGATGGCGACCAGGCCTGGAGCCACACGGGCAACGGCGTGCTCGCGCGAGAGCTTCGACGTCTCGTCGCTCTCACCGGCAAGCAGCGGACGCAGGCCTGCGTAGACACCGTCGATGTCGGCGTGCGTCAGCGGCGTGACCAGGACGGAGTTCACGTGGCCGAGGATGTAGTCGATATCTGCTTTGGTTGCCGCTGGGTGAGCGAGATCCAAGTTCCAGTCGGTGTCCGTGGTGCCGATGATCCAGTGACTGCCCCACGGAATGACGAACAGCACCGATTTCTCGGTACGCAGGATGATGGCGGCTTCACTGACGATGCGATCGCGCGGGACGACGATGTGTACGCCCTTCGACGCTCGCACCCGGAACCGTCCGCGCTGACGTGAGAGGGCCTGGATTTCGTCCGTCCAGACACCGGTTGCATTGATGACGACGTGACCCTTGACCTCCGCGGTACGGCCGTCTTCGCAGTCGCGAACACGAACTCCCGAGACCCGGTCCGCTTCACGCAGAAATCCCACGACCTGCGTCGACGTTCGGACAACCGCGCCGTAGTGGGCGGCGGTCCGTGCAACGGTCATGGTGTGCCGAGCGTCGTCGACGACGGTGTCGTAGTACTGGATGCCACCGGTCAGTGAACTGCGCTTGAGGCTCGGCGACATGCGCAGTGCGCCCGCCCGGGTCAAGTGCTTCTGGGAGGGGACCGATTTGGCGCCGCCCATCCGGTCGTAGAGGAAGATTCCCGCGGCCATGTACGGGCGTTCCCACACTCGGTGAGCCAAGGGGAACAGAAACTTCAGCGGCTTGACCAGGTGCGGAGCGAGCGTGGTCAGCGAGAGTTCGCGCTCACGCAACGCCTCACGAACGAGGCCGAATTCTAGTTGCTCGAGATAGCGGAGACCGCCGTGGAACATCTTCGACGAGCGACTGGACGTACCGGATGCGTAGTCACGGGCCTCGACCAACGCAACCTTCAGCCCGCGGGTGGCCGCATCGAGGGCCGCTCCGACACCGACGACACCACCGCCCACCACGACGACGTCGAATTGCTCGGTCTGAAGTTGTTCCCAAGCAGCTTCGCGCTGCTGCGGGCCGAGAAACTGCGCACCTTGCTGCTTACTCAACCCGGTCTCCTGTAAGTCGACGACGAATCCGTTTACAGGCTAGTAGCTTGATCCACATACTGCGACAGCGCACGGATTACTGCGAACACGCCCGAACCTAGGAGCACAGTGAATCAATACATCGCCGCCATCGACCAAGGCACGACGTCGAGCCGCTGCATGATCTTCGATCACGACGGCGCCGTGGTGAGCGTTGCGCAGAAAGAACACGAGCAGATTTTCCCGCGAGCAGGTTGGGTCGAGCACGATCCGGTGGCGCTGTGGATCAACACTCGGGAGGTGGTGGCCGGCGCTCTCGCGAAGGTCGATCTCACGCGGGCCGACATCGCTGCCGTCGGAATCACGAATCAGCGTGAGACAACCGTCGTTTGGGAACGTTCGACGGGTAAGCCGATCTACAACGCGATCGTGTGGCAGGACACGCGCACGGATCAACTGTGTGTCGAACTGGGCGGCGACGAGGGTCCGGACAAGTATCGAGACAAGACCGGACTACCACTCTCGACCTACTTCGCCGGGCCGAAGATCCGCTGGATTCTCGACAACGTCGACGGTGCGAAAGCAAAAGCGGAGGCCGGCGAATTGTGCTTCGGCACTGTCGACACGTGGATCGTGTGGAACCTGACCGAGGGCGTCCACGTGACAGATGTCACCAATGCGTCACGCACGATGCTGATGGATCTCGAGACCCTCCAGTGGGACGAATCGATCTGTGCAGACTTCGGAATCCCGATGTCGATGCTCCCGGAAATCCGTAGTTCCTCAGAGGTCTACGGCACAGGACGTCCACGCGGCAATCTCGCCGGTGTGCCGGTCGCCGGAATCCTCGGTGACCAGCAGGCAGCCACATTCGGCCAGGCCTGCCTCTCCGAGGGTGAAGCCAAGAACACCTACGGCACCGGCAATTTCATGCTTCTCAATACTGGCACGAAGCCGGTGCACAGCAAGCACGGACTACTGACGACCGTCTGCTACAAACTCGGCGAAGCCCCTGCCGTGTACGCACTCGAAGGTTCCGTCGCCGTGACGGGTTCCTTGGTCCAGTGGCTTCGGGACAATCTCGGAATCATTCAGAACGCCAAGGACATCGAGCCGCTCGCCGCAAGTGTCGATGACAACGGCGGCGCCTACTTCGTGCCCGCGTTCTCCGGGCTGTTCGCACCTCGGTGGCGACCGGATGCCCGGGGTGTCATCGTCGGTCTGACGCGCTTCGTCAACAAGGGACACCTGGCCCGCGCAGCGCTCGAGGCGACGGCATACCAGACCCGCGAGGTCATCGACGCCATGCGAGCGGATTCGGGAGTCGAACTGTCCGCACTGAAGGTCGACGGCGGCATGGTGGTCAACGAAACCCTGATGCAGTTCCAGTCGGACATCCTCGGAGTTCCCGTCATCCGCCCGGTGGTCAACGAAACGACAGCTCTCGGTGCTGCATACGCAGCGGGCCTCGCCATCGGTTATTGGGCCGACACCGAAGACATCCGCAACAACTGGGCCGTCGGCCAAACCTGGGAACCGGCGATGGACGAGTCCGAAAGGTCACGGCTGTACGCGGAGTGGAACAAGGCCGTCGAGCGGACGTACAACTGGTCCGAGTAATCACCCGATCCTTCCATACCGGAAGAGCTGATCATGGTCGTCTATTGATACTCCTGAGGTATCAATAGGCGACCAAGTTGGTATTGGACGTGACCTACACCACTCTGCGAATCTCATTCAGGCACGCCACGTTTCGGCGCCGCGAATGTTGCAGAGAAAGGTCGCCACGCATGAGTTCACCCACTCGCAGTTCCGAGGAGATCAACGCCAAGGCGCGAAGAGCCGGTATCGCTTCGTTCATCGGAACCACTATCGAGTGGTACGACTTCTACATCTACGGCACTGCCGCTGCCCTGGTATTCGGCGACATCTTCTTCTCCGACACTCTCCCGAACGGAGTCGGCACTCTCCTCGCCTTCATCACACTCTGGGCAGGCTTCCTCGCCAGGCCGATCGGCGGGATCATCTTCGGTCACCTCGGCGACCGGATCGGACGCAAGAACACTCTCGTCATCACCTTGATGATGATGGGTGTCGCCACGGTAGGCATCGGACTCCTCCCCACCTACGCACAGGTCGGGATCTGGGCGCCGATCGGTCTGGTCACCCTTCGCGTCATCCAAGGAGTCGCGGTCGGTGGCGAGTGGGGCGGCGCAGTGCTCATTGCCAGCGAGAATGCCCCGAAGGGCAAGAGCATCCTCTACTCCGCGTTCGCCCAACAGGGCTCACCCGCCGGAAATCTGTTGGCCACCATCGCGTTCTTCCTTCTATCCTCGATGCCGACGCCGTCGTTCCTCCTGTACGGATGGCGCATCCCGTTCATCATCTCGGCGGTGCTGGTCATTCTCGGGATGATCATTCGCCTCAAACTCGAAGAGTCGGACGAGATGAAGGCCGTTCTCGCACGCAAGAAGGTCGTCAAGCTTCCGCTCGCCGAAGTCTTGCGCAAGCACTGGGTACTGGTTCTCCTCGGCGCCGGCGCACTCCCCCTCGCCCAGGTCACCTATTTCAAGAACACCTTCGCATTGTCCTGGGCTACAAAAGAACTCGGATACGATCGAGGAACCTTCCTGGCCGCCATCGCGATCGCGCTCGTCGTGCAGTTCATCGTCCAACCTTTCGGTGCCGTCCTGGTCTCCAAGATCGACATGCGAAAAGCCATGTGCCTGATGGTGATACCGGAGTTCGTCCTCATGCCCGCCATGTTCTTCGCGATCCGAACCGGGAACTTCACCATTGCAGTCGTCGCAATGTGTCTGGCCACGATCCCGCACTCGATGTTCTACGGCGCCATCGCCGGCGTTCTCGCTCGGGCCTTCCCCGCCAACATCCGTTACACCGGTCTGTCGACGGCGTACCAATTGTGTTCCCTTGTCGTCGGCGGCGGAACTCCCGTACTGGCGCAGTGGATGCTCAACACGTCAGGCAATATCGTCGGGGTCGCGATCGTATCCGGGCTGTACGCCCTTGTCTCACTGATCTGCACCCTGCTCCTGCTCCGACGTACAGGCTACAACGCGGGCGAACTCTCGACGGCCGAACAAGCGGACTACGACGAACTCGAACTCGAAAACACTCTTGTCGATATTGCGAACTCGCCGAAGTCCGAAGCGGGTGAGATTCCTACCGGTCGGGCAACCGTCTAGGCCAGGGACGGCAGCGCCTGCTCGGACAATTTCAACACTTCGAGAAGAGCAGGTCTGTCGTCTCCCTCTCGCCAGGCGATACGCAGTTGAAGAGGAGGAGGTGGGTCCATGACCGGAACAAAGACAACATCAGGATTCACGATGCTCTGGGCCACCGAGGAAATGGTCAACGAGCATCCGATTTCCGCGGACACCAGCGCGATCAACGACATCGAATCCGGTGCCGTCTGCACGATTCGAGCCAGGAACCCTGCGTTCTTCGAGGCAGTGAGCAGAGACTCCCGCAGAATCGAACCTGGCTCCGCCGGAAGCGTCACCCAATTCTCGGACTCCAATTCGATCAACCGAACCGAGTCCCTCGACGCCAACGGGTGGTCTTTGGACATGGCCACCAGAAAGTTCTCCTCGGCGATCAATCTCGACGTGATCCCGAGCGGCGGTACGGTCCACCGCACCATCCCGATGTCGAGTCGTCGATCGAGCAGCATCAACAACGCCTCGTTCGCGAAAGCAGAACTGTCGAGCACGAATTCGATACCGGGATTGGTCTTTCTCACCAATTTCGCCCACCGCCCGACGAGCAGATGCGAAGAAGTCCCCGCGAAACCCAGGCGAACGCGACCTGTCGTTCCCTTGCCTGCCGCAGAGACCGCGATCTCGGCCATCCGGCACGCGTCCAGAATCTCGCGCGCCGGAAGCAGCAGCGCTTCACCGGCAGCAGTGAGCCGCACAGTTCGAGTGCTCCGATCGAACAACGGCGAACCGAGCTGTTTCTCGAATTGCCTGATCGTTCGACTCAGCGGCGGTTGCGCAATCCGAAGCCGCTGCGCCGCACGGCCGAAATGTAGCTCCTCAGCCACCGCGAGAAAAGCGTTGATCTGATGAATTTCCACCCGACATTGTTGCGCCACACCGGCCGAACATGTCAAGTTCCGAAACCGACCGAGTGCGCGAAAGAACAAGAAGAGGTACACACGTGGACAAGACCCTCTCGATGAAAGAGGCCGTCGGCCGATACGTCGAAGACGGGATGACCGTTGCGCTGGAGGGATTTTCGCATCTCATTCCTTTTGCCGCGGCACACGAGATCATCCGGCAGGGCAGAAGGGACCTCACCCTCTGCCGGATGACGCCGGACATCGTTTCCGATCAACTCGTCGCCGCCGGCTGCGTCCGAAAGCTGGTTGCCTCGTTCTTCGCCAGCGGCTCCGCAGGTTCTCTGTACGAGTTACGCAGACGCATCGAGAACCAGGACCCGCTCCCCCTCGAAGTCGAGGAATACAGCCATTACGGCATGGTGTGCCGGTATCAGGCGGGAGCGGCCAGACTTCCCTTCTTCCCGCTGCGGTCGTACGCAGGTAGTGATCTACCCGCACTCAACCCACAACTGAGACTCGTCGAGGATCCGTACGGAGGCGGGAGCGTCTACGTTGTGCCGCCGTTGAATCCGGATGTGACGATCATCGGCGCACAGCGAGCGGACACGTCCGGGAACGCACAGATCTGGGGCATCGCCGGGGTGCAGCAAGAGGCCGTGTACGCCGCGAAGAAGGCGATCGTCGTTGTGGAAGAGCTTGTCGACGACGAGGTCATCAGGTCAGATCCGAGCCGAACTCTGATTCCCTCGCACGCCGTCGACGCGGTTGTCGTCTGCCCGCGCGGCGCGCACCCGTCGTACGCACAGGGATACTACGACCGCGATTGCGGCTTCTACCGACGCTGGACCGAGATTTCCAAAGACCCTTCGTTGCTGAGAAATTGGCTCGACGAGTGGGTGTACACACTCGGCGATCACGACGAATATCTCGCCAAGCTCGGAGCTGACTACTGGTCGGATCTCGAGGTCGGATCAAAACTCTCCACACCTGTCGACTACGGGAGCAGACTGTGACCACCACGATTGTCAGCGGTAACACCACCTCCACCGAAACGATCGTCGCCGTCGCGGCACGCGAGTTGGCGGGTAAGCGCCGGGTCTTCGCCGGAGTCGGGCTCCCCACGCTCGCAGTCGATCTCGCGCGCCACACGTCGAATCCGGACGTAGAACTGATCTACGAATCCGGAGTGTGCGGCGCGCATCCGTCGGCGATGGCCGAAGGTATCGCCGACTCCGTCGTGGTCTCCGGCGCCGAATCCGTGCTCAGTATGGCCGCACTCTTCGGTTATGTCCTGCAAGGTGGCAACGTCGACGTCGGTTTTCTCGGGGCCGCTCAAATCGATCGAACGGGAAGCCTGAACACAAGTTTCATCGGTGACTGGAAGAACCCGACGGTCAGACTGCCCGGAGCAGGCGGGGCCGTCGAGATCATCGCGAACGCGGCCGAGATCTTCGTCGTGATGCGTCGCCACGACCTCAGTTCCTTTCCGGCCGCGCTCGACTTCTGCACCTCACCCAGCCCCGCCCGCGCCCACGCCAGCGGAAAGGGCATCATGCCGGCAGGTGCAGGAGTGACAAAGGTGTTCACCAACCTCGGTGTCCTGACACACCAGGGCCCCGGCGGCGAGTTGGAGCTGACCAGTGTCCACGAAGGCATCTCGGTCGATCAGGTGCGAGAGGCGACGGGATGGGATCTGGCCGTCGCCGACCACGTCACCGTCACCACCCCACCGTCCGGTACGGAGATCGATCTGCTCCGCAACACTATCGACAAAGTCAGGCTGTACCTGCGGTGACACTGTCCCGGAGCCTGCCGACGGCGTCGACCAGCACCGCTTCGGGATACGTCGCGAAACACAGTCGAGCGCTTCGACCAAGGTCCGCTTCGACCGCGAAGGCCGAACCTGGGACAAATGCCACGCCATGCGCGAGCGCGGCACCCAGGAGTTCGGTGGTGTCGACGTCGTCGAGGAAATCCATCCAACAGAACATCCCGCCGCGGACCTCGGAAAAGCGTGCACGCCCACTCAATTCCGTCTCGGCGGCCGTGACCAACGTCTTCGCCCTCGCGCCGTACCCCGCTCGAAGCACGTCGAGATGCGCGTCGAACCATTCGACGTCGGAGAAGAGGTCTGCGGCGATCTGCTGGGTGAGCGAAGACCCGCACAGGTCAGCGCCTTGCTTGATCAGTTCGACCGCCTCGCAGACCTTTCGGTCGCCGTGCAGCCAGCCGACGCGCAGCGCCGGTGCCAACACTTTGGAAGCACTGGACAGCCGAATCACCCTGTCCGACAACGCCGCCAGCGGTGCGGGCGGTTTCTCGCCGAAGTACAGTTCGCCGTACGGGTCGTCCTCGAGAACCCAGAACCCGTATCGGTCCGCCAGTGCCGCCAAGTGCGCTCGCCGCTGCGCCGAAAGCACCGCGCCGCGCGGGTTGTGGAAATTGCTCACGGTGTGAACAACTTTGGGCCGAAGACCGGCGTCGAGTTTCGTCTCGAGCGCGTCGGTGTCCATTCCGTCCTCGTCGAGCTGGACGGGAACGAGACGGGCCTGCGCCGTTCGAAAGACCTGCAGCGCACCGGTATATGCCGGTTCCTCCACGACCACGACGTCACCGGCGTCGAGGAGGACCTGCGCGAGCAAGCTCAAACCTTGCTGAGAACCGTGGGTGATCACGACTTCGGACACGTCGAGTGTCCGCCCGATCTTGGATGATTCGCGCTCGGCGATCACCTCACGGAGGCGCAGCAGGCCGGAGGTCTCGCCGTACTGAACGGACGAGGGGTCACCGAGTGCGTCGTGGGCTGCCTTCGAGATTCGCTCCCGCGGAATGAAATCGGGATCGGGCAGTCCGCCGGCCAAGCTGATGACGTCGGGCCGGGCAGTCAGGGTGAGCAGATCGCGAATTGCAGAACTACGGAGTCCGTCCATGCGAGCGGACAGCGCGGCGTGTGTCATATGAAGCTCCCAGGCACGCAGAATGAAGGTCAGAGGAAAAACACCCTGAGCCGTCCTGGGTCAACGGGGCGGGAGAGCGCCGAGATACCGACCCTTGATTCGGTCGGTATCTCGACTATCCCACCAATACTTCAGTATGTGAAACAGAGTTCCCACATTGTAAGAAGACTCTGGTCGGTTGTCAGTCCAGGTCGTCGTGACGCATGAGCTGACGAGCAGCCTCGGTGATCGATCCGGTCAGCGACGGGTACACCGAGAACGTCTGCGCCAGGTCGTTGACCGTCAGGTTGTTCTGTACGGCGATCGCGATCGGCAGGATCAATTCCGAAGCAGTGGGTGCGACCACAACACCGCCGATGACCACGCCGGTAGCCGGGCGGCAGAAAATCTTCACGAATCCGCGACGCAAACCGGACATCTTGGCGCGCGGGTTGGTGTTGAGCGGCAACATGACGGTCCGCGCAGGCACCTCTCCGTTGTCGATCGCTGCCTGCGAAACACCCACCGTTGCAATTTCGGGGCGTGTGAAGACGGCCGACGCGACGGTCTTCAACTTGATCGGGCTGACGCCTTCACCCAGTGCGTGGTACATCGCGATACGTCCCTGCATCGCAGCCACCGACGCGAGCGGGAGCAGTCCGGTGCAGTCACCGGCAGCGTAGATACCGGAAACCGTGGTGCGCGAGACCCGGTCGACACGCAGGTATCCACCCTTGTCCAACTCGATGCCGACCCGCTCCAGGCCGAGACCGTTGGTGTTGGGGACGGAACCGACGGTCATCAGAGCGTGGCTTCCTTCGACCGTGCGGCCGTCGGAGAGCTTGACGACGATGCCCTTCTCGGTGCGCTCGACGGCGTCCGCGCGGGCGTGCTTGACGAGGGTGACACCTCGCTCGGCGAGGGCGTCCTCGAGCACGAGCGCCGCATCGGCATCCTCGCCGGGCAGAACACGGTCGCGACTGGACACGAGCGTGACCTTGACGCCCATCTCGGTGTACGCGGAGACGAACTCGGCACCGGTGACACCGGAACCGACCACGACCAGGTGCTCGGGAAGCTCGTCCAAGTCGTAGAGCTGGCGCCACGTCATGATTCGCTCACCGTCGGGCTCGGCTCCCGGGATGATGCGGGGGCTGGCGCCGGTGGCGATCAACACGACGTCTGCGTCGATGGTCTTCTGCTCGCCGCTTCCGAGCGTCGCGCGAACCTGGTGTGCTGCCATGCCGAGGAGTGGATCGGTCAGTTCGGCGGTGCCGGAGAGAACCTCGACGCCTACCGTCTGCAACCGTGCGCGAATGTCCGAGGACTGGGACAACGCGAGACTCTTGACTCGGGAGTGGATCTTCGGCAGTGACACCGAAGCCTGCTCCGGATCCAGAGTGATGCCGAGGTCGGATGCACGACGCATGTCGGTGCGGATTCCGGTGGACGCGATGAACGTCTTCGACGGGACACAGTCGAACAGCACACACGCACCGCCGACGCCGTCCGAATCGACCAGGGTGACCGTGGCCCCGTGCTGCGCGGCTACCAGTGCCGCCTCGTAGCCGGCGGGTCCGCCACCGATGATCACGATCCGGGTCATGTGTCCTCCAAGTCCTCGCGTGGCCGGCAGGGGTCTCCCGTCGACCAGTGTCACGCTATTCGAGCACCACGTGTCGCGCAGTGCTTGTACCAGATTACTTGCGTCCGGTGGTCCGCTTCGCCACACCCTCGGACCACGGTTTAGGCTTGCGCCCGTGTCGATTTATGCCGCCTACGGTTCCAACATGCATCCCGAGCAGATGTTGTTGCGCTGCCCACACTCCCCCATGTCCGGGACAGGGTGGCTGCGAGGCTGGCGCCTGACCTTCAGCGGCGAGGACCTCGGCTGGGAGGGTGCTCTCGCCACCGTGGTCGAAGATCCCGATTCCAGTGTTTTCGTGGTGCTCTACGACGTCCCGGAAGAGGACGAAGTGAGTCTGGACCGCTGGGAAGGTGCCGAACTGGGTCTGCACCGCAAGATCCGCGTGCGGGTCGACACCGCCGGCGACGCGGTACTTGCGTGGCTCTACGTCATGGATGCGTACGAAGGCGGGCTGCCGTCGGCCCGCTACATCGGCGTGATGGCCGACGCTGCCGAGATTGCCGGAGCGCCGGCCGAGTACGTACGAGAGTTGCGGACGAGAAACAGCCGCAATGTCGGTCCGGGTAACGGTGTTACCGATTAGATAGCTGTCCTGCTCAAAGCAGCAGGAAATACGCGAGCACTGCCAGTGCTGCGAGCACCACCACAACCGTCACGCCGATGAGCACACGCTTGGAACCGCGCGACTCCGATTCGCCTGCGACAACTGCAGTTTCCGGCTCGGCGGTCGCCACCCCGGCAGCGGTTTCTGCCGCCACCTTCTCGCGTCCCAGGGTGTCGAACACCTCGGTCACGTCGTGTGAAGGCGGCAATCCGATCGGCACGATAGTGTGCGACGTCGAGGTGAATCCGGCAGCCAGAATTGCGGCTCCCAGCGCAGCCGACTGCTCGGGTCCGGGACCGAGTTCACATCTGACACCGAGCTTTTCGGCAATCCCGGCCGCTATGGACATCATGGCCGCTTTGTCTGTCGCCGGTTCGCCGTCACCGGTGACGACTACGGCGTCCAGGTTCTCCGGCATCCAACCGAACGCACCCAGAGCCGTCGCGAGGCGTGAACTCGGCGAACTCCCGTCGCCGGCAAAGCCGAATGCACGGCCGGCCGCGACACCAGAACGCACGAGGGTGACCGCTGCCCCGGTGTCGTCCACGTGATAGATGCCGATGAGCGTGCCGGCGAGTGCCGCGATTTCCGACTCGAACCACGCCGACACGGCCTCGGCATCCGAGACGAGTGTGACCCGTTCGAGGCCCGCGTAGACCAGCGAATCCTGCATGAGGGCCGCTGTCGACGAGTCCCAGCGTGACGGGTAGGTCGCGACGATGTCGGGCGCTCCCCCGCTTCGACCACCACGATCGGGCAGCGGCTCGCATTCCTGCAACAGACAGCGGATCGAGGTCGCCACCAAATCCTCGGCGCGGTAACGAGTATCGGCAGTTCCCGCGACGCCACTCGGGTCCCCGACGCGACCGACAAAGCCCGACCAGCTCTCGGCGAACTCACGGCCGGCACCCAGTTGCTCGGTGCCACCGAGCACCGTCGTTCCGTCCTTGCGTTGATTGAGGATCGTGTCCCGAACCAATACCACCGGATCGGCCGAACCCGGATCGTTCGACGCAACGACAGCCGTCGACACCAATGTGCCGATTCGCACTCCCACACCTATGGACATGCCCGTACCTTCACTCGAACGACACGAAAAACGGTACCCCCGACGGGAACCGGAACTATCCCAGAACCAGGCTCGTCAGAACCTTCACACCGACGCCGAGTGCTCGCTCGTCGAGATCGAAAGTGGGTTGGTGGATGTCGAGCTGATCGCCCTCACCCGACCACACGCCGAGCCGCGCCATGGCACCCGGCACGGTTTCCAGGTACCACGAAAAGTCTTCGCCACCACCGGATTGCGGGGTGTCCGCCAAAGCATCTTGTCCGACGGTCGCGATGGCGTCCTCGAACATCCGAGTGGACACCTCGTCGTTGACGACCGGAGGCACTCCGCGACGATAGTTGAGTTGGTAGCGAACTCCGGTGGGTGCGAGCAGTCCGTGGACGATTTCTTCCACGAGCGGTTCGAGCAACTCCCAGGTGTCGTGATCGCCCGTACGTACCGTGCCCGTCATCATGCCGGTCTGCGGAATCGCGTTGGGCGCCTGACCTGCACTGACCGCGCCCCACACCATGACGGTTCCGGTACGCGGATCGATACGACGGCTGAGCATTCCCGGCAGCCCGGTCACGACGGTGCCGAGCGCGTAGATCAGATCCGTGGTCAAATGCGGCCGCGACGTGTGCCCACCCGGAGAGTCGAGGACGACCTCGATCGTGTCGGCAGCAGAGGTGATCGCACCCAGGCGCATTCCCACCTGGCCTGCCTCGAGTCGCGGATCGCAGTGCAGAGCAAAGATTCTGGACACACCGTCGAGCGCGCCCGCGGCGATGACGTCGAGTGCTCCGCCAGGCATGACTTCCTCGGCGGGCTGAAATATCAGCCGAACCCCGACGGGAAGTTCGGGCAGCGTGGCCAGAGCCAGTCCGGCGCCGAGCAAGATGGTGGTGTGGGCGTCGTGCCCGCATGCATGGGACACACCGGGGACCGTGGACGAGTACGTCGCCCCGGTCGCTTCCTGCATCGGCAAAGCGTCCATGTCGGCGCGCAGTGCGATTCGTGGACCCTCCGGTCCGATATCGCACGTGAGACCGGTGCCACCGGGAAGGATCTTCGGCGACAATCCAGCGGCAGTGAGGCGGGTGGCGACGAATTCGGTGGTCGCGTATTCGCGGCGAGCCAACTCCGGGTTGGCATGGATGTGTCGACGCCACGCGACGAGGTCGTCGGTGTGCGCGTGAATCCACGTGTCGATTGCCGCGTTCACCGGCGATCTACCCCTTCCAACAGACGGGCGCGTTGTTCTGGATCGGACGCTACCCGGACAGCAGTGCGGGCCAACGCAATTGCACCGTCGACTACCGCTCGATCTGCGGAGGTGGTGATACACGCAGCCGCGAACTCCGGCTGATGTGTCACTGCCCCCGATGAATCCAAGCCTATGACCGGGTGAATTCCCGGAATCACATTGGTCACATTACCCATATCCGTACTACCCAGTGGACGGGAGCGCTCCCATTCCGCTGCCAGTGGCACCCGCCCGAGATCGACGATCTGTTCACGGTACGCCGCCGCCAGCCACGGATCGGGGGTCAGCTCGGTGTAAGTAGGCGATACCGTGCGGATTTCGTGGGTGCACCCGGTGCCGAGTGCACCCGAGGCGAAGCACGCGTCGGCACGCTCGGACAGATTGGCCAACGACGCGGCCGTTTCGGCACGCAGGTAGTAGAGCAATTCGGACCGAGCCGGAACGATGTTGGGAGCCGTGCCGCCGTCACTGACGATTCCGTGAATCTGCTGACCTGGCTGCAGGTGCTGACGCAACAGTCCGACCGCCACCTGAGCGAGCGTCGCTGCGTCGGCGGCGTTACGACCGAACTCCGGCGCAGCAGACGCATGCGCCTCGCGACCGTGATAACTCACGGCGATGTCCGCCAAGGCCAGCGAGGTCGCACCGATGATGTCGATCGGCCCTGGATGAACCATCATGGCCGCGCCGACGCCGTCGAATGCACCACGCTCGAGCATCAGAACTTTGCCGCCACCGGTTTCCTCCGCGGGAGTACCGATCACTCGGACGGTGATCCCCAGTTCGTCGGCCACGGTAGCCAACGCGATGCCGGCCCCGACCGCGGCGGCGGCAATGATGTTGTGCCCACAGGCATGACCGATCTCGGGCAGCGCGTCGTACTCGGCGCAGATCGCGATGACCAACTCTCCGCTGCCGTAGGTGGCATCGAAAGCTGTCGGCAGATCGACGATCCCGCGAGTGACCGCGAAACCGTGCTGCGCCAGCAGGTCCGACACTTTGGCAGCGCTGCGGAACTCCTCGAAGGCGAGTTCCGGGTCGCTGTGAATCGAATGCGACAGCGCGATCAGATCGGCCTCTACGGACCTGACTGCGCTGTCGACATTCTGGTTCACGCGATCATTGTCTCACCCGAAGGAGAAGTTGCTCTTGTCAGTCACCTGAGCGAGGTCTGCAAGAGCATCGCGGTGGATGCCTGCCTTGATTCCCGCCAAGTTCTTGCCGTGAGTCGACGTCAGTGCCGACGCCTTGGCCACAGCAGCGGCGAGCACTCCGTCTCCGTCGACCGTTTCCTGCACGATGCCCGCAGCAAGTGCGTCGGCACCGCCGAAGCGACGCCCCGTCGTCATCGCGTCGACTGCCGTCTGCTTGGGCAGACGACTGTTCAACAGTGCTGACATGCCGACAGTGAACGGCATGTTCAGTCCGACCTCGGGGAGGCAGTAGAAGCCGCGGTCCGCGCGCATGATCTGGAAATCGTGCGAGGACGCGAGCATGGCGCCGGCGCCGAACGCGTGCCCCTGCACGGCCGCGACCGTGGCCATCGGGAAGGTCAGCAAACGGCTGTAGATGGTGTGGACCTTGTCCAGGTAGCTGGGCAGACCGTCGAGATTGCCGAAGATCCACGTCGTGTCCAGGCCGTTCGTGTAGAACTTGCCCGTCGCCGTCGTCACCAGGGCTGCGGGACCCTCGTGCGCTTCGACCTCGTCCAACTTGCTGTGAACAGCGTCGATCCACTCGGGGCCGAAGCGGTTCTCGTTGTCCGTTTCGCCCTCGTTGCCGAGGTACAGGATGAATACGTCGCCGTCGCGTTCGAGAAAAGGCATGGATGGGAGAGTAACGCCCGCCAACTCACCCGGCGAACCGACCCGACTCCTCAGTAGGGTTGCTCACATGGGAACGATCGCCGAGGCCGCCGCCGCTGCTCTGTCCGCCATGACTGGCTCTTCGTCACCGTCAGTCGCCATCGTGCTCGGGTCGGGGTGGACCGATGCCGCAGACGTGTTCGGCGACGCCGGTGCGGACGTGACAGCCGAAGTCTCGATGGCGGATCTTCCTGGCTTCGCCCCACCGTCCGCCCTCGGCCATGCGGGCACCATTCGTTCGGTGCGCGTCGGAAACACCGAAGTCCTGCTGCTGCTCGGGCGCGCGCACGCATACGAGGGCCACGATCTCGGTACCGTCGTCCACCCGGTCCGGACAGCCATTGCTGCCGGCGCCGACACCGTCATCCTCACCAATGCGGCCGGCGGTATCCGCGAGGACTACGCAGTGGGACAACCAGTGCTGATCAGTGACCACCTGAACCTGACGGCCCGCTCTCCCCTCGTCGGCGCAGAGTTCGTCGACCTGGTCGACGCCTACTCGCCGGAACTGCGTGCGCTGGCTCGCTCGATCGACCCGGACCTTGCCGAGGGTGTTTACGCCGGGCTTCCCGGTCCGCATTACGAGACTCCGGCCGAGATTCGAATGCTTCGTACACTCGGCGCCGATCTGGTCGGCATGTCGACGGTTCACGAGACCATCGCGGCCCGCGCGCTCGGCGCCCGCGTTCTCGGCATCTCCATGGTCACCAATCTGGCCGCCGGAATCACGGGCGCCCCACTGGACCATCAGGAGGTGCTGGCGGCAGGCAAAGCTTCGGCGGCCCGGATGGGAGTGCTGCTGCGCCAACTGGTCGAGCAGCTGTGACACCACTGAACGTCAACGAGTGGATCGACGCCGATCCGGACCCAGTTACCCGCGCAGAATTAGCCGCCCTTTCCGAACATGAACTGGCCGAACGCTTTTCCTCACCGCTGACGTTCGGCACTGCTGGGCTTCGCGGGCCGGTACGCGGCGGACCCAACGGCATGAACCTCGCGGTCGTCATCCGGACCACGGCCGGTCTGGCGGCCTGGCTGACAGCTCGCTGCCAGGGCGGGTCCCGCGTTGTGGTCGGCCGCGACGCCCGGCTCGGTTCAGAGGCATTTGCTCTGGCCGCCGCCGAGGTCATGGCAGCGGCCGGGTTCGAGGTGACCCTGCTCCCCCGCCCACTGCCGACACCGCTGGTGGCGTTCGCGGTGCGCAGGCTCGGGGCAGCGGCAGGTATCCAGATCACCGCCTCCCACAATCCTGCCGCCGACAACGGTTACAAGGTGTATCTCTCGGGCGGAGCGCAACTCGTCTCCCCCGCCGATCGTGAAATCGAGAGCGAGATCGCTCGCATCGGTAGTGCCGCCGACGTCGCGCGAGCATCGGTGATTCCGGCCGACGATTCTCTGGTCGAGGAGTACATCGCCCGCATCGCGACCCTCCCGCACGGCGACGCCCGCTCGATCCGGATTGCGCTCACGGCAATGCACGGCGTCGGGGGTGAGACTGCGACCGCGGCTCTGCGAGCAGCAGGATTCGAGGACCTGCACGTCGTGGCGGAGCAGTTCGATCCCGACCCCACGTTTCCGACCGTCGAGTTCCCCAATCCCGAAGAGCCCGGCGCCGCAGACCGCCTGCTCGCCCTTGCCCGAAGTGTCGACGCGGATCTGGCGATCGCACTCGACCCGGATGCCGACCGCTGCGCCGTCGGAGTTCGCGACGGTGATCAGTGGCGCATGTTGCGCGGCGACGAAACCGGGGTGCTCCTGGCCGACCACGTACTGAGCACGGCGCCCGAAGATTCGTTGGTGGCGACGACGATCGTCTCCTCGACCCTGCTCTCGAAGTTGGCGAAAGCCCGCGGAGCCAGGTTTGCGCAGACACTCACCGGATTCAAGTGGCTCACGCGCGCCGGCGACGGACTCGTCTACGCCTACGAGGAAGCGATCGGGCACTGCGTCGATCCGGATGTGGTGCGGGACAAGGACGGAATCTCAGCTGCCGTTCTGGTGGCTGACTTGGCTGCCACCCTCGCGGGCAGCAACAGAACCCTGTTGGACGTTCTAGGCGACTATGCCGTCGAATTCGGACTGCATTGCGGGGACCAAGTATCCCGCCGCGTCGAGGACTCGAGTGACATCGCGGAAATGATGAAACGGCTACGCGCCGATCCGCCAAGCCAACTCGCGGGCGAGCCGGTCACGACCGAGGACTTGTCCCTGGTTCGCGGTGGTATGCGCACCGACGCAGTGATATTCGACGGGCCGTCGATCCGCGTGGTTGTTCGACCGTCCGGAACCGAGCCCAAGCTCAAGTGCTATCTCGAAGTTGTCGTCCCGGTGGCGAACCGCGCCGACCTCGCGAACGCAGTAGAGCAGGCGAAGGCCCGGCTGGCCGAACTCCGAACCTTCGCCCTTTCGCTCTAGCGGGGTCCGAACTGCCGATCGCCGGCGTCACCGAGACCGGGGACGATGAAAGCGTTCTCGTCGAGTCCGTCGTCGATGCTCGCGATGACCAGACGAACCGGGTGGCCGGACGCTGCCAGCGCGTCGACGCCGGCCGGAGCGGCCACGACGCACACTGCCGTGACATCCGTCGCGCCACGCGCAACCAGCAAGTCGATGGTGTGCACCATCGAACCACCGGTGGCGAGCATCGGATCGAGCACGAACACCGGGATCCCGGACAGATCCGCCGGCAGGGATTCGAGGTACGGAACCGGCTGATGAGTCTCTTCGTCACGTGCCATTCCGACAAAGCCGACGCCGGCCGACGGAATCAGCGCACTCGCCTGTTCGACCATGCCCAGACCGGCCCGCAGCACCGGTACCAACAACGGCGGCTTCGCGAGCCGGATGCCCGTCGTCGCTGCTACCGGGGTGTCGACCGGAAATTCCTCGACCTCCGCGTCACGCATGGCCTCGTAGACCAGCATGTGCGTGAGCCTGCGAAGTGCGGAACGAAAAGTCGCGTTCTCACTGCGTGCATCACGCATTGTCGTCAAGAGGGCCGCCGCGAGCGGATGGTCGACTACGTGCGTTTGCATGACCATCAGAATAGTTCCTCGGGAACCGGAGCACCCCGCGCGGCGTCCAAGAGGGAGTAAGCGCAACGGGGGGAAGACAAGTTGACAAATCTGGATCTGGACACTGAAAGCATCGCGGAGTTCGCCACGCGGTTGGGCACTGTTGCCGACAACGTCGCGCAAGCTCGACAGGACGCGGCGGGTGGCGATCACTTGGCTCTGTCCACTGTGCTGGGGCTGATCGGCGGCGACTTCGTCGATGTCGCGAGCCGAGCACAGCAAGCGCACATCGACGACATCGATCGACTGTCCGCTGTGATCTCCAGCGTCCAGTCAGCCACCCGCGACGCTCACGCCGTCTATCTCGACTCCGAGGAATCGGTACGAAGGACTCTCGCTGAAGCCGCACGCTCATGATCGACGTCGACGCACTCGCACGACCGATCATCGACCTGGTCGACACTGTCGGGACTGGTGTCCCCAGCGCAAGTGGACCCGACGTCGGCATCCGAATCGCCACGGACGCCCTCGAGATCGCCTACCAACTGGGAAGCGCGGCACTGAGCGAACTGGCGTCCTCTCAGAGTTCGTCGACTGCTCTCACTGCTGCGGTGACCAAAACCGAGCAGACGCAGACGTCGACGCGAAACCTCGCCGATCGCGGAAACGACATCGCCGGCGTCGTGGACGAAGCGACAACGTCCGTGTACGCGGGAATGACCGAACTCGGTGAGATTCTCCAGTCGTTTCTGACACTCGCGATCAAGGCCGGGCCGACGCTGATGACACCGACGGGCCAATTGATGTTGTTGTCGGCCGCGTTGGAGCACCTCGGACGCGCGGTATCGGTTATCGAGCGGGTACGCGGTGAGCTGGCCGGGTCGACCGACAAGATGTCCGCACTCGTCCCGTCCGTCCCGATACCCGATCCCGCACCTGGGGTCTCCGAGTCGGCGGGTGGTTCCGGTTCCGTCGGTGGTTCCGGTTCCGCAAGTGGTTCCGGTTCCGTCGGTGGCGTTGAGGTCGAACTTCCCGACGGCTCGATTGCCACCGCACCGAACGCCGAGGCCGCTGCTGCCGTACGCAACGCGCTCACTCAACAGGGTGTCCCGTACGCCTGGGGAGGCACGACACCCGGAGTCGGTCTGGACTGCAGTGGTCTGACGCAATGGGCGTACGGCCAGGCCGGAGTCGATATTCCGAGGTTGGCTCAGGAACAGGGAATCGGGAACCAGGTCGATCAGAACAATCTGATGCCGGGCGACCTCGCGGTCTGGGACGGACACGTCGCCATGGTGATCGGCAACGGTCAGATGGTCGAAGCCGGCGATCCTGTCGAGATCAGCGCCATCCGAACCACGAACAGCGGCATGGGCTTTCACGGCTTCTACCGTCCGACGGAATGACAGGGAATCATGCCCGAGAACAAGCGCGAATCACCGCCGATCATCACAGCCGTAGCCGTCAACCGCAACGGAACCATCGCGGTCCGCGCCACGGAGCACGCCGTGCCCGTGGACCTGAGGATCAGCCAGGACGAACTGCGGTACGGCGGGCAGCGGTTGGCGCAGCAGATACTCACGCTGTGCTCACATGCAGCAATCGAAGCCGGCGCCCGCCATCGTGTGGAGCTCGAGGAGACCGGAGTCCCGGCAGCGATCCTCGATCGGCTCGGTCTCCCGACCCGAGACGAACTGGCCGATGTCGACGCCGCCGAGGGCCAGAACCTTCCGTCGAGCTGGATGCGTTCGATATGAGCGAGATTGATCGAATCATGGAGCTGGCGAAACACCGGACGGGACTCTTGCAGGACGCCGTCGACGGGGTCGGCGCTCTTCGGGTAGTCGTCTCGAGCGAGGGTGGGATAGTCACGGCGACTGTCGACGGGCTGGGCGCTCTGGTCGACCTACGGATCACCGACGCAATCACCGCGATGAATTCTCAGACGGTGGCCGCATTGACGGTGGCCACGATTCACCAGGCAGTTCAACAGTCCAACGACGAACGCGAGCGACTGGTCAGTGAGCTCCGAGTAGCCCTGAAACAAACGTGACGAACCCCCGCTATGCCTTTCGCGCTGCGGTGGATAGGCTTCCGCCCATGGCTGGAGACATCGTCCCTATCGAAATCGGACTCACCGACGGAGACCTCGTCACTTTGTGGGCACCTCGCTGGCGCGAGGGCGACGACGAGTGGGAAGCGTTTCTCGGCCATGAGGAAGACCTCTACGGGTTCTCCTCCGTCGCGGAACTCGCGGCCTTCATCCGAACGGACTCCGACAACGACCTGGTCGAGCATCCGGCGTGGGCCGTCGTCTCCGGACTGTCGGCAGCCGAGTTGGAACCGGAAGAGAACTTCACGTTCGACTTCGTCGGCGTGCCGGAACTGGCCGCAGGTGACCCTGAGGCACTGGTGGTCTCGGAACTCGAAGACACCCTGAACATGGCTCGCAACATCGGTGAGGTGTGCGAACTCGACGCGGTCATCCGCTTCTTCAGCGGCCATCCGGTACTCGGCGCGCTTGCCACCGGCGCCGGCACCTTCGAAGGCCGCGAAGGCCTGGAGCTGTGGGACCAGGTCGGCGCTGCGATCGTCAAGGACTGGGACGCCGTTCTCGACGCCATCGACAAGGTGGTCACCTCCCCGAAGGTCGATGCAGCTGCTGTGGCGGTCGCCGAAGCTGAACTGCTCGCTGCCGCCGAGAACACCGTCGACGCCGACGATGTCGCCGAGGAGGGCGAGGACGAGGAATTCGACGAAGACGACCTCGAAGAGGACGAAGACGAAGTCGAGACCTTCTGGGGCGAGGTCGGTGTCGACCCGATCCGCATCATCACCTCGGCCGAGACGTTCTACACTCTGCGCTGCTACATGGGAGATCAGGCGATCTTCCTCGGCAAGGACGGACTGATCACCGTCTTCCGTAGCGAGCGCGCACTCGCTCGCTACCTCGCCGACAACCACGAACACGATCTCTCGCAGGTCAGTACGTACGGCGAAATTCAGAATGCGGCCGTCGACGGTTCACTCGAAATCGAGGTCACGGACGAGAACGTCTACGTTCTGCCCGGTATCGCCGACGACCTCGCCCAGGGCCCGGACGTCGTAGATGCCGAGCAGCTGGAACTCGCCGTCGAATTGTTCACCGATGCAGCAGATTTCGCCGACGACGACTCCACCGAGGAGGCTCTGTCCGCGTCGAACGAGCTGGGTTGGTACGTCTCGTACCTCCTCAACCCCGATCCGTCGCGGATGGCTCCGAGTGCGCCGTTCACCAAGGAATCCGAGGCCTGGCGCGAACTCGAGCGCGAGTTCGAGGCCCGGCTTCGATCTGAGTAGTCGGGCGCACGTCATCTAGCCGATGAGCACGGCGTAGCCCGGCTTGATGACGTCGTCGATCAACGCGAGGCGCTCGTCGAACGGGATGAAGGCCGACTTCATCGCGTTGATGGTGAAGCGTTCGAGATCGGTCCATCCGTAACCGAAGGTCTCGACCAACGCGGCCATTTCCCGGCTCATGGTGGTGTCGCTCATCAGCCTGTTGTCGGTGTTGACGGTCACTCGGAAGCGCAAGTCCGCCAAGAGTCCGAACGGATGGTCCGCCAGGGCGGCTACGGCTCCGGTCTGCACGTTCGAACTCGGGCACAGTTCCAGGGGAATGCGCATGTCACGGACGTAGTTCGCGAGCCGACCCAACTCTGCCCCACCTGGCACGCCTACGTCGATGTCGTCAACGATCCGCACGCCGTGGCCCAACCGATCCGCTCCGCAGAAGGCGATGGCTTCGTGGATCGACGGCAACCCGAAAGCCTCACCCGCGTGAATCGTGAAGTGGGCGTTCGCGTCACGCATGTACTCGAACGCGTCGAGGTGCCGGCTCGGTGGGTTTCCGGCCTCGGCGCCGGCGATGTCGAAACCGACAACCCCGCGGTCCCGGAATCGCACAGCGAGTTCGGCGATCTCCCGCGACCGCGCGGCATGCCTCATCGCCGTGAGAAGACAGCCGATGCGGATCTCCCGTCCCGCGACCCTGGCAGCGGATTCGCCGGCCCGGAAACCTTCGAGAACGTGCTCGACGACCTCGTCCAAACTCAGGCCTTGTTCCAGGTGCTGCTCGGGCGCAAAACGGATCTCGGCATAGACGACGTTGTCGTCGGCCAGATCCTCGGCACACTCACGTGCCACCCGTGCGAGCCCTTCGGGGGTCTGCATCACGGCGACTGTGTGCGCGAACGTTTCGAGGTAGAGCTCGAGCGATCCACTGTCAGCGGCAGTTCGGAACCATTGCGCCAGTTCGGATGCCGTATTCGCCGGCAGCTCGTCGTAGCCACATTGCTCGGCCAGTTCGAGAACGGTCTCGGGTCGGAGTCCTCCGTCGAGATGATCGTGGAGAAGAACTTTGGGTGCGCTGCGGATCGTGGTCAACTCCGGTGCGTTCATTCGCCAACGCTAACGCGAATCACCCACAATTCGCTCGATGAGCAACGGTCGCGAAACGGTGTCGGAATCGGTCCCGATCGACCATCCACCGCCGAGGCTTCGTCGCGCTGCATCAAATCTCTCGGGAGTGTCGGTGTGCAATGTCATCAGCTTCTGCCCGGCACGGACCACGTCGCCAGGCTTTGCATGCATCTCGATGCCGGCACCGGCCTGAACGGCTTCGCCCTGCCGTTCGCGTCCGGCTCCCAGTTTCCAGGCCGCGATGCCCACCGCCATGGCGTCGAGTCGGGTCAGTACGCCGTCTCGGTCCGCGGTGACGACGTCGCTGTGCCGGGCCACCGGCAGCGTCGCGTGTGGGTCCCCACCTTGTGCGGCGATCATCGCGCGCCACCGGTCCATTGCCGTGCCGTCGGCCAGTTTGTCGGCGGGGTCGATACCGTCGATCCCAGCCGCGGACAGCATCTCCCGAGCCAGGACCAGGGTCAGCTCGACGACGTCCGACGGCCCGCCGCCTGCCAGCACCTCGACGGATTCACGTACCTCGAGGGCGTTGCCCGCCGTCAATCCGAGCGGGGTGTCCATCCCGGTGATGAGAGCGCTTGTACGCACGCCGGCGTCGTTGCCAAGCTCGACCATCGTGCGTGCCAACTCTCGCGCGTCGCCGAGGTCCTTCATGAACGCTCCGGAACCGACCTTGACGTCGAGCACCAGGGCGCCGGTTCCCTCGGCAATCTTCTTGCTCATGATCGAACTTGCGATCAGCGGAATGGATTCCACCGTTCCGGTCACGTCGCGCAGCGCGTAGAGCTTCTTGTCCGCGGGGGCCAGATTCGCTCCGGCAGCGCAGATCACCGCGCCGATTTTCGGATCCGAGAGAATGTCGACCATCTCCGTCGCCGTGAGCTCGGCTCGCCAACCTGGAATGGCCTCGAGCTTGTCGAGAGTTCCACCGGTGTGGCCGAGTCCGCGGCCCGACAACTGCGGGACTGCAAGACCACAGGCAGCGACGAGGGGTGCAAGCGGAAGGGTGATCTTGTCCCCCACTCCACCGGTCGAATGCTTGTCGACGGTGGGCAGCGGCAAGTCCGAAAAGTCCATCCTCCCGCCGGATTCGATCATGGCCTCGGTCCATCGGCCGGTCTCTGCTCGCGACATTCCGCGGAAGTAGATCGCCATCGCGAGCGCCGACATCTGCTCGTCGCCGACGATCCCCTGTGTGAACGCCTGAACTATCCAGTCGATCTCGGTTCCCGACAGCTCGCGGCCGTCACGCTTGGCGCCGATGATGGAAACTGCGTCAAACATGGCGGAGCCCCTCTGCTTGTTCCGGCCCGAAAGCATCAGGCAACAGCTCGCTCAGCGGCTTGAACCCACTGCTCGTGTCGACAAGCATCTCACCCCCGCCGTGCTCGAGGAGAAGCTGTCTGCACCGGCCGCACGGCATCAGAATCGAGCCCTTCGCGTCACAGCACGTGAAGGCAATCAGCCGGCCACCCCCGGTGGCGGCCAAGTTACCGACGAGTCCACATTCGGCGCACAGGCTCAAACCGTATGAGACATTTTCCACATTGCATCCTGAGACGATCCGACCATCGTCTACCAGGGCCGCTGCACCCACCGCGTACCCCGAGTACGGCGCATAGGCGTGCCGCATGACCACTTGCGCGTTGTGCCGCAACAACTTCCAGTCGATGTCACCCATGGTTCGTTATCCAATCACGCCGACTGAATGGATGCAGAAACCACGCCGAAACCGTCTCGGCGAGATTGGAAAGGCAAACCTTACAAAGAGTTTGGTACGCGTACGAATCCCGCATCTGATTAGTTCCCGGTTTCACATAGGTTTAGAGTCTGAGTCAAGTCGGTTCAGGATCCCGTCGAGCCCGGGCTGAGGTACATCGAAGCTCTCTGCAGGCTCGACGCGTCCACCAATGACGTTGGAGGCACAGCACTCGATGAGTACTACGACTGAAGCCGCTCCTCAGAAGGAGCGCACGAGGTCGCTTTACCGGGGCGACCCCGGAATGTGGTCCTGGGTTCTACACCGGATCACAGGCGTCGCTACTTTCTTCTTCCTATTCGTACACGTTCTCGATACGGCACTCGTTCGGGTCAATCCCGATACGTACGACGCCGTCATCGACACGTACAAGAACCCCCTCGTCGGCCTCATGGAGATCGGCCTCGTCGGCGTAGTCCTCTACCACGCCCTCAACGGCGTGCGCGTGATGTTGGTGGACTTCTGGTCGAAGGGCCCGAAGTACCAGCGCGTCATGCTCTGGACCATTCTGACGATCTGGTTCCTGGTGATGATCCCAGGCGCCGGACGCATCCTCATCAACATGTTTGCGGAGCACTGACATGGCGACTACTCACGGACCCGAAGCCAAGAGCCTGGGCACCTCATACGACCGTCCCGCAAGCCTGGACAACCCGCGGTCCCCGCGCGCGAAGGCTCGGAACAACTTCGAGTTGTACGCATGGCTCTTCATGCGCTTCTCCGGCGTCGCCCTGATCGTTCTGGTCCTGGGCCACATGTTCATCATGCTGATGCTCGACGGTGGCGTTCACCGTTTGAACTTCGCGTTCGTCGCAGGTCGCTGGTCCAGCCCGTTCTGGCAGTTCTGGGATCTGACGATGTTGTGGCTGGCACAGCTGCACGGCGGTAACGGTCTGCGCACGGTCATCGCGGACTACTCCCGCAAGGACTCCACGCGCTTCTGGCTGACCACGATCCTCGTTCTCTCGATGATCCTGATCATGGGCCTGGGCACGTACGTCATCTTCACCTTCGACCCCAATATCTCGGCGAGCTAGGGGAGCACAGACTTCATGCAGGAACATCGTTATGACGTGGTCATCGTCGGCGCCGGTGGCGCAGGCATGCGTGCGGCAATCGAAGCTGGCCCCCGTGCCCGCACGGCCGTACTGACCAAGCTCTACCCCACCCGCAGCCACACCGGCGCGGCCCAGGGCGGCATGTGTGCCGCACTGGCGAACGTGGAGGAAGACAACTGGGAGTGGCACACCTTCGACACCGTCAAGGGCGGCGACTACCTCGCCGACCAGGACGCCGTCGAGATCATGGCCAAGGAGGCCATCGATGCGGTGCTCGACCTCGAGAAGATGGGTCTGCCGTTCAACCGCACGCCCGAAGGCAAGATCGACCAGCGTCGATTCGGTGGCCACACACGCGACCACGGCAAGGCACCCGTCCGCCGTGCGTGTTACGCCGCCGACCGCACCGGTCACATGATCCTGCAGACGCTCTACCAGAACTGCGTCAAGCACGACGTCGAGTTCTTCAACGAGTTCTACGCGCTCGACATCGCCATCACCGAGACCGAGGACGGCCCGGTTGCCACCGGGGTCATCTGCTACGAGCTCTCGACCGGCGAGCTGCACATCTTCCACGCCAAGTCGATCGTCTTCGCGACCGGCGGCTCGGGACGCATGTACAAGACGACGTCCAACGCGCACACCCTCACCGGTGACGGCATGGGCATCATCTTCCGCAAGGGCCTGCCCCTCGAGGACATGGAGTTCCACCAGTTCCACCCGACAGGACTCGCCGGTCTCGGCATCCTGATCTCGGAAGCCGTCCGCGGTGAAGGTGGCATTCTCCGTAATGCCGACGGTGAACGCTTCATGGAGCGTTACGCACCCACCATCAAGGACCTCGCTCCGCGTGACATCGTGGCGCGTTCGATGGTCCTCGAGGTTCTCGAAGGCCGCGGCGCCGGCCCGAACAAGGACTACGTCTACATCGACGTGACGCACATCCCCGAGGAAGTTCTCGACGAGAAGCTCCCCGACATCATGGAGTTCTCGCGCACCTACCTCGGCGTGGACCCCGTCAAGGAGCCCGTGCCCGTCTACCCGACGTGTCACTACGTCATGGGCGGTATCCCCACCAAGATCAACGGTGAGGTGCTGCGCAACAACGACGAGATCGTCAAGGGTCTGTACGCGGCCGGCGAATGCGCCTGTGTCTCCGTACACGGTGCAAACCGTCTCGGTACCAACTCGCTCCTCGACATCAACGTGTTCGGCCGCCGCGCCGGCATCGCTGCGGCCGAGTACGCGAACTCCACCGAGTTCGTCGACATGCCGGAAACCCCCGCCGCGATGGTCGAAGACTGGGTCGGCGTCATCCTGTCCGATCACGGCCACGAGCGCGTTGCGGACATCCGCACCGAGCTGCAGCAGTCGATGGACAACAATGCCTCCGTCTTCCGCACCGAAGAGCGCCTCACACAGGCTCTCAAAGATGTGCGTGCTCTCAAGGAGCGCTACAACCACATCACGGTCCAGGACAAGGGCAAGCGCTACAACAGCGACCTGCTCGAGGCCATCGAGCTGGGCTTCCTCCTCGAAATGGCAGAGGTCACCGTCGTCGGCGCCCTCAACCGCAAGGAATCGCGCGGCGGCCACGCTCGCGAGGACTTCCCGGACCGCAACGACGCCGAGTACATGAAGCACACGATGGCGTACAAGGAGGGTGACGGCCTGCTCTCCGACATCCGTCTGGACTACAAGCCGGTGATCCAGACCCGCTACGAGCCGATGGAGCGTAAGTACTGATGTCTGCGCCTGCTGTAGATGCACCCAAACTCCCCGCTGTTCCCGAGGGGGCCGTCATGGTCACTCTCAAGATCGCGCGGATGAACCCCGAATCGGGCGAGGGCCAGCACTGGGACAGTTTCCAGGTCCCGGCACTGCCCACCGACCGTCTGCTCAACCTGCTGCTGTACGTAAAGGGTTACCTCGACGGCACCCTCACGTTCCGTCGCAGCTGCGCACACGGTGTCTGTGGATCGGACGCCATGCGGATCAACGGTGTGAACCGTCTGGCCTGCAAGCTGCTGATGAAGGACATGCTGCCCAAGGACGGCAAGCCGGTCACCATCACGGTCGAGCCCATCAAGGGCCTGCCCGTCGAGAAGGACCTGGTTGTCGACATGGAGCCCTTCTTCGACGCATTCCGCGCCGTGAAGCCGTTCCTCATCACCAGTGGCAACGAGCCCACTCGTGAGCGCATCCAGAGCCAGCACGACCGTGCTCGTTTCGACGACACCACCAAGTGCATCCTCTGCGCATGCTGCACCACGTCGTGCCCCGTGTACTGGAGCGACGGCAGCTACTTCGGTCCCGCTGCCATCGTGAACGCACACCGGTTCATCTTCGACAGCCGTGACGAGGCCGCTTCCGAGCGTCTCGACATCCTGAACGACAAGGACGGCGTGTGGCGTTGCCGCACCACGTTCAACTGCACCGACGCGTGCCCCCGCGGCATCCAGGTGACAAAGGCTATTCAGGAAGTCAAGCGAGCACTGCTCTTCGCTCGATAGTCAGGCCTTCGGCCCTGTGCGCGGTTAGGGAGTCTCCGGACTCCTTGACCGCGCACAGCTATGTCGGGGGCATGTTGAGCGGTGTCACGACTTGAACCGGTGACGTCGTAAAGCCGAAGTGAGCGCCCATGGCGCCGTGTTCCTTCATGACCACCTGACAGGCAGTGCGAACATCCGCACGCAGATCGTGGTGGAGCACCGCCGATATTCGCTTCTCCCCCAGCAACTTTCGATTGTCACCGTCGAGATCGTGGGCGATGAAGACACTGCACTCCCGGTTCAGTTCGTCGAACGCGTCGACCGTGGCCAGGTTGCCACCACCGATCGAATACACGGCACGGATCTGCGGATCGGATTCGAGTGCCGCTCGCACCAGTTTCCTACTCGTCTGATCCAGACCGTCACTGTTCGGAATGTCGATCAACCGTCGATGCGGAGCTGAGACTCGCATGGCGGAGCGAAATCCCATCTCCCGTTCTTCCTCCCCGCGGAAGAACCCGCTGCTCATGCTGACCAGCACGTTGCCTTCCCGATCCCCCAGCCACTGATCTATCAAGTACGCGGCGGTGGCCCCGGCGGCTCGGTTGTCGATGCCGATGTAGGCGGCTCGCCTGCTGCCGGCAACGTCGGTCACCAACGTGACGACCGGAATCCTTGCCGCCACCAACCGGTCGATCGCCGACACGACTTCCGGAGTGTCGGGAGCCTTGACGATGACTCCGTGGGAGCCGCGCCGGCGAATCTTGTCGAGCGTCGACGTCATCGCTTCTACCGAACCGGTTTCACGAAAGTGAAACCTGGAACGAACAACAGCGGGTGCAAGGGTGGGCAGTTCGGCCTCGAGCGCGTCACGGACGGCGTCGGAAAACCTTGCAGGAGTTTGCAACACGACGTCGACGATGAACGTGCGACCGACCAGTTTCAGTTGCGAGCGTTGACGTTCCAGGTCCGTGATCGCCTGGCGAACCTCCGATCGTGTGCCGTCGCGAACTCCAGGACGGTCGTTGAGCACCCGGTCGACGGTGGCCTCACTCAGGCCCGACTGCTGAGCGATCTCCCGTACTTTGAATCGATGCGCCACAACTACCTCACGATGATGGATATTTGATGGTTTTTTGCTGTTGCTCGAGGTCTTCGTCACAGCCAGACTAAACCCATGACTTCTACGCCGGGCGTAACCAGGCCCGCACTCCTGGCCGACACCGTCTTACTGGTCAGTGGCGGCTCGCAAGGCGTCGGCGCCGGAATCGTACGCGCCGCAGTCCGTGAGGGCGCTCAGGTGGCTTTCACCGGCCGACGCCCGGACGTCGGAAAGGCTCTCGAGACAGAACTTCCGGGAACTCACTTCATCGAAGCCGATGTGGCACAAACGGATTCCGCGCTCGACAGCGTGGCCGAGACGATCTCTCACTTCGGCCGCGTGGATGCTCTGGTCAATTCCGCCGGGCTCACTTCACGCGGAACGCTGCTCGACACCACCGAAGAACTCTTCGACCAGCACATCGCGGTGAACCTTCGCGGTCCGTTCTTCACGATGCAGGCAGCAGTCAAAGACATGCGCGAGCGTGCGGTCCCCGGGTCCATCGTCAACATCATCTCCACGTCCGAACTCGGCGGGCAGCCGTATCTCGCGCCGTACGTGGCAGCGAAGGCCGGGCTGGCGGGGCTGACCCGCAACGCCGCCCATGCGCATCGCTGGGATCGTATCCGGATCAACGGTCTCGACATCGGGTGGACACAGACCGAGGGTGAAGACCTCACGCAGAGAGCTTTTCACGACGCTGGTGACGACTGGCAGGAACGTTCGGGCAGCACCCTCCCCATGGGCAAGCTCGGACAGGTCGACGAAATCGCCGACTTCGTCGTCTTCCTGCTCTCCGATCGCAGCGGAGTCGTGACGGGTTCGATCATCGACTGGGACCAGAACGTCTTCGGAGGGCTGGACTGATGGGCGCTCGCATCGGAGTCGTCGGCCTCGGACGAATCGGCAGCTACCACGCCCGAAATCTACTGACGCTAAACGGCGTCGACGCACTGGTTGTCACCGATGTCGACGCACGTCGAACCTCGGACGTGGCAAGCGAACTCGACGTGGAGTCCGCTGCCGATCCCGACGCGCTTCTAGCGTCAGGCATCGACGGCGTTCTGATCGCCGCGCCGTCGAGTTCACATGCCGAATTGATCGAAGCCGCTGTCCGCCTAGACATCCCGACGTTCTGCGAAAAGCCGGTAGCCGACTCCATCGAATCCTCCGTTCGTGTACTCGCGACTGCCGAGCAGACGTCGGTACCAGTCCAGATCGGATTTCAGCGCCGATTCGACCCGTCATTTGTGGCGGCGTACGACGCGGTTCGATCTGGAGAACTCGGTTGGATCCACACTCTCCGATCGACCACCCTCGACCCCGCTCCCCCGCCGATCTCGTACATCGAACACTCAGGCGGCATCTTCCGCGACTGCTCGATCCACGACTTCGACATCGTACGGTGGATCAGCGGCCGCGAAGTCACCACTGTTTTTGCCACCGGCTCGAATCAGGGTGATCGCGGGATCGCCGATGCCGGTGACGTCGACACCGCCGCAACGGTTCTCACTTTCGAAGGCGGAACCATCGCGGTCGTGTCGAATACCCGCTACAACGGCCGCGGCTACGACTGCCGACTCGAGGTACTCGGCTCGGCGGACTCCGTCGTTGCCGGGCTGGACGACCGCTTGCCACTCCGCTCCCTCGACCCCGAAACATCGTTCCCCTCGAAGGAGCCGTACACGTTCTTCATGGACCGCTTCACGTCCGCCTACCGTGCGGAACTCGAAGCATTCCTCGGCGTTGTCGCCGGGCGTCGGGAATCACCTAGCACGCCCGCAGATGCGGTCGAGTCGGCCTGGATCTCCGAAGCTGCAACGCACTCTCTGCGCGAGGGTCGGCCCGTCACGATCACCGAAGTCAAAGATCTGTTCCTTCACGACAAGAATGAGGCACACACATGAGCACTCCTCGCATCGCCGGCGCACCGATCTCCTGGGGCGTGTGCGAAGTCCCGGGCTGGGGCTACCAGCTCGACCCTGCGCAAGTCCTCCGGGAAATGCGCGAAGTCGGTCTGGCGGCAACGGAAATCGGACCGGAGGGCTTTCTGCCGACTGCACCCGCCGAAATGGCCAAGGTGCTCGCGGATCACGATCTGAGCGCAGTCGGCGGGTTCGCACCGGTACTGCTGCATGATCGCGATCATGATCCGGTTCCCGGCATCTCCCCCATCCTCGATGGTTTCGTCGCCTCGGGTGCCGAGGTTTTGGTCCTGGCCGCCGCGACGGGTTCCGACGGCTACGATTCACGCCCGGAACTGGACGAGCAGAGTTGGAAAACCCTGCTGCACAATCTCGATCGCCTCACCGACGCCGCGGCCGAGCGCGGAATCAGGGCAGTTGTCCACCCTCACGTCGGAACGATGATCGAGCAGCGCGACGAGGTCCTGCGAGTGCTCGACGGCTCGGCCATCCCCCTGTGCCTGGACACCGGCCACCTGTTGATCGGCGGCACCGATCCGGTCGACCTGGCGCGTCAAGCTCCCGAGCGCATCACCCACGTGCATCTCAAGGACGTCGACGATGCCCTCGCATCACGCGTTCGCAGAGGTGAGCTCACCTACACCGACGGCGTGAAGGCGGGAATGTACCGTCCACTCGGTGGCGGCGACGTCGACATCGCCGGTGTCACAGCCATATTGCAGCGCCACGGTTTCGACGGGTGGTACGTGCTCGAGCAGGACACCATTCTGGCCGAAGCGCCGTCGGACGAGGGACCGGTGCGCGATGTGCGAGCGAGCGTCGAGTATCTGCGGTCGGTTCTGTGACACCTCCTACCCCGCTGCGGATAGGCATTCTGGGAGCCTCACGCATCGCCGAGAACGCGATGATCAAACCTGCAACGGCCACCGGGCACCGCCTGGTGGCCGTTGCCGCACGCGACCCCGAGCGGGCCAGAGCCTATGCGGCCCAGCATGGGATCGAACGGGTGGTCGGTTCGTACGCCGAGCTGATCTCGGATCCGGAGGTGGATGTCGTCTACAACGCGCTGCCCAACAGCCTGCACGGACCGTGGAATCTCGCCGCCGTTCAGGCCGGCAAGCACGTGCTGACGGAGAAACCGTTTTCGAGCAACGCGGTGGAAGCGCGTGCTGTAGCCGAGGCAGCACGCGTGAGCGGCGTGACGCTGCTCGAGGGGTTCCACTACCTCTTTCATCCGGTGAACCGGCGCCTGCTGGATCTGGTTCGAAGCGGCGCCGTCGGCGCGGTCACTCGGGTGGAAACCGTACTGCGGATGCCCACACCATCCGAGAACGACCCGCGGTGGGAGCTCGCCTTGGCAGGCGGGTCACTGATGGACCTGGGCTGCTACGGGTTACATGCTTCCCGGACGCTGAGTGACGTCTGTGGTGGTGCGCCAGTGGTGACCGAGACCCGCCACGAGGAATATGCTCCGAGGGTTGATTCGTGGTTCGACATCGAACTCGAATACCCCAGCGGCGCCACGGCATCCGTGGTGACCACGATGTTGGACGAGCGGTATCACTTCACCTTCCGAGTATTCGGCACTGAAGGAGACGTCCTGGTACACAACTTCCTGCAGCCGGACATCGACGACCGTGTCTCCGTCACGGCCGGTGGGCGCACGAGCGTCGAGCATCTGGGCACGAAGTCGTCGTACACCTATCAACTCGAAGCGTTCGCCGATCATCTGTCCGGGGTCTCGGCGCTGCCGATCGGGCCGGGCGACGCGGTAGCCAACATGACGATGATCGACGAGGCGTACATGCATTCCGGCCTCGGGGTTCGGCCGACGACCATCCTCTGACGAAACGACTACAGCCTCGGTTCGATTCGAACCGAGGCTGTAGTCGCGAGGTTTTGATCTAGCGGCGAAGCTCGTGGGTCAGCGTCTCGAGCTCGTCACCGCCCGCCATCTCCTTGGTCAGTTCTTCGAGTGAGATGTCGTCGTACTTGGCGTCAAGCTTCTGCCTGCCTCGGTTGAGGAGCACGAAGTGATCGCCGACCATGTACGCGTGGTGCGGATTGTGCGTGATGAAGATGACGCCGAATCCCTGTTCCTTGGCAGCGGTGATGTAGCGCAACACCATTCCCGACTGCTTGACGCCGAGCGCTGCTGTCGGCTCGTCGAGAATCAGCACGCGCGCGCCGAAGAAGATGGCGCGGGCGATGGCAACACACTGACGCTGACCGCCCGAGAGACTACCGATCGGTGCGTCGACGTCAGGTAGTTCGATGCCCATCTTCGACAGTTCCGAAAGAGTCGTCGCGCGCATGGCGTTGGCGTCGAGCGACTTGATCAGACCACCCTTGCGCAGTTCCTGCCCGAGGAAGAAGTTGCGCCACACCGGCATCAACGCAACGACGGCGAGGTCCTGATAGACCGTCGCGATGCCTTTGCCGAGCGCTTCTTTCGGCGAGTGGAACGTTGTCGGTTCGCCGTCGACGAGTAGTTCACCTTCGCTCTGTTGGTGCAGACCGGCGATGATCTTGATCAGCGTGGACTTGCCTGCGCCGTTGTCACCGAGCACGCCTGTTACTTCACCCGCACCGACGCGCAGGTTGATTCCCTTGAGCGCGATGATGTTTCCGTATTGCTTACCGACGTCCTTGAGCTCGATCAGTGGCACGTTGCCGCCCGAGTTCGAGAGAGCGGGAACTTCAGCTGTGGTACTCATGTGTCACCTTTTCGCAGCGTAGTTGCGGAATGCGTTGTTGGCGATGACCGCGAAGAGCAGCATGGCGCCGAGGAAGAACTTGAACCAGTCCGGGTTCCAGCCTGCGTAGACGATGCCCTGGTTGGTCATACCGAAGATGAATGCACCGATCGCAGCGCCGATCGCGGTTCCGTAACCACCGGTGAGCAGGCAACCGCCGATGACTGCGGCGATGATGTACAGGAACTCGTTACCGACACCCTGACCGGACTGAACGGTGTTGAACGAGAACAGCAGATGCATGCCCACGAACCAGGCAGCAAAGCCGACGGTCATGAACAAGCCGATCTTGACTGCGGTCACGGGCACACCGATCGCGCGGGCACTGTCCTGATTGCCGCCGACCGCGAAGATCCAGTTGCCGATCTTGGTCTTGAACAAAACAAATGTTGCAATCGCGGTGAACAGCAGCCACCACACGACCGTGATCTTGACGGACACCCCGAAGACCGAGAACGACGACGCGAATACCTTTTTGGCGGAATCGAATCCAGCCATATCGGAGACGCTGGGTGTGGCCACCTGACCACTCACGAGCTTGGTGACGGCCAGGTTGATACCGGTCAACATCAGGAAAGAACTCAAGGTGATGAGAAAGCTGGGAATCTTCGTCTTCATGACGAGGTAGCCGTTGAAGAATCCGACGGCGAGCGAGACGACCAGCGCCAGAATCGCGCCCACCCACAGGTTGAGGTGCAGGTTGTAGGCGATCATCGACGCGGCGAGCGAGGACGTGGTGACTGCGACGCCGGCGGAGAGGTCGAACTCGCCGCCGATCATGAGCAGGGCGACCGCGCAAGCCATGATGCCGATCGTGGAGCTGGAGTAGAGCACTGTCGCAAGCGCTTCCGGCGTACGGAACGGTGCCGCGACGATACAGAAGAAGATGAAGATGGCGATGGCGCCGACAAGTGAACCCATCTCCGGGCGGAGCAGCAGACGCTGAATGCGCTTTTGCTCCTTCACCCGTTCATCGGTCACGACTTTATGGGCGGCAAGGTCGAGATCTGCCTGAGTGGACATGATTTCCCTTCCGTGCTGGACAGGCGCACGGAGGGCGGACTCTCAGCCCTCCGTGCGCCCGGATCAGCGAGTTCCGTTCTTGGCGTACTCGGCGACCGAGTCGATGTTGGTGTTGTCGATGAACGCGGGTCCGGTCAGGGTGGGCAAGCCACCACCGATCACGTTGCCGTTGTTGAGGTAAAGCCACAGCGAATCGATGGCGAGGTAGCCCTGCAGGAAGGGTTGCTGGTCCACTGCCCACTGCACGTCACCGGATTTGATGGCGTCGACGAGCGCCGCGTTGGTGTCGAAGGTGACGACCTTCGCCTTGCTGCCCGCATTGCCGACCGACGTCACGGACGTCAATGCGAACGGCGCACCGAGCGCGAGAACTCGATCGATTGCCGGGTCCTGTTGAAGTTTCGCGGTGATGGTCGACTCCACCGACGGCATGTCCTTGCCGTTGACGTTGAGAATCTCCGTCGTTCCCTTGAACGACTTCTTCACACCGGCGCACCGTGATTCGAGGCTCACGTTGCCCTGCTCCTGAATCACGCACAGCACCTTGGTCGCACCTTCGGTGTTGAGTCGCTCGCCGGCAGCTTCACCGGCAATCGACTCGTCCTGACCGAAGTACTCCTTGACGCCCATGTCCTTCCAGGTTTCGAGGCCCGAGTTGAGGGCGACCACCGGAATGCCCGCGGCGGTGGCACTTTGGACCGCGGCAACCATGGCGTCGGGCTTCGCGAGGGTAACGGCAATCCCGTCGACCTTGCTGTCGATCGCGCTCTGAACCAAGTTGGCCTGATTCGGTGCCTCGGGATCGGCGGAGTACCGAAGTTCGATGTTGTCCTTCGCCGCTGCGGTTTCGGCTCCCTTGCGCACCAGATCCCAGAACGTGTCACCGGGAACTTCGTGGGTGATCATCGCAATGGTGGCGCGGGGCGTGTCCGCCGTACCCGCGCCCATTCCGGATCCGGATGAATCCGGCTTACCGCCGGTGCTGGAACAGGCGGCCAGACCCAAGACCACGACTGAGGCTCCGGCCAGTACGGCAACGCTCTTGCGCCCCGTGAGAAACGACATGCGAACTCCCTCTCGACATCAACCAACGGCCCGCGAACGGATGGTGCTCGGTTGTATGTGAAAGATGTAATACCCGTCACAGTCGAATGTCAATAGTTTGTTCTGACATTAGGACTGCTTATCAAAGGCCAGACAAACTGAAGGGAGTGGAAAGGCCAGGTCAACGCGCTGCAGGTCCAGTTGAACCTCGAACCACTAGTTGTGGTTGCGCGACTATGTCCTTGCCCAAGAGTCCACTTCCGCCATCGAGACGTTCGGAGATTCGCTCCACCGCGGCGCCACCCAGAAACGCCGTGTCCTGCCCGACGCTGGTCAGATCGATGTGCACCAAACCTGCCAATGCACTGTTGTCGAATCCGATCACGGAGACGTCGCCGGGCACCGAGACCCCGGCACGCAGGAAGACGTCGAGAACCCCCAGCGCGCAGCGATCATTGAAAGCGAAGACCGCACCGGGAATCCCTTGTTCGACCATCGACCGCGCGGCGTCCGCGCCGAACTCCTCCGTGAGGCCGCCGGGAAGTATCCGCGATTCCAGTCCGGCCGCCCGCATGGCCTTCCGGTAGCCCTGACGCCTCTCCTGGGCGCCCGGACCGCGTCCGCCGTCGACATGGACAATCGAGCGGTGCCCGAGTCCGACGAGATGATTCACGGCCATCACGGCGCCCGCCTCGTCGTCCGTGCGGACAACGTCCACATGTGCTGAGGGCATCTTCCGGGCGAGCACGACGACGGGAACCTTGGCCGCCAGGTCGACGATCTCCGATTCCGGCGCCTGCGAACCCAACAGCAAGATCGCCTCGCATCGGTCGTCGAGCAGGGTGCGCACGGCGCGCGAGCCAGGCCTGCGGTCCGAGACAGCGCTGAGAACGACGTCGTAGCGCAAGCGTTCGGCTGCGTCGTAGATCTCGTCGAGCAGCTCCGCGTGAAAGGTTTGCGCGGCAACATAACTGACACCGATCAGGCGGCTGCGATGCTGGCGCAGCAGTCGCGCCGCGTTGTCGGGTCGATAGCCGAGTTCGTCCGCGGCCGCCTTGACCCGTACCCGCGTCGCATCGCTGGCACCCGGGACATCGCGAATGACGATGGACACCAGTGCGCGTGACACACCGGCCAGGTCTGCTACGTCTTGCAAGGTGGGGCGTCGACTGTTCACCTCCACAGACTAGATCGTTCCAGCGAATACACGCCGAAACGTTGACGCACGAGGCAACCAGCGCTTTACTGACACGACTAGAACGATCTAGTTCCTCATCCTCACTCCGAACGGAGCCCCCATGTCTGCCTCTGTTGCAGTCGGTCTGATCGGCGCTGGATGGATCGGCCGTTTCCACGGCGAGTCCGTCGCGCTGCGTATCCCCGGCACCCGTCTCGTCGCCGTCGCCGATCCTGCGCCCGGCGCTGCGGCGTCGTTGATCGAACGTGTCAGTCCCGACGCCCGCGCGTACACCGACGCCCTTGAGCTGATTGCCGATCCGACCGTCGAAGCGGTGCTCATCAGTACGCCCGCATCAACTCACACCGATCTCGTGGTAGCAGCAGCGGAGGCCGGCAAGCATGTCTTCTGCGAAAAGCCGATGGCTTTGACACTCGAGGACGCCGATCGCGCAATCGGCGCATGCGCCGCGAACAATGTTGCGCTGCAGGTCGGTTTCAATCGCCGTTTCGCCGCCGATTTCGCGGCGGCCCACGACGTGATCACCTCCGGCGGAATCGGGACCCCGCAGCTACTTCGCTCTCTGACTCGCGATCCGGGAATCACCGCCGACGTCGCCTCTCGAGTCAAGCCGTGGACGATCTTCAACGAGACACTGATTCACGACTTCGACGCCCTGCTCTGGCTCAACCCGGGGGCACGCGTCGTCGAGGTGTTCGCGCAGGCCGATGCTCTCGTCCATCCGCAGTACAAGGAGCAGGGGTACCTCGATACGTCGATGGTTCAGTTGCGGTTCGACAACGGCGCCTTCGCGTCGGCCGAGGCCAACTTCCAGGCCACCTACGGTTACGACGTTCGCGGCGAGGTTTTCGGTTCCGGTGGAATGGTGAGTGCAGGCGAGGTCACGCGGACCGCGATGCGTCATTACAGCTCACCGGGCGTTCTGGCCGACACACCTCGGGTGAACATCGAACTGTTTCACGACGCCTATGTTGCCCAGCTAGCGCACTTCGCAGACTGCATCCGCTCCGGCAGCGCGCCGTCGGTCGACGGTCTCGATGCTCGCAACGCCCTGGAAATCGCACTGGCTGCAAAAGAATCCGTGGAAACCGGACTGCCCGTATCGCTGCTGTCGGTGCCGCAGTGAGCCCCTTCGATTTGGCGGTCTCTGCCGAGATGACGTTCACCGAACTCCCTGTCGTCGAACGCATTCGGCGGATCTCGGAGGCGGGGTTCGCAGCCGAGATCTGGAGTTGGCAAGACAAGGACCTCGATGCTCTGGTCGCCACCGGGGCTCGGTTCTCCTCGATGACCGGCTATCTTCACGGCGATTTGTTCGACGAAGCGGGCAGCGCCGAACTCGTACGTACAGCGGCGCTATGCCTCGCGCCGGCAGCGAAACTCGGCGTTCCTCGGCTGAACTTCCATACCGGCGAGCTGATCGACGGACAGGCCGCGCGCCCGCAGTATCGAACTACGGGAGCGATGTGGCTGACGGCCCAACGCGCTCTCGAGAAGATCGCGCGACTGGGTGAAGACGCCGGAGTCGTCTTCTGCCTCGAGAATCTCAATACGATCGTCGATCACCCTGGCGTACCGATGGCCAGAGCCAAAGACACTCTGGCACTGGTGGAATCCGTCTCACACCCCAACCTCAAGATGATGCTCGACCTCTACCACGCACAGATCGGCGAAGGAAACCTCATCGAACTCGTGCGGCGTTGTGGTGACAACATCGGCGAGATTCAGGTGGCCGACGTACCCGGCCGATGCGAACCCGGAACCGGCGAGATCAACTACCCAGCCATCGCACGCGTTCTCGCCGAGCAGGGTTACACCGGCACGATCGGATTGGAGGGCTGGGCATCCGGAGACAGTGACACCGCACTCACTGCTTTCCGGAACGCCTTCACTCTCTAACTCTCACCCAGGAACGTGATCCCGTCGTAGCGCGCAGATCTTCCGTCACCGGTCGAGTCCACGGGGAGCGCTTCCTGAGGTCTTTTTGATGGATTTCAGGGGTAGTTTCGATGGCTTTTCCTTGGCAGTCTTTGAGTCACAGCACATCGTGAACTCCGCAGGAAGGCCCCCGAATGACTCCAGCACTGACCGACCACACCGTGCCGTTCGCGGGTAGATTGCACCGAGAAGATTGCAACATCGAAGACTTCGCCGCTCTGGTCGCACACGAGACAGACCCCGTCGATTACCCGTACGCCCATTCGGTGGCCGACGGCGTTCTTCTCTACCGCTCGGATGCTCTGGTCGACAAATTGTCGAATCCTGAAATCCGGGCGGAGATTCAGGACGAGATCGCCCGCGCGTTACTCACCGGTCCAGGCATCACGGTCTTCCAAGGCGCGTTCGACGCGGAGGTATTGGATCGCGCCAGTGCGGTCTTCCGCGAACTCATTGCGCGCCAACACGAATCCGGCGCGACGTCCGGGGATCACTTCGCCAAACCCGGAGCCAATGACCGGATCTGGGGAGCACAACTGAAGTTGGCGCTCGAAGATCCCAAGGCTTACGTCGACTACTACGCAAACAGCATTGTCGCTTTGGCTTCGGAAGCCTGGCTCGGCCCCATGTATCAGGTGACGTCGGACGTCAACGTCGTCAATCCCGGTGGCGCCGCACAGAATCCACATCGCGACTACCACCTCGGTTTCATGTCGAGCGACGTCGCTGCGAAGTTCCGAGCGCACGTTCATCGCTTGACCCCCGCCCTCACCTTGCAAGGTGCAGTCGCCCATGTGGACATGCCGGTCGAGACGGGCCCGACGAAATATCTGCCGTACTCCCAACAATTCGAATCCGGATACCTCGCGTTCGAGCGTCCCGAGTTCAAGGAGTTCTTCGAGGCCAATTACGTCCAATTACCTTTGGAGAAGGGAGATGCCGTCTTCTTCAACCCTGCACTGTTCCACGCCGCCGGCCACAACAAATCCGCCGACGTCCTGCGCATGGCAAATCTTCTTCAGGTGTCGTCAGCCTTCGGTCGCGCCCTCGGAACCATTGACCGGGACGCGCTCGTCAACGCGATCTATCCGGCACTGCTCGCTCTCAGCGAAGCAGGTTCCGACGAGGCAGTTCGGTGTGCCGTCGCCGCCTCGGCCGAGGGCTACGCCTTCCCGACCAATCTGGACCGAGACCAACCGATCGACGGCCTCACGCCTCAGACGCAGGCCGAACTAGTGATGGAGGCGGTTCGCGAGCGGATCTCGCCTGACCATCTGGCCGAGTTGCTGAAGGCACAGTCCGAGAGACGAATGGCCTGAGGGACGACAGCGCTGACGAGACTCGGACCGCCCCAATGCCGGTCAGTCGGTATGCTCGTGGCATGGGGTGGGACTTGTTAGTGCTGTTCGCCATGATCGGCCCGTTGGCCGTGTTCGGGTGGGCCGCCGTTCGGGCGAAGCGCCGCGGACTCGGCGGATCGTTCGTCGGGCCGTTTCAGGAGATGTTCGATCCCGGTGCGGCGCGAGCACAGACTGTCATCGAACAGATCGCGGAACTTCCGGATCCTGCGGACTCCGGCGACCCGGACAACGACGACGATGTGCCGTACACAGTCGCCTACGAGGGTGTTCGGCTCCACATCAACCCCGGTAAGGCTCGACAGCGCGGAAGCGACGGGACCACCAAGCGAGCTCAGTGAAAGTCGGACCGGATACAACGCGAGGGAGAACTGGTTCAGTCAGGGCCGGCGAAGTTGATAGGTGACACCGTTCTCCAACTCATCTGAGCTGAAGGACTCCGGAGAGAAGTGGCCCAAGCTCACCTCATAGTTTCTCTGGTTTGCGGGGACGGCATCAAAATGTGCGGTGTAGGAGCAGGTGCTCATTCCGTCGGGAAGTTGATCGATTGCCTCGACCTCGAGTGCCGACCTTGTGGATGCAGCGCCGCTGCCCCCGAAAATCTGAATCTGGTCGTTCGGAGCAACACGAATCATGTCGATCACGCACTCTCCAGAGACCGTCTCGGCCTGCTCTGCCTGACCGGTCACCGTTATCGTGGCGGCAAAGGTTTTCGGCACATCGACATTGGTCGTGCAGCTTGTCAGCATCAGCGCTCCCACAGAGCCCGCTGCCGCAGCCGCAACCTGTGCTGACCTTCGCCTCATAGTCGTCAACGGTAGTGCGTCCGAGTCGCCACGGTGCTCGGTTGCCGAATCCGAAGAGTCACACGGGGCCCGTCGCCGGCCGGCCGAACCACGTGGACAGCTGAGTATCCAACTCCACCTGCGAATCCCCCACCCATGCCACGTGACCGTCCGGTCGAAGCAGGACAGCCGGTGAGTCCAATTCGGTGCTGGTGTCGACTACGTGGTCGACTCGATCGCTCCAACCATCTACCGCCAGTTGGCTACCCTGGTCGAGAAGAAGTCCGCGGCCGGATCGCATCAGGTCGTACAGGTTGCCGCGGGTCAACGCGATGTTCCGCAGCCGCCGACCGAGTAAGTCGTCGCCTTCGCCGAAATCGTAGCGAATCGAGATCGCAGTGATCTTCTCGGTCAGATAGCGCTTGACGTCTTCGAATTCCATCAGCTCGGAGATCAAGCGCCGCACGGCTTGTGGACCGGCAGCGGTGGAGATCAGCTCCGCCTGCGCGCGCGTGTTGTCGAGAACGTCGGCAGCCACCGGACGCCGTTCCGATTCGTACGTGTCGAGCAGGACGTCCGGTGCCCAGCCATTGATCTCGGCGGCGAGCTTCCAGCCGAGGTTGAAGGCATCTTGCACACCGAGATTGAGACCTTGACCGCCCATCGGTGGGTGGATGTGTGCGGCATCGCCGGCGAGGAACACCCGGTCGCGCCGGTAGTGCTCCGCTAGACGGGTGGCGTCGCCGAAGCGCGAGAGCCACCGCGGCGAGTGCACACCGAAGTCGGTACCCGCAATGGCCAGTAGCTGTTGTTTGATGTCGTCGAGGGTGGTCGGTGTTGCGCGACCGTCGGCAACTTCGGCCGCAGGGACCACGACACGAAAAGCGCCGTTACCGGCGGGACCGACTCCGAATCGTTTGTGCGTTTCCCGGATTTCGGCGACAACGGCGGCCAGTTCATCAGCCGGCATGGTCACGTCCATTTCGCCGATCAGCGTGTCGGCGCTCGACGGCTCGCCGGGAAACCCGACGTCGATCAGCTTCCGAACAGTGCTGCGGCCGCCGTCGCAGCCCACGAGATAACGCGCGTGAAGTGTTGTGCCGTCGGATAATTCCGCTGTGACGCTATCGGTATCTTGACGGATCGCGACGACGCGCTTCCCTCGCTGAATGTCCGCACCGACTTCGGTGGCATGTTCGGCAAGAATCCTGTCGATCTCGGGCTGAGGAATGCCCAGTACGTACCCGTGCGCAGTATCGAGGTGCGCCGGTGCCGGTTTGCTGATCCCCGCGAAGAATCCACCGAGCGGATACTTGCGGCCGTGCGCGAGGAACTTGTCCAGCAACCCGCGCTGCTCCATGATTTCGATGCTGCGCACATGGATGCCGAGAGCACGGACGAACTGAGTCGGCTCCTCGTCCTTGTCCACGACGACGACATCGACGCCCTGCAGCCGGAGCTCACCTGCCAGCATCAATCCAGTTGGTCCAGCACCGACAATGATGACGTCACTCATGCGATCCCCTCCTCCGGGCAAGGCTTTTGCTTGCTCGCAGCAGACGAGTGTGCACCATCACCGGGGCCTTGCCGCAAGCCCCGGGTCCCGCGTTATGATGAAGGTGGCGGAAGACGCTTCATCAGCGCACCAACACCACAGCACCCGTATCGCGTGGGAGCCGCCAACTCTCGATCACCGTCGGCACCAGCATGGCCCCGAGAACACCCAGCGTAAGAGAAAACGGCACTCCGCCGCTCAGATCCTCCGACTCCGCCAACGGTGTACAGAGCGTGATCACCAAAGCGGACAGTGCAATACCCAGACCGGACGCCAACTCTTGCAGCGTTGCATGCAGAGTATTGGCATCGGTCAGCTCACCCGAGTCGACGTCGGCGAACGCCAAGCTGTTGTACGCGGTGAACCCGATGGATCGCAACGCGCCACTGACAAACAGTGCGACAGCGATTACGACGTCCGGTGTCGTCGACGAGATCAGTACCAGGGCACCGAAGCACACCACCGACAGAACTCCGTTTCCCACCAGAACTAGTCTGATCCCGAACCTGCGCATGAGCGGAGTGGTGAGCGGTTTGATCGCGATATTCCCCGCGAACAGAGCCATCACCAGCAGACCGGCCTTGAACGCCGACATTTCGAATCCCACTTGGAACAACAACGGCAGCACAAACGGCACGCCCATGATCACGAGCCGGTACAGCGAGCCGCTCGACGCGACGAGCCGAAACGATCGAAGCCGGAGGACGCCGAGCGCGATGAGCGGGTGATCCGACCGGACGAGGTGAATGACGGCCAAGCTCAACAAGATCAGAGCCGCAACGATCCCGAGGCCCACTCTTAGCCAGTCGGTTCCGGCACTGTGCACGCTCTCGAGCGCCACGACAAGCACTGCGACGCCTGCTCCGATCACCACCAATCCCAGCCAGTCAAGGCTCCGTTTCTGCGTTTGCCGAATGTCGGGCACCATGCGCAATGCCAGCAGAAACCCGACGATCCCGATCGGAACGTTGATCAGAAAGATCCAGCGCCACGAAGCGATCGACACGATGGCTCCACCCACAGCGGGCGCAAGAACCGGCGCTGTGAGCGCCGGCCACGTCAAGTAGGCGATAGCCCGTACGAGTTCCGCCTTCGACGTCACCCGCAATACTGCGAGCCGCCCTACCGGCACCATCATGGCGCCGCCTACCCCTTGTAAAGCACGCATTCCCACCAGCATCGGGAGGGAGGTGCTCAGTGCACATCCCACCGACGCCACCGTGAAAACGGCTATGGCAGAGATGAAGACACGTCGCGTTCCGAATCTGTCGGCCATCCATCCGCTCGCCGGGATCAGGACGGCCAACACCAGGAGGTACGAAGAAACGGCGACATTGACGTCGACGGCGTCAACTCCGAAAGATTGGGCGATCGACGGCAGTGCCGTTGCGAGAATCGTCGCGTCCAGCATCTCCATGAACAGCGCTGCTGCCACGAGCAGCGCCAGTCCGCGGGGAAATGTCACTGCACCAGAGACTTTCGGAGGAGCTGTCGATCAGCCGAGAAAAATCCAGCTGCCGGAGGTCACCGAGGCGACCATCGCGTCCAGAGCCTGTGCGGACGCGACTGCATCAGCGATGGTCGCGCCCTGCGGCGCTCCGTCCACGATCGAGGCGATGAAATTGCGAGCCTCGATCACTTTCAGGTCGTCGTAGCCCATCGCGTTGGCCGCGCCAGGCTGGAAGCGGCCGAACTCACCCGACTCTGGGCCGACCAGAACCGTCGTGACGGATTGGTCCTGGTACTTCGAGCCGAGGCTGGTGCCCAGTTCACCCATCCGGCGGTAGTCCCAGAACACGGCACCTTTCGTGCCGTGAATCTCGAATCCGTAATTGTTCTGCTCTCCCACGGCGACGCGGCATGCTTCGAGGGTGCACCGGCCACCCGACCCGAGGCGCAGCAGTGCGCTGACGAAGTCTTCGTTCTCGACAGCCCCCATCTCCCCACCGCTGGCCCGCGCATGTCCACTGGTAGCGGCGGACGGACGCGCACGCTCCGGGATGAAGATCGCAGTATCCGCAACGAGAGCGTCGACGTCACCGAGAAGATGACGAATCAGATCGATGCCGTGCGAAGCCAAGTCGCCCAGGACGCCCGCGCCGCCGCGCTCACGCTCGTATCGCCAACTCAAAGCACCTTCAGGGTGGGCCGCATAGTCGCTGAGGAAACGAAAACGCGAGTGCGTGATCGTGCCCAACTCCCCTGAGTCGATCAGGCTCTTTGCCAGGGCCACAGCCGGCGCGTTTCGGTAGTTGAAGCCGACGGTCGACTGCACACCGGCCTTCGAGACTGCTACGGCAACAGCTTTGGCGTCTTCCGTGGACAAGCCGACGGGCTTCTCGATCCAGATGTGTTTGCCGGCCTCTGCCATTGCGACGCCGATTTCACGGTGCAAGAAGTTCGGGGCCGTGATGCTCACCGCGTCGATGGCCGGATCGGCTGCGATATCGCGCCAATCCTGGGTGAAAGCTTCGAAACCGAACTGGTCCGCTGCTTCCTCCCCTCTGCCAGGCACCTCGTCGGCGACGGCGGCCAGGCGGATCACGGGAAGCTGCGGATAGTGCTGCCGCAGACGCAGATACGCCTGCGTGTGGACGCGGCCCATCCATCCGAATCCGGCAACTGCTACTGAAATGCCTGTCATGAGGCTCCGTTCGGGTCAAATGATCGAAGGATCGCAGAAATGCTGGGATCACAAATCACCCCCACTGACTCGGTCAGGCGGGTACTCGTGTCACCGGGATCGAGATCTAGCGGTCGACCACGGTGGTGTCGAAGTAGTAACGCGACGCTCGGTAGCAGTGGCTGCCGTACTCGACGGCGCTACCTGAATCGTCAAATGCAGTGCGGCTCATGGTCAAGAGGGCAGCACCCACTTTCTCGTCGAGCAATCCTGCTTCTTCGCGAGTCGCCGCCCGAGCGCCGATTCGCTGCCGCGCCACACGGATGTGAACGCCGCGAGTTCGCAAGGTTTGGTACAGCCCCTGCGTCTCCAACTCCTCGGGATCGGGTGCGATGTCCACCGGAATGTAGTTGGTCATCACGGCAAGCGGTTCGCCGTTGGTGCTTCGCAGACGCCTGATGGTGGCCACTTCGGCGTCAGGTTCGAGGTTGAGTTCCGCGGCAACGTCCTCGGCGGGAACTCCCACCGTGAACTCGAGCAGCTTGGTCGTCGGCGCCTGGCCGGCCCTCGCAAGGTCGTCGAACAGGCTGGTGAGCTCGACCGGGCGGTGCACCGGACTTTGCACCACCTGAGTTCCGACTCCCCGCTTACGAACAAGTAGTCCCTTGTCCACCAGCTCCTGGATCGCGCGTCGAGTGGTCGGACGTGAGAGATTGAGCCGTTTGGCCAACGCCAGTTCATTCTCGAAGCGATCACCTGGGGCAAGTTCGCCACCGAGAATAGCGCCCTCGATTGCCTGTGCCAGCTGAAAATACAGCGGCACCGGGCTCGAGCGGTCCAACTCGACGGCGAGTGCTGCGACCACGGCCAACTCCGATCTGTCTTGGGAAGGCGCCGTATCGACGCTACTTCTCTCGGCAGTGTATGCGAACACTAACATTCACTTGACCGCAAGTCATAATGTCCAGACAAACTATTGACAATAGCTGTGTCGCGGCGCACAGTTTCAGTCATACATCGGTGCCCTGCGTGGGCAACCCACCACGAACTCTCGGGAGTCAGTTTTGACAAGCATCAACACTCACCAGAGCGGGTCACACATCCCTGACGCACCCTTCGACGTGCTTGCCATCGGCCGATCGGGGGTGGACATCTACCCACTTCAGACCGGTGTCGGACTCGAGGACGTCGAGACGTTCGGCAAGTTCCTCGGCGGCAGCGCAGCCAATGTCTCGGTGGCGGCTGCACGCCTCGGCCGGCGAGCAGCACTGATCTCCGGCGTAGGCAGCGATCCTTTCGGGAAGTTCGTCACACGCGAGTTGGCACGTCTGGGCGTCGACAACAGGTTTGTCGTCACCAATTCCGAGTACCCGACACCGGTGACGTTCTGCGAGATCTTCCCTCCTGACGACTTTCCGCTGTACTTCTACCGCAAGCCGCACGCGCCCGATCTTCGGATCACCCCGGAAGACATCGACCTCGACGCCGTTCGAACAGCGTCCCTCTACTGGTCGACTGTGACGGGGCTGTCCGAAGAACCGAGTCGCAGTGCACACTTCGCGGCCTGGGAAGCCCGCGAACGACGCCCGCTGACGGTCCTCGATCTGGACTACCGCCCGATGTTCTGGTCGACGCCCCAAGAAGCAACCAATCAGGTGCAGCGCGCTCTGGCGCACGTGACAGTAGCCGTCGGAAACCGCGAAGAGTGCGAGATCGCGGTCGGTGAGACCAATCCGAACAAGGCCGCCGACGCGCTTCTCGACCTCGGCGTCGAACTGGCCATCGTGAAGCAGGGCCCGAAGGGCGTACTCGGCAAAACGCGAAAGCAATCGATCACCGTGCCGCCCAACGCCGTCGACGTGGTCAACGGGCTGGGAGCAGGCGACAGCTTCGGCGGATCACTGTGCCACGGACTGTTGGCCGGGTGGCCGCTGGAGAAGGTACTGCGGTACGCCAACGCGGCCGGCGCGATAGTCGCATCTCGGCTCGAATGCTCCACTGCGATGCCGACCGCCGAAGAAGTCCACGATCTCGCCGAAGCCACAGCCACGGAGGCAGTCAATGTCTGACAAGCTCGCCGCCCGCCCCCTCGCCACCACCTACGCCGAAGTGACGGAACTGCGTGCGAGCGATCCGCAGATCATCGAAAAGGCCTGGGCAGCGCGAACTCCTCGCGCCACTGTTCGAGGCAATGGTCGACTGATGATCGTCGCTGCCGATCACCCGGCCCGTGGGGCACTGTCTGTCGGTGGCAAGCCGACAGCGATGAACAGTCGTACAGATCTGCTCGACAGATTACGAACTGCGCTCGACAATCCCGGAGTCGACGGCGTTCTCGGCACCGCGGACATTCTCGACGATCTGCTCCTCCTCGGCGCCCTCGACGACAAGGTCGTCTTCTCGTCGATGAACCGCGGCGGCCTGGCAGGCGCGAGCTTCGAACTCGACGACCGCATGACCGGATATACCGCGGCGGGCACCGCGAAGTTTGGAATGAACGGCGGAAAGATGCTGCTACGCATCGCACTCGACGACGCGGGCACACTGCCCACCATGACGGCATGTGCCGAAGCCGTGGACGAACTGGCCGCGGCCGGACTGATCGCGATGCTCGAGCCGTTCCTCTCCAGCCGCGTGAACGGCAAGGTCGTCAACGATCTCAGCCCCGACGCCGTCATCAAATCCATCCACATCTCCCAAGGTCTCGGCTCCACCTCGGCGTACACGTGGATGAAACTGCCGGTCGTCGACGAGATGGAACGCGTCATGGATGCGACCACCCTCCCGACGCTCCTCCTGGGGGGAGATCCGCAGATCGCGCCGGAAGAAACGTACGCAAAGTGGGACGCTGCACTTCAGCTGCCGTCCGTGCGCGGACTGATCGTCGGACGCGCGCTGCTCTACCCACCCGACGGCGACGTCACCGCGGCCGTCGACACCGCAGTCAAGCTCGTCCACTAGAACCGACCTGGCAGGAGCAAGATGTTCAGCAAGTACTACGTCCCCGCCGGATCGTCCGCCGACGGTGATTTCACGACAGTGGTCACGCCGGAGTCCGCCGGGTGGACCGAATCCAGCTTGTGGACACTCGAACTCGCCCCTGGCGCTGACGTCCACCTGCAGTCCGGCGAGAACGAGATCATCGTCGTTCCACTGGCGGGTTCGGCCGTGGTTGTTGCCGAGGGGACGGAGATTCCCCTGACCGGCCGCGCATCGGTTTTCGACGGTCCGAGCGATTTCGCGTACGTCGGTCGCGACGCCGACTACTCGGTCAGCAGCACGGGCGGAGGCCGCTTCGCCCTGTGCGGAGCGCGCGCCGGCGCCAAGCTCCCCCATCGCTACGGTCCGGCTTCAGGAGTTGCGGTCGAGCTCCGCGGCGCCGGGAACTGCAGCCGACAGGTTCACAACTTCGCCACTGCAGACACCTTCGAGGCCGACTCCATCATCGCGTGTGAGGTCATCACCCCCGGCGGGAACTGGTCGTCGTATCCCAGCCACAAACACGACGAGAACAGCGACGTCGAATCGGCCCTGGAAGAGATCTACTACTTCGAGATCGACAGAAGCCCCACCGGGACCGAAGGTTTCGGCTACCACCGCGTGTACGGAACCGCCGAGAGACCTATCGAGGTGCTCGAGGAAGTCCGCTCGGGCGACGTCGTCCTCGTGCCGCACGGCTATCACGGCCCGTCCATCGCAGCGCCGGGCCACCACATGTACTACCTCAATGTCATGGCAGGTTCGGGCGAGATCCGGGCGTGGAACATCTGTGACGATCCGCAACACACCTGGCTACGTGGAAGCTGGGATCACCAGGACATCGACCCTCGACTGCCGTTGCAGTCCCACAACTGACGGAAGTGAAAGCTGTGGCACCCACCAACAACGCAACCGGCAATCGTCCACCTCGCGACGAGCCGACCGTATACCTGACCGTTTCTCAAGCTGTCGTCCGCTTCCTCGCCAACCAGTACACCGAACGCGACGGCCAGCGCACCAAGCTGTTCGCCGGCTGCTTCGGAATCTTCGGGCACGGCAACGTCGCCGGACTGGGGCAGGCACTCTTGCAGGCCGAGATCCAGGATCTCGACGCCGGCCGTGAGCCGACACTCCCCTACGTGCTCGGCCGCAATGAACAGGCGATGGTGCACTCGGCTGTCGCGCACGCCCGCATGAAGGACCGCCTGCAGACGTGGGCGGTCTCGTCCAGCGTCGGCCCCGGTGCCACCAATATGGTCACCGGCGCGGCACTGGCCACCATCAATCGTCTACCTGTATTACTCCTTCCCGCAGACACTTTCGCGACCCGCGCCAGTGCCCCCGTCTTACAGGAACTCGAACTCCCGTCGAGCGGCGACGTCACAGTCAACGACGCTTTCAAACCCGTCTCACGATACTTCGATCGGGTATGGCGCCCGGAGCAGTTGCCGAGCGCTCTGCTCGCCGGGATGCGCGTTCTCACTGATCCCGTCGAGACCGGCGCGGTCACCATCGCCATCCCGCAGGACGTGCAGGCCGAGGCTTTCGACTGGCCCGAGTCCTTCTTCGCCGAACGGGTGTGGCACGTGGCCCGCCCGCTCCCCGAACGATCGGTGATCGAACGCGCCGCCGCGATCATCCGCTCGGCTCGCAAGCCACTGATCGTCGCCGGCGGCGGCGTGATCTACAGCCAGGCCACCGACTCTCTGGCAGCGTTCTGCGCGCAGACCGGAATCCCCGTGGGGCAGAGCCAGGCCGGCAAGGGTTCATTGGTCTACGACCATCCACAATCCGTCGGGGCGGTGGGGTCCACCGGCACTACGGCTGCAAACGCACTGGCCACCGAGGCTGACGTCGTCATCGGAATCGGTACGCGGTACAGCGATTTCACGAGCGCGTCCCGCACCGCGTTCACCAATCCCGACGTTCGCTTCGTCAACATCAACGTCGCATCACTGGACTCCGTGAAGCAGGGCGGAGTCAGCGTTGTCGCCGACGCACGTGAGGCACTCGACGCGCTGGCACTTGCACTGAACGACTACCGGGTGGACGACGAATATGCGTCCAGGATCGGTGACCTCGCTCGCGATTGGGATGCGATCGTCGAATCCGTCTACAACCCAGCCGAACCCGCTGCCGACGGGTCACTGAATCAGAATCAGGTGATCGGCCTGGTCAACACACTGTCCGATCCACGTGACGTCGTGGTGTGCGCTGCCGGGTCCATGCCGGGTGACCTCCACAAGCTGTGGCGAACCCGTGATTCCAAGGGGTATCACGTCGAATACGGGTACTCGTGCATGGGATACGAAGTTGCCGGCGGTCTAGGCGTCCGCATGGCGTGCCCCGATCGCGACGTGTTCGTGATGGTCGGAGACGGTTCCTATCTGATGATGGCCACCGAATTGGTCACCGCCGTACAGGAACGCCTCAAGGTCATCGTCGTCCTGGTGCAGAATCACGGATTTGCCTCCATCGGTTCACTGTCCGAGTCGCTGGGTTCCCAGCGCTTCGGCACGCAGTACCGCTACCGCTCGAATGACGGACGTCTCGACGGAGGGGTTCTCCCGGTCGATCTGGCCGCGAACGCTGCCAGCCTCGGTGTCGACGTCATCCGCGCCAACACCGCTGCCGAGTTCGCCGACGCGATCAAGGTTGCCAAAGCAAGCGACACCAGCACCGTCATCCACGTCGAAACCGATCCGCTGATCGGCGCCCCGGACAGCGAATCCTGGTGGGATGTACCGGTATCGGCCACCTCCGAACTGGAGTCCACCAAGAAGGCACGGACAACTTACGAGTCCTGGAAGAAGATCCAGCGACCGTACCTCCGTCCATCCGAATGAAAATTCCGCACAACCACACCCCATAAAGCTTGCCCGCGAAAGGAATCTAGACATGAGCGCGATTCGCGTCGGATCAGCCCCCGACTCCTGGGGCGTGTGGTTTCCGGACGATCCACAGCAGACCCCTTACACACGATTCCTCGACGAGGTATCCGCGTCGGGATACGAATGGATCGAACTCGGCCCGTTCGGATACCTTCCGACCGATCCAGCCAAGTTGACGGACGAACTCGGCGCCCGCGGCCTGAAGCTTTCGGCCGGTACCGTTTTCGAACACCTGCACCAGGACGATTCCTGGGATGCCGTCTGGAATCAGATCAAGGACGTCGCCAAGTTGACCGCAGCCGTCGGCGGCAAGCACGTGGTGGTCATCCCTGAGATGTGGCGCGACCCTTCCACCGGAGCGGTACTCGAAGACCGCAATCTGACGCCCGAGCAGTGGCGTAAGAAAACCGACGGCATGAACGCTCTCGGGAAGGCAATGCTCGAGGAGTACGGCGTCATGGCGCAGTACCATCCTCATGCCGACAGTCACGTCGACATCGAAGACAACGTCTACAAGTTCCTCGAAGGGACCGACGAGCGTTTCGTGAATCTGTGTCTCGACACCGGCCACATCAGCTACTGCGGCGGCGACAATCTCGCAATTATCAACAAACATCCGGAGCGCATCGGGTACCTACACCTCAAACAGGTGGATCCGGCGATAGTCGCCAAGGTTGAGGCGGAGGACCTGCCGTTCGGTGAGGCCGTCAAACTCGGTGCCATGATCGAACCGCCGCGCGGAATCCCCGACATGCCGCCGCTTCTGGAGGCCATCGAGAAGCTCGGCATCGACGTGTTCGCGATCGTCGAGCAGGACATGTATCCCTGCCATCCCGACACACCGCTGCCCATCGCAGCGCGCACTCAGAAATACCTGTCCACCTGTGGCGTCCCCGCCGTCCGTTTCAACTGAGCAACACAATCGAGGAGTACCACCGCATGTCTGACAACCAGGATCTCCGGATCGCAGTGCTCGGCGTCGGCATCATGGGGGCCGATCACGTCGACCGCATCACCAACAAAATCGGCGGTGCCCGCGTCACCGTCGTCAACGACTACTCTCTCGCCCGCGCCGAGGAAATCGCAGCACTGACGCCAGGGGCGCGCGTCGTCGTCGATCCGTTCGATGCCATCGCAGCCGAGGACGTCGACGCCGTTGTTCTCGCAACCCCGGGCCCGACCCATGAGAAGCAGGTTCTTGCCTGCCTCGAAGCGGGCAAGCCTGTTCTCTGCGAAAAGCCGCTGACCACCGACGCGGACAGTTCGCTCACGATCGTCAAAGCCGAAGCAGCGCTGGGAAAAAGACTGATCCAGGTTGGTTTCATGCGCCGGTTCGACCACGAATACACCCAGCTCAAGGATTTGATCGACAGCGGCGATCTCGGTCGCCCTCTCGTTGTGCACTGCGCTCACCGCAATCCTGCGGTTCCGAACGGCTTCGACAGCGCGATGATCGTCAAGGACTCACTCGTCCACGAGGTCGACGTGACACGATTCCTGCTCGACGAAGAGATCACCTCAGTGCAGATCATCCGACCGGCCGCGAATTCGCTTGCTCCCGAGGGCATTCAAGACCCACAGATCGCGATATTCGAGACCGAGTCCGGCAGACACGTCGACGCCGAGGTGTTTGTCACCACCGGAGTTGCCTACGAGGTGCGCACCGAAGTTGTCGGCGAACTCGGAAGCGCGATGATCGGACTCGACGTGGGACTGATCCGAAAGACCAAGCCCGGCAACTGGGGTGGGCAGATCACCCCAGGATTCCGCGAACGCTTCGGGCAGGCCTACGACACCGAGTTCGCCCGGTGGATCAAGGCAGTGAAGACGGGCGCCGGCACCGGCAACTACATCGACGGACCAGGTGCTTGGGACGGGTACGCCGCGGCCGCTGTCTGCGCCGCCGGTGTGAAGTCTCTGGAGACGGGTCAGCGCGTCGTCGTGGACATGGTTGCGCGCGACTCTGTGGCCGGAGCTTAGCGATGAAGGTCGCACTCGACCCCACACCTTTCCATCACGATTACTCACTACTCGAGCTACCTCAGGTTGTTGCCGATCTCGGGTACGAGTACCTGCAGCTCACACCGCACGTCGACATGATCCCGTTCTTCAATCACCCGAAAGCCGACGACGCGCTCGTCACCGAGTTCCGGAAGGCCTGCGCGAGTGCGGGAGTCGGCATCGCGTCGGTGCTCCCGGTCCTTCGGTGGTCCGGCCCGGACGAGGACGCTCGCGAAGCAGCCGTGCGCTACTGGAAGCGGGCCATCCAGATCACGGTCGATCTCGGTGTCAACGTCATGAACACCGAATTCTCCGGCCGCCCCGAAAAGGCCGAAGAGTCCGAGCGTGCGTTCTATCGTTCGATGGAGGAACTGGTTCCGATCATCGAACGCGAGGGAATCGACGTCCTGATCGACCCCCACCCGGACGATTTTGTCGAAGACGGACTAGCCGCGATCCGCACGATCCGTGGTGTGAACTCCAAGAACCTCGGCATGGTGATCGTGGCGTGCCACCAATTCCACATGGGTGGGGACCTTCCCGCCATCATGGAGGCCGCCGGCGACATGGTCCGACTCGTTCACGTGGCGGACACCATGGATCATCACCGTTCCCACGGACTGCGCTACATCACCAACCCGCCAGGCAATGCCGTTCGAGTGCATCAGCATCTCAAAATCGGTGACGGAGACGTCAACTGGGACGAATTCTTCGGCGGTCTCGGCAAACTCGGCTTCTACGAACGTGAGAACGCCGTGGTGGTGTCGAGCGTCTTCGCCGAGAACGAAAACGCGCACGAGGTTTCCCGGTACCAGCGCGAGACGATGAACGACTACGTCGCCAAGTACACCTCCCCGAACTCCTGAGTCACCAGACCACTAGGAAATACCATGACCAGCACTGATACTCGTGTCATCGCGCACTGGCTGGACGGCAAGCCGTTCGCCGGAACGTCCGAGGACACCGCCACCGTCACCAACCCCGCCACCGGACAGATCACCGGCCGACTGGCCCTGGCGAACCTCGAGGACGCCCGCGCTGTCATCGACGCGGCTGCGGCGGCCTTCCCCGCCTGGCGTGACACCTCACTGGCCCGGCGCACACAGGTACTGTTCAGCTTCCGCGAACTCCTCAACGCTCGCAAAGGTGAACTCGCCGAGATCATCACAGCCGAGCACGGCAAGGTTCTCTCCGACGCCCTCGGCGAAATCAGCCGCGGGCAGGAAGTTGTCGAATTCGCTTGCGGAATACCGCATCTCCTCAAGGGCGGATACACCGAGAATGCATCGACCAAGGTCGACGTCTACTCCATCCGCCAACCCCTCGGCCCCGTCGGCATCATCTCGCCCTTCAACTTTCCCGCGATGGTCCCCATGTGGTTCTTCCCGGTCGCCATTGCCGCCGGGAACACCGTGATTCTCAAGCCCTCGGAGAAGGACCCCACCGCGGCGATCTGGCTCGCCGAACTCTGGGCCGAAGCCGGTCTGCCCCCCGGCGTCTTCAACGTCCTCCAAGGTGACAAGCTCGCCGTCGACGAACTTCTGGAAAACAAAGCAGTCAAAGCGATTTCGTTTGTCGGATCCACCCCCATTGCCCAGTACGTCTATGCCACCGGCACCGCCAACGGCAAACGCGTGCAAGCACTCGGCGGCGCCAAGAACCACGCCATCGTTCTGCCGGACGCCGACCTCGACCTCGCCGCCGACGCAATGGTCAACGCGGGATTCGGCTCCGCGGGCGAACGATGCATGGCGATCTCCGCCCTGGTCGCAGTCGGCGACATCGCCGACGAACTGGTTGCCAAGATCGTCGAACGCACCACTCCCCTCGTCACCGGTGACGGCACCAAGAACTCCGACATGGGTCCGCTCGTCACCAAGGCCCATCGCGACAAAGTCGCGTCCTATGTCGATGCCGGCGAGAAGGACGGTGCCACGATCGTGGTCGACGGACGCACAGTTCAGGCCGACGGTGGACCGGACGGCTTCTGGCTCGGGCCCACCCTCATCGACCACGTCACCACCGACATGTCGATCTACACCGACGAAATCTTCGGACCTGTCCTGTCCGTCGTGCGTGTCGATACCTACGACCAAGCCCTCGAACTGATCAACAACAACCCGTACGGAAACGGCACCGCCATCTTCACCAACGACGGCGGCGCTGCCCGACGCTTCCAGAACGAGGTGGAGGTCGGAATGATCGGCATCAACGTCCCCATCCCGGTTCCCATGGCCTACTACAGCTTCGGCGGCTGGAAGAACAGCCTCTTCGGTGACACCCACGCTCACGGGACAGAAGGTGTTCATTTCTTCACGCGAGGTAAAGCCGTCACCAGTCGCTGGCTCGACCCCAGCCACGGCGGAATCAACCTCGGATTCCCCGAGAACAGTTAGCCGGCAAGACATCTGTGGCCGAGGCTCTCGAAGAGTCTCGGCCACAGATGTTTTCGAGAGGTCTACGTGACCGTGGGGTGGTACGTCAGTACTTGAACTCCGGATTCGTACCGACGATCGTCCTTCAACTCGAGGACGATCTTGTCGGCCGATTCGGGGAACACTCTCCCGCCGGACCCGAGAATGACCGGGAAGACCATCAGACGAAGCTCGTCGACCAGACCGGCCAGCAACAACGCGTGGACGAGCGTCCGACTTCCCGCGACCAGGATTTCGCCGTCGATCTGCTCCTTCAGCTTCGGAACGGCTTCCTCGATGGGACCGTCGAGTGCCGTCGAGTTGTTCCATTCGAGCGGTTCGGTCGAACTCGTGACGACGTACTTGGGCATCTCGTTCATCTTGTCCGCAAAGCCTTGGTCGTCTTCGCGCTCGGGCCAGGCACCGGCGAAGCTCTCATAGGTCCGCCGCCCGAGTAGAAGGACGTCCGCGGCGAGGGTTTCGTCGAGTTTGAACTTCATCTGATCGCCCTCCTGGTACGGAAAGACCCATCCAGTGTGCGCATAACCCGGTTCGCCACCGGGAGCTTCCATCACCATGTCCAAAGACACGAATTCTGTCACCACGATCTTGCCCATACCGATCCCCTGTCGTCAGTGCGTGTGCGCCATTCGAGTAGCCGACTACCCCACTGTTACAGACTCTGCGTGGTGGTGGAACTCATCGGCGGCGATCGTCGACTATGACCGATGTACAAACCGAATCGCCTGTTTTCGATCCCTCTGCTTGCGTGGCGATTCGGACGTTCCCTCAGGTTCGCATACCCTCGTATATCGATGATGTGGCGTCGAAAGTGTGCAGTGGCAGTTGCCGGAACAGTGCTCTCAGGGAGCATTGCGTTTACCGGTGTCGTCGGGACCTCGGGAGTGGCCGGCGCCCAACCGGCCCCGCCGCCGCCCACCACCACCACCGAAGCGCCGTTCACAACACCCAACACCGACAGCTGCCCGTTCACGAGTAGCCCGGCACCGGCGATCGATCTCTCCGAAGCACCCGCGCCCGGATCCACAGCCCCGACTGCTGTCCCGATTCCGGAAAGCCCCGTCGGTGGAGACAAGCTCGGCGAGTGCGGTGTTGTGCTCCCTGACGGCGCTCCCCCGCTCCCGGCCGACATCGCGGCATCAGGATGGGTACTCGCGGACGCCGAAACCGGCGAGGTCCTCGCCGCCAAAGATCCGCACGGTCGCTACCGCCCCGCCAGCACCATCAAGATGCTCTTGGCTCTTGTCGCGCTCGACGAACTCGATCTCGACACCGAAATCACCGCAACGGCCGAAGACGCGGACGCTGAAGGTAGCGCTGTCGGCATCGGCAAGGGCGGCAAGTACACCAACCGGCAACTGATGCAGGGTCTGGTCATGGCGTCGGGAAACGATGCCGCGCATGCTCTTGCCCGCCAACTCGGCGGTGACGCTGCAGCCGTGTCGAAAATGAACGCGCTCGCGGCCGAACTCGGCGCCCTCGACACTCGCACGGCAACTCCATCCGGACTCGACGGCCCGGGGATGAGCAGCTCGCCGTACGACCTGGCCGTGATTTTCCATACCGCCCTGCAGAATCCGACGTTTGCCGGTCTGATCCATACCGAGACCGTCGAATTTCCCGGCTTCCCCAAGGATCCGACGATTCCCGACGATCAGGACCGCCCCGGATTCACTCTCGCCAACGACAATCAGCTGCTCTACAACTACGACGGCGCATTGGGCGGCAAGACCGGCTTCACCGACGACGCCCGCCACACGTATGTGGGTGGCGCGGAGCGTAACGGCCGGAAACTACTGGTGACATTGATGGGCGGCGAAGCCAAGCCGATCCGTCCGTGGGAACAAGCTGCCCGTCTACTCGACTACGGATATGCACTCCCCGCGAGCACAACCGTCGGCTCGTTGACGGACCGATCCACCGACGATTCCAGTCCCGATGTCACTCGCACACCGTCTGCCGCTGCACCAGGCTCGATCTCGGCAGCACCCACCGCTACCGACGCCGAATCCGACACCACTGACCGCATCCTCATCGGTGCTGTCGGTGGAGTAGTGGTGATCGCGCTGGTGGCGGGAGCCGTTGCCCTCAACCGTCGGAGGCGCTAGCGCGGCCGACGACGCATGAAGCCCGAAAGACCCAGGCCGGCAACCGCACCCGTGGCGATCAGCGCAGCCACGCGAGACGGTGAAGCACCGTCACTGACAACGATTCGCGGCGAGATCACGGCGGGATCCGGCGGCGGAACGAACGCCAGGGCCATACTTTCCTTGGTCGTCGCCGCCCACGCCGTGCAGAACAGCAGCATCCGTGACGCCGTGAACACGAACACGAGCAAACCGATGATCGGACCGAATGCCACGCCCGCTGGTCCGTTGGTGACGGCAGCGAGGTAGATCGCACCCACCTGCTTGAAGATCTCGAACACAATCGCGGCGATAACCGCTGCCTGCGCAGCGCTACGCAGCGTGACAGGCTCGCGCGGCAGCCGGGCGATCACCCACAGGAACACCGCCCACGTCGCCAGGAGTGAGAGCAACAGTGAAACAACTCTGAGCCCCACGCCGACACCGGTGATGTTCTCGAGGTTGAGCCATTTCACGATCTGAGTCGCAACCGGCCCACTGCTCAGCGCCGACATTCCCAGTGAGACGACCATGGCGAGAGCCAGACCGACGAGGGCCCCTGCGTCACCAAGTTTGGTACGTACGAACCCCTTGGGCTCGCGCTTGCTCTCCCACATCGCCGTCAGCGCGTCGCGAACATTTGCCATCCAACCGAGACCCGCGTACGCAGCACCCAGGAGGCCGAAGATTCCGACGCTCGCGCGCGAGTCGATGGCCGAATCGATCAGCGTGTTGATGGTGTCACCCAAGCTGCCCGGAATGCTCTTGGTGATCTGCTCCTGAATCGACTCCAGGTACTCGGGATGCCCGGCCAATACGAAACCGGCCACTGCAAACGCGACCATCATGATCGGAATCAACGCGAGAACGCTGAAGTACGTGATACCAGCAGCGTAATAGTCGCCTTTTTGCTCTTGAAACCGTCCGGCCGCGCGAACCAGATGATCGAGCCAGGGTCGCGCTGCCCGTTGCTTCTCGAGAAAGCTCGGTGCGTCGTCGTCCGTGTCAGCCATTGCCGTCCCCCTCATGTTCGGTCAGGCGTCGTGAGTCCGAATTCGCGTAAGTCAGCCCTTCGGTGCCAGGAATCCGACCTTGTCATAGACAGCGGCGAGAGTGCGTGAAGACACCTCACGGGCGCGGTGCGCTCCGGCCGCGATGATGCGATCCAGCTCTGCCTCGTCGGCAAGGTAACCGTCGACCTTCGCCTTGAGTGGGGTGACGAACTCGGTCAGCACGTCAGCGGTATCGGTCTTGAGGTCGCCGTACCCCTTGCCCTCGTAACCGGCCACCAGAGTCTCGATCGGTACTCCCGAGAGAGCCGACTGAATGGTGAGCAGGTTGCTGACGCCCGGCTTGGCCTGCGGGTCGAAACGAATCTCGCGCTCGTTGTCGGTGACGGCCGACTTGATCTTCTTCGCCGACACCTTCGGGTCGTCGAGCAGATTGATCAGTCCGGCCGCACTGGCAGCGGACTTGCTCATCTTCGCGGTTGGATCCTGCAGGTCGTAGATCTTTGCCGTGCCCTTGATGATCTGCGGCTCGGGAACGACGAACGCCTTGCCGTAGCGGGTGTTGAACCGGCCGGCCAGATCGCGTGCGAGTTCGAGGTGCTGACGCTGATCCTCACCCACGGGGACTCGCTGCGGGCGGTACAGAAGGATGTCCGCGGCCATCAGAACCGGATACGTGAACAAGCCGACACTGGCGTTGTCGCTGCCTTGCTTGGCGGACTTGTCCTTGAACTGCGTCATACGGCTGGCTTCACCGAAACCGGTGATGCAGTTCAGGACCCACGCCAACTGTGCGTGCTCGGGAACCTGACTCTGCACGAACAGCGTCGCCCGATCCGGATCGATCCCCACCGCAAGGAGCTGAGCGACCGCAACCTTGGTGCGACGACGCAATTCCTTCGGGTCCTGCGTCACCGTGATGGCGTGAAGATCCGGAATGAAGTAGAAAGCGTCGAAATCGTCCTGCAACGGAACCCACTGCTGCAGCGCACCCAGGTAGTTGCCGAGGTGGAAAGAATCCGACGTCGGCTGGATTCCGGAAAGCACGCGAGGCTTTGCGGTGGGCTTCTGTTCTGCAGGGGTCGACATGGTTCCGATCTTTTCACGAGTGGAAATCAGTGCAGTGGCGTGGTGCCCGGGTAGTCGAGTTCGACGAGGTCTTCACCGTGTGCGGTGAGGTCCTCCGCACCGAACTGGTAGGCGGTCCGGAAAACGACGGGTTCCCATTCTTCGGCGTAGAAGTCCATCGTTTCGCGGAACCACTCCAACTGATCCTGTTGCTCGGACAGTAGAGAACCCGCACCTCGAACCACAACTACATATCCGGCGCCGAGTCCGAGGACGTCGTCGAGATCGCGCATGACATCGTCGAAAGCGTCTTTGTTTCGCCCGAAGTGGGACGGAAACTGGAAGGCTGCCGCGAACTCGTCGAAGACCTGCGCCGTTGTCCGCATGTTCTCGCCGCGAACCACCCGAACGACAAAATTCTCGCCACGGAGTTCACGTGCAAGATCATCTGCGACGGCCGGGTCGCTCTGCAGGGCCACCGAAGCCACATCCGAAGACGGATCCAGCCACTGCGCCACGCTGACCGGAGACGAGTCGGACATCAGCGAATCCTCACAAACGTGTCGTAGTGATCGAGGGTGTACCACGCCGAACCGTCGTTGCCGGTGACGATTCGCTCGGCGTCGCGTCCTTGGCCGTTCTTCTTCGCGTTGACGTCCCATTCCTGATAGACGACACGTCCGCCACCGGCACCGACAGCGGGTAGACGTCCTTCGCTGTTGCGGAAGGTGATGCCGCCCTTGGTGCCCGGCGCATTGGCGGAATCCGGCCACCTCCCGGCGTCGATCTCGACCAGCGTGGCGAGCACTCGTGCCGGCGCATCGGTGCTTGTCTGCTGCGTTGGCTTGGCAGCGGAATTCGAGGGCGCGGAACTCGACGGCGCAGCCTTGGTGGTGACGCCAGGCTTGGCTTGAACACTCGAGGACTGAACGCTCGAGGACTTCGTCACCGACGACGCCGAACTGTCGGAGTCACGTGAAGAAAGGGTGACCGCCAGTACGAGCGCAACCACCGCCACCACGACGGTGATGATGGCGTTGCACGTCTTTGCGCTCGGCATTTTCAGACCTTCAGACATACGCGTCTCTATCGGTACGAGACGGTGACAGGCGCATGATCCGACCAACGGAGGTCGTAGGACTCAGCGCGTTCCACGAGCGCGACCTTGGCCCGCTCGGCGTATCCGCGAGTGGCAACCTGGTAATCGATACGCCAACCCGAATCGTTGTCGAATGCCTTTCCGCGGTAAGACCACCACGAGTACGGGCCGTCGACACCCGGATGGAGGGTGCGGAAGACGTCCACCCACGCGGAATCTTCGGCGAACAGCAGATCCATCCAGGCGCGCTCCTCGGGGAGGAATCCCGAGGACTTCTTGTTGGTCTTCCAGTTCTTGAGGTCGAGTTCGGTGTGCGCGATGTTCCAATCGCCGCTGACCACCACGTGACGATCGGCAGCCTCGGCCGCTGCAGCGGTGGAGGCGAGGTGAACTGCGAAGGATGCCATGAACCGCTCCTTCTCCTCCTGCTTCGGCGTGAGCGCCTCACCGGAGGGCAGGTACAGGCTCGCGACGGTCAGATCGGCGAAGTCGGCTTCGATGTATCGACCGGCGTCGAGAAACTCGTCGTCCCCGTGACCGATCCGCACCGCGTCAGGTTCCGTGCGTGAGAGCACCGCGACTCCGTTGCGTCCCTTCGCGGACGGCTCGGCGGAGACCAGGAACCATCCGTTGCCGAGTGCCGGCTCGAGGGTCTCGCGAAGCTGGTCGTCCGACGCACGCGTTTCCTGAAGGCAGATGAAATCCGCCGACGTCTTCTCCAGCCAGTCGAGCATGCCCTTGCGGGCAGCTGCTCGAACGCCGTTGACGTTCACGGACGTGATGGTGTGGGGCGCAAGAATGTGGGAGTCAGCAGTTTGTGGCACGGCAAGCACCGTAGCCGATTCCACCGACGCGGATGGGCGCCCAGGTCAGCGCGCGGCCCTACGCTGCAGAATCACCGCCACCGCCAGCACGACGAGACCCGCGACGGCCAGCAACGACCCCACCGCTGCCGGCGCGGTGTACCCGTAACCGGCTGCGATGACGACGCCGCCGATCCACGCTCCGAAGGCGTTGGCGATGTTGAGTGCGGCGTGATTGAGAGACGCGGCCAAGGTCTGAGCATCCTCGGCGACATCCATCAACCGTGTCTGGAGGCCAGGCACCATCGACGACCCGGCGAGCCCGATGAGGAAGACGAAGACGAGCGCCGTGTACGGATTGCGCACGGCGATAACGAAGATCGCGAGGATGACCACGAGGGATCCCATCGACAGGAACAAGCCCTTCATCAGTGCGCGATCCGCGAGGTATCCACCGACGAAGTTGCCGGCCACCATGCCCAGTCCGTACAGCATGAGTGCGAGGGGAATGAACGAAGCGCCAAGCCCGGACACGTCGGTGAGAGTCGTACTGATGTAGGTGTAGACGGCAAACATCCCGCCGAATCCGACCATGCCCACGATCAGGGTCATCCACACCTGAACGCGGCCCAGTGCCCCGAGTTCGGTGATCGGATTCGTCACCGGCATGCCGTCCAAACGCGGAATCCAGACGAAGAGCGAAGCAACGGTTGCCACTCCGATCACGGCGACCAAGGCGAAGGCGCTGCGCCAGCCGAGTGCCTGGCCGATCCAGGCCGCGACCGGTACCCCGATCACGTTGGCCACGGAAAGACCCATCATCACCATGGCGACGGCCTTCGCGCGTTTTCCCGGTTCGGCCAGGTGAGCTGCGACCAGTGCGGCGACTCCGAAATACGCGCCGTGCGGCAATCCGGCGACGAAGCGGGCCATCATCAGCGTCGTGTACGAGGGCGCGAAAACCGAGGCGGCATTGCCGACGGTGAACGCGACCATGAGTGCGATCAACAGGGTGCGGCGCGGTACTCGTGCGGTGAGTGCAGCGATCAGCGGAGCGCCGACGACAACCCCGAGCGCGTACGCCGAGATCACGTGACCCGCGACGGGTTCCGAGACACCGAGTCCGGATGCCATTTCCGGGAGCAACCCCATGGCGACGAACTCGGTTGTGCCGATACCGAAACCGCCGAGAGCGAGAGCGAGCATCGCCGGACCTCTGGCGGAACGAACCCCGGGTGTCGAGGTGTCAGAACGGGAGAGGGTAGACGAAGTCACTGATCAATTGTGGTCTCACACCTGGTTGAACTTCCAAGTGAGAGCGGGTGAGTTCACTCACGTGAGACCGCGAACACAAATGGGACGCCTGGTTTCCCAGACGTCCCATTTGACAGGTGAAGCGGTGAATCTACTTCGCGGCCATGGCCTTCTGCAGGTTCACGTCGAGTGCGCCGAGGAACTCCTCGGTGGTCAGGTAGCCCTGATCGCCGCCGACCAGCATCGAGAGGTCCTTGGTCATCTGGCCGCTTTCGACGGTCTTGATGACAACGTCTTCGAGCGCCTGCGCGAAGCCGATGACCTCAGGGGTGCTGTCGAGTTTGCCACGATGCTCGAGCCCGCGGGTCCACGCGAAGATGGACGCGATCGGGTTGGTCGAGGTGGGCTTGCCCTGCTGGTGCTGACGGTAGTGACGCGTCACGGTGCCGTGAGCAGCCTCTGCCTCACAGGTCTTTCCGTCCGGTGTCAGCAGAACCGACGTCATGAGGCCGAGCGAGCCGAAGCCCTGGGCCACGGTGTCGGACTGGACGTCGCCGTCGTAGTTCTTGCATGCCCAGACGTATCCGCCCTCCCACTTGAGTGCGGAAGCGACCATGTCGTCGATGAGGCGGTGCTCGTAGGTCAGACCTGCAGCATCGAACTCAGCCTTGAACTCGGTCTCGTAGACGTGCTGGAAGATGTCCTTGAAGGCACCGTCGTACGCCTTGAGAATGGTGTTCTTGGTGGACAGGTACACCGGGTAGTTCTGCTGCAGTCCGTAGGTGAGCGACGCGCGAGCGAAGTCACGGATGGACGTGGTGAAGTTGTACTGCCCCTGGACGACGCCGCCCTCTTCGGGGAAGTTGACCAGTTCGTGCTCGATCGGTGCGCTGCCGTCCTCAGGCGTGTAGGTGATCATCACCTTGCCGGGGCCGGGGACCTTGAAGTCTGTGGCGCGGTACTGGTCGCCGAATGCGTGACGGCCGATGATGATCGGCTTGGTCCAGCCCGGAACGAGTCGCGGAACGTTGGAGATGATGATCGGTGCGCGGAAGATCGTGCCGCCGAGAATGTTGCGGATCGTTCCGTTCGGGGAACGCCACATCTTCTTGAGACCGAATTCCTCGACACGTGCCTCGTCCGGCGTGATCGTGGCGCATTTGACGCCGACGCCGTGCTTCTGGATCGCGTGCGCTGCGTCGATGGTGACCTGGTCGTCGGTCTCGTCGCGGTACTCGATACCGAGGTCGTAGTACTCGAGGTTCACATCGAGATACGGATGGATCAACTTGTCTTTGATGAACTGCCAGATAATGCGCGTCATCTCATCGCCGTCGAGTTCGACGACGGTGCCCTCAACCTTGATTTTGGACATGGGTGCTTCGCGTCCTCCTAGGAAGTTTCCCTGGTTACACGGTTGCGGTCACACTTTGTGAGTGGGTCCGCGAACGGTTCGATTATCAAACCTAGACGGTGTGGACTGATCTCGGGAGATGAGTCCCAAACAAGACAAGCGTACTGCTAACCCGTGAGGCCGCAACCGGCAGGTCCACTCATCGGTCTCTACTCGCGAGTAACTTTTGCCTGCTAGTGGGCTGCGTCGCTCTGCCTCGCGTGCGGTTGCGGCTCACATTTCGCCCCGTGTCAGGACTGCGCTCACTTCCCGGTAGAATCCGACTTGGTCATGAGTGCCAGCGTCAAGCCCCGGCTCGCTGGACGGCAACCCTCCAACCGCGGTGGGGTGCCCCGGGTGATGACCAGGTTTCCCGACGTGGATCTGCTCGCGCAGTTCCACCGCAATTCGGGTGACAAGCGCGGGTCCGACAGGGACGGACCCCAGACCGGGCCGAGCCCCACGGAGGTATTTCAGTATGTGTCGCACTTGTAGATAGACCCCAGCACGGGGCGGCGATCATTCGCCCCCGTCCGACATCTATCCGTCAGACCACTGGAGTGAACAAATCATGACCGACAACACAGCCGACGCCGCAGCAACTTCGGATCCGACCGCGAACTGGTCGTTCGAGACCAAGCAGGTGCACGCCGGACAAACAGCGGACACCGCCACCAACGCGCGCGCTCTGCCGATCTACCAGACCACCAGCTACGTCTTCGACAGCACCGATCACGCTGCGGCACTGTTCGGCCTCGCCGAGCCGGGCAACATCTACACGCGGATCATGAATCCCACACAGGACGCCGTCGAGCAGCGCATCGCTGCCCTCGAAGGCGGAGTCGCCGCACTCCTCCTCTCCTCGGGTCAGGCCGCCGAGACCATCGCGATCCTCAACATCGCCGAGGCCGGCGACCACATCGTCTCCAGCCCGTACCTGTACGGCGGCACGTACAACCTCCTGCATTACACCCTTCGTAAGCTGGGCATCGAAGTCACGTTCGTCGAGGATCCCGACAATCTCGAGCAGTGGCGCGAAGCCATTCGCCCGAACACGAAGGCGTTCTACGGCGAAACGATCGCCAATCCGAAGAACCACATCCTCGACCTACCCGGTATCTCGTCACTGGCCCACGAGAACGGTCTTCCGTTGATCGTGGACAACACAGTCGCGACGCCGTACCTGCTTCGCCCACTCGAACACGGCGCCGACATCGTCGTTCACTCCGCCACCAAATACCTTGGTGGACACGGCACCGCGATCGCCGGCGTCATCGTCGACGGTGGCACTTTCGACTGGACGCAGGGTCGCCACACGAACTTCACGACGCCTGATCCCAGCTACCACGGCGTCACCTTCGCGGACCTCGGCGCGCCGGCGTTCGCACTCAAGGCCCGCGTCCAACTGCTGCGCGATCTCGGTTCCGCCGTGGCGCCGTTCAACGCGTTCCTCATCGCGCAGGGTATCGAAACCTTGAGCCTGCGCATCGAGCGCCACGTATCCAATGCACAGAAGGTCGCCGAATTCCTCGACGGTCACGTCGAGGTGGCCTCCGTTTCCTACGCGGGACTTCCCTCCTCGCCATGGTTCGAACGTGGAAAGCAGCTGACGCCCAAGGGAACCGGCGCCATCGTCACCTTCGAGCTGCCCGGCGGTATCGATGCGGGCAAGACGTTCGTCAACGCCCTGACGCTGCACAGCCACGTCGCCAACATCGGTGACGTTCGCTCACTCGTCATCCACCCCGCGTCGACGACACACTCGCAGCTCACCCCCGAAGAGCAGCTCGCCTCCGGTGTCACACCCGGGCTCGTCCGCCTCGCGGTCGGCATCGAAGGAATCGACGACATCCTCGCCGATCTCACCGTCGGCCTGGCAGCGGTGGCAAACTCGTGACCGTGAACGAATTGGAGCCCAGGATCGACCTCCTGCCCCCACCCGACGGCCAGGTGGGGTTCGTCGACATCGGTGCCTTGGAACTCGAGAGCGGCGCGGTGCTCCCATCGGTTTCGCTCGCCGTTCAGCGGTGGGGTGAGCTTTCCCCGAACCGCGACAACGTCGTACTCGTCGAGCACGCACTGACCGGAGACTCACACGTCACCGGACCGATCTCCGCGAATCAGCCCTCCCCCGGCTGGTGGAACGGGATGGTCGGCCCCGGCGAACCGATCGACACCGGCGAATGGTGCGTCATCGCAACCAATGTCCTCGGTGGTTGTCGCGGCACGACCGGTCCCAGTTCGCCGGCCGACGACGGCAAGCCGTGGGGCAGCAGGTTCCCGGAGATCTCCATCCGGGATCAGATCGCGGCGGAGAAGAAGCTCGTCGATCTCCTCGGGATCGACCAGTTGGCCTCGGTAGTCGGCGGATCCATGGGGGGCATGCGCACCCTCGAATGGGCAGTTACCTACCCGGACGGCATTCGCTCCGCGTTGGTTCTCGCAACCGGTTCACGGGCCACTGCAGATCAGATCGGCACCCAGACGACGCAGATCGCTGCCATCGTCTCCGATCCGGATTGGCAGGGCGGTGACTACCACGGAACGGGGCGGGCACCTCGCACCGGACTCGGCATCGCCCGTCGCATCGCGCACCTGACGTACCGCACCGAGTCCGAACTGGACGCGCGCTTCGAGAACTCCGCTCAGAACGACGAAAATCCTTGGAACGGTGGACGATACGCCGTACAGAGTTACCTGGAACATCAGGCAGACAAGCTGGTCGACCGCTTCGACCCGAGCACGTACGTCCTCCTGACCGAGGCCATGAACCGGCACGACATCGGTCGTGGACGCGGCGGTGTTGCGGCGGCGTTGGCATCGATCACGGCACCGGTCGTGGTGGGCGGCGTCGACTCGGATCGGCTGTATCCCCTTCGCTTGCAGGAGGAGATCGCCGACGGAATTTCCACGTGCAGCGGCCTCGAGATTCTCAAGTCCAAGGACGGCCACGACGGCTTCCTGACGGAGGCGGACGCCGTCGCCGGACTGCTTCGCCGAACGATGGAGTTCGCACGTACGGCTCGCTGATTCGGCACAGAGCCACGTTTTCAGGATTCGTCAATGTCGGGAAAACCACAGCTGATCTGCGGGTTTTCCCGACATTCTCATTGGCGAACGTGAGCCGGCGCGGCTAGCATCGGCGAACGTGAATCAGCCATGCTCGACGCGCCTGCAGGCTACGTACATTCCCGAGCACATGTCCTTCGCGTTCTGGGGTGACGCAGACCCGGCAGCGCGGCTGTCGGCACTGGGGATGCCGACCGGGTCGCCGGGCGTGTGCAGGCTTGCGATCCCGGTCGACGAGTCGATCACAGCAACCGACGTCGGAGCGCAACTGCTCGACCTCACCACCGCGATCGACGCGTTCCACAACCTCGATGCTGGTCGCGGCGACCTCGGATCGTCGCTGCTCGCGTGGAAGCGCGTCATCGACACCGGCGCACATGACATTCCGACCGCAGCGCATGCCGCTATCGAGCGCGACGACACGAAGATCCGAAGCGCCGAGTCCACGGTGCGGTTGTTCACGGATGCGCGTACAGCCGTGGACAGCCTTCGCCGAGCAAAGATTCAGGCGACTCTTCGCCCGTATCAAATGCAGGGAGTTGCCTGGCTGACGGCTCTGTCGGGTTCGGGTGGTGGGATCTTGGCCGACGAGATGGGTTTGGGTAAGACACTGCAAGCGATTTCGATGATCGCGATCCGCGCCGGCGACGGTCCGCATCTGGTTGTGTGTCCCACCTCGGTGATAGGAAACTGGCGCCGCGAGATCGAGCGATTCGCTCCGCATCTGCCACTGCACGTTCATCACGGGGCCGCCCGTGCACTTCCCACTCGTATCCCCGCCGGCACTACGGTTCTGACCAGCTACAGCGTCTTGCGTTCCGACGCAGCCCAATTGGCCCCGGTCCATTGGAGTTCAGTGGTCTTCGACGAGGCGCAACAGATCAAGAACCCCGCTTCCCTCGCCGCGAAAGCAGCAATGCAGTTGTCGGCGGACGTCAAGGTAGCGATGACCGGCACGCCGGTGGAGAACCGCCTCGAAGAATTGTGGTCACTCTTTCGCGTCGCCAACCCCGACGTCCTCGGAACTCGCGCACGGTTTCGTCAACGCTTTGCCGTCCCGATCGAATCCGGTCGATCGGCCACCGCGGCGACCAGACTTGCCGCGGTGATCGATCCTTTCATTCTGCGCAGAACCAAAGACATAGTGGCCAAGGATCTTCCGCCCAAACAGTTCTCCACGGTCTCGTGCACTCTGACGTCGGAACAGGCGCGCATCTACCGGTCGGCAGTTGCCGATGCGTTCGACTCCGGATTGGGCACGGGAATCGCCCGGCGTGGCAACATCCTTGCGCTTCTGACCACTCTCAAGCAGGTATGCAATCACCCGGCGCAGGTCACCGGCGATACGGACGACCTCTACGGAAGATCCGGAAAGCTCGACCGCGCAACGGAAATGATCGCCGAGATCGTCGACGACGGCGATCGCGCGCTGATATTCACGCAGTACCGGACGATGGGCGAGATGCTCTCGCGACACCTGGGAGCCGAACTGGGAATCGGCGCCGTGCCTTTCCTCCACGGCGGCCTGAACACCGACAAACGAGACGCGATGGTCGACGCGTTCCAGAACGAGACGGATTCACCACCGGTTCTGATTCTGAGCTTGCGCGCCGCCGGCTTCGGCCTCAACCTCACGCGCGCAAGTCATGTCGTGCACTACGACCGGTGGTGGAACCCAGCCGTCGAGGATCAAGCAACCGACCGGGCACACCGCATCGGCCAGAAACGCACCGTCAACGTCCACACCTTGGTGACGGGCGGTACCGTGGAGGATCACATAGCAGCGATGCACGAGTCCAAACGAGTTGTGGCCGATGCTGTCTCCGGGAACGTCGAGGCCGCGCTGGCCGATCTCCCCGACACCGAACTGCGTGAACTTCTCGAACTCGACGGCGCGGTGATCATCTGATGGCCAACGAATTCGGCGTCACCGCTTGGGGTCGAGCGTGGCTGCGCACGGTGGAGCGGACCGCGGCGTCCGGTCCGAACCCGTCCCTGCCGACGGCTCGCACCCTGGCACGCAACGGTTCCGTGGAGTTCACCGTCGTCTCGTCGGGGACCGTCGTCGCCGAGGTGAGCACCAAGGCAAAAACTTCGTCAGTGACGATTGGTGTCCCGCTCTGGACCAAATCCGAGATCGCTGCAGTGAAGAGCCTTCTCCGTTCGGCTGGAAAGGCGAACAGATCCGTATCCACCGGCGAACTGCCGGACAGCATCGTCACCGAACTGCAGGCTCGAAATATCGCAGTAGCCGTTGATCTTTCGGAGTGCACTGCCAGCTGCGACTGCTCAGGTAGACGCTCGCCGTGCGTTCACCATCTCGCCGCGATCTACGCCCTCGCCGGGCGAATCGACGAGGAACCTGCACTTGCGGTGACGTTACGGAGTGCACCGGTCAAGGCTGGAAAGAAGTCGACATCCGCACATTCACCGGAGTGGATCCCTTTGAGTGATATCGATATTCGCTCGTTCTACGGGGGCTGATCTTCTCAGTCGGTACCGAGCGGATCGATGGTCAGGGCGAGCGTCGCGATCAGCACACCCATAACGCCCATCGCCGCAGTGTCGAAGACCCTTCCACGCACCGCGAGCAACCCCACACGGTTCTCGGGAACGAACCACCGAGCGGCAGCTCCGATGATGACGGCAACACCGAAGACGAGGGCGCCGCGGCGCCACCGGTCGGCCAGCACGAGAACAACCGCTGCCGCGATCACGGCGAGGACCGCGAGCATGGGCAGATTCTTCTTCGCGAGGCCGACCAGTGAGGACATCGGACTCAGGCCTCGGCCAGAACCCGCTCGGCGCGTTCGACCACGTTGGTGATCAGGAACGCGCGGGTCAGCGGTCCGACACCACCGGGGTTGGGTGAGACGAAGCCGGCGACCTCGCTGACGTCGGCTGCGACGTCGCCGCGCAGGCCGTCGTCGGTGCGACTGACGCCGACGTCGAGGACCGCCGCTCCAGGCTTGACCATGTCTGCGGTGATGAGGCCGGGAACGCCGGCGGCAGCGACGATGATGTCGGCGCGGCGAACCTCGGCCGCGAGATCGCGGGTACCGGTGTGGCAGAGCGTGACCGTCGCGTTCTCGCTACGACGCGTCAGCAGCAATCCGATCGGGCGACCGACTGTGACGCCTCGTCCGACTACCACCACGTGTGCGCCTGCAATAGGGACCTCGTAGCGGCGCAGGAGATGCAGGATTCCACGCGGGGTGCACGGCAGCGGGGCTTCCTTGCCCAACACCAGTCGACCGAGGTTGACCGGGTGCAAGCCGTCGGCGTCCTTGTCGGGGTCGATGCGCTCGAGGGCTGCGTTCTCGTCAAGGTGCTTGGGAAGCGGCAACTGCACGATGTAGCCGGTGCACTCGGGATTGGCATTGAGCTCGTCGATCGTCGCGTTGAGCTGCTCCTGCGTGATGTCGGCAGGCAGGTCGCGTCGCAAAGAATTGATACCGACCTTGGCGCAGTCGTTGTGCTTGCCGCGCACGTAAGCCGCGGATCCGGGGTCGTCGCCCACCAGGATGGTGCCCAAGCCGGGTGTGATGCCCTCTGCCTTCAGAGCGCTCACCCGCACCTTCAGGTCTTCGAAGATTTCGTCGCGGGTAGCTTTGCCGTCGAGGATCGTTGCAGTCACGGCGACCATTGTTCCAGGTTAGGGTCGATGAGTGACAACGGCTCCGGAACTACGCGGCCCGAGGGTGCTCCTCTCCCCCGTCGCGCCCGATCATCACGCCCGTCTGCGGGCAATTCACCTGCACCCGGACGTCGTGCAGTGGTGGCAAAATCCCGACGACGACTGGCCTACGGCGCCGGAAGCCGGCACCACGCACTACAGCATCTTCCACGGCGACCACCTGATCGGCTTCATCCAGTGGTACGAAGCGGAAGACAATCCTGACTTCCGCCACGCCGGGCTCGACTTGTTCCTCGATCCCGACTTCCACGGCCGAGGGTTCGGTCGCGAATCGATACGGGTGCTGTGTGCCCACCTGATCGACGACCTCGCATTCCACCGTCTGGTCATCGACCCGGAAGTCGACAACTCCGTCGCCATCGCGTGCTACCGATCGGTGGGGTTCAAAGACGTCGGGGTGATGCGCGAGTATTCGCGAGATCGCCATGGTGTGTGGAAGGACGGACTGCTGATGGATCTGCTCGCACGGGAATTCATCCGCTGATCGACTGGGACGAGTTCGAAAGGACCGACATCATGTTGCTGGACAAGGAATTCACGGCCACCCTGCAGAAGAGCGACGCCAAGGGCGGGTGGACTTATGTGATCTGGCCGGAGTCCGCCGAGTTCTTCGGCACCCGCGGCCTGGTCAAGGTACGCGGGACGATCGACGGACATCCGTTCCAGAGTTCGTTCATGGCGTTGGGAGACGGTAACCACAAGCTGCCGGTCAAAGCCGATCTTCGCAAAGCCATCGGCAAGGAGACCGGCGAGCTGGTGACGGTGCGCCTCGAGGAGCGCTTGGAGAGCTAGGCGCTGCTACTTCATGTCGACGACAAGACCGTGCGCCGACGCGTACGCCACCGCCTGCATCAACTCGATCTGCGCGTTTCCGACGGACGCGGACGTCCACAGGCTCGGATCGATCCGTGCACCGCGCAGGTCTGCACCTTCGAGTTTGAGTCCACCCGTACGAGCACCGGACAGATCCGCCGACGCCAGCACCGCGCCCCGCATGTCGGCCCGAACCAGGTTCGCTTCACGGAAGCGGCATGAGGTGAAGTCGATCTTTCTCAGGTCCGCCCCGCCGAGTGAGGTCAACGAGAAGTCGACTTCGTCGAGCGTCAACGGCCGGATGCGGCAACCGTCGAACGTCGACCCGAGCAGACTGCAGTTTCGGAACGTGCTGTGCCACAGGCTGGTCCGGGCAAAATTGCACGAGCGGAACGCAGTTCCCGTGTGCACGGACTCCCCCAGATCGGTGCCGGTGAAATCACAATCCGTGAACACCACCGACTCCGTCGTGAGTCCGGTGAGGTCGGCGTCTCGGAAATTGCAGTTGGTGAAAGTGCGCTGACGCCACTTCTGCCCGGCCAGCCGCGCGTCTGAATAGTCTTCGCCGACGACATCGTCGGATTCTTCGGGGAGCATGCCGTCCATACTGCCCCGCCGCACCGACACCGGTTCGATCGCCTAGGTCTCGCAGGCCACGCCGTCACCGTCACGATCAAGCTTGGACGAATAGCCGGGATCGCCGCGGTAGATCGGGGCAGCACCGGCCGCTCGCACGGCTGCACAGTTGGCGTAATACACCCCCGCGTCGGGCACCTTGGCCGGCGGCGGAACGTACGCCGGTTCTGTTGTCTTCGGCGGTGTGTACGCAGGAGCGGGCGGAACATACGGCGTAGTCGTGGTCTCCGGGACCTGCGGAACCAGCGGCACAATTGCCACGGTGGTTGTCGTCGGTGGCGGCACGATCGTTGTCGTCGTCGGCAAGAGGGACGAAGTCGTGGTCTTCGTCGTCGACGGGACCGTGCTTTTGGTTGTCGTCGCTGCAGCTGTCGTCGAAGAGGTCGCAGCAGGCGTCGTCGATTCTTCCGACTTGCCCGCTCCCGTCGCCGCGGCGATGGCAACCAGCCCCACGACTGCCGCGCCGGCGATCCACGGCCACTTACGCCGCGTCTTGCCTTCCTCGGCGTTAGTGTCCGGCACCGCCGATCCGGGTGCGCCGAAGACCTGCGTGGGAGTGCCGAAAGCCTGAGTGGGTGCGTCGACGCCCTTGGGCCGTGTCTGCGCGGTCCACTGCTGACCGTCCCAGTAACGGTCGATCGTGGGGTCGAAGGGGTCGGGGTTCCAACCGGCGGGAGGGTTCATCAAAATGTCCGTTCTGCGTAGAGTGCCGGAAATAGATTCGCACGGACTGGCCGGTTTGTTACCAATTCGCCCACACTTCCCGACCGGGTCTTCTCACGGACGTGGTCACCGATACGTCGCCCGGTACAGTTCCTCGAGTGTTCCGAGTGATGTTCCACGAGCCCCGCATCCCACCCAACACCGGAAACGCGATCCGCATGGTCGCAGGCACCGGTTGCGAACTCCACCTGGTCGGCCCTCTCGGGTTCGACTTGTCGGAGCCGAAGCTCAAGCGCGCAGGCTTGGACTACCACGACCTGGCGACTGTCACGGTCCACGAAAACCTGACCGCTGCCTGGGAAGCCGTCACCCCCGCTCGCGTGTTCGCCTTCACCGCGCACGCGACCACGTCGTATGCCGATATCGCCTACCAACCCGGCGACGTCCTGCTGTTCGGGCCCGAACCCACCGGACTGTCCGAAGAAGTATTGGCGGACGAACACGTCACCGAGCGCCTGCGTATCCCGATGCTGCCCGGACGCCGGTCCCTCAACCTGTCCAACGCTGCCGCCCTCGTGACGTACGAGGCCTGGCGTCAGCACGGGTTCAAGGGCGCTGTCTGATCGACGTCAGTAGACGTCCCGGACATAGCGCTTCTCCGCCGAAAGAGCCTTCACGTATGCCTCGGCACTGCGAGGAGCCAGTTTTCCGTGTTGAGCGACCACCCCGTTGAGGGCACTGTCGACGTCCTTGGCCATCCGGTTGGCATCGCCGCAGACGTAGAAGTGCGCTCCCTTCTGCAACCACTCCCACAGCAGCGCACCCCGCTCACGCATCCGGTCCTGCACGTAGACCTTGTCGGCTTGATCCCGGGAAAACGCGAGGTCGAGTTCGGTGAGGAATCCGTCTTTCCGCAATTCTTCGATTTCTTCGCGGTAGTAGAAGTCGGTCGCGGCGTGCTGTTCTCCGAAGAACAGCCAGTTCGGGCCCGTGTGCCCCAATGCCCGCCGCTCATGCAGGAAGGCACGGAACGGTGCAATGCCGGTCCCCGGACCGACCATGATCATCGGGGTCTCGGGATCGGAAGGTGGCCGGAAGTGGGTCGACTTCTGCACGTAGATACCGATGTCGTCATCGTGAGCGTGGTCGGCGAGGTAAGTCGAGCACACTCCACGCCGTGGGACACCCGCAACGTTGTATCGCACCGCGGACACCGTCAACTGCACTTCGCGTGGGTTCTCCTTCGGACTGGAAGATATCGAATACAGCCGCGGCTGAATCGGTTTGAGCAGCGAGAGCCATTCGTCTGTCGAGGCACGAACGGGCGACTGCGCGAGAATGTCGACGGACTGTCGTCCCCACGACCAGTCTTTGAACGTGGAGACATTCTCCGGCTTCAACAACTCGGCCAGGTCCGAATCGCGGGTTCGTTGATGCACGAATCGAATCATGTCGGTCGAGATTCGAGTGATCTCCAGGCGCTCGGTGAGCGCGGTACGCAGCGTCATTTCCCCGTACTGCCCCAGTTCGACGGTCTCGTCACCGTCGAGGCCAGTAAGGGTGAGCCACTCGTCGACAAACGGAGAGCTGTTTCGGGGCCAGACTCCGAGAGCGTCGCCGGCTTCGTAACTGACCGTGTCACCTGGAAGGTGAAAGCCCAACTGCCGCACGTCTTTGGAAGAACCCGGACGGTTGAGCACGACATTGCGCGTCAAGGCTGTGGTCAGTGGCGCCTTCTTGTTGTATCGCAGCGGCGGCGACATCGCCGGTGAAATCGGCTCGGCTGCAACGGTTGTCCCAGAATTCTTCTTTGCAACGAGGACGTCGGTCGTCTCGCCGGCCACCGAGCTCCGAAGCTCAGCCGTGACCGCCTCCAGCCATCCAGCAGCGGTGTCCTCGAAATCGGGCTCGCAGTCGGCGCGATCGACGATACGACTGGCTCCCAGTTCGGCAAGGCGGGCGTCGAGCTTTCGTCCGTGTCCACAGAAGTCGGCATAGTTCGAGTCGCCGAAAGCGATGACTGCATAACGTGTCTCGGACATGCGGGGCGCCGTGTCAGCAGACAACGCATCCCAGAAACCGCTGCCGTTGTCCGGGGATTCGCCGTCACCGGAGGTACTGGTGATCAGCAGGACCTCTCTGGTAGCTGCCAGGTCGGCGGCGGGGAACTCGTCCATCGCGTGCATCACCACGGGTAAGCCGATTCCCCCGAGACGAGTGGCGCACTCAGCAGCGAATTCTTCCGCGTTTCCGGTCTGCGATGCCCAGAGCACCACGATCGGCGCGCGCTCGGATCCAATACTCGGACTCGATGACAACGCAAGCCCGTCGGTGTCAGGAAGTGAGATCCGCGAGTACAGGCCGGCCAGAACACCGTCGACCCACATCCGCTTTTCGGCATCGAAGGGTGCCGTCGACGGCAAGGTAGGTACCCCGGCAGTGCGATCGGCGTCCGCACGCAACGCGGCGAGAAGGCCGGACAGGTAGCTCTGTTGGAGCGGATCGAATACCACTGCAGGTGTTCCTGTTTGACCGAGGACGCCCGCGAGGACATCGGTTCGCGACAAAGCCCGATCAGCTGGCGCGGGAGCCAGCAGCGCCGCCTCGGCGAGCACTGTTTCAGGTGTGTTCACGGCGACCTTCGTCATCGTGACAGCGCAGGCTTTGAACTCCGGTTGCTGCGAGGCAGGGTCGATGGCGTCGTTGGTGACGGCGTTGATGGACAGATATTCACCGAAGGCGTCGTTCCAGTGAAATGGGGCAAAGCAGTTCCCCGGACGCACTCGGTCGGTGACAACAGCCGGAAGCACAGCGCGACCGCGGCGTGAGGCAACCTCGATCGCATCCTGGTCGACGATACCGAGCCTGGCGGCGTCGTCGGGATGGATCTCGACGAAGGGACCTGGGTTGAGCTTGTTCAACTTGGCCACCTTGCCGGTCTTGGTCATGGTGTGCCACTGGTGCGCGAGACGACCGGTGTTGAGCAGGAAGGGGTAGTCGTCGTCGGGCATTTCGGCGGGAAGCATGTGCGGCCGTGCGAAGAACATCGCACGGCCAGTGGCGGTGGGAAATGCGAGCCGCGGAGTGCTGCCGTCCTCGCGGATCAGGAGCCTTTGACTGACACCGTCATTGACGTATCGGATGGGATGACGGTCCTGATCACTGTCTGGCGGGCATGGCCACTGAATCGATGTCTTGCGGAGGCGCTCGTAGGTGACGCCGCGTAAGTCGTAGCCGGTCTTCGGATTCCAGAACTGCTTGATCTCTTCGAACACCTCTTCGGCACAGGTGTAGGTGAACGCTTCGGCGTACCCCATCTCGCAGGCGATCCGGGCGATGATCTGCCAATCAGGCAGCGCCTGCCCAACCGGATCCAGTGCCTGCTGAAAGAGCGTCAGGTTGCGTTCGGAATTGATCATCACTCCGTCGGACTCTGTCCACAGCGAAGCAGGCAGCAGAACATCGGCGTATTCGTTGGTCTCGGTGCCCAGGAAAGCATCCTGGGTGATGACGAGGTCGGCCTTCTCCAAGCCGTCGATGACGGTCTTGCGGTTGGCTACCGTCGCAACGGGATTGGTGCAGATGATCCAGCACGCTTTGATGTCGCCCGCCGCCATTCGGGAGAACATGTCAATGGTGCCACCGCCGATGTCGGTGCGCAGCGAGCCCTGCGGGATCCCCCATCGGTCCTCGACGAAGTCGCGATCGGCGTCGACCATCACGGCACGCTGGCCGGGCAAACCTGGCCCCATGTAGCCCATTTCACGCCCACCCATGGCGTTCGGCTGACCGGTCAACGAGAACGGACCGCTGCCGGGCTTGCAGATCGCACCGGTCGCAAGGTGAAGGTTGCAGATGGCGTTGGTGTTCCACGTGCCGTGGGTGCTCTGGTTCAAACCCATTGTCCAACAGCTCATCCAGTTTGCAGCCTCACCGATCCACTGCGCTGCAGTGCGGATGTCGGCCTCGGGGATACCGGTGATCTCGCTGACCTTCGCAGGCGTGTACTCCGCGAGGAAACTGGGCATGACCTCCCAGCCTTCGGTGAAGTCGGCGATGAAGTCCGGATCTGTGTGGCCGTTCACGACGAGCAGGTGGAGTAGTCCGTTGAGTAGCGCGAGATCGGTGCCGGGAGCGATCTGCAGGAACAAGTTCGCCTTGTCGGCGGTGGCGGTGCGTCGAGGATCGACGACGATCAGCTTCGCGCCTGCCTTGATCCGCTCCTGCACCCGCAGAAAAAGGATCGGATGGCAGTCCGCCATGTTCGCGCCGGTCACGAAGAACACGTCGGCGTGTTCGAAGTCCTGATAGGAACCGGGCGGTCCGTCGGCCCCGAGTGACTGCTTGTAGCCGGTGCCGGCACTCGCCATGCACAAACGGGAATTCGATTCGATCTGATTGGTCCCGATGAAGCCCTTGGCCAGTTTGTTCGACAGGTACTGAGCTTCGAGTGACATCTGCCCGGACACGTACAACGCAAACGCGTCGGGACCGTGCTCGTCGATGATTGCCCGCAGGCGCTGGGCGGTGTCAGTGATGACTGCGGCCATGTCCGCCGCTTCGATCGCATCACCTCGGCGCGGACGGCGATATGCAGATTCCATGCGCCCCGGGCCTGCGAGCATGTCTGCGGTCGTGGTGCCTTTGGTGCACAGACGCCCGAAGTTGGTGGGATGTGTCTTCAGACCGGAAGACTTCGCAGCCTTCCGACGTCCCGTCTCCGGATCGGTGATGATGTCGAGGACAAGACCACAGCCCACCCCGCAGTACGCGCAGAGTGTGTCGACACTGGTGGTGGTGAGTTGAGCGCCCATCGATTCATGCATCCCTTCGACCGAGGATCAAGGTCGACTTCTATCTTCGGATGCAGTTGTTTCGGGAGTTCATGCCTGATGTTGCGTATCAATCACTCTTTCCTCACCGCGACCTTCGGACCGATGTGCGGTCCCGGGACCAGCGGTCGTCGACGTGCAGCTGTACGCGAATGCCCAGTTCTACGCTCTGCCGCCGAATCGAGCGATGTAGTGCCAAACCTTCTTGACGTCCTGCGGATCGAAGGATGCACCCCGTGCGAGCCCCAGGACGGCAGGCGTCAGCCGCCTGCCGTGCGCAATTTCTCGGGCAAGGTCGATCACGGCCGCTCCCCGGTATTCGGGATGTTCGGCTATCTCGTCGACATCGACCGCGTAACCGTCGTGCCACAGCACCGGGCACGTGAGCGAGTGGGCGATCTCTTCGATCCGTGTGCCCCGGTAACTCGGATCCAGAACGAGCGCCTCGACGTCCGTCCCGATGTCGACGGCGCCGTGGACGTGCGCCTCGATGTAGTGGTCGAGCGGATCGTCGAGCTCGGCAGCCCGTGCGGCGCCGACCAAGCTCATCGCTTCGGCCGTTCCGAAATGATCAGGCTCGAAGACGCTGTCGGGAAAGCAGAAAGTGGTGCGGTCGAGCGTGTGCTCGGCAAGCCGGAAGTAGGACGAGCCGAACCGAGGGGATGCCCCGTAGGGATCGGCGGAGAAGTTCAACGATCCGTACTTCGGCCGTTCCGAGGGCTCTCGCTCGTCGTAAGCTCCGCCGAATATCCGACTCTCCCAACGCCAACGATCGCCGCCGTGATGCGCCGTCAGTCCGCCGTTGCTCGTTCGAGTCTCGAACTGGGTCACATAGGTGCCTTGACGTGCGATCGAGGCCAATGTCAGACCACGTTCAGACGGGAGGTCCGGATGAAAGTGCAACGTCACCCGGTGATTTCGATCCAACGGGCCGCCCTTCGAGAGACCGCTCACGTGCGCAATCGCGGCAGACCAAGGAGTGGAATCAACAGGCATTCGCCCATTATCCGGATATGGAAGCAGCGCCGGTGAAGAAATCGACCAGTGAATACGGTGTGCCTTCACCGAGGCAGAGATCAAGGATCACGTGCGAGTCCGCGGCCTCGGATGCGCTGCGCACGAACATCGCTTCTTCGTACTCGGCGAGTGCCCCTTCGATGTCGTCGGGGTGCGTGGCGATCGCCTTTCCCAGTTCGGCGCCGTCGAACATCGCCAAGTTCGCACCCTCACCGGACGGGGCCATCAGGTGCGCCGCGTCACCGAGGAGCGTCACCCCAGGCACGCGATCCCATCGGTGCTCGTCGGGAAGTGCATGGATCGCGCGCGGAATCGGAGCGGTTTCGCCATCGGTGATCAGCGCCGTGAGTTCCGGTGCCCAACCGTCGAACTCGGCCGCGACCCGCGCTGTCGCAGCGGCGGCGTCGGTGAAATCGATACCGGCAAACCACTCCGCCGGACGGTTCAGCTGAACGTAGGTGTGCACGATGTCTCCCGCCTCTCGATGCGCGGCGATCGCTTTTCCTGGTGCGGGCGCGTACATCGCCCCGTCCCCGACGGCTTCGGCTGCAGCCGAATGCTTCTCGTCGACGTCGTAGAGGTAGGTCTCGACGAACGTGGTGCCGACGTATTCCGGCTTCGCATCGGAGAGCAGCGGCCGGACCTTCGACCAGGCACCGTCTGCACCGACGAGAAGGTCGGTGGTCACTGTCGAACCGTCGACGAAGGTCAACTCGTGGCGATCATCTCCGAGCGAGCGCACAGTGTCGACTTTGCGTCCCCATTCGATCGTGTAGTCCGGAAGGGAATCAATCAGGATTCGACGGAGGTCGCCGCGCAGCACCTCGGGACGTGCTCCCGTGCCGTCGTCGGGTTCGTCGAGGAGCACGGCGGCGCGTTGATCGAGTACGCGCGACGCGGCGCCGCCCGCGTGGATGATCGCGCGGAACTCGTCGGTGAGTCCGGCAGCGTCGAGCGCAGCCTGACCGTTGTGTTCGTGGATGTCGAGTTGGCCGCCCTGCGTGCGAGCTTCTGCCGACAGTTCCGCCTCATAGATCTTCGACGGAATTCCATGAACGTGGAGGACACGCGCGAGCGTCAGACCGCCGAGGCCCGCCCCGATGATCGTTATCGAGTTGCTCATGTTGTTTCCTTTCAGGCTTCGATTGGAACGTCGTTCCAATGACATCTTGGAACGGCGTTCCAGATATGTCAAGATGGTTCGCATGGCGACCAGGAATCAGCGGACCGAACGACGTACGGATGCGCTCTCGAAGGAGCGAATCGTCGAGGCTGCGATCGAGATCCTCGACGACGAGGGCGAAGCCGCGCTGACATTTCGCGCGCTCTCCGCACGCCTGGCAACAGGTAGCGGGGCGATTTACTGGCACGTTGCCAACAAGAGCGAACTGCTCGCCGCGGCGACCGACGACGTCATCGCCCGCGTGACAACCGGTGCAACCGAAGGCGCAGCCCCACGGGAGGCGATCCGGACCATCACCCTCGGCGTGTTCGACGCGATCGACGCCCACCCCTGGGTCGGCACCCAACTCTCACGTGAACCGTGGCAATCAGCGGTGATGCAGATCTTCGAAAGTCTCGGCGAGCAACTCCAGGCGCTCGGCGTTCCCGAATCGGCACAGTTCGACTGCGCGTCCGCGCTCCTGAACTACGTGCTCGGTCTCGCCGGACAGTACGCCGCGGGCGCCCGTCTGCTCCCCCGTGAGACAGATCGGTCCGCTTTCCTCGCGGGCGTCGCCACGCGATGGGAAGAACTCGACTCTGCGAAGTACCCGTTCCTCAATCAGGTGACGGCGCAGTTGCGCGACCACGACGACCGAGAACAGTTTCTGGCAGGCATCGAGCTCATCCTCGCGGGGATCGACACCGTCCGATAGCGGCCGTAGCCGTCAGCGTGAATGAACAGCGGTGTTGGATCCGAGCGCTATGTCGAGGAAATCTCTTGCCGCACCGCGCAATCCGCGATCGGGATCCCAGACGGCTTGGAGTCGACGCGGCATCCGCAAGCCGTCGACGTTGACCGCGACCAGTCGGCCGTCCGTCAGGTCGGCGGCAACTGCCAGCGACGACAGAACAGCCGGGGCGTTGCCTGCCACCACCGCAGCCTTGACAGCGGTACACGAGGTGAGCTCGAGCAGCGGCGGCACACAATCGGGAACAGCATTCTCGAGCGTCAGGCGCGTACCGGACCCTGATTCTCGCTGAATCAGCGGTGTGCGTGCGAGTTCCTCGACCGGAACGGGCACACCATTCGCCCAGTCGTGTCCCGGCGGCACAACCACGACGAGGTGATCACGCGCTACTTCGCACGACGCGAGCGCCGACGGCACATCCGGCCCTTCGACAAATCCGATATCGGCCTGGCCGGCCTGAACTTGAGCAGAGACGTCCGAGGAATTGTGCAAGCTCACCGACGCCACGACGTTGGGGAACTTGTGCCGCATCGCGACCGTCCATCCGGGAACCAGATACTCGGCGATGGTCATGCTGGCGGCAACCGTGACGGCAGCATCACGTTCACCGCGAAGTGCGGCAACTCCCGATGCCATTTCCTCGGCACTGACGAGGATGTGACTTGCCCACTCGAGAATCAGACCGCCCTCGGCGGTGGGACGAACACCGGTCGCCGCTCGATCGAACACCTTGATTCCGAGTTGGCGTTCGACCGAACGCACCCGGGCGCTGACCGCCTGCTGACTGAGTCCGTGCTCCCGGCCGGCAGCACCCATGCTGCCCAGACGCCCTACGGAAAGGAGGACGTCGAGGGCACTGAGTTCCGGCACCCGAGGAGACAACGACATAGTCCCAAGATTAGACCCACAAGGCGAGTTTGTGGGCATTCAAGAACAACCGGTCTACCGGTACGGACCGGATGAGACGACAGTGAAATACATGACCACCACAACGAGTTCCACCTTCGCCCACATCACTCCGAACTGGTTCGCGGCAGCGATGGGAACGGGAATCGTGTCGGTGGCCGCCGCTTCGCTCGAACCGGAGATCGAGGGCTTGAAACTGGTCTCCGAGATCTTCTGGGTTCTGGCGGTTCTCGTACTGTGCGCCTTGATCGGAGCATTTGCCACCCATTGGTCACAACATCGATGTCAGGCCCTCGCCTACCTGCACAGCCCCGCGATGTTCCCCTTCTACGGCGCCGTCGCAATGGCACTGCTGACCGTGGGATCCGCAACCGGCATCACCGGCCCGGACTTCCTCGGCCACGACGTGGCGATCACCGTGTCGCTGACACTGTGGACACTCGGCACGGCACTCGGCCTGGTCACCTACGTCGTGATGATGATTCGACTCGTTCGAGATGCCGGGATGGCGACGGCAATGCCGTTCTGGCTCATGCCCGTCGTACCTCCGATGGTCTCGGCCACCACCGGCGCAGCGGTCAGCACCCACATGCCCGAAGGCGCTCCACGCATCGCGGTACTGGTTTTCTGCTACATCCTGTTCGCTCTGGCGCTGACCGCCGCCATCGGCATTCTGGTAGCCGTCGCCAGGCAGTTCGCACGCAACCGTTCGGCCGGCGTCGACGTGATCCCGTTCAATGCCATTCCCTCACTGTGGATTCCGTTGGGCGTGATCGGACAGTCGATCGCGGCATCCAACCTGTTGGCCGCCGCCTCACGGCATGCACTCAGCCCCGAGCATGCCGACACCCTGCACGAATTCGGGATCGCCTACGGAACCGTCGTCGGAATCATCGGCGTGATCGCGTTTGTCACCGTCACCGTCGTCACCATCCACGCACTGCGCCGCGGCTTGGACTTCTCGCTCGGCTGGTGGAGCTTCACCTTCCCCATCGGAGCATGTGCCGTCGGAGCGAATGCCTTCGGAGTCGCCACCGGTTCCACCCTGATCCTGGGAATCGCACTTGCCCTGCTGACCGTACTGATCCCCATCTGGGCAACCGTCGCGGTCAGGACCGTCCGGTCGATCCGCAGTGGAGTTCTACCGGCGGCTGCATGAATTCGCACCGATGAGTTTTGGCTCGCCGTACGGTCTGTACTCACGTAGACCATTGTCGAGAGCAGGAGTACACGGTGAGTCAGTTATTGCGAGTGCAGAATTTCGGCGTTTCCAGTGACGGAATAGCCTGCGGTCCGGACCAGAGCTTCGAGAGCCCGTTCGGCCTGGACCACGGTGAAATGTTTGCGTGGGCAGGAGCTACGGCCAGCTGGCCCAATCGCACCGATCCCGGCGGCAGCCGAGGCCTCGACGACTATTTCACGCGGGACTTCTCCAACAACATCGGCGCCGAAATCATGGGCCGCAACAAATTCTCACCCTACCGCGGCCCTTGGGAGAATCTCGAGTGGCAGGGCTGGTGGGGCGACGAGCCACCGTTCCACACCCCGGTTTTTGTCTTGACCCACCACGTGCGGCCGTCGTTCACGCTATCGGACACGACATTCCACTTCGTCGACGCCGACCCCGCGACGGCCCTCGCGCAGGCACGTGAGGCAGCGCAGGGCAAGGACGTTCGACTCGGCGGCGGAGTCAGCACTATCCGTGAATTCCTCGACGCCGATCTGGTCGACACGATGCACATCGCTGTCTCCCCGATCGAATTCGGATCCGGTCTACGACTGTGGGAGACACCTGACGAGTTACTCGACCGCTTCAACCTCGACGTTGTGCCGAGCCCGAGCGGCGTGACGCACCACCTGTTCTGGCGGAAGTGACGTGTTGGGGCAGCTCCGTAAACGGGAGCTGCCCCAACAGTTACGCACTATTCGCCGGTCTCGACCTGGCGCCCCGACTGGTACCACGCCATCGTTCCACCGGCCACCGAAACGGCATTGATGCCGCGAGCCTGCAGATACTCAGCGGCTTGCAAGCTCCGACCACCGACGGCGCAGATGATGTACACCGTTTCCGCGTCCGGAATTTCACCCACGCGAGAGACGAATTCGCTGAGCGGAATGAGCGTCGCACCGGGAACTCGGACCTGAGCGAACTCGTCGGCCTCACGGACGTCGATCAACGGCTCACCCGCTGCCAAAGCCGTGTCCAGTGCATTCAAATCGACTTCCAACATTTCTTCTGCGCCTGCCTTCGTGTTCGCTGCTGTCCGAATAGACGGTACCCGCGCGTTTTCGTGCAGCTCCCTTTACGATCTGACAATGACCAATACGGTTCCCGAAAAGTCCGGTTTTTGGAGTCGCCCCACCGTGTGGAAAGTGCTCCTGCTGATCGTCGTCTACCTGGCGTTCTATCTTGCTGTCGGGCAGGTTACCTCCAGGGTTTTTACAGACCAGATCGAGCCGGACAATGTCGTGGCAAGCGCCTCCAGCATCCTCCTCGGCGTCGCATTGCCCATCGCGATCGGCGGGATCGCCCTGCTGGTTTTCACGACAAAGGTCGGCTGGCTGCGCGGCGTCTTCGGCCCACAACCCATTCGTGGGCGGGGTTGGATGTGGATCGGTCCGATCATCGTGGTCGCCGCCATTGTTGCGCATCTGGCGGGAACCGATTGGAGCGCCTGGACCACCGGCGAGGTAATCGCCCTGCTGGTGCTCGGTGCGTGCGTCGGCCTGACCGAGGAATTGGCCACCCGTGGCCTGGCAGTGAAGATGTTGCGCGACGCCGGCCACCGGGAACGCTTTGTCGCCGTCGTGTCTTCACTGGTGTTTGCACTCATGCACACCGTCAACCTCATCGCCGGGATGAAGGCGTCAACCGTTCTGGTCACCGTGGTCTACACCTTCGGTTTCGGTATGTGCATGTACCTGACAATGCGTGTGACGGGCACGATCTGGGCCGCAATCGTGTTACACGGCCTCACCGACCCCACCACAATTCTCTCGACCGGCGGGCTGGACACTTCGGTGACCACGGAAGTGAGCGGCGCCGCCGCCATCACCTCTCTACTGACGGTCCTCTTGGTCGTCTTCGGGGTGATCGCCGTCTTCCTCATTCGAGATCGAATCGGCGAAGATCGGCACACACCCGTCTCGGCCTGACCGACCGCGACCGTACAAGACATACTTGTGCCCATGCCTTCTCGAACCACGTACTCGTTCGCCGTCGTGACTGCATCGTGTCTGCTGGCACTCTCCGGTGCCGTCACTCATGCCACCGCGGGGGTTCCGACAACTCCCGAAGTCGCGACCACCGAATCCATCGCGTCGGAATCGATCAGCGATCTGTATGCAGCCAAGGGTGCGCATGAAGTGGCTGCCGATTCAGTTCCCGGGTACCAACTGTTCTACCCAGCCGACTTGTCGTCTGATGGCAATCGGCATCCCGTCGTCACCTTCGGCAACGGCAGCTATGCGACTTACGAAGAGTACGAAGCGCTCCTGCAGCATCTCGCTTCTTGGGGTTTTGTCGTTGTGGTGGCCGACAGCAGCGTCACCGGCGACGGGACGGAGATCTTGGGGGCTGCCCAGTACGTCGTCGATCAGAACACCAACGCTGAGAGCATTTTTCACCAGCGGATCGACACCGACAACATTGCCTCGGTCGGACACTCCCAGGGCGCCGGTGGCGCGATCAACGCGGCAACCCAGTCCGCGAATCTGATCACCGCCACGGCGGTACTCGATTTGCCTGACCCGTGGTGGGCCTCGCGACCTGTCGACGTGATCGACGTGGCCCAGTTGACCGGACCGACGTTCTTCATGACCGGCGCCGACGACCCGGTCTCCACCGCCGATCCGCAAGCTGAGTACTTCGACAAAACCGCCGGACCGGCGGTCCGCGGCAGACTGCTTGGCGTCGGCCACAATTGGGCCGCAGATGGCGAAGGATTCCGGGGCTACCTCACCGCGTGGCTGAGATTCACCCTGAGCGGCGACCAGACTGCCGCACGTGCATTTGTCGGCGACTCGGCGGAAATCCTCACCGATCCCCGTTGGGACCGGCAAGCGATCAAGGGTTTGTGATGACGATCTTGCCGTAGGCCTGCCCGGATTTCTGCTGCTCGAAAGCGTCAGCGAGGCGGTCGAGGCTGTAGGAAGAATCTATGACGGGACGAAGCGCCAGGCTCTCCAGCCCGGCGACCATCTCCTCCTGATGTGCACGACTGCCCACCAGAACACCTTCGATGGTGACCTGTTTGGTCAGTAGCGAAGTCAGGTCGATCGACGACGAGGGGCCGTTCATGATGCCAAGCGCGCAGATTCGCCCGCCTGGTCGGACTGCCGCCAGAGATTGGCCGAGGGTGGACGGCCCGCCGACGTCGAGGACGAGGTCGATCCCGCCGCTGAGCCGCATCGCTTCCGAACCCCAGTCCGGGCGCTCACGGTAGTTGACCACGTGATCGGCACCGAGCTCGACCAATCGTGCCATCTTGTCGGGGGCCGACGACGTTGCGATCACCTGAGCTCCAACAGCTTTGGCCAGCTGGACGGCAAACAGCGCCACCGTGCTGGTCCCAGGGATCAACACCGACGACCCTGGGATGATCGGGACTCCGGCAAATAGTGCGCGCCACGCTGACAAACCTGCGGTGGGCAAGGTAGCGGCTTCCTCGTAGGTGTAGTTTCGCGGCATCACTGTCACAGCAGATACCGGCACGGTGACGGTGTCGCGGGCGAACCCGTCGACACCGTCACCCGGCGAATTTCCGAATCCGTCGAAATCCGGTGTGCCGCTCCGCCAATGCGGCAAATAGGTGCTCATCACGCGATCTCCGACGCTGAACTGCGTTACGCCGTCTCCGACCGCAACGACCTCCCCGGCAGCATCGGACAACAGGATCCGCGGACCGTCGGTTGCTATCTCTCCGGTCGCCACGAGGTAGTCATGGTGGTTGAGCGAATTCGCGTGGATCGCGATCGTCACCTCACCCGCACCCGGGCCCGGGGTCTCGATCGTCCTCGATTCGAGGTTGTTCAATCCTCCAGGCGGGAGTACGTACACGGCGCGGTTGGTCATGGTGTGGATCCTCGCACGAATGGTGATCGGGTGACGTTCGGAAAGGGTTCTGCTGCTCAGAGGAGAGAAGCGGTGAACCCTCCGTCGAGAACCAGGCTGCTGCCGTTGCACCACGACGACTGGTCGCTCGCAAAGAACACTGCGGCGGCGGCAACTTCCTCGGTCCGGCCGTAGCGCGTCTGCTTCGTGACCATCAAGTCGTCGAATCCCCCGGACTCGAGGCCGAGGGCATTCTCGAAATCCTGCTGGTGACTCTTGACCAGGTCGGTATCGATGAATCCGGGCAGCAATGCATTCGCGCGGATTCCGTGGAAGCGAAGTTCGGCTGACAGGGTTTCGGTGAGATTGCGAACTGCTGCTTTGGCTGCGGCATAGCTGCCGATCAAAGGCGAGCCGGTGGTCGACGAGATCGACGAGATGTTCACGATCGAACCGCCACCGGATGCGACGAGAGCGGGCAGCGAATGACGCACTGTCAAGAACACTCCATCGAGGTTGACCGACATCACTTTCCGCCAGTCCTCGAACGAGGTCTCGATCAGCGGGGTCGTGGTGGCGATACCGGCGTTGGGTACTACGACGTTCAGTCCGCCGAACTCTTCGACCGCTCTGGCGACGAGATCCTTGACCTGCTGTTCGTCGGTGACATCAGTTGTGACAGCGATAGCTCCGTCGATCGAGTCCGCCACTGCCTGTGCTCCGCCACCGTTGATGTCGGAGACCACGACCCTCGCGCCCTCCGCCCCGAACGCCCGGGCAATGGCGGCGCCGATTCCGGCACCTGCGCCGGTGACAATTGCAACTTTGTTCGCGAGAAGATCGGACATGTCAGCGTTCCCCTTCAATTCTCGGTCGGGACGTAGAAAAGCAATTCGGGTCCGGTGTCGCCGGTGGTCGCGATGGCCTCGGACATGTCGAGAGTTCCGTCGTCCAAAGCACTTCCCAACGCCTGCGCGGTGCCCGCGAGATCTTCCGTGTCGAGTTGATAGATGCTCAGGTAGCGGCGCGCGGGCAATGCATCCTCGGGCAGCAACTGCACATCCGCCAGGAAGAATCTGGAGGCGGAGACAACTCCGGGCACTCGTTCGACGACCTGCGGAATATGCACGTCGTCGTACCAACGGTTGAACGCATCCTCCGAAGACGGATCGGCGGGGTGTACGTGTGCGACGAGAATCGCTGTGCTCATGAAGTTCCTCTTCGACTCGAAGTGCTTTTGGTTCAGCGCGTTTGGAAGGCGACGATATTCACGCGCAAGGCAACTGACCGCGGCTGCGTGTGGTGAATCGATCGCGCTCAAGCGACAACCCTAGGGAGCAAATGTGACCCGCACCATATGCTCGGAGGTCAGAGTTGAGCTCCACATTTGTCCTCTCGGCACAAAACTGTCTCTCGGCACTAACACGGTGGCCAGAATCAGGCGTTAACGGAAGTCTCGCGATTTGGCCGTTACTCGCAGATCCATCAGCTGCATCCGGTCTGCCACGACGGTGACAGCGCCTTCTGCATTCTGCACCTTCCCTCGAATAAGCAACGCCGGCGCCGTATTTGCCAATTTTCGGTACTTTGCCCACAACCCCACCGAACACACGACGTTGACCATGCCGGTTTCGTCCTCGAGGTTGATGAACGTGACGCCCGCAGCTGTGGCCGGACGCTGCCGGTGTGTGACTGCTCCCCCCACCAGCACACGGTCACCGTCCGGGATGTCGAGAAGTCTCGACGCCGGCACCACGCCGAGCGCGTCGAGCTGTGGGCGGAGGAATTGTGTCGGGTACGTGTCGGGAGATACTCCTGTCGCCCAGACATCCGCCGCCGCTAATTCGACGTCGCTCATGCCGGGCAGGGTGGGAGCTGTGACCGACGCACCGATACCGGGCAAGCGGTCGGGGCGCTCCCCCGCCGCAGCGCCCGCTGCCCACAGCGCTTCTCTACGCGAGATACCGAAGCTGGCTAGCGCACCGGCGGTCGCCAGCGATTCAGCTTGTGCGGTAGTCAGTTCCACCCGCCCGGTCAGATCGAGAAACGACGTGAACGGTCCACCGAGGTCGCGCTGTTCGACAATTTTCTCGGCGAGTGCATCGCCGATGTTGCGCACTTCCCCCAGCCCCAGCCGAACCTCGAATCCACCTGCCTCGACGGTGGCATGCGCGAGGCTGACATTGATGTCTGCACCGTGTACCTGCACTCCGTGCCGGCGCGCATCGGCAACCAAGGACTGCGGCGAGTAGAAACCCATGGGCTGCGCGCGCAGAAGTCCGGCGCAGAACGCAGCGGGATGATGAAGTTTGAACCACGAGGAGTAGAAGACCAGCGCGGCAAAACTCTGTGAATGGCTTTCCGGGAAACCGAAATTAGCGAATGCATACAGCTTTTCGTAGATCCGGTCGGCAACCTCGTCACCGATGCCGTGTAGGTCTCGCATGCCCTGATAGAACCTCGCGCGCAGTTGTTCCATCTTCTCGGTGGAGCGTTTCGATCCCATTGCCCGACGCAATTGATCGGCCTCGGACGGCGTGAAGCCCGCAACGTCGACGGCCATCTGCATCAACTGTTCCTGGAACAGCGGAACCCCCAACGTGCGTTCGAGTGCCTTCTCGAGCGACGGATGGTCGTAGGACACAGGTTCGAGTTTGTTGCGCCGACGAATGTACGGATGCACTGATCCGCCTTGGATCGGCCCCGGACGGATGAGCGCGACCTCGACTACCAGGTCGTAGAAGTTTCGAGGCTTCAGACGCGGCAGTGTCGCCATCTGCGCACGTGATTCCACTTGGAACACACCCACCGAATCTGCCCGCTGCAACATCTCGTACACCGCTGTTTCCGACAGATCGAGTTGCGCCAAATCGACTGTGATGCCTTTGTGTTCGGCCACCAGATCCATCATGTAGTGCAAAGCTGAGAGCATGCCGAGGCCGAGCAGATCGAACTTGACCAGCCCAGCGGCAGCGCAATCGTCCTTGTCCCATTGCAGGACACTGCGATTGGCCATCCGCGCCCACTCCACCGGGCAGACGTCGGCGATGGGACGATCGCAGATGACCATGCCGCCCGAGTGGATACCGAGGTGCCGCGGATAGCCTTCGATCTGCGCCGCCAGTTCGAGTACCGGACGCGGAATATCGGTATCCGCATTCTTGTCGATACCACCCCACCGGCCGACCTGCTTACTCCACGCATCTTGCTGGCCCTGCGAAAAGCCCAGCGCCCGAGCCATGTCCCGCACCGACGACTTTCCTCGATAGGTGATGACATTGGCTACCTGCGCGGCATACGTACGCCCGTACTTCGCGTACACGTGCTGGATCGCCTCTTCCCGGCGATCCGACTCGATGTCCACGTCGATATCCGGCGGGCCGTCACGTTCGGGCGCAAGAAACCTCTCGAACAGCAGTTTGTTGCGAACCGGATCGACATTGGTGATGCCGATCGCGTAACACACCGCCGAGTTCGCAGCGGAACCTCTTCCCTGACAGAGGATGTCGTTCTTCTTGCAGAACGACACGATGTCATGCACCACCAGGAAATATCCGGGAAAGTTCAATCCCTCGATGATGGCAAGTTCATGTTCGAGCTGTTTGTATGCCTTCGGTGCACCTTCCGGCGGTCCGTAGCGTTCCAGCGCCCCCACCATGGTGAGCTCACGCAACCACGACGCCTCGGTATGCCCGGCTGGCACGTCGAACGGTGGCAATTTGGGCGCGATGAGCTTGAGATCGAAAGCGCACTCACGACCAAGATCGGCGGCACCACTGACAGCCTCGGGATAGAGCGAGAACAGTGCCGCCATCTCCGCGCCGGACCGCAGGTGCGCTCCGCCGGTAGGGGCCAACCATCCTGCTGCCTCGTCCAAGCTTTGACGCGACCGCACAGCCGCCATTGCCATGGCGAGGCGTCGACGCGGAGGAGCGGCGAAGTGCGCGGCGGTGGTCGCCACCGTACGTAGTCCATGCTCTCTCGCCAATTCGGCCAGAACGGCATTGCGCTCGTCGTCCTCCGCCAACCCATGATGAGTGAGTTCCACCGACACTCGCTCCGCCCCGAAACGCTCGACCAGATCCCCCAAGGCATCCGCCGCTGCTTCGCGACCACCCGACGTCAAGGCTTGCCGCACATGACCTTTCCGGCACCCGGTCAGGATCTGCCAGTGGCCACCGGCCGCTTCGGTCAGCACGTCGTAGTCGTACTGCAGTTTGCCCTTCTCGCCGCCCGCCAGATGCGCGGCAGCGATCTCCCGCGAGAGCCGGCGATACCCTTCCTGCCCACGGGCAAGTACCAGGAGGTGCGTTCCACCGGGATCTGCCGTGCCGGTTCTGGGTACCGAATCCAGAGACAACTCGGCCCCGAACACGGTGCGCATTCCCCATTCACGTGCGGCTTCCGCAAACCTCACCACGCCGTAGAAGCCGTCGTGATCGGTGACGGCGATAGCTTCGAGCCCGAGACGCACTGCTTCCTCGACCAGCTCTTCCGGCGGTGATGCACCGTCGAGGAAACTGAAGGCCGAGTGAGCGTGCAGTTCTGCGTAAGGAACTACACCGGCACCACGGGTGAGCTCGCCCGCGTGGTACTCGCCGCGCTTTCTTGACCAGGCGGGGCTGTCGCTTCCATCGCCCGGAAACAAATCCTCATGTTCCACACGGCCGGGTCGTCCGGAAAGCACCCGTTCCATCTCGGACCACGTCGGCGGCCCATTTCCCCAACCCACACTGACCTCGCACCTGATCGAGTCGGCCGTCAGGGACGACCGACTGCTCGAGGATGCCGAAAGGGAAGACGCACCACATGCATCGAACTGATGTTCGATGTAGATTCAGTCTGACAGGTCACTCACCCACAGTCAACAGAGCGAATCTCAACCCTCACCGTCTCGTCACATTCAGATGTACGCATGTCTGCACTCCGTTCACTTTCGCCCCAGATCATTAGCGGCGTTCATAATCTCCATCCATACTGTTTCCAGGAGTACTACTCGTATGTCGTTCTCGCGCAACACACGTAGGTTGACGGCCGTCGCCGGCGCCGTCGCCGTTCTGGCCGCTGCCGGCTGCAGCAGCAGCGCCGACGAGGCCACCGGCTCGAACGGCGCGACCGTCGATCGCGCCGCGACCGGCGAACTGTCCTCGAACGGTGGCGCTCGTCGCATCGACGGTGATCAGTCGGCCGCAGTGCGCGACGCCGTCAATGCCTCCGGCGCGAAGAACGTCATCCTCCTGATCGGGGACGGCATGGGCGACTCGGAGATCACCGCCGCACGCAACTACGCCGAAGGCGCTGCGGGCAGCTTCCCCGGCCTCGACGCCCTGCCGATCACCGGCCAGTACACGCACTACGCACTGACCAAGGACGGCAAGCCCGACTACGTCACCGACTCCGCAGCCAGCGGATCGGCATGGTCCACCGGCACCAAGACCTACAACGGCGCGATTTCCGTCGACATCAAGGGGCAGGCCCAGTCGACCGTCCTCGAGATCGCCAAGGCGAACGGCAAGGCCACCGGCAACGTCTCCACCGCCGAGGTGCAGGACGCCACCCCCGCAGTGCAGGTCGCGCACGTCAGTGGCCGCAAGTGCTACGGACCGGAGGCGACGTCCAAGTCCTGCCCGGAGAACGCCCTCGAGAACGGCGGCAAGGGATCGATCAGCGAACAGCTCCTCGACACCCGCGCCGACGTCACCTTTGCCGGCGGCGCCAAGTCCTTCGCCGAGACTGCGAAAGCCGGTGACTGGCAGGGCAAGACACTCAATGAGCAGGCCGCCGCCCGTGGCTACCAGCTGGTGAAGAACGCCGCCGAGATGAACGAGGTCGGCAAGGCCGATCAGGATGCACCCGTGCTCGGCTTGTTCGCCGACGGCAACATGCCCGTCCGCTGGGAAGGCTCTGTCGCCACCCGTGACGGTTACCTGCAACCCGCCGAAACCTGCGTCGACAACCCCAAGCGAACCTCCGACGTGCCCAAGCTCGCGGACATGACTCAGAAGGCCATCGACCTACTGAAGGTCAACGACAACGGATTCTTCCTCCAGGTCGAAGGTGCCTCGATCGACAAGCAGGATCACGCAGCCAACGCATGCGGTCAGATCGGTGAAACCGTCGACCTCGACGAAGCTGTGCAGAAGGCACTCGAATTCGCGAAGACCGACGGAGAAACCCTGGTCATCGTCACAGCCGACCACGCTCACACCAGCCAGATCGTCACCAATGTCAGCGCCGACGACATCGCCACCATCGCCAAGGACCAGAACATCCCGGTCGAGCGCGCCCAGGAAATCGTCTACCCCGGCCTGACCCGCAAGCTGACCACCAAGGACGGCTCGGAGATGACGATCAGCTACGGAACGTCCGAGGATCCGGCCGTCGAGTCCGAAGGACACACCGGAACTCAGTTGCGCGTAGCAGCTTTCGGCCCGCATGCGGCCAACGTCAGCGGTCTCACGGACCAGACCGACCTGTTCTTCACGATGACCGACGCGCTGGGACTCGACCGTTCCAAGGTCGCAGCTCACTGATCCGATAACACCTGAATCCGCCCACCCACAGTCACACCAGAGCAGCCAAGGCGCGCACCCGATCTTCGGGTGCGCGCTTCGGGCAACTGGTGCATTTGCCTTCACCGGGTACCTCGTAGATCAGGCAGCACGACGCCCGCTGCGTGAATCTGCGTCGCCCGAATGCCACCGGCGTCAATGGATTACTTACGCGCACAGCAGATTCTCTGCGATCCACATCCACGAAACGCGGGACCGGAATGCCCGGGTTCTCACCGCGGAGAACTTCGATCAGACCGGCCGCAAATGCACTTCCGCGCTCCCGCGCATTACCGGCGGCATCGAGGCTGCGATTGGCGATGGAGTCCGTTGTGATCGCCCACAGCGCCTGCTGCCGAACGCCGGACACCTCCGCGAGTACCTCGATCACGGGATTGAGCGAGCGGAACATCGCGTGGCCCAACTCCGCCACACTCCGCGAGATCGGAATGACCGATCCGGCAGCAAAACCGCCCAGATAGCCGTTGTCACGCAAGAAGATCCGCCCACCGTCCAACGATGGATCGGCCGCGAACCCGGTGACCATCCCGGTTCCGATCGGAATGCCGGTCAGCGTCGAGCTGGCCGAGTACCACCACAACGTGCCGTTCACTCGACTGTCCGCACTCCCCCATCGCTCTGCCGTATCGGCGACACGTGCTGCCAACCACTGGGGGTCGGTCATCAACACCGCGGGCACCGTATCCGGATACGCGCTCAGGTTGTCGAAGAACGGCACAGCTACTGCCATACGGGCGTAGATCCCGGCCACCGATTCCGTCATGCCAGCCCCAATATCTCCATCCGCGGACGTACTCCGCGTTCGACTCGCGCCCTGATGCCGAAAACCTCGGCCAACAACGGCTCGTCCAACACCTCGACCGTAGACCCACACGCGCGGAGTTCACCTTCGGTGAGCACGGCAAGGTTGTCGCAGTACTCGACTGCCAACCGTAGATCGTGCATCGTGACCACAACTGCGAGCCCCGCCGACGTAAGTTCGGTAAGCAGTTCCATCACGATCAACTGGTGACGAAGATCGAGATGATTGGTCGGCTCGTCCAACAACAGAACCTTGGGCTCCTGAGCCAATGCGCGAGCTATCGAGACACGTTGCCGCTCACCACCCGACAGGGTCGATACGTCTCGTCCGGCAAGCTCGACCAAACCGACCTGCTCGATGCACCGGTCCACGATGGTGGTATCGCGCTCCGTGCTTCGGTCCAACCAGCTGCGGTGCGGAGTTCGTCCGAGCGCGATCGATTCACGAACCGAAAGTCCTGCCGAGACAGTGGGTTCCTGAACACTTGCCGAGACAGTTCGGGCGATGTCCTTACGCGAGAGCGTCGTCGAGTCGACTTGATCGATCAGAACTGCGCCACCTGTCGGCGTCAAAGCGTTGTAGCAGCAGCGCAGCGCCGTCGTCTTGCCACTGCCGTTCGGCCCGACCAAGCCCAATATTTCACCGGACTTGACTGCGAAAGTGATGCCGCGCAACACTTCGCGATTTCCGAGCCGCGCCCGGGTCTCGACGAGTTCGAGCAGGGGCGCAGTTTCGGAGTCTTTCGGGAGTGTCACTGTTCTGGCCTGTGTCACTGTTCGAGCCTCCGATACTGCCGGTAGAGCATCCAGACGAAGATCGGTGCACCCACGAGGGCCGTGATCACTCCGACCGGAACTTCAGTGGATTGTGCCACCGAGCGCGCAGCGGTATCTGCGGCAACCATCGCGACGGCGCCCAGCAGGGCTGCAGCAGGGAGCAGTCGAATTGCTCTGGTGCCGACGATGAAGCCGGCCAGATGCGGGATCAGCAGACCGATGAAACCGATTCCACCGGCAACGCTGACTGCTGCGCCCGCCAGTACGGAGACCGCGAGCAAGGACAACACACGGAACCGTCGGACGTTCATACCGAGTGCAGCAGCCCCGTCGTCACCGGTCTGCAAAACGTCCATCCATCGCGAACTGAACAGAAGGGCTGTGCCGACGACGGCCAGTGTGATCGTCGGGAAGATCAGCGTCGACCATCGTGCATCACCGAATCCGCCGGCAATCCAGTGCATCACCGACGTCACGTGCCGATCATCGGCCAATACCAGGATGCAAAAGGTGATGAGCGCCGAGAATATCTGGGCGAGCGCGACACCCACCAAAATGATCGCGGTCGGCTGCGGATACCGGCCGCCGATCAGCAGTGCGAGAAACAACGGGATCATCGCCCCGACGAATGCTGCGACCGGAATCGTGAAAACCCCGAGGAGGCCTGCGCCGAAACCCAGCACCGACACGAGCACCACCATGAATCCCGCGCCCGACGAGACTCCGAGCAGATACGGATCGGCAAGCGGATTACGGGTGACAGCTTGAGCAACTGCACCTGCCATGGCCAACGAAGCACCCACCACCGCGGCAGTGAGTGCACGTGGCAGGCGGGAGTCGATCACGATCGACTCCCGCGCCGCGGTCCACCACGTCTCGAAAGTCCCTGGCGCCAAACGGGCTCCGACTATCGCCCAGACGTCACCGACGGGAATGCGAACCGATCCCAAGGAGACGGCCAACCCCAGGACGATCGCCAAGGCGACCGCCAAGCCGACAAGCAGGGCGCCGTACCCGTAACGCGTGCGGGTCACTTCGCCGCGTCAGCGCCTGGATGGAAGGCTGTTGCGATGGTCTGTGCCGAACGCACCAACCGTGAACTCTCGAACAGGTCAGCGAGAGGAACCACGACGAACCGGTTCTGCTGCACAGCAGGGGTGGTCGCCATCAACGGCTGGGCACGGAGGAAGTCGATCTTCTGCTCGGCTGTCTTGTCGCCGTAGTCGATGACCACGATCGCCTGGGGTGCACGCTCGGCAACAGCTTCCCACGATGCGTCGATGTAGGGCTTTGTCCCTTCGGCGAAGATGTTCGAGACGCCGGAGTATTCCGCGACCAATTGACCGACGCCGACTCCGCCGATGGTCGTCGGAACCTGGTCACCGCTGTCGTAGAAGAAGGTCGGTACCGGCGCCGCGTCTCCGACCGAAGCGCGGACGGAATCGAGACCATCGCTGATCTCCTCTGCGACCTCGCGGGCGGAATCTTCGACGCCCAGGACTCGACCGAGTTGCGTGTAGTCGTTCTCGAGCAATCCGATGTCGGGGAACCCGGTGCCACAGTATTCCGAGAAGAGGAAGGTGTTGATTCCGCGCTCGCCGAAAGCGTCTCGGGAACGGCCTTGCTTCTCGTTGAAGGCACTGGTCATTCCTCCGACCACGAAGTCCGGATCGACGTCGAGAACCTGCTCCATGCTGGGGAACGTATCGGAGAGGCTGGGAATCTTGTTGAATACATCGGCGGTCTCGGCAGTTGGCGGGTTGTCGCTGTACGCCCGCCCGACAATCCGATCACCCGCGCCGATCTCGATGAGGGCTTCGGTGACGTGTCCGTTCAAAGACACGATGCGCTGCGGCGGCGAATCGAAGGTCATCTCGCGATCGCAGTTGGTCACGGACACCGGCTGTGCGAAGGATTCCGCAGCAGACGCCGACTCTGATTCCTGACCTTTGGAACAACCTGCCGAAACCAAGGCGACCGCGATGAGAACAGCGGCGGCGCGGGACGGGGAGAACTGAAGTGACACGGGGACCTCGTAAGGGCTCTGAGCCACGAATGAGAATCCGACAGACAACTCCGCCCGCACGCTGATCCTCGGCCAGAGCTCCTGCTGGACTTCCTTTTCGTAGACCACGACGAATGGATGTCGCACACCGCGCGGCGGGTAATCGGGCTTGCCGACACTCGGTGACTACCGAGAATCGACCTACCGTTGCGGGTCAGCGCCGGATTCGGACCGGCTTCCCCCACACGCGTGGCTTGCAAGTGCTTCGAGCAGTATGCATGACGTTTCCGATTCAAGACCAAACGCCCACTACAGTCGATCTGGCCAGACGCCCCCACACACCGGAGTTGATACATGACACGCTGGGCCCAAACCGTCGTCGCCCGGAAATGGTGGGTACTGAGCCTCGCGGTTCTGATAGTTCTCATCAGTGGGGTGTGGGGACTCGGAGTGTTCGGCAAGCTCAGCCAGGGCGGCTTCATCGATCCGGGCAGCGACTCCGCGAAGGTCGCCGACATCATCGAAGACAATCTCGGACCGCAGACCCCGGACATCATCGCGATCTACTCGCCCACGGACGGCAAGACTCTGGACGACATCGGGCCGGCAGTGACAGCCGCCGTCGACCAGTTCAAAACCGAAGTGCCGACCGCTTCGGTGAAATCGTATTGGGGAACAGACGCCGCAGCGAAGGCCAGCCTGCTCTCGAACGACGGATCCATGGCGGCCGTTGCGATCACGTTGGCACCGGACTCGGGCGTCACGCCCGCCACTTTCGCCGATCTCCTGCCGAAGCTCGAAGTCGAAGGTGCCGAGGCACAATTCGCGGGTAACACCGTCGTCGGCGTCGCATTCAACACCAAGCTCGAGAAGGACCTGGTGGTCGCCGAAGCCATCGCCATTCCGATCACTCTGGTGCTGTTGGTCTTCATCTTCGGCGGCATCGTCGCTGCTGCCGTGCCCGTGTTCGTGGGTGTACTCAGTGTCCTGAGTGCTTTGGCGGTTCTGCGAATCCTCACGCTGATCACCGATGTGTCCTCGTTCTCGATCAACGTCGCTTCTCTTCTCGGGTTGGGACTGGCCATCGACTACGGACTGTTCGTGGTCGGTCGGTTCCGTGAAGAACTGAATTCGGGCTCGAACCCGGGAGCGGCTGCTCAGCGGACAGTTCTGACGGCGGGTCGCACCGTCATGTTCTCGGGTCTACTGCTGATCTGTGCGTTCAGCGGCATGCTCGTATTCCCCCAGGCCGTCATCCGGTCTCTGGGCTTCGGCGCGATCGCTGCGGTATTGAGCGCGGCCGTCCTGTCGCTGACCGCTGTGCCTGCGCTGCTTGCCATTCTGGGGCATCGCATCAACGCCCTGACGTGGCGCAAGGATGCGGCGCAACGCGGCGAGGAACGCTCGCGCAAGTTCTGGGGCCGCGTCGTCACGTGGGTGATGAAGCGTCCGGTCGCAGTCTCGGTGACGATCGTGGCTGTGCTGCTCGTGATGGCCTCGCCGCTGCTCGGCGCCCGGCTGGGAGAACTCTCGTACACCGCACTACCGGACAACGACCCCGCTCGCGTCGCAATGGACACGTTGGTCAACGACTTCCCGCAAACCGGAAACGGCGCAACGATGATCCTTCAGGCCGAGGACGGGAACACTCTCACCCCGGCCGAAGGTGCAGCGATCGCCGAGTCCGCCGGTCAAGTCGAGGGCATCGGTCAGGCGACCGTCGTCGCGAGCACCAATCAACTCGTCGCGGTTCAGGCTCTCTACAGCGAGGGCTCTACACCCCAATCACAGAGCGCCGCAGTGACAGATCTGCGTGCGATCTCCGCTCCCGACGGAACGGTGCTGCTTGTCGGCGGCGGTCAAGCCATGGTCGACGACGGCAACAACGCCGTCCTGCACTGGCTACCGGTGATGATCCTCATCATGGTCGGATCCACCCTGATCCTGTTGTTCCTCGCGTTCGGTTCGGTGGTGCTGCCGATCAAGGCGGTGCTGATGGCAGCCCTGAGTCTCGCGACCACCTTCGGTGTCCTCACCGTCGTCTTCCAGGACGGACACGGCGTCGAACTCCTCGGGGTCAGTCAAACTCCGCTGGAGGCGACGTTCGTCGTGCTCATCCTGGCGGTGGTCTTCGGATTGTCCACGGACTACGAGGTTTTCCTGATGTCACGGATGGTCGAGGCCAAGAACGCGGGAGCGACGACAGAGGAAGCGGTCAAGTTCGGAACCGAGCGCACCGGCCGCATCGTGACGGCTGCCGCCTTACTCCTGATAGTGGTGACGGGGGCCTTCGCAATGTCAGGGCTGTCAGTGATGAAGTTCCTGGGCGTCGGCATGATCGTCGCGCTGATCGTCGACGCGACCATCATCCGCATGTTGCTCGTGCCCTCGCTCGTGAAGTTGATGGGCGAAGCGAACTGGTGGGCTCCTGTGTGGATGAAAAAGGTTCACGCGAAGGTCGGCATCGGCCACTGATCGCGACTGGATCATGTCGCTGAAGAGTCCCTGGGATCCTGCGGAGAGCCGTGTTTGACTAGGGGTCGTGGATGACTTACCTGAGAGTGTTGTGGTCGGCTCGGCAGTGTTTTCGCGTGTCGACTCGGACGATTCGTTGGCGTGCTGGACATCGATCATCGATGTCCAGGGGGTCGGTGACTCCAGGCCGGTGAGTCTGGTTATCGAGCCGGCCACCGTGCCGGAGTCTGCGGTGTGTGAGCTCGCTGCGACCGTGATGGCCCGGTTCGGTGAGTTTGCCGAAGTCGCCGCCGATTACCTGCGTCAACAGCTGCGTGGGCCACAGTTCGGCCTCCGCCACTCCGAACTCGTGGAGTTGGACGCCACGGAGTCACTGTTCGGCGAACCTGAGGCGGTGATCTGGGCTGACGGAACCTGGCTGCTGCGGTTCGCTGAGTCAAAGCTCGAGATGGCCGATCCTTTCGGGATCGGTGTTCTGTTCGAAGGAACGACTCCGTATGCGGTCGAGGACTTGTCGGGCGCTGAACCGGCCTAGGGTTTGCCGGCCTGTCCACGCCATCGCCTCGACGATGGTGCGCCGGTCTACTGGCGGACGGCGCATGGCCTTCACACCCTCGGAACAACGGCCGCCCACATCTCATCCGAAATCACGTCACGCGACGCAAGGACGAGCGCGCACCCCACTGCGCCCGAAACTCTTCAGCAACAGACCTAGTGGATTTCCCTGATCGGGCAGTCGTCCTCGAGGATGACTGCCCGAACGTCTAAATCGCTCCGCAGGGCGATGTTCTCCGAAGCTGATTTCGTCAGACTTGGAGCATGACAATTTTCGAATGGATCCTTGCAATCCCCGCTCTTGCGCTTGCCGTCGCGTTCTTGTTCTCCGGAATCATCTCCGCAGGCATCGACTTCGACGCCGAGGATGGTGTCATGACGCACTGATGTTCGTTTCCCTCTAGCCGCTGATCTTACTTTGGAGTAAGTTACCGACTATGGCCACTTACATCGTCACTGGCGGTACCGGATTCCTCGGACGAGCTGCACTGCCACTCCTGCTCGAGCGTGATCAAACTGCTCAGATCCATGTGCTGGTCAGAGCCGGTTCTGTCGCCAAACTCGAAGAACAGGTGTTGGCAATTCCCGGCGGCGATCGCGTGCATCTACTCATTGGAGATCTGACCGAGCCGGGACTGGGCATCGACTCTCCCCCGCCTGCCGACCACGTCCTTCACCTCGGCGCGATCTACGACATCACCGCCGGAGACGAGCAGGCTTCGACGAATGTCGAGGGCACACGCTCCGTGGCCGACCTTGCTGCGAAACTGGGAGCCACCCTTCATCACGTGTCATCAGTCGCAGTTGCGGGCGACTACCCGGGAACCTTCAGCGAAACCGATTTCGATTGCGGTCAAGGCTTTCCCACTCCGTACCACCGAACCAAGTTCGAGGCCGAGAAGCTCGTTCGAGAACGAGAAGGCCTCACCTGGCGTGTTTATCGGCCGTCTGCCGTGGTCGGCAACTCCGTCACCGGGGAGATGGACAAGATCGACGGTCCGTACTACTTGTTCCCAGGACTGGCGCTACTCGCGAAACTACCTGCAGCACTCCCCGTCCCGATCCCCAACCTCGGCGCAACCAACGTGGTGCCCGTCGATTATGTGGCCGCCGCCCTCGTCGAATTGATGCACGCGCCCGGCCATGACGGCGAAGCATTCCATCTCGTGAATCCGAAACCTCAACCGGTACGCGAAATCTATGCCGGACTCGCCAAGGCCGCCGGAGCGCCCCGGCCCGCACTCAGCCTGCCGGGCGTGATCGCAAAACCCTTTGTCTCACCCTTGCCGATGGACTCGGCAGAATCGGCACGGAAGGTCTTCCTCGATCGCATCGGCATGCCTGCAGCATTACTCGACAACATGACGATGGCGCCGACCTTCACCTCGGAGAGAACCGTTGCCGCCCTGGCCGGATCGGGACTGGCGGTCCCCGAGTTCGGGTCGTACTCCACTGTGTTGTGGAAGTACTGGCGCGCAAACCTCGATCCCAATCGCGCACGACGTAACAGTCCCGAAGGACCACTCGTGGGTCGGATCGTTCTGATCACCGGAGGCTCTTCCGGAATCGGCAAGGCATCGGCCATTGCCGCCGCTCAGAAGGGCGCCACCGTTCTCCTGATCGCACGCCGCACCGACGAACTCGATGCCGCAGTACAGGAGATTCGATCAGCCGGAGGCAAGGCGTTCGGTTACCCCTGCGACATCACCGACGACGAGTCGGTCCAGCACACGATCAAAAGCATTCTGACAGAACACGATCACGTAGACATGTTGGTAAACAACGCCGGCCGATCCATCCGGCGCGGCATTTACCACTCCACTGATCGTTTCCACGACTACGAACGAACGATGGCCGTGAACTACTTCGGCGCTGTGCGATTGGTGCTCGCCTTGTTACCGACCATGCGTTCTCGCCGCTTCGGCCACATCGTGAACATCAGCAGCGCGGGAGTCCAGGCGGCAACGCCTAGATTCTCGGCCTACGTGGCGAGCAAGGCCGCCCTCGACGGTTTCTCGGACGTAGCCGCCTCTGAAACCCTGGCGGACGGAATCACTTTCACGACCATCCACATGCCGCTGGTCGAAACACCGATGATCGCTCCGACCGGCGAATACAACAACGGCCCGATCACCAGCCCGGAAAAGGCTGCGGCAATGGTGATCCGCGCGCTGATCGACCGCCCCAAACGCATCGACGTACCACTGGGAACCCTGGGTGATCTGGGAACCCTGTTCGCACCGCACACCAAGGACCGAATTCTCAACCAGATGTACCAGGCCTTCCCCGATTCTCCGGCGGCAAAGGGTCAGGTAGACAAGGAAACTCCGGCAGACGCTCCGGCAACACCGGCGCGACAGCACCACTCGCGCTCGCGCATCCGCAAACTCGGCCGTCGGGCCGCCCGACTCGTGCCCGGTACGCACTGGTGACCGGTGGTGTGACTTCGCCTCGGAGCGTTTCGGCCAGCGGAACGAGTCTGCAATGCTAGTCATCAGAATCTATCCAGACCATGGTCATCCCAGTTCGCTGTGGCCTTCGTGTGAACTGGTCATCATTCAGGCGGATCAGCCCTTTGTTCTCCCGAGCCAAATGGGGATCAACGATGAACTCGGAGAGAAAATACTGGCGTGGACTGATCGCTTCCAAAAGTTCTTTGTGACCGAGATCGACGGCTTCGCGATGCGACCGCGGTGGAATCCAGGGATCAACGTTTTCGACTGGTACGACGAGGGCTATCAGATCGTGGGCGAACTTCGGGCACAGTTTCCGGACGTGCATGTCAAGCCTGAATTTGCCCAGTACGTCTTTTCGGTCAACGAGCGTCGGGAAAGCATGGGGCTTGCGCCGGTCAGCCTTCCGAACGAACCCAAGGCCGGGCATATGAGCATCACTGAACTCCTGCACCCCAAGTGAGTTTCAGAGCCATGGCAATGAATGCGATCGATACTGCGGCAGTGATCGAGTTTTCCCATCCGAGCGCGAAGTAAACTGCGGAAGAATCGAAATCCACTGCCTTGCAAGAGGCTACGGGAAACGGGATCCAAGCCCATCCTGCTTCTTCGAGCAATCCGCTTCCATACGAACTTGATCTACAAAGCTCCGATGCGGACGCTGGGAACCCCCAACGTGAGGTCACTCCGAAACTTGCGATCAATCCAATGACCCCGACTACCAGCATGAGTGCGGGAACATTGCGAGTGATAGGTGACTTGTCTCGGGGTGAAGTCATTGGAACACCGTACTTCGGCTTTCCGTCAGTTCGCTGACACTGCACATTGTTCCGAGTACGAGATGAATTAGCCGACGACCCTGCGGATCTCATTCTCGGAGGCATTGGCGCCCGTGCAGACAACAGCAACGCGCTTGCCAGCGAAGGCGTTCGGATGCGCATAGACCGCAGCAAGTGCGGCCGCACCGGCGCCTTCGCTCAAAGTGTGAGCGTCGTAGAGCAACGCCCGCTGCGCGAGGGTGATGTCGTCATCCGTGACGAGCAGGAAGCCTCCTAGCCGTTCACGCAAAACACGTTGTGTCAGTGCGAACCCGGCACCGGTCGCAAGCCCTTCGACACGGGTGGTGTTCGGGCGCTCGACGCACGTGCCGGAACTCCACGAGTCATGTGCGGCTCGTGCGGCCTCAGACTGCACTGCGAACACCTCGAGGTGCGGTGCAAGCGCACTGGCGACGAGACACGCCGCCGCCGCACCGCTGCCGCCACCGACTGGGACCACCACCGCGTCCAGATCAGGTTGTTGTTCGAGGAGTTCGACGTAGGCCGTTGCAACACCGGCGAGGATTGCCGGCTCATTGGCGGCGCTAACGAGACGCAGGCCGTCACGTTCGCTGATGAAATCGGCATGAGCACGTGCCTCGTCGAAGTTCACACCGTGCTCGATGAGCTCGGCTCCGAGCATGCGGACAGCGTGAGCCTTGACTGGATTCGCCCCAACCGGCATGACGATCACACACCGCACGCCCGCACCCGCCGCGGCATACGCCAAGGATTGAGCATGGTTTCCGGTCGAGTAGCCGACAATCCCCCGCGCCCGCGTCGCCTCATCCAGTCCTGCCACCAGGTTCAGTCCGCCGCGAACCTTGAACGCACCCGTGGGGTGCACGTTCTCGTGTTTGACGAACAATTGGCTGCACGAGCCCGCACCCAAGGTCGGGTGCGATATCAGGGGCGTGACCGGTAGATGCCGACGGACGACCTGACTGGCACGCTCGATGTCTGCCCATACGGGTGGATGTAGCTGGTTTGATGCCGTGAGATCAGATGCCGGTGCCATGTGATTCACCCTGCCAAACACCGATTCATAGATCCAATACGTGTTTTCGTCCAAAGCATCGAAATCTTCTATGATTTTGGCATGCTCGATCTAATTCGGCTGAGGGTCCTGGTCGCTGTTGCACAGGAAGGGTCGGTGACAGCCGCCGCCGATTCTCTCGGTTACGCGCAGCCCTCCATCAGTCACCACCTTCGACAGCTCGAATCGGAAGTCGGGGTTCCACTGTTCCAGCGAGCGGGTCGTGGACTGCGCCTGACGGACGCCGGCGCAGTGCTGGTTCGGCGAGCCACCGAGATCCTCGGCCACGTCGACGCAGCGGCAGCCGAAGTCCAGACGTACGCAGGACTGAGGGCCGGGCGGGTACGACTGGCCGCATTCCCGTCAGCCCTGGCGAGTTTGATTCCGCAGGCGATGGCAGCGTTCACGTCCCAGTACCCCGATGTGTCCATCAGCCTCGTTGATGCAGAACCACCCAAAGCACTTGCACTGCTTCGTAACAACGATGTCGACGTAGCTGTTGTCTTCGCGCACGAGGACACCCCTGAAGTCGGGCTCAAGCATGTCGCGCAGACGGCTTTACTGGAAGATCCGTTGTACCTGATCACCTCTGCGCGGAATGCAGATGCCGCCAACGAGATCACGGACTACGCCGGTGAGACCTGGATTGCCGGTTGCCCGAGCTGCCGAGCCCACCTCCTCACCGCTTGCAATCGAGCTGGATTCATTCCGCGGATCGAGTTCGAGACCGACGACTACGTCGCCGTCCAAGCCCTGGTCGCCTCCGGAAGCCGGGTAAGCACCCTTCCGGCCCTCGCCCTCCAGGCACATCAGAACCCGAGTATCCGCGCACACCGCATTCCCGGCGAGCGACGCACTGTCTCCGTCGCAACCTACGGCAAACCTCCACTTGCTCCCGCGATCGACGCGTTCGTCAGAACTCTGACAGCGATATCCGAATCCATGCGTGAGCGCGTCGAATTGGATGGGCACCAAGATAACCGGTGACCTCAGGTCCGGCCGACCACCGCGACTATCAGTGCGGCAAGTTCGCTTCGAGCATCGTCGGGCGAGAGCGCTCCCGCTACCGCCGCATGCGAGAGTGCCTCTGCAGCACCGAATATTGCGGTCATCGAAGGTTGCGCAAGTCCTCCGCCCGCACCAAAGGGAGTCAGCACCTCCCGACATCGTTCGGAATAGGCGTGTTCCGATTCACGCTTGACCCGCTCCAGCTCGGGCGAACCCTCCAGCGCTGCAAGCACACCCGTCAGTTCACGCCCCTGCGCCAGCGAACATCCGACGTAGGAGTCGGCGATGGCATTCGCGCGTCCGTTCAGAGACTCATCCGCGGCATCGAGATACTCCTCGAGCATCACCGTCTGACGATCGTCGAATTCCTTGAAGAGCGCTGCCAACAACGCGGCGCGAGAGGCGAAATGGCTGTATACAACTGGCTTTGCAACGCCGGCACGTTCAGCCAACCGACCAAGGGTCAGCGCGTCCGCACCCTCCTCTCGCACCAATGCCCACGACACCTCCACGAGTTGTTCGTACCTGCCGGCTCGCGACAGTCTCGTACGTGCCATCGGACACCTCCTTGCGCTATATACCAATAGTAACCTACTCTTAGTACATAAGCGCACCATCTACCGAAGGACGCTCATGACCACACTCGTCGTAGTCTCCCACCCCGATCCCCAGTCACTTACCCAGCATGTCGCCCGTTCTACTGCCGACGCGATCCGCGACCTGGGCGGCGACGTCGACTTCGCGGACCTATATGCCGAGAATTTCGATCCCCGATTCGCCGAAGCCGATGTGAACCTGTTCCGCGGCAAAGGGACTCCCCCGGCCGACGTTGTAGCCGAGCAGGACCGAATCGATCGTGCAGACGATCTGATTCTCGTGTTTCCGATGTACTGGTGGTCGATGCCCGCACTACTCAAAGGTTGGATCGATCGAGTCTTCGTCAGCGGATGGGCGTACGAATTCACCCCGGGAAGCGAATTCGTGAAGAAACTGGACCGACTCACCGTCCACCTGATTCCAGTCGCAGGTGACGACGCCGAGAGTTTCGACCGACACGGCGTGTACGAGGCCTTCCGGACACAGATCGAACGCGGAATCATCGAATATTGCGGTGCCACACTGGGATCGACAACCTTCGTTCACGAGTCGGACACGAAGAGCCGAGACGTCCTCGCCGCAGAAATCCACGACCTCAGCGAAAGCATCGCGTCCCGTGTCGCCTACCCTGCGACCGCGACTTCCCGTTGACGGTCAAAAACGGTCAACTGGCGCTTGACCGGCCCGTGGCCGCCCAGTAGCGAAGCGTGTCTCCCGAATGGCCGAGGTTGCGCGACAACTGATCAGCTGGGCGCACGCTATCGAGAAGTCCCCCACACCCTTCGATAACATTACGCGAACCCGCGTTCGTTTCGTCGCAGGTAATCAGGACGCGACTGAGCCCCACCGGGTCGCCGGCATACGTGAGCACTTCCCCCAGAGCAGCCGACGCTATCCCTTTCCGGCGTTCCGACGGCCTGACCCCATAGCCGATATGACCACCGACATCGGCCAAGAACTCATTCAAGCTGTGCCGCAACTGGATAGCACCGAGATACCTGCCGTCTCGAACGATCCACCAGTTGGTTGCCGGGACAATGTCGGGCCCCGGCAACGCCTCGGGCTGCGCCAACAACTCCTGCACCCAGTGCCCGAACCCATCGCGGGATGCAAGGTCGAGATCCAGACGTTGCGCAACTCCCAACGCCGAACCGGGCTGATCCGCCTGCGGTCCACCCCACTCGTCACGCGACTCCAACCAGGACACCCACAAGGCCTCGTCAGGCGCAACCAAATCGACTGTCATAGCAGCGATGCTACGTCGCACCCGCAATGGTCGAGACTTCGCCTCAATCCATCGCAAAAGCACATAGTGTCGATGTATGAGTGGACGATTCACAGCTGGGGTCTTTATCGTCGTCGTCAGTGTCGTCGCCGTTGCGTTGGTTTGGACCGGCGTTCGAGACTATGAATCTTTCACTCCACCGGTCGCGACGGCGGTCGATTGGGCAGACTGCCTCGCCCCTGATATCACCGCCGCGCTCGTAGCCCCCGAGGCACGCGACAGCAGCATCGCACTTCGCCCCGAGGGAAGTGGTTACCCGCCTCCTGATTTCAGCCCCGTTGCCGTTGTTCGATGCGAACGCGGAGAAACGTCCGACGGTGGGTTGACCATCGACTCCATACGCCTCGAGGGGGACATCCACGCGGTGGACGATGCATTCCGCGAACAGTCTCGTCGATTTCCTGCCAACGTCCGGGCCGACTGCGCGTACCGTCTCGTCCCGCCAGCCGGTTTGTGGCTGGTAGACGAAGCAGGAGCAGCCATACGCCCTACCTGGCCGACCGCGCCCTGCGGACTGCAAGAGAAACCACACGCAGCCCTGAGCCAACTACATGAGATCAGCCGCGCGCAGCATCCGGTCGACGGCATCTCCTCCGATGACGCCGGAACCTGCGCGGAGTCGATCGGACAACCGTTCGCGACGACCACTGAAGCTGACATGAGTCGCATGGCAGAACACGAAGACACTCACGCGCGCCCACTGACGGAAACAGCTTTGGCTACACCGATTTCCGACGTCGGCAGACTACTGGTGTGCCGCTATTCCACCGAACCGCCGCTGCCCGAGTCCCGAATCCGCCTGTCACGCCAGCAGAGTACTGATCTGATGGAGGTTGCATCCACCGCGCCACCTGCAGGCCCATGCGATCTCGTCGCCCATCACATCGCTTCGATCGACGTACTTCGTCCCGACGGATCGGGCGGCACGCGGATGGCAGTCGAACTCGACGGATGCCAACGCGTAAACCTCCTCGGACAACGTCAATTACCGCCCGCAGTCATTGCGCTCCTGTTGCAGTAGCGATGACCCACACCCGAGTTCATCGAGACTGATCGTAGAAAACCGACGATGAAATCACAGGTCTCGAATCGACGTGACGACAACCGGCCTGACCGGCTTGGGCGCCGCGCCGCAACTCGGTGGACGCGGCGCGAGTTCGGAGACTGCAGTCTCCACGGCCCATTGCCGGCCGTCCACATGTGCGACGACGCATGTCCCGTCACTCGCCTGCTCGATGACAGCCAAGTCGTCGATTCCGCAGGTTATTTGCTGTCGCACAGCAATTTCCGAAGCCTGCCCCGCAGGAGACCAACAACTCCGTCCACGCAGGCCTGGCAAATGGACCTGATCTCGGGAAGCCACCTCCACGGCCGTGACACTCTCACTTGCCGACAGACGGCCGTACGTATTGCCGCTCGGCAACAGGATCATCGACGGCGCGAATCGGTGCCCGCCGGTATGCGAACACTCCCACACCTGGGGTCCGAAGGACGACATCAGCGCTGCGGCGATCGGCCTGCCGAATACAGCGCAGCACTGGTCGCGCTTGCCGTGTGCGCAAACCAATACGACTGGCTCGGTCACTTGCTCGCCCAGTCCTGGTGGCGGCCCATCCAACAAGAAGAAATCGACGTCGAGTAATTCCATCGGCGAATCGATGTGCAACCTTTCACACCATGAGTCGCTCGGATCGGAGCGCACAAGCAGGACGGTGTGTCCATCAGTCATCGGATCGGTGCGCCCGGGTCGCCGAACGAACATGATTCGTACGTTCGCTGCATCGGCTCGGCGGCTCAGCTCGGCGGCAAGCTCCTCCCCCAAGGCCGTACCGTCCAACACGTCACGACCCCACGCGGCATTGAATTCGAGGCATACCCAGCCCTGCACGACGGCAGCGCTGCCTGCCAGCGGCTCATCGACAGCAGACAGTGCGGAACAGGTTTCGGCTTCGATCACGAGGCCCATTGTGTCAGCCTCGCTGGGTGTCGATTCGCAAGTCCCTGTGGCCCAGTGACGCGGCAGCTCAATAGAACTTCTTGCCCTCCGCAAGCTGGTTCACGAACTTCTCGATCCGCCTGGCTCGCGTCTCCGGACGCTTTGCCTCCTGCAGTCGGTACGCGATGGTGAATCGGTTGGTGGAATTGAGCGTCGCGTAGAACTCACGAGCCTTCGGGTTTTCCGCGAGCGCATCGAGAAAGTCTTTCGGTACCTCGGCCTTGGCTGATCCCTCGTACGCGCGATCCCATCGACCGTCGGCCTTGGCCTTCTCGATCTCGGCGATGCCGGAAGGCTCGAGAAGTCCCGCAGCGTCGAGGCGGGCGACTATCTCGACGTTGCGTTTGGACCACGGACTCCGCGCGGTGCGTCGCGAAAACTTCTGTACGAAGAAATCGTCGTCGATTCGCCGTGCGAGGCTGTCGATCCAGCCGAAGCACAGGGCAACGTCCAACGCTTGGTCGTAGTCGATCGAACTGTGCGACGAGGTCTTCTTGGCCATTTTCAGCCAAAGGCCGGGGACCAACTCGTGGTTCTCGGACAGCCATCGACGGAACTCTTCTCCGTCAGCGAAGTATTCGGTGCCGAGTTCGACTGCCATCAGTGCTCCTCATTTTCGCGATACCCATACTCTGACAAAACCCTGCGACAAATATCCGAGAGTTCCGAGTGCGAGCACCCATTTGGCAATACTGACGGTCGAAGCGGCGCGAACCCTCGAGTCGGTGATCCTGTCGCGATGATCGAGGAAATGGAGTCCGACCACGTTCTCGACGTAGTCGCCGGCCGCCGACAGTACCGGCACTACGGCAAGGGCGCGCCGAGTTGCCGGGGAAAGGGGAACCCGCTCCCCGAGCCTCGTGCCCGCTGACCGCAAAGCCATCGCGTAGATCGCGGGATGTACGAAGTCGGGGTAGTAGTGACTACGAAATCGTGCCGTGGCCTCGTCGTCCATGGAGTCCAAGATCTCGACGTACCGGCGAGCGGAGAACGCCGTCTGCACTTCCAATACTTTGGGAGCCACCGGCCCGAGTAGGCGAGCAATATTCGCTTGTGAGACAACAAAAGCGGTGGTCCACAGTGCCATCGCCTTCGCAGGTCCAGTTGGTGCCATGCCACGATCGTGCCATCTTCGCACAACAGAACGGAACGGCCCGACGGAAGAGCTCGCCGAGAATGTGAATGAGGTTGTAAAAAGCGGGCATTCCGTATCGATCATCGGTCCGATAGCGGGGAGCGCGCATGTCGCCCAAGTCCAACCCGACTGTTCTGTTCATCCACGGACTTTGGATGCACCCGACCACCTGGGACCCCTGGGCGCAGGTTTTCAACGCGCAGGGATACCCCACGATGGCGCCGGGGTGGCCAGGGGACGCGTCGACCGTGGGTGAGACGCGTGAACACCCGGAAGACATCGCGGGACACGGCATCGAGGACGTGACGGATCACTACGCCAAGGTGATAGCCGATCTCGACGAACCACCGATCGTGGTGGGGCATTCGTTCGGAGGTTTGATCGCGCAGAAACTTCTGGGCCAGAAGCTGGCGACCGCGGCAATTGCCATCGACCCGGCTCAGCCCAAAGGGGTGTTGAAACTTCCCCTCGTTCAACTGGGCAGTGTTTTCCCGGTCCTGTCCAACCCCGGGAACTACCGGAAGGCGTACTCACACAACAGAGAGTCGTTCCACAAATCCTTTGCCAGCGCCGTGTCCAAGGACGAGTCCGACGCCTTGTTCGAGCAGTATGCGATTCCCGCCCCTGGTCGGCCCTTGTTCGAGGCAGCACTCGCCAACTTCGCGCCCCACAGCCCCGCTGCAGTAGATTTCAACGCCCGCCGCGGGCCACTCCTGATGATCGGCGGCGGCAAGGATCGCACAGTCCCGAAAGCCAGTTCGGACAGCTCGTTCAAGAAGTACGCCAAGGCCCCGACGATCAACGAATACAAGGTCTTCGGCGATCGAGGTCACTCGCTGACCATCGACCACGGCTGGCGTGAGATCGCGGACTACAGCCTTGCCTGGCTCGACAAGCAGGGCATGAGCCCGCCGCAAGGCAAGCACGAAAGTCAGTCTCAGCCGAAAGCTTGAAAACGACGGCGGTACACCTGCGGCGAGATTCCGAGATGCGTCGAAAATGCTCGTCGTAGGGATTCCGAACTGCCGAATCCCGCCAATTGCGCGGCTTCGGTCACCGAGTGGCCGGCATCGAGGAGCGCTTTCGCGGAGTCGAAACGGATCAACTCGACGTATTTGGCCGGCGTCGTACCGAGTTCTTCCCGAAAGAGCCTCGTCAGATGCCGTGGGCTCAGGTGCGCCAGGGCAGCCAGTTCGTCGACCGAGTACTCCCCCGCCGGATCGGCGGCCACCGCCTCGACCACTGCGCGAAGCGCGGGCACCCGGGGCCGCGGCCCGCTCAACGACGGCGAGAACTGTGACTGCCCACCTGGACGTTGGAGAAATACCACCAGAAGCTGTGCGACACGTCGGGCCATTTCTGCACCATGATCTCGCTCGAGCAATGCGAGCGCGAGGTCGATCCCGGCGGTCACACCCGCAGACGAGAACACCGTGCCGTCCTGGATGAAAATGGCGTCGGGAACTACCGTGATCTGCGGATAGGCGCGCGCCAGCGTTGCCGTGTGTTGCCAATGCGTCGTTGCGCGGCGTCCATCGAGCAGTCCACTCGCCGCCAGGATGAATGTCCCGGTACAGATCGAGGCAACCCGACCCGAACGTCCCGCAAGATCGCTCGCTGCCTCACGCAATTCCGGACTCACCGGCATCGACGGGAACACGTCGCCACCCATGACCAGCAACGTGTCGAAGGAACCGGAATCTGCGACGTCACAGTCGACCGGAATGCGCATGCCGGTCGACGAGTCGACATCGTGTCCACCCACCGAGCAGATCACCAACTCGTAGTTCGCTCCGCCGCGATTGGCCTCTGCGAACACCTCGCTCGGACCTGCGACGTCGAGCAGTTTGACGCCGTCGAACACCAGGACGGCAACTCGATGCACTGCGGTCACGATCGCTCCCCTTCGTCCTGATCTGTGGACAGTATGGCCGAGATCAGGGTGCGCCCGCGTGCGTGCTCGACCGACACTGGGACAGACCGAGAAATTCGCAGCAGCGACGAGCAGAGCAGGTACCGATGAACACGATCATTGCCGGTGTGAAAATCCCCGATTCGAAGATGGCTGCCGACGCCACCGAACTCGTCCGAGATACGGCGTCCGAGTTACTGTTTCACCACTCGCGACGCGTCTTCCTCTTCGGATCGCTGCAAGGCGCGCGTTTGGGACTGCACGCCGACCCTGAATTGCTATACGTCGGCGCCATGTTTCACGACCTGGGGCTCACCGAGAAATTCCGGGACAGTACGGCGCGATTCGAATTGGACAGCGCGGACGAAGCGCGGCGATTCCTCACCGGCTACGAAGTCGACGAAACCGACATCCGCAAAGTGTGGGAAGGCATCGCTCTACATACGACGCCCGAGGTCCCCTCGCGGCTGGAGCCCGAAATCGCCTTGGTGACAGCGGGTGTGGAGACCGATGTACTGGGAATCGGATACAGCGAACTCGACCGGGCCGACATCGACGCCGTCACCGCGGCCCACCCCCGTCCGGATTTCAAGAATCAGATCTTGAAGGCCTTCACCGACGGCTTCAAGCACCGTCCCGAAAGTACGTTCGGGACGGTGAACGCTGACGTACTCGAACATTTTGTGCCGGGATTTCGGCACATCGATTTTGTCGAGGTCATCCAGAACTCGGCTTGGCCCCAATAGAATTCGCAGTCATTTGGCCGCCTCACTCATCGCAGCGGCATCTTCTGCCCCGAACTTTTCCTCGAGGGTCTCCGGCGAATAGTCGAGGTCGATCTCGGCGACGTCGCGCCCGCGTGCAGACTCGATCGCCGAAAGTCGGCGCTGTGCACGGTCTGCGGCATACTCGAGGAACTCCTGATTGTCCAAACCGAACGGCTGCACCTCGAATTGATCGTTGACCCAGTTGATCATTCCGAGGGCCATGGGCATGAGTTCACCCATCCGCTGCTGGACGACGTCCCAGTTGTGATCGTCGGCGGCGACGTGCCTTCGGCAGGTGAACGTCCCCCAAGCCATGTGCCGTCGTTCGTCGTCACCGATCTTTCGCACCAATTGCTGCATGCCAGGGAGGATTCCGCGCGTCGCACAAACTTTCTGCCAGGCGTAGTAACCCGTCAGCGCCAGACTGCCCTCGATGACGTGGTTGTACGTGACGCTGGCACGCACCTGGTTGACCGGGCTGGGGTCTGTCTCGAGAATGCGTAGCGACGACGGCAGCTCCTCGTAGAACAGTTGCCGGTAGTACGGATTGTCAGCGACGTAGGAATGCAGGTCACTGGTCAATCCCACTTCGTCCATCCACAGCCGAAACACCTGGGTGTGCTTGGCTTCCTCGAAACAGAACTGCGTCAAGTACATCTCGTCGCCGAATCGTCCCTCGGTCGACATTGCTTTCATGAACGGTTGAATGTCTTCGGTGACGGCTTCTTCACCGGCGATGAACTGCGCACACAGGAAGGTGGCGCTGCGCTGTTGTTCGCTGGTCAGCTCCTGCCAGTCACGGGCATCCTGCGAAAAATCGAGGTCGGTTGGGTTCCAGAATTTGGCGTTTCCCTTGGTGAACAATCGGAGTGGGAACGAATCCCAGTTCAACCCTCCCGACCGAAGAGAACTGAAACCTTCTCGCCCCGGCGAGGTGACAGTCATGACATTCCTTCTTCCCGAACCGAAGACAGATGCCCCACCAGCATGCCCGCAGAACTGAAACGTGAATCAGTTTTGACGAAATTCGATCTATTCCTTCAGGGAAACACCCTTGGTCTCCATCACTGCGAAGAGCTTGGCGTTCATCTGAGCTGCCAGATCCGGCCGATACGAACCGATGTTGAGCGGATTGGCGAGATTGTTCAGTTCCAAGGGGTCGGCTTGTAAGTCGTACAGTTCGTATTGCGGCGCAGCAACTCCCGCAGGATCGAAGTACATCGTGTACTTCCAGCGGCTCTCGCGTATGCACCGAATGTGGTTGGGCTGCGTGACGATGTTCTGACCGTCGGGCGTCGCACAGTTCTGATCGTCGTAGGTGAACAGAATCGTGTCCTGAACCTGCGCGCTGGGACTTTTCGGATACGCCGCAGCGTCGACGATGACCGGTGTCAGATCGGTACCCAGGAAGTTCCACGATTGACGCGCAGGCGCTTGGGCGAGTGTGGCGAGAGTGGGCATCACGTCGATCAACGACGCCAGGGCGTCGGTGCGAACGGGTTCGGGAAACAGCAAGGGGTTGCTGATGACCAGTGGAACGCGCAGTGTTTCCTCGTAGGCGTTGAACACTTTCTGCCGCAAACCTCCGTGGCTCATCCCCATCTCCCCGTGATCGGACATCCGAACGATCACCGTGTCGTCGAGCATCTGTGGAGTGGCTTCGATCGCGTCGAGCACGCTGCCGATGTGTTCGTCGACCACCTTGTGCATATAGGCGTAGAAGTTGATGTAGTTACGCGCCTGATCGGGTCCGAGCAGCGGCCCGAGCCCGGCTGCCAACAGCAGTTCCGACTGAACCTGGGCTGTCGGTTTGTGATTGAGCGCCAGGATCTCGTCGAAGGTGGGCGGCAAGTCGATACCCTGCTCGAAGGCGCCCGGCGCGTCCGATCCGTAGTTGTCGCACGTGCCGTTCATCGCGTTCCACGTCTGGGGGTACGCGAGGACATCGTGCGGGTTCACGAACGAGACGATCAGCGCCCAAGGCTGTCCGGATGCGACTGCGGGTCCGGAGAGAAACTCGACAGCTTCCTCGGCGACACGGCGATCATGGTCTGCGCACCCGCCACCGAAGTGATCCGGATTGGTGTCCTGGCCCGCGTCCGGCGGAATCCACCCCTCGAAGCCGAATCCTGCCACGTCCGCGCTTGTCGGATCACCACCCTCGACGCCTTTGCTCAGATGCCATTTCCCCCGGTACTGGACGTTGTAGCCGGCCGACGCCAGCAGCTTTGCCATGTTCTGTTCGGAGACCTGCAACTGTGGCTCGGTGGGTGAGACAGTGCCACCTTCGGTGAGCGTTCTGGTGACCCCGTGCTGCGCGGGGTAGAGGCCGGTGAAGAACGTACTGCGACTGGGCGAGCACATCGCGGTGTTGCACACTGCCTGGTCGAAACTCAGCCCGTGATCGGCAATCCTCTTGCGGTTGGGCAGATTCTGTTCAGCCCAGCCTTGGGGCCAGTACATCGGCCGGCGTTCCTGATCGGTGACGATGACAACGATGTTGGGTTTCTGCGGAAACCGATCGGCGGGTGCTGCTTGTACCGGCGCCGCGCTCACCGCGCCGGCCGCGACGTCTGCCACTCCCGCGAGGACAAGGGCACCGACGCCACCGAGGAACGTCCGGCGCGGCAATGAATGACAATGCGGGGCTGGAACGTTCTCTGGGTTCACGGGCGTCGTCCTCTCGGAGGCGTTGTCGCCCCAGAGTTGACCGAATCACTCTTCGCTACACATGCGCGAGCAAACTGCCCGTGCGCTGATCAGTTCGATAACCCGATCCGCACAGCGCAGCGGATCCGGTGTCCGGCCGATACCGAGGGTGTCGACTATCGAAATCGTCCTTCGCACATCAGCCTCCTCGACACCCCACGACCAACCGAAGTCGTGATTCCAGAGCAGAACTGCGTTCTTCCCCGGATGGTGCCTGGCATGAACGGGAAGGACGATCACCGCATCCATGCTCGGCCACTGCGGCCATCGGACGGTCTCACCGTGAACGGACCGTGCTACCGCGTCGATGTATTCGTGTGCGGACCAGTCGTTGCCGTTGGTATGCATGGAAGTACATTCGGTGCCACACACGTTTCGGATGGGTTCGTGGCATCACCGATCGAGTATTGCGCTTTCAGGAAATGAACGGCAACACAACGGATTCGAATTGGCGATGACCGTCGCGGTGGACACTGTGGCCGGTACGGAAAGAGACCAATTCGCAGCGTGCGACGGTGGCTGCAACAGCGTCGAGGCGAACAGGATCCACCATCCCGCCCAGACCTCCACGCAGGAACAACATGTCAGCCTCGATGAGCGGCAACCGATCCCACCACTGCGGATCCGGTCGGCGGAACTGCTCGAGCGCGGACCGCGTCATCGAGCGATCGAACGTCAACGCGGCTCGCGGATGCCGCACCAAACTTGTTGTGGCGTGCCACAGTTCTGGGACACTCGGCAATTTCCTCGCGAACACCTGTTCTGGGTCACCCGCGCGTAATGGTAACGGCGCTTCCTCGATGACCAACTTCCGCACCGCAGTGGGACGTTTCTGCGCGATCAACGACGCCGCGTGCCCGCCGAGCGAGTGGCCGACCAGATCCACCTGCTCGAGTTCGAGATGATCACACACGTCCATGACGTCGTCCGCGAACTCCTCGAACAGATACGACGACGCACGAGCGCTCCGGCCGTGGCCGCGAAGGTCGACCGAGACAACTCGCCGGTTGCGTGATCGCAAGGTCCGCGCGAACTTGTCCCAGGTACCGCTGTCGCCGCCCATCCCGTGCACGAGGACTACCGGAGGCAGATCGGCCACACTGGGATGCGAGCCGGAATCGCGGTAGCTGATCTGGACCCCGCCGGCACTTCGTACGTTAGCGACACTCACGAGTTCCCAGGATAGACCCGTCCTCGCGGATTGCTGACGCGGTCAGCCGAGGCTGCAACTCCCCTGGTCGCGTGACCTCGTCGTAGCGACCGAGTCCGATCCTCGCGATGTTTCGCAGCGACTCGCTTGCATCGGCGAAGTAGCCGCAATGCCCTCGAACGGCTCCGGTACCGAAAACAATGGCTCCGTGCTGCGCCCGAACTGGAGACGGGCCGTGGCCGATGCGGCCGATCTTGACGCGTGGGAAATAGCGGATCCAGTCCGACGGACCAAGCGCAGCCCAGAGATCTCCGGCAAAGCACAGGTCTTCGCGCGAACTGGTCCCCATCCCCGGACTACCCAGCACCACGCAATCGTCCACTCGCGCCGACGGGAGAGCGAGTCCGCACACCACGGCCCCGTAGCTGTGTCCGACGAGCGTCACATGCGCCGATCGCGGCAGGATACGAGTCAACCGCGCCAGATCTATCGCACCAAGTTCTGCAAGTGTCCGGGAGAACGACTCGAGAAATCCCCACGGCGTCCGATAACCGACCCACACGATCACCGCGACGCGGTCGTTCGGCCCGAGCGTTCGGAGCATCCTTCCCAGTGTCCATCCGCTCGCGCGTGGTCCTGTCGGACGGTTCTCGTCGAAGTAGTTTCCCAGTCCGTTGTCGTTGCCCGGCACGAAGATCATGATGTGCTCGGCTGTGGCGACATCGCCGAACACCTCCACGATCCGGCCTTCGCCGGTCTCGTCGTACGCCAGAAGTTGTGCGTCGCGTAGCTCCATCGACTCGTAGTGAAGTCGATCGGTTCCGGAAACGTCAGCTCGACCCGCCGTTTTCATGACACTCCTCGCGAAGAGTTGCAACGACGAGAATCATTGCAACAGTGAGTTTTTGAATGTCATCAACGCTAGGCACCCGATGGCGTCAGTGCGATGGCGCCAGCGCCCCTACTGTTCGTACAGTCGACTCGACCATGTCCGGTACAGCTGGCTGTACCTACGAGCTCATTCGTACACGCCCTCCACCGACCATCCACCGCCTTCACAGATCATCAGCAACGCCCGCGATTCCTCCAACAGCACCTGAGCCCGCGCGGCCGTGCGCGCCGAGGCTGCGTCCCACCATCGCTCGTCCACCGGCCAGGGCCCGGCCCATCCCTGCACTGCCCATTCCTTGCTCCCCCACTTCAGCCTTCCCGGCTGCGAGCTGAAGACACCGCGCTCAGTGACGTACACGGCGTTGCCGGCCACATCCTCCAGCCATACCTTGGGATTGTCGACGAAGATCGACCCCGGAGACGGCTGCGGCAGACGACCAGGCCACGGGGCTGTCGGATCATGAGCAGCTACCCGCTCGTCACCCAAGGGCAACAGGGTAATTCGCTCCGAGGGCCCTCGACCACCGCTCAGGACACCGACCTGAACCGATTCGCCGCCCAGAAGACCTTGCACGCGCACCAATGCTCGCCTGGCCCGCTCCTCCTCGTCGCCGACACCGCCCCACAGCCCCAACTGCAAAGCGCCGGCACTGACCACCTCCACCGGTTCCAGACGCAACACCGCTATGCCTGCGGTCGGCCGGGTCTCACTGCGCCCGGTGAGCCAGCCGTCCAGTTGCCATCGCACTCGATCGGCCGTTCCCTCCGGTGTCAGAGGTTCGGCGCAACGCCAAGTCCGAGAAAGATTTTCACCGTTGCCCGTGCTGGCCGAAATCGACAGGCGGGTACACGCCACTGCGGCAGCCGACAATTTGTCGTGCAGGAGACTCGCCAAGGCGCGCCCGGCAAACGCTGCGGCATCCACCCGCTCGATCGACGGATCGTAATGCTGCTCCACTTCCAGATCCGGCGGAAGCGTCCGCGCCGACGGTGGCCGCTCGGGTTCACCGCGCGCCGCACGATGCGCGAGCACCGCATCGGCCCCGAAACGCGAAGCGACGTCCACTGCCGGTAAATCCGCGAAAGCACCGATGGTTCTGATCCCGAGCCTGCGCAGCAGATCCACCAACTCCCCGCGATGCGGCGCAGACAGACTGGGCTCGGCCGCCAACTCCGGCATGGGTAGCGGCGCCAGAAACCGTGCCCCCTCCCCCGGCGGCACCAGCGCTGCCCGGCGCGCGGCAATGACCGCTGTGGACAGTTGATCCGCCACACCCACCTGACTCTCGACGCCCGCAGCAGATGCCTGATCCACCAATCGTTCCGCCGCGGCTTCCTCCGAACCGAAGTACCGACTGACACCTCGCGCACTGAGCACCAACAAACCAGGACGAAGTACCTCGACGCCCGGTGCCACCGCATCAATGGCCGCGGCGACCGGCTCGAACAATCTGGCGTCGCGTTCCGGATCTGCCATCGCCACATACAGTTCCGGGCAGCGGGCCTGCGACTCGCGTCGGCGCAGGCCTCGTCGCACTCCCTCCGCGCGGGCCGTCGCCGAACATGCGATCACCCGATTACCCGAGGTGACCGCGACAGGATGCGTGGCAGGAAGATCGGCAAGCGCTGCCGCTGCCACCGCCGGCCAGTCCGGGCACCACAACGCCAGAACTCTGCTCACAGTGACACCACCCGCGACGACACCACCCGCGACGACACCACCTGCTCCGACACGGCCTCGACCGGCCGGGAAGGTACCCACTCGACCCGCCCGGCTGCACTACAGATGTCCAGACGCGTGGTCCGGGGCTGGAACGAGCGCCCCCGAGCACGAACCGCGAGGCTCAGGGAACTGAGCCGACCACGCCCCAACTCACGGCCCTGACCGAACCCACCGTAACCATGAACCCGAGCGTCCAACCGAACTTCGGCCCCGTCCCAGTGACCTTCGGTGACAACAAGAGTCGAGCCCTTGCTCCGGGCGCGCGCCACCACCGCTCGCGCACGCGACGGGGATACCGACGCACCCGCCAATCCCAGAATCACCAGATCCATACCGTCGAGCAGCACAGCAGCGATCTCGACCGGATCCGGCCCAGGCGCCGGAATGAGCGCCAGACGTTCCAGTTGCGCACCCATCTCGTACGCCGCCAGCAATCCCAGTCGAGGTTGCCCGATGACTGCCACATGCCCCCCGGACGCCGTCACGGACGCGACCAATCCCAAGAGCAAGGAAGCAGCGCCCTCGACGGACACCACGGTTCCGCGCACCAAACCGCCCTGCGGTAGCAATGCCCCGATACCTTCCGGCACTGGGAGAACACCAGCCTTGTGCGCGCGGTCCACGACCGGTATTTCCCGGTCGGCAACACTCTCGAAGGCTGCTGCACTTGTCCCGGAAACACCAGCCACGGAAACACTCGGTCCCGAAAACGACGTATCGCCGCGAGAGGGAATGGACGCGATCTGTCGGCGGAGCTGTGCCAGCCGATCCTGACGGGACAACCCCGCCGCATCTGCCGACAGCTCCACCAACTCGGTCACCTCGGTCATCCCCATCCTCCGGAACACCGGAAAAACTCACTCGGCAGCAATCCATAACCAGCCGGCAAACCGCGGGGAAGTCGGGTCTGACATGCATCCAACGAACAGCAATTTCGAACATATTTTCGAACTGTTTTCAGTAAACCGTGTCACCCCCGACACGTCAAGCAGAGCAAAAAACCCAGTTCACAGGAGCCTCGAGCGTCACAGTGGCATCAATCCATTAACCTTGAGATGTGACAGCTCAGGAGCAGACCGGGAGGGGCATCGGGCCCGAATACCTGCTGGCGGGGCGGTACCGACTCCGCTCCAAGATCGGCGACGGAGGCATGGGCGCCGTCTGGCTGGCCCGCGACACCCTCCTCAGCCGTGACGTCGCGGTGAAACAGGTCACAAGCACGGAAGGCCTCGACACCGAAACGGCCGAAGAGGTCCGTGAACGTACATTGCGCGAAGGCAGGAACGCCGCAAAGCTCACCCACCCCCACTCCATCGCCATGTACGACGTCGCGATCGAGTCCGGTGAACCGTGGTTGGTCATGGAGTACTTCCCCGCCCGCAGCCTCGCCCAGGCGATGAACTTGGCCGACACGTTGCCACCGCTGGAGGTCGCGCAGATCGGCGCGCAGATCGCTGCGGCGCTCACCGAGGCGCACGCCGCCGGCATCGTCCACCGCGACATCAAGCCCGGCAACATCCTGATCGCCGACCGAGGCAAGTCTCTCGGCACCGTCAAGATCAGTGACTTCGGCATCGCCCGCGCAAAGAGCGACGTATCCGACACCCAGGACGAGGTCATCACCGGCACTCCCGCGTACTTTGCACCCGAAGTTGCCCGCGGCGACGATCCCACCGAGGCCAGTGACGTCTTCTCACTCGGGTCGACGCTCTACACGGTGATCGAGGGTCAACCGCCCTTCGGCATCGACTCGGACGCCATCGCTCTACTGCATCGTGTCGCCAAGGCCGAGATCTACCGACCCACCAAGTCCGGACCGCTCACCGACGTTCTCCTTCAGCTCCTCGAGCCGGACCCCACCCGTCGGCCGACGATGGCTCAGGCACGCGACGCGCTCGCTGCAGCCGCGACGGGCGGTGGCACGATCGAGCAGTTGATCGACGCTCCCGTCTACTCGTCCGAAGGCGCCGTGCCGGCGTGGGCTCACCGCACCACACAACTCGCCGACCCACACCGCCGCAATCGCCTGACCGGCTCCACGATCACCGGACTGCCTGCAGTGCAACAGAACACGCCACTGCGGAACGTCCCCAGCCCCATGGACATGTTCTCCTGGCCGCCGCGGATACCGACCGGCCCCGCCGATGCCAGCACCCGCGACAAGGTAGTGGCCTGGGCTCCCCTCGCCATGACAGGCATGGTTGCCGTCATCATCTTGGCCGCACTGATCGTCGTCATCCTGGTATTCACGGCCTGACCGGACGCTCTACGCGGGCAGAATGTTTGCGTTGAGGTGAAACACGTTGTCCGGGTCGTACTTCGCCTTGACGGCGGACAATCGCGCGTACTTCGCCGCACCGTAGGACGCTCGCACTCGGTCCTCGTCGACATCGGTCATGAAGTTGACGTACCCGCCTTGATTGGACGAGAACGGACGCAAGGCTTCCCAGGTCTCACGCACCCACGATCGATCCAATTCCAGTGTCCCGGCATCGGTGGCCGTAGCCGTCATGTTGCACACGTAATGTGGTGTGCGAGAACCACCGAACGCAGTGTCGTCCTCGCCGACGGAGGTGAAAGCTCCCTGCAGCGGAAAGATCGGCATGAAGGACATCGGCGACGATTTCTTGCCCGCTTGCTCGGTCAGAACATCGATCACGGCGTCGGAGAAATCCACCAGGTCCAAGGCCTTCTCATAGGCGTATGCACCCCATGGTTCCGATTCGTCGAGCATCGACTGTAAACCGATGTACGGGAGCGGGGTGACGAACTCGAACAGCGTCGGCACGCCCTCTCGAATCGGCGCAATCGCGTTCGAGTGTTCCTCTTCCGATCCGAAACCGGCTACCAGCAACGCGTATCCGGGCAGCAGGTGAAACTGATCCGGAACAAACGGTGCCGGAGGCGCGGACAAACCGACGGCAACCATCGCTCCGGCATTTCTCGGCAGGGCAGGCACCACTTCGCGGCACAGACGAAGCGCTGCGGGTCCGTCCTCCATCCCCCAGAAGAACAGTCCCAGATGCACTTCCGGACCGATCTCGCTCAGACGGTACTCGAACTCGGTGACCACTCCGAAGTTTCCGCCGCCGCCGCGCAGCGCCCAGAACAAGTCGCTGTGATCGTTCTCGGAGGCCCGCACGATCGAACCGTCGGCGAGCACCACCTCTGCCGACACCAGATTGTCGATCGCCAGGCCGAGCGTGCGCGTCAACCACCCCATGCCGCCGCCGAGGGTCAGGCCACCGACGCCGGTATCACTGATCACTCCACCGGTCACTGCCAATCCGTGTTCCTGCGTCGCGGCGTCGAGGTCGGCAATCGTCGCACCACCACCGACCCTGGCTCGCTTCGCGGACGGGGCGACACTGACTACGTTGATCGCACTGAGATCGATCATCACACCGCCTTCACACACCGAGGTACCTCGGTAGGAATGCCCACCGCCTCTGACCGAAACCTCCAACGAATGGGCTCTGGCAAATGCAAGTGCCACAGACACATCCGACGCCGACCGGCACCTGGCGATCACCGCCGGACGATGATCGATCTGCCCGTTCCAGATCGACCTGGCGTCGTCGTACTCCGGATCTCGGGGGCTGAACACAGAACCCGTGATCGCCGATTTCAGTGGCGCGAACTCGACCGTCGTCATCATGCACCGCCCTCATCGGGTGTCGCGGTGAGAAGCAGGTACTCCCACTCCATCACGAACGGCTCGCTTCCGCTGCCGTACTTCTTTGCCAACTCGAGCAGATCGCGATCGAGCGCCTGCGTGCGGTCAGGATCGTCGGCGATGTTCCGGTACACCGCGATGGTCGGGCCGTAATTCTTCTTGAAGAAATCGCGGAAATCTTCCGGCCCGCTGAATGTGTCCACACGAAGTACGTCTTTCCTTGCGGCAACATCGCCGAGCAGATCACGAACATGGTTCTCGTCGCCCCACAAAGGCGCCGGCTGCGAACCAGGAGGCGGGGGCGGTGCATACGGCTTCATCGTTTTGAACATCTCGCCGATGAACCCCGTCGGAGTCCAACTCAGCACTCCGATCTTTCCGCCGGGTCGGCATACTCGCAAAAGTTCGTCCGCGGCGCGCTGATGATGCGGGGCAAACATCACACCGACGCACGAGAGCACTACGTCGAACTCGTTGTCGCCGAACGGAAGAGCCTCGGCATCGGCCTCCTGCCAATCGAGTTCGACACCCGCGAGCGCCGCGGCCTCCCGTCCTGCCACGAACAGTTCGGGAGCCAGGTCGGTGGCGATCACCTGCGCACCCAGCGCAGCCGCCGGAATGGCGGCGTTGCCGGACCCCGCCGCGACGTCGAGCACCCGATCTCCTTTCTGCACGCCGCATTCACGCACCAATACAGGTCCGAGTTCCGCGATGACCTGCGTCGCCACCGCCGGATAGTTACCAAGCCCCCACATTGCCCGGTGCTTGGCCTTCAGCTCCCGGTCCAACCCGAGAGTCCCCGTTGATTCACTCATTACCGTTCTCCTTCAATAATTTTCGTACTCGGAGCCCGACAGCGTTCATGCCGTTACTCCGACGCTACGACGACGGTTCGCTCCTCTCCAGTACGAAATCTGTACCGGAGCACCCCGGAGGCCTACGATCGAGAGATGGGGTCCTCGTACCACCAGTTCTGCCCCGTCGCCAAGGCGATGGAGCTACTCGACGAGCGGTGGACACTGCTTCTCCTCCGCGAACTGATCATGGGAAGCGAACATTTCAACGATCTCCGCCGCGGGCTCCCGCGAATGTCACCGACTCTGCTCTCGACCCGGCTTCACCAACTCGCGGTCGCCGGCATCGTGGAGCGAGAAGAAACCGACTGTGTCGTCAGCTATCGTCTGACCGACGCCGGCCGCGAACTGCGCCCTGTGGTCGAAGCTCTCGGCATCTGGGGTACCAGGTGGATCGGTGAACTGGGCGACGAAGATCTGGATCCGAAACTGCTGCTGTGGGACATGCATCGCCGCGTGGATCATTCCGTGGTGCCTGAAGGCAAGACCGTGGTGCACTTCGCATTCTCCGGAGTACGTGGACATTCGCGGAACTGGTGGCTCGTCATCAATTCCGGTGAGGTGGACATGTGCGATATCGATCCGGGTTTCGACGTTGCAGTGTCGGTCTCTGCGGGCTTGCGACAGATGACCGAGATCTGGCGAGGTAACCTGACCTGGTCGGACGCCATACGGTCCGGTGACGTCACCATTTCTGGGCCTACCGCGTTGCGTCGTAGCCTGCCATCGTGGTTCGAGCTGTCGACTTTCGCGTCGATCCCGCGCCCCGCGTAGCGCGCGCTCACCAGCCCCGTTCCGTCCTGTTACAGAGCTGTTGCAGACCGTGACACCGTCGACGAACGGTGACCACCTGCCGGTGACACTGACCGAGAAGTCTCTGTTGTATGCCCAGCCACCGCGGAATCATCCGCTTCGTCGCACTCGGTGCAGTCGTGCTCGGTGCGGTCGCGCTCAGCTCCTGCTCGTACACAGAAGAAGCACAACCGAAGAGCGGTAACTACCTTGCCACTCAGCCTGATTCAGGACCTTCAGGCGGCGAGATCGAGGACGGCATCAGCTTGCAGGACACTCATGTGCCAGCGCTTGCCCGTCTCGATTCCGCACTGCTCGCGGCGCTCCAGTCGGCAGCGGCCGACGCACAGGCATCCGGCGTGGACATGCACGTCACGTCGGGTTGGCGGTCCGCGGCATACCAACAGCGACTGTTCGACGAAGCCGTCGTCAAGTACGGCAGCGTGGACGAAGCGTCCAAGTGGGTGCACTCGCCGAGCCTGTCCAAGCATGTCAGTGGACAGGCCGTCGACATCGGACCGACCGACGCCGACGACTGGCTCATTCAGCACGGCAGCGATTACGGCCTCTGCCAGACCTACGCCAACGAGATGTGGCATTTCGAATTGGCAACCACTCCTGGCGGGGAATGCCCGCCACAACTGAGCAACCCCTCGGACGAGAGAGCGGAAGGCTGATCATGACACGAGTCAAGCCAGCGAGACTGATTGCCGCACTGGCAGTCTTGATCCTCGGAGTCGTCGAATTCGAATTGGCGGTCAACACGACCGGTGGTCAGATCGTCGACCAACAACTCATGGTGGGCGCGGCCACCTCCGAACGCCTCAGCGTGTTCTCCGCCGAGTTCATCGGCCTCGTCACCCCGATACTGATAGTGGGAGGAGTGCTCGTGGCGCTCATGATCACATTGCGCAACAACCCGATTGCGCTAGCTTTACGCGTCGTCGTCGTGACCCTCGGCCCCATCACGACAGCCTGGGTTCTCAAACAATCGCTGAATCGACCGGACCTGAACGGCCTGGTGATGCACAATTCCTTCCCCAGCGGCACTTTGACGGCCATAGCTGCTCTGGTCTGCGCGATCGTGATCGTCACGCCCTCGAGGTGGCGGGCGGTCGTTGCGGTCAACGGTGCGCTGATCACCATCGGAACCGCGATCTCGGTAGTCGTGCTGCAATGGCACCGCCCGAGCGACGTGATCGGTGCACTACTGCTCGTCGGCTGCTACACCCTCGCTGTGTCGGCATTTCCCTTGAACACCAGCGTCGCCCGGCATGCGGTGCTGGCAGACTCAGGCAACGAGCGACTCTCGCGAGTGTGACCCCTGTACCCTTGGCTGACCGAGATTTCTCCGACCGCAGAAGGCCCCTGATCATGGCGAGTCCAAGGTGAGCTCATGGTGAGCATTCTTTTCATAGAAGACGATCCAGCCGTGGCCGAGGCAATCACGTTGGGACTGAACCGACTCGGGCACGACGTCAGCCATCGCCCCGACGGTAACGGTGATTTCGACGACGCCCTGGGTGCCACGGACCTCGTCCTACTCGACCTCGGGCTGCCGGGTGCCGACGGTTACGAGATCTGCCGACGTATCCGCACACGAAGTTCGATCCCGATCATCATTCTGACCGCTCGATCCGACGACATCGACACCGTCGCCGGCCTGGAAGCCGGTGCCGACGACTACGTCGTCAAACCGGCCAGTCCGCGCGTCCTCGACGCTCGTATCAAAGCCGTCGTGCGGCGCTCGGCACCCGCAACGACGCGCCCGGATGCGACGCCGGGTGCAGAGACGTTCGGCGACCTGGAATTGGATCGGTCGTCGCTGCAGGTCCGCAAGGCCGGGATGCTGCTGACCCTCACCCCGACCGAACTCCGACTGATCCTGGCGCTGACCGAGAACCCCGGACAGGTCCTGAGCCGCCGACAGTTGTTGTCCGCAGCCTGGGACCAGGAGTATCTGGGTGATTCCAGAATCGTCGATGCAGCAGTGCAGCGGCTGCGCGGAAAGATCGAGGACGACCCGGCCGCACCGACCGTCATCGAAACGGTGCGCGGGTTCGGGTATCGCTTCAACACCAGCCCAGCCCGATGAGACCGACCTGGCTTCAGGTCGACGGTCTGCGAACCAGGCTCGTGCTCGTGTTCATCGCAATCGTCGTGATCATCGCCGGGGCAACCGCGGGTGTCGTCTCGTTCATGGCGCGGTCGTGGATCTATTCCAACGCTCAGGATGTCGCGACCGCACAATTTCGCGACGAACTGCAATACGTCAACGGAACACCGGTAGACGAGTTGACGCCTGCCAACCTCCAACAGATCTTCCAGTCCGACATGACGCTGATCGTCGACGGCGAAGTCATCCGTCAAGGATCCGTGGATGCGGCGACCATTCCGCCCAGCTTCGACGAAGGTTTGGACAGTCCGAAGCTGATCCGTTTCGAGAGGCTCGACTCCCAGCGCATCATGTTGGGAATGTCCGTCAATGTCGTGGACATGAGCGCGGACGACAGCTACGACAACGAGACATTGGTCAAAGCCGTCACCATCCGGCCGCTGGTAGGAGTGCAGGACAAGTTCGACGACCTGCTTCGAGCTGTCGGCCTCACCCTCGCCGCCGGTGTGTTGGTGAGCGGACTACTCGGGCTGTGGATCGCGTCGACGCTTGTCCGTCCGCTCAAACGCCTGGACAAGGCGGCCGCCCGCGCTGCCGACGGCGACCTCAGCGTCCGACTCCCCGAAGACGGAGTAGCCGAACTCGCCCAGGTCACAACAACGTTCAACAACATGGTCGCTCGCAACGAAGCGGTCATCCGCGGTCTGGAAGAATCGGAAGAGCAGTCGAGAAGGTTTGTCGCAGACGTCTCCCACGAGCTCCGGACGCCGCTCGCAGCACTGGTGCCGGTCAGTGAGATCCTCCGTGAAGAGATCCCCAATCTTCCGCCCGACGCCGCCGCTGCCGCGCGCATCGTGAGCAGTGAGATCGGCAAGCTCACTCGACTTGTCGAAGACCTCATCGAAATGTCTCGCCACGACTCTCAGCAAGCGCACCTCGTCCTCGACGACGTCGACCTCGTCGAATTGACCGAGCGCACACTCGAGAGCCGCGGATGGACAGACACCGTCGAACTGCGCGCACCCGAAAGTGTCAGCGCCAGAGTCGATTCGCGTCGGATCGACATTGTCGTCGCCAACCTCGTCGGCAATGCACTGCGCCACGGAGCGCCCCCGGTTCGCGTCGAGTTGAGCGTCGAATCCGGTTTCTCCGTCATCACCGTCGTCGACCACGGCCCCGGCATCTCACCCGAAGACCGGCAGGCGATCTTTCGGCGGTTCTACAAGGTCGACACCGCGCGCGGACGCAGCGAGGGCAGCGGACTCGGACTCTCGCTCGCCGTCGAGAACGTGCACCTGCACGGCGGCACCATCGGCGTCGACCAGGTGGATGGTCGCACGGTCTTCACGGTTCGCCTGCCCCGTCGCTGACCCCTTCCCGAGCGAACGTACCTTTCGGCGCACCCAAGGCGATCGTCGTACCGTTCGCTCGAAAAGGGATGGGCACTTCGCACCCTGAACCGTCCGCGTTTAACCAAATAATGGGATTCTGGTTTCAACATGTGAAACCACGGGAGTAGCGTCGGCATCGTCGAACAGCGCAGAGATCGGAGGGGCACCATGACGCAGGCGTCGCGGCTGGAAAAGACGGCCGTCTCCCCGAAGGCGTGGACGATGCTCGGAATCGGCGTCGCAGCCCAGGCCGCAGGCACTGTCTTCGTCAGCACCCCCGCCTTTTTGATCCCGCTGCTGCATTCCGCGCACGGCCTCTCGTTGACGCAGGCCGGAACTCTGGCCGCTGCACCCACTTTCGGCATGGTTCTCACGCTGGTGGCGTGGGGAGCCATGGCTGACAGATTCGGCGAGAAATGGGTCATCTCCATCGGGCTCGGCCTGACGGCGATCGCCGCGCTGGCCGCGACCACCACCGACAACTACACCCTCCTCGGGATCGCATTTCTGCTGGGCGGAATGGCTGCGGCGAGCACCAATGCTGCCAGTGGACGTGTTGTGGTCGGCTGGTTTCCCAAGGATCGGCGCGGCCTCGCGATGGGAATCCGGCAGATGTCACAGCCCCTGGGCGTGACCATCGCGTCGCTGACCATCCCGACTCTCGCTGCGAACGTAGGAATCGGTTCGGCCGTCGGACTGTCGGTAGCTCTCAACGGCGTTCTCGCCCTGATCTGCGCCGTCGCATTGATCAATCCCCCGCGGCCGGCGGCGCGGCCCACAGACATCCCGGTCGAAACGGTAAATCCTTATCGCTCGAACTGGTTCCTGTGGCGCATTCACGTCGTCTCGGCACTGCTGGTGTTTCCGCAGTTCACCCTCTCGACATTCGGTCTGGTCTGGCTGATCAGCGAGCAAGGATGGGACGCTGCGCCCGCTGGGCTCCTGATCGGGATCTCCCAGTTCGTGGGTGCACTCGGACGCATCGTTGTCGGCATCTGGAGTGATCGTGCCGGAAGCAGAGTAGGCCCGCTGCGGTTGGTTGCCGTCTCCGCGTCTGCGGTCATGTTGGCAATGGCGGCAGCCGGCGCAGCGCCTTGGGGCGTTCCCGCCTTGATCCTGCTGCTGGCAACCACTGTCAGCGTCGCCGACAACGGTTTGGCATTCACTTCCGTGGCCGAAGCTGCCGGGCCGAAATGGCAAGGAAAAGCATTGGGCGCACAGAACACCGGGCAGTTCATTGCCGCGTCAGCAGTGGGCCCGGTGGTCGGTGCGCTGATCGGCGCGGTCGGCTACCCGCTCGCCTTCGCGATAGTCGCGGCATTTCCCGCCGCAGCAATTCCCTTGGTGCCCAGCCGCGATCGCGACATCAGCGTCTAGTCCCTCATCGGATTCGGTTGCACTGCAGGTCCCGTCAGATCACAATGCGGCTTGCAGGCAACCGAATCCGCTTCCTGAACAGGCTCTACTGTCGGAGTGCGGATCAGCGTCGCGGCGATCGCTGCACCGACCAACAGCAGTGCCACACAGATGTACATCGCGTACCGGAACCCGTCGGAGAAACTCGTCGGATCGACCAGACTTTCGGCGTCGATACCCACGAGGGCAGGCAAGGCCGCGACGGCAAGAAGTTGGCTCGTGCGAGCAACGGCATTGTTCACACCGGATGCGATTCCGGACTGCTCCACCGGTACCGAACCAAGCACCGCGGCGGTCAACGGCGCGACCATCACCGCCAGGCCGAGCCCGAACACAAGAACTCCCGGCAGCACGACGGTCAGGTACGACGCATCCGGGCCGATCCGCGTCATCAACACCAACCCCACCGCGGCAACGGCGGGCCCGACCGTCATCGGCAACCGCGGTCCGTGCGTCTGCGCGTAACTGCCCGCGCGCGAAGACAACAGCAGCAATGCCAAGGTGATCGGTACCGTTGCGACGCCGGCAGCCACCGGCGAGTACCCGGCAACCAATTGCAGTTGCAGCACGAGCAGGAAGAACACACCGCCCAGCGCCGCATAGACCGCAAGGGTCACCAGATTGGCCGCGACGAACATCTGCGAACGGAACAGGGACGGCGGCACAAGGGCACTCGGTGAGCGTCGTTCCACCACGACGAACAGGCAGAGCACGATCACTCCGATCAGCCCGACTATCGGGTTGACCTCGATCAGCCCGTACGTCAGTGCGCCGAGACCGACTACTGCGCAGGCAGATCCGACCACGTCCAGGTGCTCGGGCGGATGCGGGTCGCGGCTCTCCGGTACATGGCACACCGCTGCCCACACCACGACGATCGCCAGCGGGATATTGAGCAGGAATACCGATCGCCATCCCGCCACTTCCACCAGCCAACCACCGAAAAGCGGTCCGATGGCGCCGGCAACACCACCTAAACCCGACCACAATCCGATTGCCGCGCCGCGGTCCTCCTCACGAAGTGACGCGGAGATGATGGCAAGGCTGCCAGGTGTCAAGAGCGCAGCTCCCACTCCCTGCAGGATTCGTGCAATCACCAGAAACGTGATGTCCGGTGCAATTCCGCAGAGCAACGACGCGACCGCGAACCAGACCGTCCCCCACACGAATACCCGTCGCCGACCCCAACGATCACCGAGCGCTCCCCCGAGCAGAATCAGCGACGCCAAGGCCAAGGTGTAACCGCTGAGCGTCCACTGCAGTCCGGCGACACCGGAACCCAGTTCTTCACCGATGTGAGGAAGAGCAATGTTGACGACGGTGCCGTCGAGGAGAGCCATGCTCGAGCCGAGAACGGTGGCGGCGACAACCCAACGCCCACGCTTCGACGCGAGCGCCAGTGGTTCCGTCATCGGTCCATGGTGCGCCTTCACACGCAATCGCGAAAGAGCGCGCGGGAATTCAGTCGATCTGGCGACGATGTGCCCAACGCGTCAACGCATTGCGATTGGACTGCTGAGTCTTTCGCAGGACGTTCGATGCGTGAGTCTCGACCGTCTTCACGGAAATCACCAGGTCCTCGGCGATTTCACGGTAGGTGTACCCACGTGCCAGCAATCTGAGCACTTCGAGTTCTCGCGGAGTCAGCGAGTCGAGTTCCGGATCGAGTTGCGGTTCGGGTGCATTGGAACGCCCGGTGAAGGAGTCCAGTACGAAGCCTGCCAGGCGAGGCCCGAACACTGCGTCACCACCGGCAACGCGTCGTACACCCTCGGCCAGTTCGGATCCCGAGATCGTCTTGGTCACGTACCCGCGCGCGCCGCCGCGGATCACCGCGATCACATCCTCGGCCGCATCGGAAACGCTGAGCGCCAAGCACACCGGGCCGGAATCGATTCCGCGCAGAACTGCCACTCCACCACCGTCAGGCATGTGGACATCGAGCAGAACGACATGCGGTTTCGTCGAGTTGATACCCGCGATCGCCTCAGCGACGCCACCGGCTTCACCGACTACGTCCATGTCTGCCTCGCGCGAGAGTTCCGCCCTCACCCCGGAGCGGAACACTGCATGATCGTCGACAAGAAATACGCGGTACGGGGGCGGCGCAAGCGAAGTCACTGGGGCTGTTCCTCGGGGTTGTCGACACGGTCAGCAGTCTGGTCCCACTTTAGAGCAGAGTCACCGAGCGGCATGTGCACGCGGATCTCGGTGCCCTTTCCGATGTCGGATCGAACCACGACGCGGCCACCCCGTCGCTCGATGCGACCACGAATCGACTTGGCCAAACCCTGACGGTCCTCCGGCACCGCATTGACGTCGAATCCGACTCCGCGATCACGAACGAACACACTGACCTGGTCGCCCTCGACCTCGGCGAAAAGATTGATTTCCTTCTCCCCCGAGTGCTTTGCCGAGTTCACGAGAGCTTCACGCGTCGCACCGAGGAGCGCGGTGAACGCTTCCTTGGGCAGACCGTTCTCGACGCCTTCGCCTTCGAGTTGTACGTCGCCGACCGTGACGGGGCGGACCGTGACGCCATGCTGGTCCTCCACTTCACCGGCGATGATCTTCAGACCTTCGGTCAGGCTCGTGTGGTCGATATCCCCGCCGCTGAACAACCACTTGCGCAGCTCACGTTCCTGACCACGGGCCAGGCGCGCCACCTCTTGCGGATTGTCGGACTGCTTCTGAATCAGCGCCAACGTCTGAAGTACGGAGTCGTGCAGATGCGAGGCGATCTCTTCACGTTCGTCGTTGCGAATTCGGGCCGCACGCTCGGCGCCGAGAGCCCTCCACATCCGCAGCCACAGCGGCACCGTCAACAAACCGACACCGATCAGCGTCACCACCACGGCCAGCAGGGACGAGCGCAGTGCTTCGAGGTCGACCTGAGCGAGGACGACGACGCCGAGACCCAAGATGATCAAGGTCGCTCCCCCGACCACCCGCGCCCACGTGAGAACGGTAGGCCGCTGCGGCAAGCCGATGACGGTCCGGGGACCGTCGGAGTCGAACTCGCGCCACACCAAAGCGGCACCGATCGCGACGACGAAGAACGGTGCGAGCACCGAACCCGCCGTGCCGCTGAACAGCCAGGACAACGCGGCTGCGCCGCCCAATCCGAGTGCGATCAAGCCGTACGCCCGCTGCCGCTCGGCCGCGGACGGCTTCTGGGTGTCCGTGCCGGCTGAGGTGAAGATCCAGAGGGCGCCGTAAATCACGATGCCGGATCCGGCCATCGCCGCCAGAATCGCGAAGGCGACTCGAACCTTCAGGACGTCGATCCCGAGATGATCGGCGATACCGCCTGCAACACCGGCGACGATGCGACCGCCGGAGCGCCGCTCCAGCTTTCGCAATGGAACACCGCCCGGAATGGGCACACCCTTCTTCATGGGTACGGCATGCACCGGTACCCCGTTGACGGGCGGGCCTCCCGTGAACCCGGGAGCGGGACCGCTCACGAACGGCGGATCTGACAGATATTGCACATAGTCGATACTGGCACGAACCACTCGCAGTCACATCAGGGTCCAACCCTGAATCAGGGCGGCGCCCCTGGCCCCGATCGTCACAAAGATCAGGGTTGGCCCTGATGCGCGGAGGCCGCCCCGGAAGCCAGGATTGATTCATGAACAATCCGACTTTCCAAGAACAGATCCAGGATCTGTGGCGGACCCGCCCCGTGCGTCTGCCGGCACAAGGTCACGTGGCCGGGGTATGCGCCGGAATCGGATACCGGTACGGCATCGACCCCATTCTGGTACGTGTCGCGTTTGTGGCCTCCACTATTTTCGGCGGCTCAGGCATCCTTCTCTACCTCGCCGGGTGGTTGGTGCTCGCCCGCGCCGGTGACGGATCGTCCCCCGCACAGTCGTTGATGGGCCGCGGACACAGCTCCGATTCCAGTACCAAGACCATCGTCTTGTTGGTGGCTCTCGCCATCGCGGCTACGACCGTCGGGCCTGTCGGCGTCGGCCTGGGTGGTTCCGGTCTGATCGGGCTGATTCTGATGGTCGGAGGCCTGTGGCTGCTCTACCAACGAGCGCCGGTCCCACCTGCACTGCCACAGAGCACGTCACCGTACGTCGGCGCGGGTACCGCGTATCCAGGCACGGGATTCACGCCCGGGCCGTTCACTCCCGGATACTTCGCACCCAATCAGCCGCCCGTGTACACGCCGTACACAAAACTCCCCGACAGCTACGTGCCCGAGGAACGGCCGGCCGAACAGTCACCGCAATCTCAGGCCGATCATCCGACGATCAACCTGTCGAAGGACCCGAGCGCTTCAGCCGCCGCCAATCCGACCGAGGTGATGGGCGAGGCCGCCATCACACCGCCCTCCTGGGATCCGCTCGGCGTCGCTCCGTTCGCCTGGGATCTCCCGGACCCGGCAGTCAAAGCCACGCCGCTGCTGCCTTTGCCACCACGTAAGCGTCGCTCGCGATGGACGCTGACAGTGCTCGGACTCGCGATCATCGTCGCCGCCGTCACCGGGGCAGCGGGCGCGGCAACCGGCAACGAGTGGTTCACTCCCGGCCGAGTCGGTGCTGTCGGACTCGCCGTCATCGCGCTCGGCCTGATCCTCGGGGCATTCTTCCGCAAGGGGTACGGCCTGCTGGTCGTCACCGGACCGCTCGTGGGTTTCGTGCTTCTCGCCTCGTTGGTCTACCCGATCGATTTCGACGCCTCGGGTGAGCAAAGATGGACTCCGGCAACCGCTTCCGAGTTGGAGCCGTCGTACTCGGGAGCCTTCGGAAGCTTCACTCTCGACCTCAACGGGGTCAAGTTCACCGAGGACAAGACCATCGACGTCGCGGCGTCGTTCGGTGAGTTCACCGTCATGGTGCCACCAACCGTCAACGTCAAGAACAGCTGCACCGTCGTCATGGGTGACGGATCCGGTTGCCTCGACGGCGGAGTACACCCGGGCCGCGAGGCGACACCGGATTCGCCCACACTGACCATCAACGCCAAAGCCACGTTCGGCAGTCTGAAGGTGACGCAATCATGAGTGAATACGACGAGACCACAGAGCACGACGAGACCCGAGAATCCAAGCGCCCCTCGGCACTTCTGCTGATCGCCGGACTGGCCGCACTTCTGGTCAGTGTGTGGGCGTTGGTCGGGCCGTTCTCCCTGGCGCCGGCAGCGAACATTCAATTCCGTTGGCTGTTCGTCGGTGCCGCCGTCGTGGCAGGACTACTGCTGGTGATTCTGCCGAATCGGCGCAACCGGAAGTAAAACTGCTGTGCGCCTTTATTAACCGCGGGGGGTTAATAAAGGCGCACAGTTGTTTTTACTCCCACTCGATAGTTCCCGGCGGCTTGCTCGTCACGTCGAGGACTACGCGGTTCACGTCCGCAACCTCGTTGGTGATTCGAGTCGAGATGCGCTCGAGGGTCTCGTACGGCAGACGCGTCCAGTCCGCGGTCATCGCGTCTTCACTCGAGACCGGACGCAGCACAATCGGATGACCGTACGTCCGGCCGTCACCCTGCACGCCCACGCTTCGGACGTCGGCGAGGAGAACGACCGGGCACTGCCAGATGGTTCCGTCCAAGCCTGCAGACGTAAGCTCTTCGCGCGCAATGGAATCTGCCTGACGCAAGATCTCGAGGCGATCGCGGGTGACCTCACCGATGATGCGGATACCGAGTCCGGGACCGGGGAACGGCTGGCGTCCGACGATCTCTTCCGGCAGGCCGAGTTCGCGGCCCACTGCACGGACCTCGTCCTTGAACAGCAGACGCAACGGTTCGACCAACTTGAACTGCAGGTCTTCCGGCAGCCCGCCGACATTGTGGTGGCTCTTGATGTTTGCAGTTCCCGTGCCGCCGCCCGACTCCACGACATCCGGGTAGAGCGTGCCCTGGACGAGGAAGTCGACGGTCGCACCATGAGATGCGTTCTCGCCCAGAACATCACTGACTGCGCCTTCGAAGCTACGGATGAACTCGCGGCCGATGATCTTGCGCTTGGTCTCGGGATCGGTGACGCCTGCCAACTCACCGATGAAGGTGTCCGCGGCATCCACGGTGATCAGACGAGCGCCGGTTGCCGCGACAAAATCCTGCTCGACCTGCGTGCGCTCACCGGCTCGCATCAAACCGTGATCGACGAAGACGCATGTCAACCGGTCGCCGATTGCGCGCTGAACCAAAGCCGCAGCGACAGCGGAGTCGACGCCACCGGACAGACCGCAGATGGCGTGTCCGTCTCCGACCTGCTCGCGAACCTGCTCGATCAGCGCATCGGCGATGTTCGACGCCGTCCACGCTGCCGGAATACCGGCAATCTCGTGCAGGAAGCGGCTCAGGACCTGCTGACCGTGCGGGGAATGCAGAACCTCAGGGTGGTACTGCACACCGGCGAGCTTGCGGGCGCGGTCCTCGAACGCCGCGACGGGAGCACCGTCGCTGGTCGCGGTCACCTCGAAGCCGGAAGGCGCTTCGGTGACGGCGTCACCGTGGCTCATCCATACCGGCTGCGTCGAGGGAAGACCGTCGTGGAGCAATCCGCCGGATACCGCGATGTCGGTACGGCCGTATTCGCGGGTACCGGTCTCGGCGACGGTGCCGCCCAGGGCGCCTGCCATTGCCTGGAATCCGTAGCAGATTCCGAAAACCGGAATGTCGTGATCGAACAGTGCGGGATCAAGCTTGGGAGCACCGTCTGCGTAGACACTCGAGGGCCCACCCGAGAGCACAACAGCCAAGGGGTTCTTGGCCACGATCTCCTCGACGGTCGTGGTGTGCGGAATCACCTCCGAGTAGACCTTGGCTTCGCGAACTCGCCGTGCGATCAACTGCGCGTACTGCGCCCCGAAGTCGACGACAAGAACTGGTCTCTGCTGCTCGATATCTGCCACAGGTGCAGTCTAATCGCCGCAGCCAGCGCTTCTGCGCATGCATGGACTCAGCCCGCTACTCGGCCGAGCGAGCGCGAGGTACGTCACTACAAAGGCCGCCCCTCAGAACTGCGCGGCGACCTCGCGCGGATCTAGACCACCGTCCAGGTCAACGGCGCCCCAATCACCCGCACCTTAGCTTCGGCAATCAATTCGGCAGCATCACCGCAGGCCAGAGCCCGAAATGGACGAAGGGTGAATTTTCTGGACGTTTGACCGATTCGCCTGAACCAAACGTCCAGTAAAGGTAATCTCGCCCGTCAAGTGATCAGGATCACGATCGCAAACGGCCGGCGCCGCCGAACGGCGCTCACCTCGAGGAGGACCTGTGCGTCGATTCATACGACGACTCGCCATACCTGTCGCAGCTGTGACGGCTGCCGCCGGACTTCTAGTCCTCGGCACGCCGGCCACTGCTGACGAAGCCCCGCCGACCACTTTCACCGGCACGACCGACAACCTGATCTTCACGAAGAGTGTCATCGGGAACGCGGCAGTTCACCCAGGCGACACCGTCACGTACAAGACCGAGATCAAGCACAACGAAAGCGGCATCGAACGGTCGATCGCAAAGATCCGTGACATCCCGCCCGCAGGATTCGTCCTCGTGCCGGGCAGCGCCAAGGCCACCTACCTGGGTGTGACCAACCGGGCCACGATCACCAACGAATCAGACGGCGGAGTCTCCGCGAAGTGCTCGAGCGGCTGCACCTTCCTGGTCGGTGGATTCGTCGTCAAGAAGAACCAACCCGTCACACTGGAAGCGACCTACACGGTCCCCGTCGGCACAGCATTCGGGACGTACGACAGCGGCATGCTCTTCGACGTCAACGCCTTCAGCACACAGCAGGGCCTCAACCCGATCAACGTCAACGTCCAGGTAGTCGACCCGTCTGTCGCCACCGGAACCACACTGGTTGCACCGGCAACGGCGAAGGTCGGCACGCCGGTCGACCTGACCGCGACAGTTGCGCCGTCCGACGCGAGCGGCACCGTCCAGTTCAAGGACGGCGGCAACGACATCGGCTCACCGGTCCCGGTTTCGGGCGGTAGCGCCACCCTCTCCCACACTTTCGACAGCGTCGGCGCCCACGACATCACCGCCGCGTACAACGCCGGTCCGGGATTCCACAGCTCGACCTCCGGAGTCCAGACCGTCGACGTCTCCGCGGACACCACCACCACGATCTCGGCCCCGAACGCCGCGCTGGTAGGTGACAGCATCACCGTGAGCGCTGTCGTCACACCGGCAAACGCCGTGGGCACGGTGCAGTTCAAAGACGGCGAGACCAACCTCGGCGCACCGGTGGCTGTAGTCAACGGGACGGCTTCCCTGACCCGCAGCTACGACGCTTCGGGCACCCACAGCTTCACCGCAGTGTTCACCGGCGAGGCCGGTTACGGCGATTCCGTCTCCACCGCAACCCAACTCGACGTCAGCGATCCCGACTGGGGAACCACGACCACAGTTGTCGAACCACTCACCGCTGTTGTCGGTGAACCGACCAACCTCTCGGCCACCGTCTCCCCCATCCCGAGCAGCGGAACCGTGACGTTCAAGGTCGACGGCGCCGAGGTCGGTACCGCACCGGTCGGCACGGGTGACGGCGTCGCGATCCTCCCGCACACCTTCGCATCAGCGGGCGCTGCAGCCGTGACGGCAGAGTTCTCCGGCGGAACCGGATTCATCGGCTCCACGTCCACGTCGTTCACTGTGAACGTCACCGATCCCGAACCCGCCCGCGCCGACACCACGACGTCTCTGACCGTCAGCGGCTCGGCTCAGGTCGGAAAGGCATTGCAGCTCAAGGCCACCGTCGCACCCGGAACAGCAAACGGAATGATCCAGTTCAAGTCCGGCACGACGCCCATCGGCGCACCCGTTGCCGTCGTCAACGGCGTCGCGACACTCACGCACACCTTCGACGACGAGGGAACGTTCGGCCTCACTGCCAACTTCGTCGGCGACGCCGGTTGGAAGAACTCCGTCTCCGGCCCGACGGTCGTGCAGGTCGGCACCGCACCGACCGACGGCGGCGGCACCGGAAGCGTGGACACCGGTTCGCTCAGCGGCCTCATCCCGCTCTTCGGAAGCTAGTCCCCCACATCAGCTTTGGACACCACTCCCGTACCCAGCTCAGGAGAATCCATGTTCGTGTACTCCAGACGTCGCATCGCGGCGCCGATCGCCGCCACGGCACTCGCCAGTGGCGTCATCCTCGCGGGAATCCCCGCATCAGCGGCCCCCGTGACAACAACCTTCGGCACGAGTTGCCTGGCAACCCCGTCCGCTGTCGCCGGTCCGACCACGCAGTCACAGTCCGGCTCGGTCATCGTCGACGCACCGGAATCCATCGGCGCCGGTGAAACCTTCGAGGTCACCATCCAACCCGGCCCCATCGCCTTTCCCGGCTCCGCTTCGGGGGCGACCGTCCAGAACGTCTCCCGCATCAAGGTCGACGTCGACGTTCCTGCGAACGCCACCCTGGTGGAAGCCACCATCGTCCCCGGCACTTCGGCGGGGCTCAGCGGTGTAGCGCCGAACATCCTGCGCGTCAACGAGAACGGCAACGTCGATCCCAACGGAACGATTCTGCGCCTCTCCGGAAACAACCAGGTCATCGGAAACAGCCCCAGCTCGAGCATCAACTCCGAGGGCGGCATCGTCGTCAAGGCGACCGGCAAGAACGTCGATGGTTCCAACAATGCCGACGGCTACACGCAGTTCCAGCTCCCCCAGGTCAAGGCAGTTCTCAAGGCCGGCGATTCAGGGGACGTCGCGATGAAGGTACGCACCGGCGGCAGCGCGGGAGCGTGGAACAACGATCGCAACTTCCTCACGTTCCTCCCCAAGGCCACCCTGGTCATCACCGCCTGGGCACCCACGCGATGCACCCCGCGTGACGCCGAGAACGGTCCGCTCAACAGCGGCGCAGGCCCCCTCGCCACGACGCGGATCATCGAGGCGGACAAGGCAACCACCACCACAGTCGTCGGACCGGCCAACGCCAAGAACGGAACTCCCGTCACCCTGTCAGCCAACGTGAGCGGCGGCGCAAACGGTGGAACCGTCCAGTTCTTCGACGGCGACAACCCACTCGAGGACGCCGTGCCGGTAACCGGAGGGTCGGCCAGCATCTCCCCGACCTTCACCGAGGACGGACCGCACTCCATCACCGCGAGCTACAGCGGAGCCCCTGGGTTCCTGGCGTCGACGTCGGCGTCGGCCAAGATCGTGACCGTCACGACCGATGCACCGCCGGACGCCGTGACCACTACCGCCACGGTGTCGCCGTCGACCGCGAAGGTCGGACAGGACGTCAACCTGACTGCCAAGGTCGATCCGCAGGGTACCGGCGGCACCGTCGATTTCATCGTCGACGGCACCGAAACGGTCAGTGCTCCGGTCGGAACCGACGGAGTTGCCGTCGCTCCGTACACCTTCACCTCGACCGGAACGCACAAGGTTGTCGCGAAGTTCACGGGCTCACCAGGATTCGCGCCGTCCGCTGCCCCGGCATTCCCGGTCAGTGTGACGACGCCGGCTCCGGCTGACGTCGAGACGACCACGATTCTCGACGCCGTCGGAACTGTTCAGAAGAACACCCCGGTGACGCTCAAGGCAACGGTCGATCCGTCCGGCGCCACGGGCAAGGTCCAGTTCAAGGTCGGTGACACCCTCATCGGTGGACCGGTCGACGTGGTCAACGGTGTCGCAACGGTACCGGCGACGTTCTACAACTCCGGGACCTACAGTGTCACCGCCGAATTCGTGGGCGCTTCGGGCTACACGGCCTCCGCATCCGCGCCGCAGACCCTGACCGTCCCCGGCGATACGGACGGCGGGCCCGGAGGCGGGACCGGCAGCCTCGACCTCGGCACTCTGTTCGGGTCGCTAGGAGGCTGACACTCTGAAACAGAGATGGGGCGTGTCGTCGAATCCTCGACGACACGCCCCATCTTCGTTCGCGGCGAACTATCCGGCTGCCGGCTCCGCCGGAACAGCGGTAGCTGTCTTGCCGCCGGTGATCTTCACGATCGGCAGGACCAGCGCGGCCGGAGCCGACGCCGGCACCACAGGCGACTTGGGTGCAATCGGAGCCAAACGCTCGTAGCCGCTGCCCTGGGCGGGACGCAGGTCGGTCTCCCCCTTGTTCGGCCACAGCGAGGCCGAGCGCTCGGCCTGAGCGGCAATGGTCAGCGACGGATTCACACCGAGGTTGGCCGAGACCGCTGCGCCGTCGACGACGCTGAGCGTCGGGTAGCCGTACACGCGGTGGTACGGATCGATGACGCCGTGATCGGAATCCGACGCGATAGCGCAACCGCCGAGGAAGTGCGCCGTCAGTGGAACGTTGAAGATCTCGCCCCACGTGCCGCCCGCGACGCCGTCGATCTTCTCGGCAACTCGACGCGTCGCCTCGTTGCCCTCCGGGATCCACGTCGGGTTCGGCTGACCGTGGCCCTGCTTGCTGGTGACCTTGCGTCGACCGAACAGGCCCTTCTTCGTGTACGTGGTGATGGAGTTGTCGAGGTTCTGCATGACCAACGCGATGATCGTGCGCTCACTCCAGTCCTTGACCGTCAACATGCGCAACATCTGGCACGGATTCTTCGCAACCACACCGAGGAACTTGATCCATCGGGGCGTCTTGCCGCCGCCGTCCGTCATCAAGGTCTGCAACAGGCCCATCGCGTTCGATCCCTTGCCGTAGCGGACCGGCTCGATGTGGGTGTCGCTGCTCGGGTGGAACGACGAGGTGATCGCCACTCCGCGGGTCAGATCGAGTGCGGGATCGACCTTGTACTTGCCTGCACCGACAATGGATTCGGAGTTCGTTCGAGTCAGCTCGCCGAGCGTGTCGGAGAGCTTGGGCAGCGCTCCGGTGTCCTTCATGTCGAAGAGCAGATGCTGAGTGCCCCACGTTCCGGCCGCGAGAATGACGTTCGCAGCCGTGTAGGTGCGGCGGTTCTTTCGTCCGAATGCACCGGTTCGCTCGGTGAACACGTCCCACGAACCGTCGCGAGCCTCACGAAGCCCGGACACGGTGGTCATCGGAATGATCTCGGCGCCGGCTGTCTCGGCAAGGCCCAGATAGTTCTTGAGGAGCGTGTTCTTCGCTCCGTGACGGCAGCCCGTCATGCACTCGCCACACTCGATGCAACCGGTGCGCTCGGGTCCGACGCCGCCGAAGTACGGGTCCTTCGCTTTCTTGCCCGGCTCACCGAAGTAGACGCCGACAGGGGTCTGGATGAACGTGTCGCCGACGCCCATGTCGTCGGCGACCGACTTCATGATCTCGTCAGCGGGCGTCATGTGCGGATTCTGCACGACGCCGAGCATCTTCTGAGCCTGCTCGTAGTACGGGGTGAGCTCGCTTCGCCAGTCGGTGATGTGCGCCCACTGCTTGTCCTGGAAGAACGGCTCCGGCGGCTGGTACAGCGTGTTGGCGTAGTTCAACGACCCGCCGCCGACGCCTGCGCCCGCGAGAATGAGGCAGTCGCGCAACAGGTGCACGCGCTGAATGCCGAAGCACCCCAGCTTCGGAGCCCAGAGGAACTTCTTGAGATCCCAACTGGTCTTCGCGAAATCTTCGTCGGCATACCGTCGGCCGGCTTCGATGACGCCGACCTTGTAGCCCTTCTCCACGAGACGAAGCGCGCTCACGCTTCCGCCGAACCCGGATCCGACGATCAGTACGTCGTAGTCCGTTGCCCGTTGCTTGCCCATCAGGACACCTCCACCGTGAACCGTAGTTACCCGCCAGTATGCACCTATCCCTTGTGACTACCACCACAAGGGGCCCCATAAGCGTAACCGCAAGTATCAGGAACGGAAGAAAGTCCTGCACAACGAACTGTGGCCCCGGTTCACGAAGAACCGGGGCCACAGAAAGGTACAAACTACGCGCGGACTGTCAGCCCGACCTTCTGGAACTCCTTGAGATCGGAGTATCCGGCCTTCGCCATCGACCGACGGAGACCACCGACGAAGTTCAGCGAACCGTACGGATCGTCCGAAGGGCCGCTCAGAACCTGGTCCAGACTCGGACGCTCACCATAGGAAACCGGAAGAAGTGCTCCACGCGGAACCGAAGGATGAGCCGCAGCGGACGGCCAGTACCAGCCACCACCCGGCGCCTCGGCGGACACGGCCAGCGGCGTGCCCAGAACGGCAGCGTCGGCACCGCAGGCGATGGCCTTCGCCAGATCACCCGAAGTTGCGATGTCACCGTCGGCGATGACGTGGACGTAGCGTCCACCCGTCTCGTCGAGGTAGTCGCGCCTGGCTGCTGCAGCATCGGCAATGGCCGTGGCCATCGGAACGCCGATGCCCAGGACCTCACCGGTGGTGGTTGCACCCTCGGTAGACCCGTACCCGACGATGACACCGGCAGCGCCGGTACGCATCAGGTGCAGCGCGGTGCGGTGGTCACTGACCCCACCCGCGACAACCGGAACGTCGAGTTCCGAGATGAACGTCTTGAGGTTGAGCGGTTCCTGCTCGGTGTGCACGACGTGCTCGGCCGAGATGATCGTGCCGTGGACGACCAGGAGGTCGATTCCCGCCTTGATCAGCTCCGGCGTCAGTGCGCGCGCATTCTGCGGGCTGACGCGAACGGCAGTGGTGACCCCCGAATCACGGACCTGCGCCACCGCAGCTGCCAGAAGACCGGCCTGCAGCGGAGCCGCATGCAGCTCCTGCAGGTAGCGGATGGCCGCGTCGACGCCACCGTCCTTCTCGGCGATCTCGACGAGACGCCGGAGCTTCTCCTCGACATCGGGGTGACGGCCCCACAGGCCTTCACCGTTGATGACACCGAGGCCGCCGCGCTTACCCAACTCGATCGCGAAAGTCGGCGAGACCAACGCGTCGGTGGGATGTGCGAGGACAGGAATGTCGAACCTGTAAGCGTCGAGCTGCCAAGCAGTCGACACCTCCTTCGACGAACGAGTTCGCCGGGAGGGAACGATGTTCACATCGTCCAACTCGTAGGTACGTCGGGCCGTTCGACCCATGCCGATCTCAACGAGGTCGCGCACGCGCGCCCCTTTCTCGTGTACTGGTTGCTAACGAGCGGTGTAGTTGGGTGCTTCGACAGTCATCGTGATGTCGTGCGGATGGCTTTCCTTCAAACCGGCCGCCGTGATCTGGACGAACTGAGCGTTCTGCAGGTGCTCGATCGTCGCCGACCCCGTGTATCCCATGGCAGCGCGCAGACCACCGGTGAGCTGGTGCGTCACCTGCGAGAGCGGGCCACGGAACGGAACACGTCCTTCGATGCCTTCCGGAACCAACTTGTCCTCGGAAAGTACGTCGTCCTGGAAGTACCGGTCCTTGGAGTACGACTTGGCCTCGCCACGCGACTGCATCGCGCCGAGCGAACCCATTCCGCGGTAGCTCTTGAACTGCTTGCCGCCGACCAGAATCAGTTCGCCGGGCGATTCAGCGGTACCGGCCAGGAGTGAACCCAGCATGGCCGTCGACGCACCTGCGGCAAGAGCCTTCGCAATGTCACCGGAGAACTGGAGTCCACCGTCTGCGATGACGGGCACACCGAGAGGCTTGCACGCGGCAACCGCTTCCAGGATGGCCGTGACCTGAGGGGCACCGACACCGGCGATGACGCGGGTGGTGCAGATGGAACCAGGGCCGACTCCGACCTTGACGGCATCGACGCCGGCTTCGACCAGTGCCAGAGCACCCGCGCGCGTAGCGACGTTGCCACCGATGATCTGAACCCGCTCGCCCAGTTCACGCTTGAGCTTGGCGATCATGTCGAGAACGTTGGACGAATGCCCGTGCGCACTGTCCACCACGAGTACGTCCACACCGGCATCGGTGAGCGCCATCGCGCGCTGGAAGGCGTCATCGCCGGCACCGACTGCAGCGCCGACGAGCAGTCGACCGTCACGGTCCTTGGTGGCGTCGGGATGCTGCTCGGTCTTGACGAAGTCCTTGACCGTGATCAGACCGGTGAGCTTGCCGTTGCCGTCGACGATCGGCAGCTTCTCGATCTTGTGCCGACGAAGAAGGCCCAGTGCCACGTCAGCGGTGACGCCTTCCTGAGCGGTGATCAGGGGCATCTTGGTCATGATCTCCGCGACCGGGCGATTCTGGTCGACCTCGAAACGCATGTCCCGGTTGGTGACGATGCCAACCAGCTGGCCGGCGTCGTCGGTGACAGGCAGACCCGAGATGCGGAAACGAGCGCACTTCGCATCGACCTCACCCATCGTGTCGGTCGGCTTACACGTGACGGGATCGGTCACCATGCCGGCCTCGGAACGCTTGACCGTCTCGACCTGTCCTGCCTGGACCTCAACCGACGAGTTGCGGTGCAGAACACCCATGCCGCCGGCGCGTGCCATCGCAATTGCCATGCGTGACTCGGTGACGGTGTCCATCGCAGAACTGACCAACGGAATCCGCAGACGGATGTCGCGGGTCAGTTGACTGGACGTGTCGACCTGGCTCGGGATGACGTCGGACGCAGCCGGCAACAGCAGCACGTCGTCGTATGTCAGTCCCAGCATCGCGACCTTGTTGGGGTCGTCTCCTCCGGTGTGTACATGTCCTGCAGAACTACTCATGCGGTCAGGACCCTCCATGGACCTAGATTCGCCCAGGGCGACCGCTGTAGCAGCCGCCTCGAAACGGATTACGAAAGCTGGATATCGGATAGAAGGCGCCTGCACGGAAAGAAATTCCTGGCACCTTTTCCCGGCGTTGCACACCATGGTATCGGCTCACTCAAAGGTCCGAACCATCCCACCCACGCTGCGTGTACGCGTAACAAGTGGCGCTGACCCCCCTGACCTGCGTACCGTGGTGCTGTGCGTGATCAACTGCCCCCCGGTCTGCCGCCAGATCCCTTCGCCGGCGACCCAGCTGACCCCTCCGCGGCTCTCGATGCCATCGAGCCGGGCCAACCACTCGACCCCCACGAACGCCAAGCGGTCGAGGAGGATCTCGCTGACCTCGCTGTTTACGAGGCACTCCTCGCTCACCGCGGTATCCGCGGTCTCGTAGTCTGCTGCGAGGACTGCCAACAGGATCACTACCACGACTGGGACATGCTGCGCGCAAACCTGCTGCAGCTGCTCGTGGACGGAACCGTCCGCCCTCACGAGCCTGCCTACGACCCGATGCCTGAGGCATATGTCACGTGGGACTACTGCCGTGGATACGCCGACGCGTCGATGAACGAGGCGATGCACGGCGACGGTTTCGACAGCTGAGCGAAACCTCACCCAAGCTCATACGAAAGTGGCCGACAAGCAATTGCTTGTCGGCCACTTTCGTATGAATTCAGATCGGAACGATGCCGATCAGAGCGGGTCTCAGGGCGGCGGTGACGAGAAATCACCGGACGGCGACGAGGCAGGCGCCAGAGACGTCGTCGTCGTGGTGGTGGTCGTTGTCGTCGTGGTTGTCGTCGGCAACGAGGTCGGAGGCGTCGAGGAAGCCGACGTCGGCGGCAACTGCAGCTGCACTCCCGGATCTGGTTTGGTCGAACTTGTCGGTTCGCCAGGTCCCTGAGGATTGAGCGGTTTGACCGAGGAGCCCGGAATTGCCGTGATCGAAGTGGTCGGGCCGGCCGGCTGACCACTCGTCGGCGGCGGCGCTACAGGTGACGTGGTCTCCTGGACCTGCGTCATCAACTTGCCCCAACGCTCGACGAGGTCGGTCTTGTCCTGCGAGTCCTTGACCGCATCGGCACGGTGAGCTGCGTTGTCCAGCACCATCTTTGCAGCAGGAATGTCTCCGGCAGCCAACAGCCGCTCGGCCTTTTCCAGCTCGGAAGTCGTGTCGATCTTCGCAACTGTCGAGTTTGCCTCGTCGGCGAAGACGACCTGCTTGACACCCCACAGGGCATCGCCGGGCTGGGCGTCGTACGCCATCGCCGTCGCGCCACCGAAGACCACTGCTGCAACAGCTGCAGCGGCGGCGATCGGACGAACCACACGCAATCGAGAACGGGAACGTGAACGCTGACGATCGGAGAAGCCGGACGGCGTCGCTGTGATTGCAGCGATGACATCGTCCAACAACGGACCCTCGGGCATCGGAGTCGCAACGACATCGTCACGCCATTGCGAGAGGATCAACGCAAGTTCGTACTGTTCGGTGCTATCGGTTGCTACCGGCCCACCATTCGAAATGGATTCGATCAGCGCATCGTCACGCCGAACCGCAGCCAAATCCACTGGCGTACCGTCGTCGGCGAGATCACCGAGATTCGAAGCGTCATGCCCCTCGTCTCTAGCCAAAGCTCTCACCTGCTTTCGTCACTTCTTTTTTCAGTTTCGCGATCGCTCTGTGCTGAGCGACTCGTACAGCTCCGGCGGTACTACCGACGGCGACGGCCGTTTCCTCGGCCGACATCCCGACCACCAGGCGAAGTATCAAGATTTCTCGATGCTTCTCCGGAAGTGTGCCGAGAAGTTCGTGCATCTGTCTGCTGGACTCCGAATCGAGAGCTCGCTGTTCGGGACCATCATCCAGTGCTATTACATCCGGTACTTCGGAAACGGGCTCCGACTTGTTACGGGCGGAGCTTCGATGTGCGTCCGCAACCTTGTGCGCGGCAATTCCGTACACAAAGGCCATGAACGGGCGTCCCTGGTCCTGATAACGCGGCAGCGCGGTCATCACGGCCAGACAGACTTCCTGTGCGACGTCGTCAGCGGACAGGTGTCCTCTCTCGGCCGCACCCACTCGACCGCGGCAGTAGCGCACCACCATCGGTCGGATGTTCTCCAGAACCAAAGCTAGAGCTGTACGGTCGCCCTGCGCAGCAGCGGCGACCGCGGTGTCCAACTCATCGCTCGTATTTGTCATCGTCAGCGAAAATCCTGGCGTTACAGTGGCACCTCCCGAGCGGGTGTGCTCCCGCTCTCAGCGGAACCCTCTAAGAGTAACCATCCGGACCGACTGGTCTCCGCATACCTGCCCAGCAGTCGCGATATCGATACAGCTCCTTCTGGAATGTTCTCCGGAGACTTCGGTGGCGTGGTTACGACAAAGGTAGGAGTGATCCACCACGCATCGCAATCAGATCGCCGATCTCCCGGGCACTCGGTGAGGTTCTCTCACCACTGACACCTTCGATCAACAGAGACGACGCCCAGGCCAGGGGCAGCAGGCCGTATTGCCGGCACCGCGCGAACACATCTGCTGCCATCTTCACGGCTGCGCTCGCGTCGGTTCCGGTCAGCGCGGCGCTACGCAGCAGATCCGACTTCACGCGGTGCCGCACAGACTCCGATTCCGCTGACAATTCGACGGCGCGTTCTGCGTGTCTGCGGGCACGAGCGAAGTCGCCTCCCGCCAACGCCAATTCTGCGGAGACCCATTCGATCCGAATTTCCTGCCGCCACAGCCCGCCCTCGGCATCCAGACGCGCCCGACATTGCGCCAGCAGGCGCCAGCCGAGCGGGAGCCTGCCACAGCCGAGGGCGTCTGCGGCCAGACCGGTCAGAGCGTCACAGGCAGCCTCTGGATCACCTGCCAGGCCGCCGACGATCGCCAGTGCGCGCCCGTCCCACGTGGACGCGAGTGCATGGCGTCCGCTCTGGCGAAGAAACGACGCCCTCGTGCTGGCAGACAGAGAGGCAAGAACTCGATCCGAGTGCGTCGAGAACCCGGCCGTGAGCCGATCGAGGACATCCAATGCAGCCCGCGCTCTTGCGTAGTGGCCCTGACCACCCAGCACTACTGCCGTTGTCCACCAATCTCGGGTAGAGCAAGGCGCCGGGAGGCGGTCGAGATCCGGATCCGCACCGAACGCGGCAGACTCGAGGGACCCTGGAAGTGCAGTTGTTTCGTTGGGCACAGGTGATTGAGGGCGCGCAGGTGTCGACACAGGTTGATCATCGCAGCAGCACGAGCAGACATTCGCACGACCGGCGTCACACCAACGATGCCAAAAGTCGCACGAAACACGAAAAGGCAAGTTTGTCGGAGTTAATCAGATATTCAACTGAGATTTGCCAAATGTACTCGTAATGATATTTAACGGGCATATATCCGTGACGTTAACTGCGCATTACTTATTGGACGGATGTCCTAGTTGAAACTTGGGCACTAAGTCCCGAAATGGAGTGCAACCCCGCCCACGCAATATCGGACAAATGACGCAAACCGAGCCGAATGACCGAGTGATTTCGCCGGGCGATCAGCCTCGAACATATCCCTGATCTGTAGGTTTCGCATCTCGAGCAGCCAGGCTTGCCGGCCGCCACCTCGATCGACTCAATTTCGACATCGGCGCAGAACAACGCACGAGGGGCCCGAAATGTAAATATATACTTCGTTAACTCTCGCATTTCGATATATGCCGATCGCCACTGAACGAGCCTATTGACGCGATTTACTCAGCACCCTTACGGTTAGCAAGCGTGAACGATTCAGAAGGCCCGGATAACCTCCGGGCAACTTGGTCCGCTCGTTGATCAACGCGAGCTTGCAGTAAGGAGTCAACATGCCTGCACCGAATCACCTTCCAGGCCCCAACGCAGACATCTGGGACTGGCAGATGCACGGTCTGTGCCGCGGAGTCGACTCCTCCATGTTCTTCCATCCCGATGGCGAACGCGGTAGAGCACGTGCCCAGCGCGAAACCCGCGCAAAAGAGATGTGCCGTCAGTGCCCGGTCCTGATGCAGTGCCGCAGCCACGCGCTGACCGTCGCCGAGCCGTACGGCATCTGGGGAGGAATGTCGGAAACCGAACGTGAACTACACGCGCGCCACCGTCGCACCACCCGCATAGCTTCCTGATACACGTAGGGAGAGCGCACTAGGCCCCCGAGAGTTTTCGGGGGCTTTTGCGTGTGGACGGGACACCGTCGAAAAGAATTTCCGACACGACCCATCCGACCGACGCCCGCCTCCGAATGCCTTCTGACAGTGCACCTCAGCACATCCCTTCAGGAAGGCAGACCCATGAACACCTCTACTCGAGTTCTGGCAGTCACCGCAGCAGCCTCTTTCGCCGTCTTCGGCGTGGTCGGTTGCTCCTCCGACGACAACGATTCGTCGACCGACACGTCCAGCGCCGCCATGACGTCTTCTGCCATGGGATCGAGCATGTCTCCCAGCAGCGCGATGGCGGAGCCTGCTTCTGATCTGGTCGGTGCCGGTTGTGCCGACTATGCAGCTGCAGTGCCGAGCGGCGCCGGATCGGTCAGCGGAATGGCCCAGGATCCGGTTGCCACAGCGGCGTCCAACAATCCGTTGCTCACCACCTTGACCGCGGCGGTCTCCGGCCAGCTCAACCCGGACGTCAACCTGGTCGACACTCTCAACGGTGGCGAGTTCACCGTCTTCGCACCGATCGACTCGGCATTCGCCAAGATCGACCCCGCCACGATCGACAGCCTCAAGACGGACAGCGCCACGCTGACCAAGATCCTCACCTACCACGTGGTTCCCGGCCAGATCGCCCCTGACGCGATCGACGGAACTCACCCCACCGCCGAGGGCGGAACGGTTACCGTCACCGGATCCGGTGACAACATCAAGGTCAACGACGCAACTGTCGTCTGCGGTGGAGTCAAGACCGCAAACGCCACCGTCTACCTCATCGATTCGGTGCTGATGCCGCAGTAGTCCCCACCTGCTGTGCGCCTTTATCAACCCCCCGCGGTTAATAAAGGCGCACAGCGGCCAACGGCGGGCCAAGAGAAAAGAACCGGACATGCACGCTACGGTTGTACGCGATGAAGCGAGACAACTCTTCGTGAGCGAGCCAGACCATGCGTCGGATGCGGCCGACGCATGCCCGACGGACAATTCTGCGGCCCGCACCGCGCGAATCGCGGAATCACGCGAGCTGGCGGTGATCCTCGCGAACGTCGCCGGTGGCGACCAGAGCGCCTTCGCCGAGTTCTACGACCGAACCAGCTCCCGTGTGTACGGCATGGTTCTTCGTGTACTCCGTGATCCAGGCTTCTCAGAGGAAGCGGTCCAAGAGGTCTACCTCCAAGCCTGGAAATCAGCCGACAGCTTCGACCCCGCCAAGGGGTCCGCGCTCTCCTGGCTCCTGACACTTGCTCACCGGCGCGCAGTGGATCGCGTGCGCTCCGAACAGTCGAGTTCGGATCGACAGGCTCTCTACGACACCACCAATGCCACTCCCGAGTTCGACGTCGTCAGCGACGAAGTGACACGAAGAGACGAGCATCGTGCTGTCACCGACTGTCTCGAAACGCTGACGGACACTCAGCGCCAATCGGTGACTCTCGCCTATTACGGCGGCCGAACGTACCGCGAGGTGGCCGAAGATCTCGGCGTGGCGATTCCCACGATCAAGTCGCGAATTCGCGACGGACTACTGCGCCTACGTGGATGTTTGGGGGTGATGTGAGATGGACGAAGAGCTGATCGACTACGCGTACGCCTACGCGATCGATGCGTTGGACCTCGACGAGCGCCGTGAGGTCGACAAACGACTTGCCGCTTCGGACTCCGCGACCCGCGCCGAATTCGACGCCCAGGTCCGGCTCACCGCCGAAACCATGGCCGCGATGACCGTCGTCGACGCCGTCGAGCCCCCGCCGTCGCTGCGCAGCAGCGTCCTCGCCTCGATCGCAGAACAGACCGCGGCTCCCAACGCCCCGGTTTCGCTGGCCGAGCGTCGTAACCGTCGACGCCCGTGGACCATGGCTCTTGCGGCGGCCGCCGCAGTCGCAATCCTGGTCGGCGGCATCGGAATCGGACGCACGCTGTCCGACAACACGCCGCCGCAGAACCCCGCGTCCGAAATCATGGCAGCACCCGACGTTCATGCCACGACGCGTGAAATCCCGGGCGGCGGTAGTGCCACGACGCTGTTCTCGCCCTCCGAAGACGCCGCAGTCCTCGTGATGAACGATGTGACTCCCCCGAGTCCGGATACCGTCTACCAGATGTGGCTGGTGCCGGGCGACACCGACGACACCACGATGATCCCGATGGGGACGATGGCTCCGGGCGACGTCAAACCCACTACCCAGGTGGTGCTCGACGGCATCGGTCCGAATACGAAGTTGGCGTTCACTGTCGAACCGCCCGGCGGATCGCAGCAGCCGACGAGCGAGCCGTTCGCAACGATCCCGCTCATCTGATCGCCAGACGAAAAAAGATCCCCCACCGGAATCCGGTGGGGGATCTCTTCTTTGTCGAAACTACGAGCAGCGAGTCAGTGGCTGTGACCGTGTCCGGTGTCGGCAACTTCCTCGGTCGGCTTCTCGACGACGGCGCTCTCGGTCGTGAGGATCATGCGCGCGACGGAAGCGGCGTTGACCACTGCCGAGCGAGTGACCTTGACCGGGTCGACGACGCCGTCGGCAAGCAGGTTGCCGTAGGTGAGGGTGGCAGCGTTGAAGCCTTCGCCCTTGGTCATCTCGGCGACCTTGCTGACAACGACGGAACCGTCGATGCCTGCGTTGCTGGAGATCCAGAACAACGGAGCGTTGAGGGCTTCGCGGACCACGGCAACGCCGGTGGCCTCGTCACCCGTCAAGCCGAGGTTCCCGATCAGAGCCGTACCGGCCTGAACGAGAGCCGATCCGCCACCGGGGACGATGCCCTCGGAAACTGCTGCCTTGGCTGCGTTGACCGCATCCTCGACGCGGAACTTGCGTTCCTTCAGATCGGTTTCGGTGGCTGCGCCGACCTTGATGACGGCCACGCCGCCGGACAGCTTCGCCAGACGCTCTTCGAGCTTCTCGCGGTCCCAATCCGAATCGGTGTTCTCGATCTCGCGACGCAGCTGCGCAACGCGGGTCGCGATGTCGTCAGCGGTGCCTGCACCGTCGACGATGACCGTCTCGTCCTTGGTGACGACAACGCGGCGAGCGCTGCCGAGCAGCTCGAGGCCGGCTTCCTTGAGCGAGAGGCCGACGTCGGTGTTGATGACGGTGCCTGCCGTGACGACTGCGAGGTCGTCGAGGAATGCCTTGCGACGATCACCGAAGAACGGCGCCTTGACGGCGACGGCCTTGATGGTCTTGCGGATGGAGTTGACCACGAGGGTGGAGAGAACTTCACCCTCGACGTCCTCAGCGATGATCAAGAGCGGCTTGCCGGATTCGGCAACCTTCTCGAGCAGCGGAAGGAAGTCGGGAAGTGAGCTGATCTTCTCGCGGAAGAGCAGGATCAGCGCGTCTTCGTAGACGGCCTTCTGCGCATCGATGTCGGTGACGAAGTAGGGCGAGAGGTAGCCCTTGTCGAACTGAACACCTTCGGTGACAACGAGTTCGGTTGCAACGGTGGAGGATTCCTCGACCGTCACGACGCCGTCGGTTCCGACACGGGTGAGTGCCTCGCCGACGAGCTTGCCGATCTCTTCGTCACGCGAGGAGACGGTGGCGACCTGAGCGATCGACTTCTCGCCCTCGACGGGGGTGGCTGCGGCGAGCAGTTCCTCGACGACCTTGTCGGCTGCGGCGTTGATGCCGACGCCGAGAGCCATCGGGTTCGCGCCCGCTGCGATGTTCTTGAGTCCGCCGCGGACGATGGCCTGGGCCAGAACGGTCGCGGTGGTGGTGCCGTCGCCGGCAACATCGTTGGTCTTGGTGGCGACGCTCTTGACGAGCTGTGCGCCGAGGTTCTCGAAGGGATCTTCGAGCTCGATCTCACGGGCGATGCTCACACCGTCGTTGGTGACGGTGGGGCCGCCGAATGCCTTGGCGAGCACGACGTGGCGTCCACGCGGGCCCAAGGTCACCTTGACGGCGTCGGCAAGCTTGTCGACTCCGGCTTCGAGAGCGCGGCGTGCGGTCTCGTTGAACGCAATTTGCTTGGACATCTGTTCTGTCAGCTCCTGAATCTTCGGGGCGTGAACGCATTCCGCCCCGGGATCCTGTGTGGACTCCGGGGCGGATCACGTGTGTCTTACTTGGAGACGACAGCCAGCACGTCGCGTGCCGACAGGATCAGGTATTCCTGGCCGGCGTACTTGATCTCGGTTCCGCCGTACTTGGAGTAGATGACCGTGTCACCCTCCTTGACGTCGACCGGGATGCGGTTGCCCTGCTCGTTGACGCGGCCTTCGCCGACTGCAACGACGGTGCCCTCCTGGGGCTTTTCCTTGGCTGTGTCAGGAATGACCAGGCCGGAAGCCGTCGTCGTTTCAGCCTCGTTGGCCTGGACGAGGATCTTGTCCTCGAGCGGCTTGATGTTGACGCTCGCCACGATGAGCCCTCCACTTTGGGGTATGTGCGTCCGAGGCGATCCTCGGACAGCTGTTTGGGTATGCCGTTTACGGCGCGTCACTGCAGTCCCGTCGTCGCGGGTGCCGGAACTCGATCAGCGCCAATTGGCACTCTATACGTGAGAGTGCCAACCCTCAAGGACTGGGCGCATTTTTCTCTTCGTCCAGAGCGAAACAGGACAGCCGTCCACCACGTTCACCTATTGTTCACTTCGTGACGAACATCAATCGCCGTAGTTTTCTGACCTTCGCCGGACTCGGCGCCGTCGGCGCGGTCAGCCTTGGCAAGCCGTGGGGCCTGCAATATGCAGGCGCGTCGACCATTCCGACGTCAGGTCCTGGCACCACTCTCGAGTCCGTGTCCACCCCCGTCAGCAGCAGCGGCTACACCAAGCTCACCGCCGGACCCGGTTGGGCGAACATCGTGCGCAGCGAGTTGGCCGAGCCGAAGTCGGGACGCGAGGACCGACGCACCGCGCTCGCCTCACTCGTGCAGTTGACCGACGTCCACATCGTCGACGCCCAGTCCCCCATGCGATTCGAGTACGTCCACCAGATCACCGGCTCGGCGTTCCGCCCCCAGGAGACCCTGACGGCGCACGGGCTGATTTCACTTGTCCGCCGGGTCAATTCGATCGGCAGTGGCCCGCACACGTCGCGACCCTTCGATGCCGTCGTCACCACCGGCGACAACACGGACAACAAGGAATTCGCCGAACTCGACTGGTTCCTCACCTCACTCAACGGCGGAACCGTCGTCGCCAACACCGGTGCCAAGGACCGCTACGAGGGTGTACAGAACTCGGGTGCCGATCTCTACTGGAACCCCGAGTCACCGATGCTCGACATGTACAAGAAGGCCGGATTCCCGGAGATCCCCGATTTCTTCGGTGCCGCTTTCACGCCCGTGTCGAGCCCCGGCCTGAACACCCCTTGGTACTGCGTGTTCGGCAACCACGACGATTCGGTGTCCGGCACGGTGCCCAGCGGCATCCCGCCGCTCGAAGCGATGTACACGGGATCTCTCAAGTTCGAGGTGCCCGGTTCACCGGAGCAGGCCAAGCAGATCGACGTCGCCACCAAGTTCGATCCCAGTGCGATACCCGGAATCCTGTCCGCCTTCACGACGCCGCCGCGCCAGGTCACCCCCGACCCGTCGCGCGCGCCGTTCACACCGCGACAGTTCATCGCCGCACATCTTGATCCCGCGCACACCGGTCCCGGACCCGTCGGACACGGTTTCGCCCCCGACGCCGGCGACACCGGTATCGGTTACTACTCGTTCGAGATCGCACCGGGCGTCGTCGGCATCAGCATGGACTCCACCAACCGCGCGGGCCTCGTCGACGGTTCGCTGGGCGCCGCTCAGTTCCAGTGGATCGAGAACACCCTGCGCGCCGGCAGCAGCACCTACTACGACGCCGCGGGCTCTCGCGTCACCGAGTCGCGAGGTGACACGTATTTCGTGCTGTTCAGTCACCACACGAGCGACACGATGGACAATCTCATTCCCGACCCCGAGAACGTCCTCGAGCCACGCCTGCGCGGTTCACAGCTTCTCGACTTGCTGCATCGTTTCCCGAACGTACTTGCCTGGGTCAACGGACACACCCACGAGAACAAGATCACCCCGTGGCCCGGCGCGACCCCCGAGCAGGGCTTCTGGGAGATCAACACCGCCTCTCACATCGACTACCCGCAACTCGGACGCATCATCGAGATCGCGGACAACCATGACGGAACGGTGTCGTTGCTTGCGACGCTCTTCGAGGCGGAGAGTCCCAATTCCGTCGACTACAGCGACAAGTCGGCAGCCGGGCTCGCCTCGCTGTACCGCGAACTGTCGTTCAACGACATCCACCGCGACCCGAAACTGACGGGTACCGGCGTCGACCAGAACGTCGAATTGTTGGTCCACACCGGACGATGACTCCGATTGCCGCAGTGTCCTAGGTGATTTCAGGTCCGCTCGAAGGCGAGCGGTGCGCTTTCGCCCACGACACTGCGGCAACGACGAATCGAACGCCGAATCCGATCAACACCAGATTGCAGACGATCTGAAGGCTCACGAGCCCCCGGGCAAGGTCCGTCTGCGCGGCGATGTCACCGAATCCGACTGTCGAGAAGACGGACAACGAAAAGTACAGCGCCGCCATACGCGACAGCGGTTCGGTGAAACTGCCAGGGCTTGCATGCTCGACCGAAAAATAGGTGATGGACACCAACAACAAGTACGTCGGCATCACCACCGCCACAGCTTCGACCGCCTGCAGAGATGGCACATCGGAACGCAGAATTCGCCACACCTGCCAGGTGGTCACGGCAAGTACCGCGGCGCCTCCACCGATCAAGAGGAAGATTGCACTGGCGGTATGTACATCGATCCACGGCAGAAAGAAATACGCGCATCCGAAGGCGATCACCGTCAGCGTGGGTCGAAGCACTGCACCACGGATCAGCGCGCGTCGTCGTTCCCGGTCGATGTGGGGAGAATCGCCTTTTTTCCGCATGAATCAATGATCGACAATTTCGCAGGTAAAACCACCCTTTCGGTCCGAAAAGGACGTCACGGAGACGAAAAGCACTGAGCAATCCTCACGAACCTTCTGTAACGTTCATATAACGGCGGTCGATTGAACATTGACCGGTATTGACTGTGAGGAGGTGTGCGATGAGTTGTTCACTGGGAATTTCCACTGGATCTTCCGGTGTCTATTCAGCACTCGTCGACACCGATACCAGCACAAACGCGCCAGGCGCCGTGCCTGCCGAGACTCGCTTCGTCTCGGCGGATCAGGCCAATTCCAACGTCGGTGACCTTGTCAGAGCATCCATCAAGCTGATGACGACGCAGGTAACGGACGGATCTGAAGCGCCGCGCTCGATCGGTGTCAGCTATCGCACGGACGATCAACTCGCGAGCATCAGGTCATCTCTTTCGCGCTCGCCGAAGCAGGTCCGTGCAATCCCCGAGCCTGCCGCCGTACACGCGTATCTCGCCGAGACAGGGAAAACCGAGCGGTACGACACGACAGCTCAGGTGGACGTCGGTGATCAAGGTCTGACGGTGTCCGTCGTCGACCACACCGGTGAAGTTCTGCACTCCGACCGTATCGACGCCCTCGCAGGGGCCGGAATCGACCGGGCATTGGTCGACTTCGTGACGGAGAAGGCGCCAGGGCACTTGCGCCGGTACACCGACGCGGAACTTCTTGCCGCCCGGTGCCATGTCGCCAAAGAGCAACTGTCCACGTCCACCAAGGTGACCGTCGACCTTCCGATCGACGCGATGGCGATCACGCGCGACGAGTTCGAGGCCATCATCGCCCCGGATATCGAGCGCGCCGTCACCTTCATCCGTGAAGTCGTGAAGGGCTCACCGCGGCCCGTCGGTGCCGTTGTACTCATCGGCGGTGGCGCACACATTCCGGCCGTGCGGTCCGCCGTCGCCGCTGCCGTCGACGTCCCCATGGTCGAGATCGTCGAGCCCGAGACTGCGGCAACCAAAGGTGCTGCACTCCTGGCAGATTCGATCACCGCAATTCGTTTCCCGCTGCTGGGCTCCGGAAGTGACCAGCGCTCCGGATCCACCGCCAAGGTATCGGGAGCGTTGATCGGTGCGCTCGTGGTCGGCGGACTGGTACTCGGTTACGGCGCAAAGGAATTGGTTCCGACCGACGACACCGCGGTCTCGCCCGTCGGAACCGGGTCGACCACGACGACGGTGAGCCCCGAAGCGACACCGAGCACCGGATCGACGATCATTCCGTCTCATGATCCTCTGCCTTCGGTAGCCGGCAGCACGTATCCTCGGTACGGGTATCCCACCACCCCGTTCGACTCGCAGCCTTACGACACGCACTCGTACACAACGCATCAGTACACACTTCCGCCTGCGCCGATCCCGGACACCTCGACGACAACCACGCCGCCGACCACGACAACGACCACTCCGAATTGGCCGACCATTCCCGGAATCACGCTGCCCGATCCACCGGCGTGGTGGCCGACGCTACCGGACACCGAGGCGACGCCCCCGGTCGATCCGACCGAGGCAAACCCCGGCGGCGGTCTCGGCCCGGGTGAGAGCGGCGGCGAGAACCCGACGACGCCGGAGACTCCTGGATCTGGTTCCACCGAAACCGAAATCACTACCCCTGGTGGTGGTGATCCGACGACGAAGCCCGGTGAACCGAATACCTCGATGCCCGAAAACGGTCCCGCGACCACACCGGATCGGGAACCGGCCCCGGTCGGCTGATTCTCAGTCGGCCGATTTTCAGTGCATCAGCTGGCTGACGGAGACCGACAGCCCCGGGTCCGTCGCAACACTCAATTCCGAAGGGCCTGCGCCGTTTCCGATCAGGTGAGCGGCCAACGATGCGATCATCACGCCGTTGTCCGTGCACAGTCGAGGTTTCGGAATGCGCAACGTGATGCCCGCTTCGGCGCAGCGCTGCTCGGCGAGTGAGCGGATACGCGAATTGGCCGTGGCGCCGCCGCCGAGAACCAACGTGTCGACCCCGACGTCCTTGGCTGCACGCACTGCCTTCATCGTCAGGACGTCTGCAACCGCTTCCTGGAACGAGGCAGCGATGTCCGGGATCGAAAAGGTCTCGCCTGCGCGCTCTTTCGATTCGACATAGCGCGCGACGGACGTCTTGAGTCCCGAGAACGAGAAGTCGTGCCGCGAATCGCGCGGCCCCGTCATGCCGCGAGGGAAGGCGATTGCGTTCGGATCTCCCTCTTGCGCAGCAGCATCGAGTGCCGGTCCACCGGGAAAGCCGAGTCCGAGCAGTCTGGCCACCTTGTCGAAGGCCTCACCGGCGGCGTCGTCGACAGTCGTGCCCAGTTCGACAATGGGCTTGCCCAGATCTTCGACGTGAAGCAGGTGTGTGTGACCGCCGGAGACCAACAATGCGACGCACGAGGGCAACGGACCGTGCTCGAGAGTGTCCACCGAGACGTGACCGCCGAGATGATTGACCGCATAGAACGGGATGTTCCATGCTGCCGCATAGGCTTTCGCTGCGGCTACACCGACCAGCAGCGCGCCGGCCAGGCCGGGTCCGATGGTGACGGCCAGCGCGTCGGGCTTCTCGATACCGGCGGCAGCAAGGGCACGGCGCATCGTCGGCACGATCGCCTCGAGGTGAGCCCGCGAGGCCACTTCGGGAACCACTCCCCCGTACCTGGCGTGCTGATCCACGCTCGATGCCACCTCGTCGGCCAACAATTCGCAGGTTCCGTCACCGTTCCAGCGGACGATACCGACACCTGTTTCGTCGCAAGAACTTTCGACACCCATGACGATCATGCTTGCTGCTCCTCAATTTCGCGGACACCGAGCACGGCAGGCCGTCTCATCGTGTACGCATCTGCCCCACTGGGCTGGTAGTACTTCTTTCGTGTTCCGACGATCTCGAATCCTTCGCGCCGGTACAGCGCGATGGCAGGTTCGTTGTCGGTGCGCACTTCCAGGAACACCGGGCACTGCCGTGAATCCGCCAGAGTCAGAAGCGCATCGAGCAACGCGCCGCCGATTCCGAGTCGCTGAGCCGAGGGATCTGTACCGATGGTGTGAACCTCGGCCTCCACGTTCGGCGACGCCCCCAACAATGCGACTCCGGCGTAGCCGAGGACGTGACCGTCAGGCTCCCGGGCAACGAAGTAATGATTATGTGCGCCTGCAAGTTCCGAGACGAACGCTTGTGCGCTCCAGGGTCCGTCGCCTGCGAACAACGCGCGCTCCAACTCCGCGCACCGTTCGGCGTCATCGACGTTCATCGGCTCGATGCTGTACTTCATCTGCTCTGTCTCACTTGCCACGTTCTGCAAGGGTCTTCGCGTCCGGGCGTCGGAGGTACAGCGGCTCCAGCGGGGCCGGAACCGAGCCGGCCAGGATCTCGCGAGCAGCGACTGTCACCAACCCGGCCGGTGAAGGTGTCTCCGCCGGGTCGACGGGTAGATCGAAGAAGTCCACGTGCGAAGCGGATCCGGCAATCAGCGTCGAAGGCGAAGGATCGACGTCGCCGGCGGAATTCACAGCCGGTCCTTCGACGCGCACTCCGCCGTCATAGCGCGCCCAGTAGATCTCGCGACGCCTCGCGTCAGTCACGACGAGCAGGCTCGGTGTGGTCGGTACCGCAGCCGCGATCGCATCGAGGCTGCACACGCCGTACACGGGAACACCGAGTGCGTCACCGAAGGCAGCGCCCGTCGCCATGCCGACACGCAGTCCGGTGTACGGCCCTGGCCCGACACCCACGACGACGGCGTTCAAGTCGGCCGGTGTGAGCCCTGCCTCGGCGAGGCATTCGAGGACGTGAGGGGTCAAGACCTCGGCGTGCGCACGAGGATTGACCGTGACACGCACGGCAAGCGTCTCCACTGTGTCCGGTGACTCTGCGTCCGGTGACACTGGGTCCGGTGACGAAGCCGACAGGGAGACGACTCCGGCAGTGACTGCCGGAGTGGAGGTGTCAATTGCGAGAACAAGCACGATTTCTCAGGGTACCCGCACGTGAAGAACTACTTCCGGCCCGGGAGGGTCACGACGTCTGTGACACGAAACGCCGTTTCCGACGTCTGTGACACCAAACTCCCTTTCACGACGTCCAGGACCAACTCGCAGTCCGCACATCCGATTCGGGTTCCCGATGAAGCTGCACTCGCAGGTGCCGTTCGACGAGCCTTTCCACGACGTCACCACCCCATTCGACCACCACCACTGCATCGGTGAGGTCGGTGTCGAGGTCGAGGGCATCGAGTTCGTCGAGCGCATGCGGTCCGCTGTCTCCCAGCCGGTATGCGTCGACGTGGATCATGCCGACGGGAACTCCGCCGCCAGGGCGGGTGCCCGGACGATGCTCACGAGCGATGACGAACGTCGGGGACGTCACCCGGCCCTGCACCCCGAGCCCGGCGCCGATTCCGCGCGTCAACGCGGTCTTGCCTGCCCCGAGTGGACCGTCCAGCACCACCAGGTCGCCGGCAACAAGTCCCGCCGCCAAGCGTCGGCCGAAAGCCTCGGTATCCTCGGCCGTTTCCAACGTGATCTGTCCGGACACGGGAAGTCCCGTGGAGTTCTCAGCCGACATCGGACCGCTCTTCTACCTGCGCTCGCTGCACCAACTTGTCGATTGCGTCCGTCACGATCGCCGGGAACTCGAGCTGCACCAGATGGCCGGCCCCGTGAACTCGCACGAGTTCGGACTCGGGGAGATCGGCAGCGAGACGCTTGGAGCTGATGAACGGAATCATCATGTCTTGATCGCCGCAGATCACGACTGCCGGTGTGTGTGCGAGGACCTCGAGAGAAGCGGACTCGTCGTGCAGTTCCAACGTCCGCAGGAAATTGACGATGGTCACAACCGAGGTCCGGTCGAGCATGCCGTCCGAGAGTTCATGCAGCCGTGGGCTGACATCGGTGCCGTACGAGGCCGCACGCAGGATCGGCGTGATCAATACTCGCGCAGCGCCCCGGGCATGCTGAACCACTCCTGGTGAGGTGCGCACTGCCAACCGGAATCCGTCGATGATCGGATTCTGCAGATTGCGGGTCAGGCCGGTTTCGGCCAGGCCTGCCGCCGTCGTCGCGACCAGCCCCACGCCGATGACTCGGCCCTCGAACCATTCGGGTCGCTGACCGGCGAGCGCGAGTACCGTCATGCCGCCCATCGAGTGACCGACCAGAACTATCGGTCCCTTGGGTACCTTGGCCTCGACGACGGTCGCGAGGTCGCGGCCGAGCTGAGAAACCGTACAACTCTTCGAACGCGGCATGCCCGAGTCTCCGTGTCCGCGCTGGTCGTAGAACACCATGCGAACCTTGTTGCCCCATCGCTCTTCGAGCTGGCGGCGCTGGAAATGCCAGGACAGCGCACTCAGGCAGTATCCGTGCACGAAAACGACCGTCAGCGGAGCGTCGTCCGGTCCCACTTCGCGAACTGCCAGCTCGACACCGTCCTCGGTGCGCACCGTGCTCTTGCGGTCGCGCGTCATGAGGTCGAAGTCCTCGTCCGCGTAGATTTCCCGGCCCGGACGCGTCGCGCTCTTGAATGCGTTCACACCGGCCATCGAGCCGAGCGCCACGGCGCTGAGCAGGCCACCGAGAATGCTCATCTTTCCTGCAGTCTTCATGACGTCTCTCCCCCGATGTACGTACGCACAGTGCGTCCACGTATCCCGGTCACGACCTCGTAGTGAATGGTGTCGAGTACGTCGGCCCAGGCCTGCGCGTTGGGTTCGCCGTGATCGCCGTTGCCGAAGAAGATCGCGGTGTCGCCTTCGCGAACTCCGTCACCGTCCGGACCCAGGTCCACCAATACCTGGTCCATGCAGATTCGCCCGACAGCCTGGCGACGCTTACCGCCCAACTGCACTTCGAACTTGCCACTCAGTGAGCGAGACAAACCGTCGGCGTAGCCGACGGGAAGCAGCGCAAGAGTGGTGTCGTACGGTGCGACCCACTGATGCCCGTAGGAGACGCCCTCTCCGGCGGCTACCTTCTTCACCAGAATCACCTTCGCTCGCAGCGTCATCGCCGGTCGTAAACCGAAATCTCCGAGTTCGGGCACCGGAGACAATCCATATATCGCGATTCCCGGCCGAACCATGTCAAACCGCAGGTCAGGACGGGTGACTGTAGCAGCGGAGTTGGAAAGATGAACGACTTCGGGGTCGAATCCGCGAGCGCGGACGTCGGCAACCGCGTCGATCAAACGCTGCTTCTGCATGTCGATGCCGTCGTGATGCGGTTCGTCCGAGTGCGCGAGGTGAGAGAACACTCCGCGCAGCCTGATCGTGCCCTCGTCCCGCGCAGTGGCGAGGTCGTCGAGCATCTGCGGCCACTCGGTTCTCGAGACGCCGTTGCGATTGAGACCGGTGTCCACCTTGAGCGTCACCGTCGCCTGTTGTCCCAGAACCCGTGCCGCGCCGACGACAGCGGCCAGGTGTCGCGGGGAGGACACGCCGATCTCGACGTCCGATCGGATCGCCGAGCCGAAATCGGCGTCGACGCCGTGCAGCCAGGCAAGGACGGGAGCGGTGATGCCTGCCTCGCGAAGGACCAGTGCCTCCGCGATGGTGGTGACGCCGAGTTCCCGGGCTCCCGCCGAGAGCGCCGTCCGCGCCACCGCAACTGCGCCGTGGTTGTATCCGTCCGCCTTGATGACCGCCATCAACGCTGCATCCCCGGCAAATTCACGCAGAACACGCACGTTGTGCGCGATCGCGTCCAGATCGACGACTGCCTCCGTCTGCGGCCCTACTGCGTCGTCGAGTCGGCTCGCCTTCCCCTCCGCAGGCTCCTTCGGTGCTCTTCCCTGGGCAAGCGTCATGGCGACAATCCTGCCACCCACGCAGAATCGGACACGTGTTCGGGTTTGAACACCCTCAATCGAGGGCAAAAGAGCGAAGCACACGCACTGATTCCCGCAGACCTCCCAGCAGGGGTGAAGCCGAAATCGGTGCTCCGGCGACATCGCTCTGACCGCCGGCAGCGGCGATGTTCGCAGCCAACGCGTGAGCCCGCGCCCCGACGGCCCCGGCTTCGAGAGGGCTCAGACCCGCCGCCAGCAACGCACCGATCACACCGGAGAGGATGTCACCCGAACCTGCCGTCGATGCCCAGGAGCCGCCGGCGTCGTTGACCAGCACCTCACCGCCGGGATCCGAGATCACCGTCGTATGGCCCTTCAGCAGGACCGTGACTCCGAGGCGTGCGGCAAGAGCACGCGTGGCCGCGATCCTGTCGTCGCCAAGAGTTGTGAATCGAGCGAACTCGCCGGCGTGGGGCGTCAACAGTGTCGGCGCGGTCCGGGCTGCGACAAGTTCGGGACGCTGAGCGAGGAGGGTAAGTCCGTCCGCATCGACAACAACGGGTACATCAGTAGCCAGCACCGACGCCAGAAGTCGCGCGGCGTCGTCGTCGGTACCCATACCGGGGCCGACCACCCACGCCTGAACTCGCCCGGCGGCTTGGAAGGTCTCACTCGCAATCACCTCCGGGAACCGGGCGAGCACCTCGGTGGCGCCGTGCCCGGCGTAGCGGACCAGGCCGGCGGTCGCGGTCACCGCGGCACCGGTACAGAGCACGCCCGCGCCGGGATACTGCTCACTTCCCGCAACGATGCCCACCACACCCTGCGAATACTTGTCGTCCTCCGGACCGGGCACCGGCCACAGCGCACCGACCTCCGCCGGATCGAGCGAACCGAATTCGGGTTCGCTGATGCTCAATCCGATGTCCACGAGTTCGACACGACCACACAGCGGAGCCGCGAGTACGTGTACCGGCTTGAGCGCACCGAATGTGACCGTCACATCAGCGGTCACCGACGGGCCGTCCACTGCGCCGGTGTTCGCGTCGACGCCGCTCGGAAGATCGACCGCCACGATCGGTGCATCCACCTGGCCGACGAGATCGGCCGCGTCAGGCCGTAGACCGCCGTGCCCGGAAATCCCGACGATGCCGTCGATCACCAGATCCGGCGACCCGACTTCGGCGGCGACTCGGCCGCCGGCCTTCAAGAGAGCATCGAGGCCCGCCCGATGAGCGCGCGCCGGATCGAGCAACACGGCCCGCACGCTCACACCTCGTTTGCGGAGCAACGCACCGGCCCACAGGGCATCACCGCCGTTGTCGCCCGTACCGACCAGCAGCGTCACCGACCGATGCGCGACCGACCCTGTACGGGAACGCAATTCGTCCGCGACTACTCGCGCAAGACCGTACGCCGCTCGACGCATCAGCACCCCGTCGGGCAGCTTGTCGAGCAGCGGCGCCTCAGCTGCTCGCACCTGATCGGCTGTGTAGTACCCACGCATGTCGGAACCCTTCAGTTGCCGTCGCTACCCTCGAAACCATGAAATCACGTCTTCGCCCGGCAATCGCGGGTCTCGTGCTCGCTCTCGGTCTGGTCGGGTGCAGTTCCGGCACCGACTCCACACCACCGGCTCCGGAAACGACGGCCAGCGGACCCGTGGTGACCATCTCCGGGATGGCGTACTCCCCCGCGTCCATCACCGTGAATGTCGGCGAGACGGTCACGTGGGTGTTCGACGACAACGGAATGGCCCACGACGTCAACGGCCTCGGGGACGCCAAGGGCAAACTCCGCAGTCCGCTCAAGAAATCGGGAACCTACACCTACACGTTCACCGAACCCGGAACCTACGACTACACCTGCACACCGCATCCCGAGATGCGCGGAACCGTCGTCGTCGAGACGCCGTAACGCGCTCGGGCCCCACAGTCTTGCGACTGCGGGGCCCGATTTTCTAGCGAAAGCTACTCGACCGTAACCGATTTCGCCAGGTTACGCGGCTTGTCGACGTCATAGCCACGCGCCGCGGCAACCTCGGCCGCAAAGATCTGCAACGGAACCGTGGACAGCAACGGCTGCAGCAGAGTCGGTGACGCCGGAATCTCGATCAGGTGATCCGCGTGCGCCGCGGCGACGGTGTCGCCTTCCTCAGCGATGACGATAGTCGTCGCCCCGCGCGCCTTGATCTCCTGAATGTTGGACACCAACTTCGAGTGCAGGACAGCGCGGCCCTGCGGCGACGGCATGACGATGATGACCGGAAGGTCCTCCTCGATCAAGGCGATCGGGCCGTGCTTGAGCTCACCGGCGGCAAAGCCCTCGGCGTGCATGTACGCAAGCTCCTTGAGCTTGAGCGCACCCTCGAGCGCCACCGGGTAGCCGACGTGACGCCCCAGGAACAGCACGGTCGACGCGTGCGCGAACTGGCGCGCCAACGCGCGCACCGGTTCTGCCGTCTCGAGTACCTTGCTGACCAATGCGGGCATCGCTTCGAGGTCGGCGTACTCGCGGGCGACCTCGTCCGGATACTTGGTTCCGCGAGCCTGCGCCAAAGCCAAACCGACGAGGTAGTTCGCGGTCACCTGCGCCAGGAACGCCTTGGTGGACGCGACCGCGATTTCCGGTCCTGCCCGGGTGTAGAGGACTGCGTCGGCTTCACGCGGGATCTGTGCACCGTTGGTGTTGCAGATCGCCAGGACGCGTGCCTTCTGGTCCTTGGCGTGCTTGACAGCCTCGAGCGTATCGGCCGTTTCCCCCGACTGCGAGATTGCGACAACAAGCGTCGAGCGATCGAGAACCGGGTCGCGGTAACGGAATTCGCTGGCGAGTTCGACCTCGACAGGTAGACGCGTCCAATGCTCGATCGCATACTTCGCCAACAGACCGGAGTGGTAAGCGCTACCGCAAGCGACAACGAACACCTTGTCGACGTCGCGCAGTTCCTGATCGGACAACCGCTGCTCGTCGAGGACGATCTTCCCGTTCTCGAAGTGGCCGAGGAGCGTGTCGGCGACAGCAGTCGGCTGCTCTTCGATCTCCTTGAGCATGAAGTAATCGTGACCACCTTTTTCGGCGGCTGCGAGATCCCAGTCGATGCGGAACGGGCGTCCTTCTGCCTCGTTACCCGCGAAGTCGGAGATCCGGTAGCTGTCGGCAGTGATCACCACTGCCTGATCCTGTCCGAGTTCAACCGCATCGCGTGTGTGCTCGATGAATGCAGCGACGTCGGAGCCGAGGAACATCTCGCCCTCACCGACACCGACTACGAGCGGCGTCGAGCGGCGCGCGGCAACAATCGTGTCCGCGTGATCAGCGTGCGTGAAGACGAGCGTGAACGCACCTTCCAACCGACGAACCACCGACAGCGCACTCTCGATGAAATCACCTGCCGTCGGCCCCTGGGCGTACGCCCGGGCGACGAGGTGAACCGCGACCTCGGAATCCGTGTCGCTCTGCAGTTCGACGCCTGCAGCCTCGAGCTCCGCACGCAGCGGGGCAAAATTCTCGATGATTCCGTTGTGAACGACAGCCAGCTTGCCCGAGGCATCACGATGCGGGTGCGCATTGCGGTCCGTCGGACGCCCATGCGTCGCCCAACGGGTATGGCCCATACCGGACGTACCGACGAAGTGATCCGCACCGTACTCGCCGAGCTCCGCCTCGAGGTTGGCCAACTTACCGGCCTTACGCTCGATCTCGACCCCACCGGTTCCGTCGAGAATCGCGATTCCCGACGAGTCGTACCCGCGATACTCCATTCGTCGCAAAGCCTCCACCACAACGCCCAGAGCTGGGCGGTGGCCGACGTATCCCACGATTCCGCACATGGTGACTCAGGGTACTTGGACATCGGCGGTGGGCGCATTTTGCGGTTCCCGCACCTGGTTGCAGCGTCCGCTCCGCATACACGAGGCGGCTCATCGGATAACGTCTTCAACCGTGGCACCGAAACTGAAGACACTGACCCGTGAGCTGTCCAAGCGCGGCCCGCACCGAGTTCTCCGCGGCAACCTCGCCCTGGCCGGACAGCCGGGTGTCGTGTACACGCCGGAAACCGGTTTCAATCTCCCCGCCGTTGCCTTCGCGCACGGGTGGATGGTCGGGTCCCACAAGTACGAGCAGACACTCCAGCACCTCGCTTCCTGGGGAATTGTCGCAGCGGCGCCCGACAGCGAACGCGGTCCGGTCCCGTCACATCTCGGATTGGCTGCAGATCTTCGAGCGACGCTCGACATCTGCGTCGGCGTGCGACTCGGCCCCGGACAGATCAGCGTCCAACCCGATCGGGTCGCCTTTGCCGGTCACGGCATGGGCGCGGGCGCTGCGGTACTGGCCGCAGCGCAGCGCGGGGATGTCGGTGCGGTAGCCGCACTGTTCCCGGCCCCGACAGCACCCAAGGCGGAGAACTACGCGTCGAAGATCACAGCGCCCGGATTGATCCTCGCCGGCGAAGACGACGTCGATTCCTTGACCAGCAATGCCCGGCCGCTGAGCGTGGAGTGGGGCGGTCCTGTCATCGCACGTACCGTGAACGACGCCCAAGACGCCGGACTGATCGAAGGCCGCCGACTCCTCGGCGCCCTGGGCCTCGGTGGATCCGAGCGCAAGACACAGGCCGCCACACGGTGCCTGCTCACGGGCTTCCTGTTGTTCCATCTGACCGGCGACAAGAAGTACAAGGATTTTGCTGATCCCGACGTCGAGATTCCGCACACGGCGCCGTTGCTGCCGGTCGAACCTCACTCCGACGCGCGGGCCAGCCAGCTGTTGCGTAAGTAGGAGTCCGTACTCGCCACCGACTCCGGCGGCGAGCACGGCGGCGTCGGCGTCGGCTCTGACGCGGATCGCAGATACGGGCCGGACCTGACCGGCCCATCCGTGTCATTCTCGGCGGATGTCGTTTCGGACGGCGGCTCCTGGTGCGATTCCGCGCTCGCTGCGGCCACTCTGCGCTCACGGAAGTCGTCGAGTTGAGAATCGAGGGTTCGACGGATCGCTTCGAACGGCGCGTGAACGGACTTCACAGCGGACCAGCTCCGGCCAACTCAGCGCCCGTCTCTCCGTCGGGAGCCACGATCGACTCGTCGGGGACTGTGGAAGGCGGCTCCGGGTCCGGCGCGGGCGAGAACTCGGCGTTGGATTCGACCGGCACCTCGTGCTCGCGAATCTCAGGGTCGGGAGTTTCGGGCTGGAGTGTCGCAGGCTGGGACGCTTCTTGCGGGCGCGCCTCGTGCAGCGACATCTCCGGATCGGCATCGAGCACTATTCTCGGCCAACCATTTTCGCTCAACTCCAGGGTGGCCGACACAGAGTTCCCGTCAGCACCTGCAACATCCAGACTCACCCCACGACCGTCGGACGCAATCGAGAAGCCCCAAGTGTTGCCGCCGATCGAGAAAGAGACAGGAGCGGCGGCGACACCTGATGCACTCGGCTCGGCGATCGGAAAGGTTGACGTGAACGCGTCTGTCACCCACTGGGTCGCGGCGTCAAAAGCATGACCAACCGCGCTTGCGCACTCCGCACACGCCCTGTCGAATTCATCGCGAGTATCGAGATACGCCGAACGAAAAACCGTGTCCAGCCATGGCGCCGCACCACGACCGGTGGAAGCGACGTGAGTCAGCTGGTCGATCTCCCCCGCATCCAGACCGCCGATCGTCGCCCGGTCGAGGCTTGCCACCTTGAAAGCCTTGTCTGCCAAAGCCGTTCGAACCGTCCGCGCGAACTCGTCGGCCAGCGTGATCAACAGTGGCGCCGAATCCGCATCGGACCGAGCTTCACGCCGCGCCGCGAAGGCCTGATCTACGACCGCACCCACGCCGGAAACATTCCACACTGCAGGAAGATTCTCCGCCAGGGTCGTCAGCATCGCGATCTCGGCGACCGAACCGTCCACCGCTGCGGCCATGTCCGACGCATCTCGCACTAGTGCCTCGAAATCGATACCAGCCTCTGCGCGATACGCATCCTCGTAGGACGTAAGCATCCGTTCTTCGAAGCCTAACCGAGAGGCCAGGTCGTGAAATCGATCGAAGAACTGCAATCCCCTCGCACCAGCATCCAGGATTTCTTCGGGACGCACGCGTGAATCACGCAGTGCAAGAATATCTTCGACGCAATAGTAGCTGTTTGGTACTGCCTGTGCGGTACCGCTCGTCGGTATCATGAGACCGACCCGCTGGAGTCTCGCAATCGCTGCGCACCCTGACCGTCCACTTCAGCGATCACCTCAGCCGAAGAGGAAAGCCGACGCGCCAACGCATCGAGAAGATCCGCACGGCCAGTCAAGCGAGAATTCAGGACCGCCAATGCCGACGCCAACGCGGCTCCATGCTCGGCGTAATCACGGCCCGAAACGGCACCGCTGAATCGCAAACGCCTGATCGGCTCGGCAGAATCGCGCAGAGCCTGGGCCACCGACACCGCATGGCGTGCCAATTCATCTGTTCCAGCGCGGTCGACATCCACGAGCGCTCCCAAGTTTCAACGGAACCACTCGAACGTCGAGCGGCCTTTGACTCCTTGGACGCAGCAGGGCGCAATTACGTTCCCTCAAAACGCGAACGCGTAATGAGGGGCTAAACCGAACCGACGATCTCGGCCAACTCGTCGGCCAGCTTCTGCGCGAGCGGAAGTTCGGTGGCCTCGACCATGACGCGGACCAGTTGCTCTGTCCCGGACGGGCGCAGGAGCACGCGACCACCGTCACCGAGGACGCGCTCTGCGTCCGCGACTGCTGCGAGTACCGACGGCGATGCTGCGACTGTCGCCTTGTCCCCAACCTTCACGTTGATCAGAACTTGCGGGAGGGTTGTCATCGTTGCGGCCAGCGCGGATGCCGACTTACCCGTGCGAGCCATGCGTCCGAGCAGCCGGAGGCCGGTGAGAATCCCATCGCCCGTGGTGCCGAACGCCGGCAACACGACATGGCCTGACTGCTCGCCACCGAGGCTGTATCCGCCCGCGCGCAGTTCCTCCAGAACGTAGCGGTCACCTACGGCAGCAGTCACGATGTTGATACCGGCCTCGCGCATCGCGATGTGCAAACCGAGATTGCTCATGACAGTCGCGACGAGAGTGTTCTCGACCAACTCACCGGCGTCGTTCATCGCGATCGCCAGAACTGCCATGATCGCGTCACCGTCGACCACCGCTCCGGTCTCGTCGACGGCCAGGCAACGGTCGGCGTCGCCGTCGTGCGCGAGGCCTAGGTCCGCCCCGTGATCGACTACGGCTTTCTGAAGATTCTCCAGGTGCGTCGATCCGCAGCCGTCGTTGATGTTGAGGCCGTCGGGATCGGCGCTGATCGCGATGACGCGAGCGCCCGCTGCCGCGTAGGCAACCGGTGCGAGCGCGGAAGCAGCGCCGTTGGCGCAGTCGACCACAACGGTGAGTCCAGCGAGTGGCTCGCTCGCCGCGCTCGCCAGATGCGCAAGGTACAGCTGAGCGGCGTCGTCGACCGTACGGACGCGGCCGATCCCGGCACCTGTCGGTAGGACGGGCGGTGCAGTGCCGTCGAGTGCATCCTCGATCGCCACCTCGACAGCATCATCCAGCTTGTGTCCACCGGCTGCGAAAATCTTGATTCCGTTGTCCGGCATGGGATTATGCGATGCAGAGATCATGACACCGAGACTGGCGTCGAGCTTTGCCGTCAAGTATGCAACTGCCGGAGTCGGAAGAATACCCACGTCGAGCACGTCGACACCCGCGGAACTCAATCCTGCGGTCACCGCGGCTTGAAGCATCTCACCGCTGGCGCGAGGATCGCGGCCGATCACGGCGGTCGGACGATCGTCCGCGGTGTCGGCTGTCAGTACGCTCGCCGCGGCAACTGCCAATCTCAATGCAAGATCTGCAGTCAGATCCGAATTGGCAAGTCCACGAACACCGTCAGTACCGAACAACCGACCCATAGAACGACTCCTGAATCCTGTGAACCTCGAGAAGGGAACTCGAGAAGGGAATTTCTCCGAGAAACACAAGAGCGAGCGTCCGGTAACGATGGACGCCCGCTCTTGTGGTGAACAGGTGCCGAAGCAGACCCGTCGGGTCAACCTCGGCAAAGCATCAGCGCTTGGAGTACTGCGATGCCTTACGGGCCTTCTTCAGGCCGTACTTCTTACGCTCGACCGCGCGGGCGTCACGCGTCAGGAAGCCTGCACGCTTGAGGGCCGGACGATCATCAGGGGTTACCTCGATGAGTGCGCGCGCGATAGCCAGACGCAGTGCGCCTGCCTGACCGGACGGGCCGCCACCGTGCAGCAGTGCAATGATGTCGAAAGACTCGGGACGCTCGACGAGCACCAGCGGAGCCTTGATCAGCTGCTGGTGAACCTTGTTGGGGAAGTAGTCCTCCAACGTACGACCGTTGAGCTTGAACTGACCGGTACCGGGAGCCATCCGGACGCGAACGACAGCCTCCTTGCGGCGACCGACGGTCTGGACCGGGCGATCGAGGACGATCGGTGCGAGCGTAGCTGCAGCAACCTCTTCGACGACCTCGACTGCGTCAGAGACAAGCTCTTCCACTGCTTCGATGTTCTCTTCGGACACGTTCTGCTCTTCCGGCGATGTCACTGTGCGACCTGCTTGATCTCGAACGGCACCGGCTGCTGCGCGGTGTGGGGGTGATTCGGGCCCGCGTAAACCTTGAGCTTGCTGCTCATTGCGCGGCCGAGCTTCGTCTTGGGGAGCATGCCGACAATGGCCTTCTCGACGAGACGATCGGGAGTCCTGTCGAGGACCTCACCGACAGTGCGGGACTTCAGGCCACCCGGGAATCCGGAGTGGTGGTAAACGTTCTTGCCCTGCAGCTTGTTGCCGCTGATGGCAACCTTCTCTGCGTTGATGATGACAACGAAGTCACCACCGTCGATGTGCGGCGCGTAGGTGGGCTTGTGCTTGCCACGCAGCAAGTTCGCTGCCTGAACGGCAAGACGGCCGAGCACCACGTCAGTGGCGTCGATGACGTGCCACGTGTGGGTCACATCTCCGGCCTTCGGGGTGTACGTAGACACAGATCTTCCTCGTCTTAATTCATTCCACTGCTGACCATGTGCGTATCGCGTAAACGATCCTCGGCGGCCAGTTGAGACCCGAGAACCGCCGGTCTCCACGCATTTCTGCCGGAGCCCTACGGCACGCCACCGATAGACGATACCGGTCTACCCGCTGCCAGGTCAAAGCGCAGCCATTCCTGCCAACAGCATCATCGTCCAGCACAGCGATGCGAGCGATCGACATGCGCCTGCCCCGGCAACCTGACGGTACCGGGGCAGGCGGGGTGTCATCACGGCATGGGATGTTGTCAGCGACCGAACCCGTTTGCGGCGATCCGATCAGCTTCCTGCATCTTCTCCGAGCCGCTCGCCGTCGCTCCGGCGATCTGCGCGAGAACCATGTTCAGTTCTTCGGAAGCCTGGGCCCAGCGACGCTGTGCGTCGTTCCACGCTTCGGAACCTGCCCCTTCCCAGCCTGCTTGCAGCTTGTCTACGACAACCTTGATGTCGCCCTGTTTGTCGTTGATCGCTTTGGCCTGCTGTTTCATCTGATCGGACAGCATTGCGAGGCCGCCGAAGTCGTACTTGATCCTGTCGGACATAACTGCTCCCGGTTCGGTGTGACTGGAGAGAAATTGTGAGAACTAACTTGCGAGAACTACTGGCTGAGGATTGCTTGATCGGACGATGAAGAGCTGGCAGTCAGGACATGTTCACCGTCGCGCCGCGAAGCGAGCTGACGTTGTCGTCTTCGGTCGAGTCGAAGGTTCCCGCGGCCTGTTTGATCTGCTCGCAGATGTCGGTCAGAGCTGTGTCCAACTTCAGGGCCGCGCTGTTGTATCGCTCCATGATTCCTGCGTATTCGACCTGCGCCGCACCGTTCCACGAATTGTGCGAAGCGTCGGCCTCCGACCGAACAGCGTTGACCAGCCCCCTGATGTCACCGAGATGTCCGTCGATGGTCCCCGCCGAATCGATCAATTCAGCGGTAGTTGCGGTAAAGCCCATGTCGTCCCCCTGGATTCGGTGAGTACCGTTCGGTATCGGCGATCACACACAACGGGCTTTGTCCGTCGGATGTGCACCGGGGTCGAGCGGAACTCCCTGATGTGCGCTACACATACTTTGACGCGACCTTCGTGCCAACGGTTCCGGCCCGACCGAAGAATATTTTCAGAACCGACCGATCCGGTCACGGTGTGAATTCGACCGACTGCCAGATCCGCAGGCAGTCCGCTTCGAGACTGCCCCACTCACCGACCAGATACTGGCAGCCGATACTCACTTGCCGTCCGTTGTCGACGTACACGTGCCAACGCACCTCGGAGAAATCGTCCGGAAACTCGACGTACACCACTGCCTGTTTTCCTGCGGCATCGTCGAGCACAGAAAACTCTGCGAACCGCAATGGGTCCTCGAACGTCGAAAACTGCTGACGCAAAACGGCTTCGACGGAATCGAATCCCACACCTTCCGCAAGACGTTTCTCGATGACCACGATCTTGCGATCCGCGCCGGAACCGGGTACCAAATCGGTACGCCCGCTCGAGGTCCCTCGCGACAGAAGCTTCCAATCGGAAGGTACCTCTGCCGCAACGCTTCCCACGTCCACACGCGTGAGTTCCGGCGTGGCACCGGACTCGATCGACGAGATCGAAGTCTTCGGCGCAGGCGTTTCCTGATCCTTCGACGCCTCCACGATCTCGACTTCGACTTCCGCCGTGGCTGCGACCGACCCCGCCAACCGAGAATCGCCTCGATCGCGAGTGGACACCACGACCGTTGCTGTGACCGCACCGGCGACGGCGACCACCGCAAGCGCCGCCGCGAACCATCGACGGCCTCCGCGCCGCCCGCCGACACGACGCGGCGAAGAGGCATTCGAGTCCAAGGAAGGAATCGACTTCGCGCCATCCGTATCGCCTACCCACCCGGCGCCAAAAGCCGAATTGTCGACGATTCGTCCCGAACTGTCCCGCGCGGTTGTCTGGCGAACGAGCGTCTGAGGATCCACCAGAGACGCAGCCACCCGGCTCCCGTCCAGAATTCGAATGCTCGCGTGGCCGTGAACATTCGTCGACCCCCGTTCGAGCGAAGCCGCAACAGCATGAGAGCTCGGCCCGACCAACACCACAGCGTCCCGAACCGATAGATCCCCGATTGCGGAAAACAACCCCGCAACGTCTGCGATCTCCGAACTTTGTGTTCCGTCGATTCGGAGTTCACCGTCGACCTCAGCGACAACAGAAGCGACCACCGTTCCGCCTCGCAGTTCGAGGACGACACACCGCGATCGCCAAGCCGTATGAGCCGACCTCGCCGCCGCGATCGACGTCGGAACGAGTACGACGTCGTGCGCCACTCGACGTGCGGCATCGAGCAATCGCCGCCTGCGTGGGGCACCCCAATCCGAGGGATGACTGAGATGAAGAATGTCTGCGTCGACGATTCCGCACCCGTCCATCGCACTGGAGATCAGCCTGGCCACCTCCAAGACTGTCGGGACAACCCGACCATCCACGTCGACATAATCGTCGTCGATGTAATCGATCGCATTCTCGCCGGCCGCACCGGGGCCCGACGCCGGTTCGCGTCTGAGGTCTGCACTGCAACAGAATTCGCGTTGACCCGACACGACCCAGATATTCGATGCACCCCAATGTAACGAGACCGACACTGCGGACGGAGCGGTCACAGCGGTGGTATCCACGGAACTTGGACAAGTTGGGTTTGCGAGCGGGAAACGTAGACCCCACGGCCTTCCGGCATCGCCGACGCGCGGACAGTGCCAACGAGATTTCCCTCGTCACGGCTTCCGCTCATGATCAATCCGGCCGGCGCCATGTCGCGAATTCTCGCAATGACCGGCTCGTACAGTGCTCTGGCCGCACCACCCGAACGGCGGGCAATAACCAGGTGCAAACCGATGTCCTTGGAGTGCGGAATGTATTCGAGCAACGGCGCCACCGGATTTCCACTCGGTGTGGCCACAAGGTCGTAGTCGTCGATCAGTACGTAAATCTCCGGCCCACTCCACCACGACCGTTCCCGCAATTGCTGCTGCGTTGTTTCGGCGTTCGGCATTCTGGCAGCGACGATCCGAGCCAAGTCGACCATCAACTCACCGAAGGTCGTCGACGACGCCGAGTACCCGCCGAGGTGATTCCCTTCGACCACGCCCAGCAGGGAATGCCGATAGTCACCGATGATCAGCTTGGCCTGGGCCGGTGTGTTCGACGCGATGATCCCTTCGGCTATTCCACGCACGAGAGATGTCTTCCCACACGCGGTGTCGCCGAATATCAACAGGTGCGGGTGTTCCCGGAAGTCCATGTACACCGGGGCGAGGTCGGTCTCACCGAGCCCGATCGGCACGGTGAGGCACCGACCGTCGGCCGCAATCGGTGAGGGCCACCGGGTCCCGACAGCTTCGAGAAGTTCTGCCCGCGAGTAGGAATCCGGGAGCATCCGCACGGTGGGTGCCGGACGCGAATTCGACATGGCTGCAATACGTTCGACCGTCGCCACCACAGCCGTACTCGAGTTCTCACTACCCGGTAGGCCGTCGATTCGAGGTAGTCCGGTGAGAAGGTGGAGTCCGTCGCGAGTGATGCCACGACCCGGTCGACCTTCCGGCACCAGGCCGGCTTTCCGGCGACCCGCATCCGAATCTCCCGGATCACCCAAACGAAGTTCGATGCGAGTACCCAGTTGATCCTTGAGTGCCGGCCGGATCTCGGCCCACCTCGACGTCGTGACGATCACGTGTACGCCGAAGGACAAACCTTGACCGGCGAGCATGTTGATCTGGGGCTCGAGTGATTCGAAATCCGAACGAACGCTTGGCCAACCGTCGACGACGAGGAAGACGTCACCGTGCGGGTCCTCTCGGAGTCCCGCAGCCTCACCTTCCCCGGTGGGATCAGCTGTTCGCAATCTACGGAAATCGGCCATCGATTCGATGCCGAGGTCACGAAACAGTCGCTCCCGTTTAGCGACCACACCGAGTACCTCGGCAACTGTGCGCCGGACGCGGTCGGAATCCAAGCGGTTTGCCACCGATCCGACGTGCGGCAGATCTTTCAATCCGAGGAGCGTTCCACCGCCGAAGTCGAGGCAGTAGAACTGAATCTGTTCCGGCGTGTGCGTCATGCTCAGAGACAAGATCAACGTGCGCAACGCCGTCGACTTTCCCGACTGCGGGCCGCCGACAATCGCGAGGTTGCCAGTCGATCCGTTGAGATCGGCGACGAGTAGATCGCGGCGCTGATCGAACGGCCTGTCGACTATGCCGAAGGGTGCGCTCAGATTTCCGCGAGGTTGATCACCGGTCGCCCACCGCGGCAACAACTGGTCAAGCGTCGGAGATGACTCGAGCGGCGGGAGCCACACTTCATGCGCACGTGGACCGTGACCGCGCATGCGGTCTACGAGGACTCCCATGAGAGTACGTGCATCGTCACCGATTTCACCCATGTCGACGACGTCGGGCTCGACGGGAACGACAACGGCCTCTGGTCCGATCACGGGCTTCGCGGTAAACGGCAGCGGCGCCAGTTCGACGGGGGAATCGACCGAGAATCGAGTGGGCACGATCCGCTCGCCCTCGTACGGGCCTGACACGTACGCACCTTGGAAGCGAACGATCTCAGCAGAATCGGACTTCAGGTATCCCGCACCGGGTGTGCCCGGAAGGTGATAAGCATCGGGAACGCCGAGGACGGAACGAGACTCGTTCGCCGAGAACGTTTTCAACCCGACGCGATACGAAAGATGGCTGTCGAGACCCCGAAGCTTTCCTTCGTCGAGTCGCTGACTGGCCAGCAGCAGGTGAATGTGAAGTGACCTGCCCAATCGCCCGATGGCCACGAACAATTCGGCAAATTCCGGCTGCTGACTGAGCAGTTCGGAAAACTCGTCGACAACCACGAAGAGTGCCGGCAAGGGATCTAGTGCAGCGCCGGCCAGCCTCGCCTTCTCGTAATCGGACACGTTTGCGAAGTTTCCTGCCGCACGCAACAGTTCTTGTCGACGATTCATTTCGCCGGCGAGCGCGTCCTTCATACGATCGACCATCGCCAATTCCTCGGCAAGGTTGGTGATGATCGCAGCAACGTGCGGCGCCTCCTCGAGGCCGAGAAAGGTTGCACCGCCTTTGAAGTCGATCAGGACGAGGTTCAGTGCGTCGGGAGAGTGGGTCGCGATCAGGCCGAGCACCAAGGTTCGCAGGAACTCCGACTTGCCAGAACCGGTGGCTCCGATACACAGCCCGTGCGGACCCATACCGTTCTCGGCCGACTCCTTCAGATCCAGTTCGACGGGGTTTCCGTCTTGTCCGACACCGATCGGCACGCGGAGTCGGTCGCGCCCCTGACGTGGAAGCCAGCCATGCTCAGGATTGAACCTCGCAACGTTTCCTATCCCCAACATCTGGCTCCACGTCCGAAGGGATCGGTCGTCGTCAGCTGCGTCGACGGCATTCTGCGATGCCGCACGGAACGGTGCGATGCGACGCCCGAACGCCTGCGCCAGGCTCGTCGTCGCAGCGTCGGGCCTCGCAAAGTTCTCAACTCCTGCGCTGCTCACCGCGCCGATCTGATCGCTACCGACGACCAGTCGCAACCCACGCGTCGCCACCAACCGCGGGCAGAACCCGCAGAGGTCGAGGACGGTCACCGAGTCGAGCCCGGATTCGGACAACAGGCCGGTGTCACCTTCGAGTAATCCACCGTCCACGACCAGCACGAGATGCGGAACGCCCGCACTGGCTGGAGTGTTGCGAGCGAATCGAGCACGCATCGAAAGCGGTTCCCCGAGGGAACTTTCGAATTCGAGATACGAACCGAACACCATGCGTGCAGTGCCGGTGCCGTCCTGAGACTGCGGGTGTTGCACGTGTGGGAGCCACTTGACCCACTCCCACTCGGATTCGGTATCGGGACCGCACACCACCGCAACTTGGAGCGTGTCCGGACCGTGGAATGTGCACAGCTGCATCAACATCGAGCGGACAAGCGCACGAGCGGAATCTCTCTGCCCCTCGATGGACATCGCAGCAAATCCGCGAAGCGAGACGGCGGTCGGCAGGTCCTGCACAACCGAATGTGCACGGACGAATCGCCGAAGTGAGACAGCAGCGACGGGTTCGAGATCCTCGACCGGCCCGGTCTCCGGAGACACGAGTCTGGTGGCCAATCGCTGTGTACCCAGACCTACCCGAACGTGGCAGTAGTCCGAGTCGGTGATCTGACGCTCCCACATCCGCACAGTCCCGGCCAGTGTCCAGAGCAGCGACGGCTCGGGATTGCTCCACTCGAGAGCAGCACGCTGCGCACCAGACGTCGCAGCAACATCACTACGCATCTGATCCAGGTACCGGAGGTAGTCCTTGCGGTCCTCGTTCGCTTCGGACGCTCTTGCTCCACCGCTACGACCGCCCCCGGCGAGCATTCCGAGCATCGACACCATCATCATGACCGGAAACAGCAGGGACATCGGATTGCGCGCCATGCCGGAAGAGAACATCAGCGCCACCATGCCGATCATGGCAACCACCATGATCACCGGAAGTAGTTTGGTCAGTAGGTTTCCCGGCGTGACGCGAGGTATCTCCGGTGGGGCCTGAAGCGTCACCTCGCCGCCCGGTGTGCGCGGCGATTCACGTCGTGCTCGACGCGCAAATCTGACAGTGCTCAATTCACCCACCCCCATCGGTGCTGCAGCTGTTGCCGCCAGGCGCCTCGTCCGACTACCGCCGGCCCCCCAAGGCGTACTCGCGCAATTGCAAGAGAGTAGATCACAACACCGACACTCGGGTCGGTGCCACCTGTTGTCGGCGCTGTCTCCGATACAGGCGCGCAGTTCATGTCGTATTGTTCGGGTGAACTGGGGTGACGCGAAGGGGGAATCGCGTCATGGGAGGGGACAGATCTTGACCAGCACCACTACAACCAGCGCTGCGAACACCGGAAACGGACGAGGCGCGAGTCATTCTGCCGAACTGTGCAGGTTGACGGTACTTTCAGCCCATTCGCAGGTGGATCTTGCGGTGCCGCTTCGTGTTCCACTCACCGCGGTCATTCCGGGCATTGTGGACACAATTGTCAACCACAGCAATTTCAACGAGTTCGACCACACCACCGAACAATTCGAGCCCGTCGACTGGACTCTGTCGAAAGTCGGCAGGGCACCGCTGGCACCGACGCTGTCGCTGCACGAGCACGGAATCCGCGATGGAGAATTGCTCGTACTCGAGGCCTCGGACACCGCTGCCCCGCCTCCACTCTTCGACGACATCATGTACACCGTCGCGGCCACGGATGCGGACGTCTACCGACGCTGGACTCCGGTCACCGCGCGCATTGTCGGCTCGACCGCCGCCCTCGTCGCTGCGCTCGTCGCGGCCCTCGCCCTGGTCCTCGGCGACACGGGACTGATCGGCGCCGTCTGCGGCGGAGTGACGTCTTTGGTGCTCACCGTCGCCGCCGTCGTGGCGGCGCGGGTGTACGGAGACTCTGCAAGTTCCGTCACGCTCGGATGCGCTTCGGTGCCACTGGCGTTCGTCTCCGGCGCACTCTGCGTGCCCGGCACTGTTCTTTCGGCTCATCTGCTTCTCGGTTCGGCATTTGCCGCTGCGGTAACTCTGATCTGCTTCCGCTTGTGCGGCGCCGGATTAGCTGTCTTCACAGCACTTCTCGTCGTCCTTCTCGCGGCGGTGGGCACCTTTGCCGTCACTACCACGCTTCCCGAGGCGCGCACCGCGACCGTCAGCGGCGCGGTGATTGCCGCCGCATTGATCGTTCTCACGTTCACCGCTCGACTGTCGATGTTGTTCGCGCGACTACCGCTTCCCCCTGTTCCGACGCCGAGTAATCCCCTCGACGACGACCGCGACGGACTGCCCGAACCCGAACTACCCGGGCTGACCGAGTTGGCGGAAAGGGCAGGGCGGGCGCGTAGCTATCTGACCGGGCTGATCGTGGCCACGTCAGTGGTCGCGCTCGTCGCTGCCGTCGCACTCGCGTGGTCCTGGCCTGGTCAGGGGATCGTCTGGCCGAATCTTGCTCTCGCATTCGCGACGGCCGTCGTGCTGATGTTTCGCGGGCGCACCTACGCGGGCGCACAGCAGGCTGTGCCACTCATCGCGGCAGGCATCTCGGTGATTCTCGTTCTCTTGGGCGACATGGCATGGACCCATCGCGACCATGCATTGGTCGTCTTCGCCATCACGATGACCGTTCTCCTCCTGGCACTGGTTCTGGGAATCCTTGCCCCCCAGAACACATTCAGCCCCGTGATGCGACGCGCTGCCGAGCTGTTGGACCTCGCTGCGATTGCAGCAATCGTTCCGCTGATCTGCTGGGTCAGTGGCCTCTTCGCGCTCATGCGTGGCCTCTGAGCGATCGGTGATCGATGGTGATTCGACGGGCAACAAACATCTGCGCCAGTCTCGTGATCGTTGCCTTCAGCGTTCTCGCCGGGGCAGGTGGCGCATCGAGCGCGGTTCCCTCCCCCATCGATCCTGCAATGCTGCCCGAGGACGGTCCGCCTGCACCTCCACAACCCACCGAACAACGAACCCTGTGCGTCCCAGCCGTGGCAGGTGGTGACGGTGCGGACATTCCACGTTCTCAACGAGATCTGGGATTCGATTCTGTGTGGCCGATCACCAGAGGGGCGGGACAGCGAATTGCTGTCATCGACACCGGTGTCAGCAGACATCCCCGGCTGCCATCGCTCGACGGCGGCGGTGATTACGTCGGTACCTCCGACGGCACCGACGATTGTGACGCACACGGAACTGTCGTGGCCGGTCTCATCGCCGCCCAGCAAGTCGAGGGTTCCGGATTCTCCGGAGCTGCGCCTGACGCACAGATAATTTCGATCAGGCAGTCCAGTGCCGCCTTCTCGGTGGCCGGCCAACGCGAAGACCCTGCTGTAGCCGAGAACTCATCCGGGTACGGAAACGTCGACACCATGGCATCGGCCGTCCGTCACGCTGCGGACATGGGTGCAAGCGTCATCAACATCTCCGAAGTCGCCTGCAAGCCTGCCGGGGACGGGATCAGCGACCAACGACTCGGCGCTGCAATCGAATACGCCACGATCGCGAAGAACGTCGTAGTCGTCGCAGCTGCAGGGAACGTCGGATCCGGAGGTTGCAAGAACCAGAATCCGCCGCCGGATCCCCTCAATCCCCTAGCCGATCCATGGAACTCGGTTGCGACGATTGCCAGTCCGGCTTGGTACGACGACTATGTCCTCACGGTCGGCTCGGTAGACCCCAATGGCGCCGCCAGTTCCTTCAGCCTCGGCGGTCCGTGGGTCGACGTGGCGGCGCCCGGCACCGGAATCACCTCACTTCACCCGACGTCGCCCGGTCTGACCATCGGGGTGTACGGCTCCGACGGCGCCGTACAGTCGTTCAACGGGACCAGTTTCGCTGTGCCCTTTGTCGCGGCGACCGCCGCACTGGTCCGGTCGGTTCACCCGGAACTGACTGCGCTTCAGGTCATGCAACGTATCGAAGCCACCGCCCACGCTCCGGCGCAGGGTTGGAATCCCTACGTCGGTCACGGCGTCATCGATCCACTTGCGGCAGTGACGGGCGAATTGGCCCCAGGAGAACGCGTCAAGGTCAACCATCAGTCGGTGTCGATCGATCCCCTACCCACGCCGCCGACCCCCGACAACCGATCTCGCGACACGGCACTCGTCGGAGCCGGAACGGTCGGCACCCTCGCCCTACTGACGCTGTTGGCATCGATGCCTCTTCGTCGAGTAATTCGTCGACATCTTCCCGAACGCCAGAACATCGATCCCTGAACCGTCAGCAGTGTTCAGTTCACCGGAGCGGCCGGCGCTGTATCGGGGGCGATTCCGTCGTGAGCTATCAGTGCATTGCTCTTCTCGAGCGCGGGACCTGATGCAAGTAGGTCGAGCATCTGCCAAGGCGCGCGATCAGGCGTTCGCGTCAATCCGAGCGCGCGAGCGGATATTTCGTCCGGTACACCGTACTTCACACCGGTATCGGCTACGTAGAACACTCCGTCGTGCCTGGTGCTGTTCGTCTCGATTCCGGTCGCTTGAACAAATCCGCCGAATCCCTGTTCGACATGGACGTTGTCGAGATTGTCACCCGATCCGTCCGCCTGCGCCAAGGACACCAACTTGCCACCCTCCGGGATCGGAACCTGCAATCCAGCGACAAGTTTCAGCGTTGCAGAACTACTTTCGGCGCCCTCGACTGCAGGTGAGGGAGCCCATTCCAGACAGCCGACAGGTGCGCCGTGATCATCGACGATCTCCGGAACCACCCTCGGCAACAAGTCGACGGCCAGCTCACTCACCGAGGGAATACGACTGATGGCATCAGGGGTGACGCTCGCGATCCCGGTGGCGCCCTGCGAATCCGAGAAGTAGATCAGTTGGGCGAGCGCCGCACCGATCTTCTGGATCCCGTTCTCGAGTACCACGTAGTACTGCGGGTCCGCACCCACCGAAACCTGGACGACGGAGCCGACAGTCTTGTTCTGCAGAGGAAACCGGGGCGCCGATCCCAGTTGGCGGATTCGCGGAGCCTCGATGCGCGGAACTTCGGGAATCGAATTGAGGAATCCGATACTGATCGGTCGCGCCTGTGCTCCTTCCAGGCCCAAAGCCCGCATGATCGCCGGATCGTCCACATCGATTTCCGCTCGCTTCCCGTCGTACACGAGAAAGTGATCGGAACCCGACTTCACCAGGAATGCACGGTCATTCGTAAGATATGTCGTGTTTTCGCCGACATTGGACGAGCCGACCAGGACCGAAGTCGTCAACGATTTTCTCCCGTCGGATCCGACGGAATCGCACACCGTCCACGCGGCGTTGGTAGGGTCGGCCGATTCCGGCAGCGCGGACGGTGCGCCGGGAATGCCGACGAGCGCGCCCCGGGGTTTCGCCTCGACCTCGGATGCCTTGACTATTGCCGGTTTTCCTGGCGAACCCAAAATCAGTCGTGCGGAGGCCAAGTTCAGCACAGGGCGAAACGTACCCTCCATGGCGACGAACATCGCGCCCGATTCCTTTGCAACGACGATCTCTGCATCGCCGATTCTGTCCTGTGGCCGAAACAGAGCGAGTACAGCGCAACCCGCCAATCCCAGTGCAGCGAGGACTATTCCGACGGTGAAGGCGCGCGACTGTGATCGCATCGGATCGTGAAGCATCCGCACGTCTCGTCTGACCAGCGCATGTTCCATCCGCCTGACCAAGAATCGGTACCCGTTGACCTGCCAGCGCGTGGTAGGTGTCGCAGCCATCATTCCCCCCGTGCCTTACATCCCCTTGCGAAGACACAGTACAGTTCCGCTGGGGCGGAAATTTTCGGGTAGTTCGCAGGTCAGGTATCGGGGAGGAACCGTGGACCGATCGCGGTTGAAGCATTGGCCGTCGTCACACAGGATTTCGACGCGCGAGTTCGTGCCGGCACAGATTTTCGGAATCGGTGCGGGCGGAATCGCGATGGCCAGTGGGCTCGATTGGTTCTGGGCGCTGGCAATCGGTTGTGTGGTTGCCGGATCAATGCTGCTTCATGTGGGCGGTTGGTCGGTAATGTCCTGGATTGTCAGGTACTTTCGCTATCTGCACCGCAAAGACGTCGACCGCAGCACGATCGTCAGTTTTCACACTCCCTCCGAGCAGTCCATCGGGCTCCGAGTGGACGGATCTTCGCTCGTCGCTGTCGTCGAGATCGCTCCCCCACGCGACTACCTGACCAGGATCGGCCGTCATTCGTTCGACGCTTCCCACCTTCTGCCCACGGCAGCCCTCGCCAATTGTCTCTATCAGCACGACATCTCACTCACCGGCATCGACATCGTCAGTCACGGATACCGCGCCGCGTCGGGAACGCCTGCCACCGAAGTCTACGAACGTCTCATCGGACCACTACCAGCCACCGCCACCAGAAGTGTTTGGCTTGCACTACGTTTCGACGCGCTGGAGGGTGGTGCAGCAGTCGAACGCCGGGGCGGGGGCGAACAGGGCGCCGGCCGGTCGATAGCTGTTGCCGCCAATCGTGTCATCCGGGTGCTCGATTCAGCGGGGTGCAAGGCGCGCATCCTGACCGCACCGGAGATCGCGTCGTCCACTGCCCAGGTGACAAGAGGAGTGGCCGGCCACGAGGTCACCGAAACGTGGCGAAGTACCCCCTTACCTGGCGTGTCCAACGTCGGATTTGGGATCGAACCCCGTTTCATCACCACTGCGACCCTGACCCGAGTGTGGGCAGTGGCAACGGTCGGGACGTCCGTGACAATTCGGTTACGACCCACCGGACAACGCGGAGAGGCGAAGGTCAGTGCGACATGTCGCTTCACCACGCGCAATCCACCTGAGAACGCACCGCTGGCCGGTTTGGTCTCGCTACGTGGGCGCCAGCGCGACGGATTGCTGACCAACTTGCCAACCGCATTGGCCGCGCTGGACGGCATCACGCCGGGCGTTCGCATGGACGGGGGCACACTCGACTCACTCGCTCTACCCCTTGCCGGGTGCGGCCAACTCATCGGCTCGGACCGAAACGGGCACGGTGTCACGGCCAGAATTTCGGGGCCGGGCGTCAACACCGTTCTTGTCGCCGGCGAACTCTATCTGGCTCAGCAGTTGATCTTTCGAGCCATCGCGACCGGCGCACTGGTACTCGTCCACACCGATCGACCGCAAGCGTGGACCGCGCTCACCGACTCGATGGGAGTGCCTGACCGACTCCGCGTGTCCGGGCAGGGCGGTGGGCCTGAGGGCGCCTTCAACACTGTCGTATTCGACGGCGTCGAGGGGTTATCTCCGCGTGCCGGCGTGACCGCAATCTATGTGTACGGACATCCACGCCAATGGCCTCGGATCGACCCTGAAATCTCGATAGTCCAGCCATTCGCACTCGGTGACAAGATCACGGTCGAAACCGGCCGTACACGCGTCGACCTGACTCTGGTGACCATCGCTTCCGAGACATCGTTCATCGGCCGTCCACGAGCCGGCGACGCTCACCAGATGGCGTGATCACGTATGTCCAAGATCAGCCGGGATAGGGATCACTTGCACGTTGCATCCGCAATCCGCTTCCCCACCAATCCAATTCACGAATCATCTTCTCGCTTGCATCGATCGCAATCGAATCGACGCCGTACGGCTCGTGTCCGAATTGCTTACGCACCCGGTGGATGGTCACGCTTTGACGCACCGAGACCATGTGCAACTCCGCCACCACTTGCCTCAGTTGCTCGACGGCCCGAACACCACCTGAAATCCCGCCGTAGGACACGAATCCGATCGGCTTGGCACGCCACTCGTGTTTCACCGAATCGAATGCGGTCTTGAGAGCAGCCGGATACCCGTGGTTGTATTCGGAGGTCACGGCGACAACAGCGTCGGCGCGCCCGATTCGCCGGCGGAAAACCTCCGTGGCAGGTGAATCCGAGAAATCCTGGGGCAACGACAGCTCTCTGAGGTCGATCACCGATACGTTCCACGACGGGTTCGCGGTTGCGCGCTCGACAAACCAGTCCGCCACTGCTCGTCCCATTCGCCCCTCGCGGACCGAACCTACGATGACTTCGACGTTCAAAGGTGCCATGAACGTCGATGCTAGCGACTGATCACGCAGTGATCCCGTCCGTGATGAGTGCTGCCAGTTCCCGATAAGCGCTGGCATCGTCCAGACCAGTTGCCCGGTAGACCGCGCGTTGCTGGATCCGAACCATCGTCGCCGCAGCGGCATCGGCGACAAATGATGCGTGTACCTGCCGGAATGCGCCCGAATCGACTCCCTCGACGATGAGCGATCGCACACGATCAGCAGCGATCGACGTGTTCTTCTCGTAGACCTGGCTCGCCGACACCGATTCGGCCAGGTCTTCCATGAACTGACTGGACGCCGCGGACAGCCGATCACCCACTGCTTCGAGATACACCGCGACTCGACGAGTCGGGGCCGTTTCGGCGGCGACTGCACTCTCCACTGCATCGGTCGCCGCCCGGAAGAAGTGCACTGTCACCGCCCGCACCAGATCCTCTTTGCCGGCCGCCACGGTGTACAAGGTGCTCTTGGAGCAGTGCAGACGAGCTGAGATCTCGTCGAGCGTGAGGTGGGCGAAACCCTCGCTCAAGAACAGTTCGACCAGTTGATCGAACAACTCTGCCCTGCGCGCAGTCGTCTTGTGAACCAGCCTTGCCATACCTACAACAGTACTGCAGTATCGTTCTCAGTACTATTGCCTAGCTAGGAGCCGACCGTGCCCGTCGAACGCCTGATGCCCAGCCAAGAAGCTCGCGATCTCATCGAACTGACGCGGGATGTCGCGGACACGGTACTCGCGCCCAAGGTCAACGAATACGAGAAGGCCGAGAAGTATCCAGACGGAGTGTTCCCCGCACTCGGACAGGCGGGTCTGCTGAGCCTTCCGTATCCCGAGGAGTTCGGCGGCGGCGATCAGCCGTACGAGGTGTATCTCCAAGTGCTCGAAGAGATCGCCTCACGCTGGGCAGCGGTTGCCGTGGCGGTGAGCGTGCACAGCCTGTCGTGCTTCCCGCTGTTCACCTTCGGCACCGACGAACAGAAGAACCGCTGGCTACCGGACATGCTGGGCGGCAACACCATCGGCGCGTACAGCCTTTCCGAAGCGCAGGCCGGATCCGACGCCGCCGCGTTGTCGTGCAAGGCGACGCCCACCGACGGTGGCTACCGCGTCAACGGTTCGAAAGCCTGGATCACCAACGGCGGCAAGGCGGACTTCTACAACCTCTTCGCACGCACCAGTGACGACGGTTCACGCGGCGTCTCCTGCCTCCTGGTGGACAAGGACACCGAAGGCCTCAGCTTCGGAAAACCCGAAGAGAAGATGGGGCTACGCGCGGTTCCCACTGCCTCCGCGAACTACGACGACGCCTTCATTTCTGAGGAGCGATTGATCGGTCAGCGCGGCCAGGGGCTGCCGATTGCCTTCAGCGCTCTCGACTCCGGCCGACTCGGAATCGCTGCCGTTGCCGTCGGAATCGCTCAAGGCGCGCTCGACGACGCGGTCGCTTACGCGAAGGAGCGCAAGGCATTCGGCAAGCGGATCATCGATCACCAGGGACTCGGTTTCGTGCTCGCGGACATGGCTGCCGCAGTCGACTCCGCGCGAGCCACCTACCTCGATGCAGCCCGCCGCCGCGACGCCGGAGTTCCGTATTCACGCAACGCGAGCGTCGCCAAGCTCGTGGCCACCGACGCGGCAATGAAGGTCACCACCGACGCCGTTCAGGTATTCGGTGGGTACGGATACACCCAGGACTTCCCCGTCGAGCGCTACATGCGCGAGGCCAAGATCACGCAGATCTTCGAGGGCACCAACCAGATTCAGCGATTGGTCATCGCGCGCCAACTGGCGGGATAGCCCCCCGATACGAATGCCCTCCCACACAGAGTGGGAGGGCATTTTGCATGGTGATGTTCAGTCGCCGCAGCATCCACCCGAAGACGGAATCTCGCGGGTCTCACGGGTAATCGCGTTGCGGGCAGCCAATTCCGAGTAGTCGGGGTAGTCCACGCGGACCAACGAAAGTCCGTGCGCCGGAGCAACGAGGATGGAACTGGATCGCGACGTTTCGTCGAGCAACCCTGCCACCCAGTCGGCGGTGCGCCGTCCCTCACCGACGGAGAGGACTGCGCCGACGAGACTGCGAACCATCGACCAGCAGAATGCGTCAGCATTCACGTAGGCCGTGAACACCGTGCCCACTTGGGTCCAGTCGAAACGCTGCAGCTCCCGCACCGTCGTAGCGCCTTCTCGACGCTTGCAGAATGCCGCGAAGTTGTGCAGACCCAGCAGCCGATTCGACGCATCCTGCATCGCTCCGAGATCGAGTGGTTTGGGATACGAGACGGTGTCGCGTGCGCGTAGTGGTTCCACTCCGAACGCCGCGTTGGTCACCCGGTACTCGTAATAACGTCGCATCGCGGAGAAGCGCGCATCGAAGTCACCCGGAACCACCGATATCTGTTTGACCCGAACGTCCTTGGGCAGAAATCGTGCAAGTCTGCGCACGAGTCGCGACGGATCGTCCGGGAGCAACTCTCCCGGAACATCGACGTGCGCTACCTGACCGGTGGCGTGGACACCGGCGTCGGTTCGACCGGCAACGGTCAACTGAACCGGGTGTCGAAGCACCGTTCCCAACTTGTCTTCGATCTCACCGCACACGGTGCGCAGATCGGTCTGGCGGGCCCAACCCGAGAAGTCGGTGCCGTCGTAGGAGATGTCGAGCCGCAATCGAACGAGCCCGCCGTCCCCGATGGGGGCGGCGGGCTCGTTCGATTCAGCGTGTGCCGAAACCAAGGGAGACTAGTCCTTCTTGGCCTCTTCGGCCTCGGGAGCGTCGGCCGCAGTTGCGGTCTCGTTCTCGATGGCCTCGACGACTGCGTCAGCGTTCTCGACCTCAGCCTCGGTCGCGTCGGCCTCTACGGCCTCGACGACGTTCTCTGCGGCGGGAGCTTCCTGCGAGGACTTGACGCGACGAGCGCGGTCAGCCTCGGAGGTGACGGTCTTTTCCTTGACGAGCTCGATGATTGCCATCGGAGCGTTATCACCCTTGCGGGGGATCGTCTTGATGATGCGGGTGTATCCACCGTTACGGTCCGCGTAGAACGGGCCGATCTCGGCGAACAGGGTGTGAACGACATCCTTGTTGCGGATGACCTTCAGCACCTCACGACGGTGAGCCAGCGTGCCGGCCTTTGCGTGCGTGACGAGCTTCTCGGCGTAGGGGCGCAATGCCTTGGCCTTGGACTCGGTGGTGGTGATGCGACCGTGCTCGAAGAGCGCGGTAGCCAGATTGGCGAAAATCGCCTTCTGGTGGGAAGCCGACCCGCCGAAGCGGGCACCCTTCTTGGGCTTGGGCATGATGATCTCCTAGTAAAGGACCTGAGCTGCTACAGCTGTTCGGTCTCGGCGTAGTCCTCGGTACCTTCGGCATCGCCGAAGGAACCGGCATCAGTGTCACTCCACGTTCCGGTGGCGGCGTCGTAGCCGGCAACGGTGGTGGGATCGAAGGATGCGGGGCTGTCCTTGAGGGACAGGCCGAGCGAATGCAGCTTGACCTTGACCTCGTCGATGGACTTCTGTCCGAAGTTGCGGATGTCGAGCAGATCGGACTCGGTACGGCCGACAAGCTCACCGACGGTGTGAACACCTTCGCGCTTGAGGCAGTTGTAGGAGCGGACCGTGAGGTCCAGATCCTCGATGGGGAGTCCGAAGGAAGCGATGTGATCGGCCTCGGCAGGCGAGGGTCCGATCTCGATTCCTTCTGCTTCGACGTTCAGCTCACGGGCCAGGCCGAAGAGCTCAACCAGGGTCTTGCCCGCCGAAGCGAGCGCGTCCCGTGCGGTGATGGAGTTCTTCGTTTCCACGTCGAGAACGAGCCGATCGAAGTCGGTGCGCTGTTCGACGCGAGTGGCCTCCACCTTGTAGGTGACCTTGAGCACCGGCGAGTAGATCGAGTCGACCGGGATACGGCCGATCTCTGCGCCGGACGCCTTGTTCTGAACGGCGGGGACATAGCCACGACCGCGCTCGACTACGAGCTCGATCTCCAGCTTTCCCTTGTCGTTCAGGGTGGCGATGTGCAGATCAGGGTTGTTCACGGTGACGCCTGCCGGGGGCACGATGTCGCCCGCAGTAACAGCGCCGGGGCCCTGCTTGCGGACGTACATGGTGACCGGCTCGTCCTCTTCGGAGTTCACGACGAGGCCCTTGAGGTTCAGGATGATGTCGGTGACATCTTCCTTCACGCCCGGGACGGTGGTGAACTCGTGGAGAACGCCGTCGATACGGATGCTGGTGACAGCAGCGCCGGGGATCGACGAGAGCAGCGTGCGGCGCAGCGAATTGCCGAGCGTGTACCCGAAACCTGGCTCCAGGGGCTCGATGACGAACTTCGAGCGGTTATCAGCGATGACCTCTTCGGTCAGCGTGGGTCGCTGAGAAATGAGCATTGGTATTTCCTCCTGTACGGACGTCCACTATTTGACGCCCACGATGGGAAAGGGCCTGCGGCCCTGTGAGTGGTTGAGGAGTCCGGAGACTCCTCAACCACTCACGGGGTGCGAAGCGCCTTACTTCGAGTAGTACTCGACGATGAGCTGTTCCTGCAGAGCGATGTCGATCTGCGCGCGCTCGGGAAGCTGGTGAACCAGGATCCGCAGACGCGAGCCGACAACCTGCAGCCACCCGGGAACCGGGCGATCGCCGACGGTCTCACGCGCAACCTGGAACGGAAGCGTGGAGAGCGACTTCTCCTTGACATCGATGATGTCGTACTGCGAGACGCGGTAGCTCGGGATGTCGACCTTCTTGTTGTTCACGAGAAGGTGACCGTGCGTGACCAGCTGACGTGCCTGACGGCGCGTGCGAGCGAGGCCTGCGCGGTACACGACGTTGTCGAGACGCGACTCGAGGATGCGAAGCAGGTTCTCGCCGGTCTTGCCGGGGCGGTTGTTCGCCTCCTTGTAGTACAGGCGGAACTGCTTCTCCATGACGCCGTAGGTGAAGCGAGCCTTCTGCTTCTCCTGCAGCTGGAGCAGGTACTCGCTCTCCTTGATACGCGCGCGGCCGTGCTGTCCGGGCGGGTACGGGCGACGCTCGAATGCCTGGTCGCCTCCAACGAGGTCGACGCGCAGACGACGCGACTTGCGGGTGATGGGTCCGGTATAACGTGCCATTTTCTTCTACCTATCCTTCCCGCTATACCCGACGCCGCTTGGGCGGACGGCAGCCGTTGTGCGGCTGGGGGGTTACATCGGAAATGGTGCCGACCTCGAGGCCAGCGGCCTGGAGGGAACGGATTGCGGTCTCGCGACCGGATCCCGGTCCCTTGACGAAGACGTCAACCTTCTTGACACCGTGCTCCTGCGCCTTACGGGCAGCGCTCTCAGCAGCAAGCTGAGCGGCGAAGGGAGTCGACTTACGCGAACCCTTGAAGCCGACGTGTCCCGAAGACGCCCAGGAAATGACATTTCCGGCGGGGTCCGTGATGGACACGATGGTGTTGTTGAAGGTGCTCTTGATGTGAGCGGCGCCGTGCGGGATGTTCTTCTTATCCCTGCGACGCGTCTTCTGGGTCTTCTTCGGACCGGTGCTACGTGACTTCGGGGGCATTACTTCGCCTTCTTCTTGCCGGCAATGGTGCGCTTCGGACCCTTACGGGTACGGGCGTTGGTCTTGGTGCGCTGACCACGCACGGGCAGACCACGACGGTGGCGCAGGCCCTGGTAGCAGCCGATCTCGATCTTGCGACGGATGTCGGCCTGAACCTCGCGGCGAAGGTCACCCTCAACCTTGAGCGACTCCTCGATGTACTCGCGGAGCTTTGCCAGGTCCTCGTCCGAGAGGTCCTTGCTCCGGAGATCCGGGCTGACGCCGGTGGCGTCAAGGATTTCCTTGGAGCGGGTACGGCCGATGCCGTAGATGTATGTCAGTGCGATCTCCATGCGCTTTTCGCGAGGAAGATCAACACCAGAGAGACGTGCCATGGTGGCATTTCCTTATCGGTGTGCGGAGGTCTGCTCCCAGCCCTTCCCCTGTGCCTCTTGCCGAGTACCGACGCCCGAAGGCGCAGATGATCTCATCAACTAACTCAGTGGGGCCCCGGCCTCCGTGCCGGGGGTGAACCATTGTCCGACCTTGGCGATCGGTGAACGATCGCGTGGGGTCTCGTCAACAATGGCTGGTACTGGGAGGTCTTCTTTGCTTGTTGCCAAGCAGATCTTCGAAAAGCTAGATCTAGCCCTGACGCTGCTTGTGACGCAGGTTCTCGCAGATCACCATGACTCGACCGTTACGGCGAATCACTTTGCACTTCTCGCAGATCTTCTTGACGCTCGGCTGAACCTTCACGTCTTCTGATCTCCTGTTTTGTCGCAGCCCGCCGCGATGAACCGCGGCAGACATACTTCTCCCTGACCCAGGTCAGGTCCGGGAAGTTCGTTACTTGTAGCGGTAAACGATGCGTCCGCGCGACAAATCGTAGGGCGAGAGCTCTACGACAACGCGATCTTCCGGGAGGATGCGAATGTAGTGCTGACGCATCTTTCCGCTGATGTGGGCGAGGACCTTGTGGCCATTCTCGAGCTCAATGCGGAACATCGCATTGGGCAGCGGCTCGACTACTCGTCCTTCGACCTCGATGGCCCCGTCTTTCTTAGCCATATCCTCCGCGATCCGTTTGGTTTGGCATGCTTCGTGCATCGGCTTCCGTTACATTGGCACGCAATGGAAAGATCGTCGGCAGTTCGAAAGCCCGATCCCGGAGTGATCCGGGCGTAGGCACACGAACTATCGACGCGCATAGCGCACCGCCTAGCCATGTTACGCGATGTAAACGACCAGGCCAAATGCGCCTCCGGTCAGGGTGACGACGCACACCGCTCCCCCATCGAAAAAGTCCCAGCCTCGAAATGAGGCTGGGACTTCTCGAACATGAATCATGCTCGCTGCCAACACTTGTCAGCGACTGTGTCGACTACTCCGGCCGGAGTGTCAGAATCCGCGGACCGTCTTCGGTCACTGCGACAGTGTGCTCCCAGTGCGCCGCACGGGACCCGTCGGTCGTAACAACGGTCCAGTCGTCGTCGAGAATCACCGTGTCGGTGGTGCCGAGCGTGAGCATCGGCTCAATCGCCAGGCACGATCCGACAACCAGTTCAGGACCCTTACCCGGGGCACCTTCATTGGCGAGGAACGGATCCATGTGCATTTCCCGGCCGATTCCGTGTCCGCCGTATCCGTCGACGATGCCGTAGGAACGACCGTGCAACTTCTCGGCGGCATGAGTACCGACCTCGATCGCGTGCGAAACATCCGTCAGACGGTTGCCGGCGATCATTGCCGCGATCCCGGCTTCCATAGAAAGCCGAGTGGCTTCGCTGAGCTCCTGATCGGCGACGCTGATCTCACCGACACCGAACGTCCAAGCGGAGTCACCGTGCCATCCGTCGAGGATCGCGCCACAGTCGATGGAAACCAGGTCGCCTTCAGCCAGGATGTCCTGAGCTGAAGGGATTCCGTGAACGACGCGATCGTTGACCGAAGAGCAGATCGAGCCGGTGAAGCCGTGGTACCCGAGGAACGAGGGCACGGCGCCGGCGTCACGAATGACGGATTCAGCGACCGCGTTCAATTCCAAAGTGCTGACACCGGGCTTCGCCGCAGCGCGAACCGCCACCAGAGCCGAACCCACGATCGCGCCGGCAGCAGCCATCGCGTCGAGTTCGCCCGCGGAGCGGAACGGAACAACCTTGCGTTTGCGCCCGAAGACCATTACTTACCCAACGCTGCCAGTGCGCGAGCGTTGACCTCTTCGACCTCGCCGATCGCGTCGACGGAGACGATGCTGTCCTTGTAGTAATCGAACAGCGGTGACGTCTCGTCGCGGTAGACCCGGAGTCGGTTGCGAATGACGTCCTCGGTGTCGTCTGCACGACCACGGGCGAGCATACGCTCGACCACGATGTCCTCGTCGACGACGAAGGAGAGGACACCGTCGAGCTTGGTGTCGAGATCCTTCAAGATTCCCTCGAGTGCCTGAGCCTGTTCGACCGAGCGCGGAAATCCGTCGAGAAGGAAACCGTTTGCTGCGTCCGGTTCTGCGACGCGAGCCTTCACCATGTCGTTGGTGATCGAGCTCGGTACGAGTTCGCCGGCGTCGATGTACTTCTTTGCTTCCACACCGAGAGCGGTGGCCTGACCGATGTTCGCGCGGAAGAGATCACCCGTGGAGATATGGGGAACGCCGAACTTCTCGGACAAGATAGCGGCCTGGGTGCCCTTGCCGGCACCGGGAGGACCAAGGAGGACAAGTCTCACTTGAGGAACCCTTCATAGTTACGCTGCATTAGCTGACTCTCGATCTGCTTCACGGTGTCCAGGCCGACGCTGACCATGATCAGCACCGCGGTGCCACCGAACGGCAGGTTCTGCGCGCCGCCGCCGTTCCCGATGTCGAGGAACAGGTTGGGCAGAACAGCAATGGTGCCGAGGTAAATCGCACCCGGAAGGGTGATGCGACTCAGCACGTAGTTGAGGTAGTCCGCGGTCGGCTGACCGGGTCGGATACCGGGGATGAAGCCGCCGAACTTCTTCATCTCGTCGGCGCGCTCTTCGGGATTGAAGGTGATGGCGACGTAGAAGTACGTGAAGAAGACGATCAGGCCGAAGTAGATCGCGATGTACACCGGGTTGGCCGGATTCACCAGGTAGGTGTTGATGAGGCGCTGCCACCAACTGGGGTCGACCGCTGTACTGGCCGAAGTCAGCTGTGCAATCAAGTTCGGGAGGTACAGCAGTGAAGACGCGAAGATCACCGGGATGACGCCGGCCTGGTTCACCTTCAGAGGCAGGTACGTCGAGGATCCGCCGTACATCTTGCGTCCGACCATCCGCTTCGCGTACTGCACCGGGATACGACGCTGACCCTGCTCGACGAAGACGACACCGGCGATGATCAGCAGCGCTGCGAGGCAGACGAAGGCGAAGACCAGCGGACCACGGCTGTCGAGGATTGCCTTGCCCTCGCTCGGGATACGCGATGCGATACCGGCGAAGATGAGGAGGGACATACCGTTGCCGACGCCACGTTCGGTGATGACCTCGCCGAACCACATGACCATGGCAGCACCGGCAGTCATGACCAGCACGATGATGACAAGTCCGAAGATCGACTTGTCGGCGATGATGTCGTCACAGCCCTGGAGCAACTGTCCGCGTGCCGCAAGAGCGACGATGCCGGTCGACTGCAGGATTGCCAGAGCAATGGACAGGTAACGCGTGTACTGCGTCATCTTGGCCTGGCCGGACTGGCCTTCTTTCCGAAGTTCCTCGAACTTCGGAATCACCACGGTCAGGAGCTGCACGATGATGCTCGCCGTGATGTACGGCATGATGCCGATCGCAAAGATCGACATCTGCAGCAGAGCGCCGCCGGAGAACAGGTTGATCAGCGAGTAGATACCTGCTGAGTCACCGGAGTTGGCGATATCGATGCACTGACGCACACGGCCGTAGTCGACACCTGGGGACGGGATGAGAGCGCCGACCCGATACAGAGCCACCAAGCCGAGGGTGAAGAGGATCTTCCGCCTCAGGTCTGGGGTCCTGAGGGCCGAGACGAAGGCGGAAAGCAAAGATCCTCCTGGCACGACGGTAGGGAGACAGATCGTTTTGACCTGTCGAACTTTTGAACTCTAACAGTGAGCATTTGGGAACTAGGCGGGCAGACCACGAAAACCGGGTAAGCCGAAGATACATTTGCCACTCGGTGACCAGAATACTGGCCCGTCCGAGCATGCACGACCAATCTGTGACACGACCTCGTACCTGTGACACGACCTCGTAGACGCCGATGGCCGCACCGCAGCAAACGCTGCGCTGCGGCCATCGGACTAGCTACGCGTGATCACTCACAGCTCGGTGGCGGAACCACCGGCAGCAGCAATCTTTTCCTTGGCGGAACCGGTGAACTTGTCGACGGTCACCTGAACGGCAACTGTCAGTTCGCCGTCGCCCAGAACCTTGACGAGCTGGTTCTTGCGGACTGCGCCCTTGGCGACGAGATCCTCGACCGTGATTGCTCCACCTTCGGGGAACAGACGGGCGATGTCGCCGACATTGACGACCTGGTACTCGACGCGGAACGGGTTCGTGAAGCCCTTGAGCTTGGGCAGACGCATGTGAAGCGGCATCTGTCCACCCTCGAAGCCCACGCGCACGGTGTTACGTGCCTTGGTGCCCTTGGTACCGCGACCTGCGGTCTTACCACGCTTGCCGCCCTCACCGCGTCCAACACGAATCTTGTTGGACTTGGATCCCGGAGCGGGGCGCAGGTGGTGCAGTTTGATGGTCATGGTTAGACCTCCTCAACTGTTACGAGGTGGCGCACCACGTTGATCAGACCGCGGTTCTGTGCGTTGTCCTCACGAACAACGGTCTGACGGATGCCCTTGAGACCCAGCGTGCGCAGAGAATCCTTCTGGTTCTGCTTGGTCCCGATGATGCTCTTGATCTGAGTGACCTTGAGATCTGCCATTACTTCACACTCCCAGCAGCCTGTGCGCGAGCGCGAAGCATGCCGGCGGGTGCAACCTCTTCGAGGGTGAGGCCGCGGCGAGCCGCAACTTCCTCGGGACGCTGCAGACCCTTGAGCGCAGCAACGGTCGCATGCACGACGTTGATGGCGTTGTCGCTACCGAGCGACTTCGACAGGATGTCCGCGATACCAGCGCACTCCAGCACGGCGCGCACAGCGCCACCGGCGATAACACCGGTACCGGGGCTTGCCGGGCGAAGCATGACGATGCCGGCAGCAGCCTCACCCTGAACGGGGTGAGTGATGGTGTTGGCGATCATCGGGACGCGGAAGAAGCTCTTGCGAGCCTCCTCGACACCCTTCTGGATGGCCGCGGGAACTTCCTTGGCCTTTCCGTAGCCGACGCCGACCAGTCCGTTGCCGTCTCCGACGATCACCAGAGCGGTGAAGCTGAAGCGACGACCACCCTTGACGACCTTGGAAACGCGGTTGATCGTGACAACGCGCTCGATGAACTGTGACTTCTCCGCAGCGTTTCCGCCACGGCCACCGTCGCGACGGTCACGGCCGCCACCACGGTTGTCCCCACGAGCGTTGCTGTTGTCACCGCTGTTGGGGCCATTCTGTCCGGCGGGTCCGCTTCCGCCGTCACGCCTTTGACGTCCCGGCATCAGGCTGTCCTTCCGTTGAAAATGTTGGTCATCAGAACTTCAACCCGCCTTCGCGAGCCGCGTCTGCCAGGGCCGCGATGCGACCGTGGTAGCCGTGTCCGCCGTGGTCGAAGACAACTGCTTCCACGCCGGCAGCCTTGGCGCGCTCGGCGATCAGCTGACCGACCTTCGCGCTCGCAGCCTTCTTGTCGCCTTCTGCCACGAGCACGTCTGCTTCGATGGTCGACGCGGAGGCCAGGGTGTGGCCGGCCAGGTCGTCCACGAGCTGGACGTGGATGTGGCGCGAGGACCGGTTGACGACCAAGCGGGGACGCTCGGGCGTGCCGGAGACCTTCTTGCGGAGACGGAAGTGACGACGCGTCTTCGAGAGACGACGCTTGGTGGACGCATCCTTGCCCAGCGGAATCCGCTTGGCTTTCTGGTTTGCAGTCTGGCTCATATCACTTACCCGTCTTTCCGACCTTGCGGCGGATCTGCTCACCCTCGTAACGCACGCCCTTACCCTTGTACGGGTCCGGACGACGGAGACGACGGATGTTGGCCGAGATCTGCCCGACCTTCTGCTTGTCGATGCCGGACACCGAGAACCGGGTGGGCGACTCGACGACGAAGGTGATGCCTTCAGGAGCCTCGATCGGCACCGGGTGGCTGAAGCCGAGCGCGAACTCGAGGTCCTTGCCCTTCAGTGCCACACGGTAACCAACACCGTGGATCTCCATCTTCTTCGTGTAACCCTCGGTGACACCGGTGATGATGTTCGCAACCAGGGTCCGCGACAGACCGTGCAGCGCGCGGCTACGACGCTCGTCGTCGGGGCGCGTGACGCTCAGCGAGCCGTCCTCTGCCTTTTCGATTGCGATGGGCTCGGAGATGGTCAGCGCGAGGGTGCCCTTGGGACCCTTGACGGTGACATCCTGGCCGCTGATCGTGACGTCAACGCCCGCGGGGACGGTGACCGGAATCTTTCCAATACGCGACATTGTGGTGGCCTCCCTTACCAGACGTAGGCGAGGACTTCCCCGCCTACTCCTTGATTGGCCGCCTGGCGATCGGTGAGCAGACCGGACGACGTGGAGATGATGGCCACGCCGAGGCCTCCGAGGACCTTGGGCAGGTTGGTGGACTTCGCGTAAACCCGGAGACCGGGCTTGGAAACGCGACGCACGCCGGCGAGGCTACGCTCGCGGCTGGGACCGTACTTCAGATCGACGATGAGGGTCTTGCCGACCTCTGCGTCTTCGGTACGGAAATCGGAGATGTAGCCCTCGCGCTTGAGGATCTCGGCGATGTTCGCCTTGATCTTCGAGTGGGGAAGCTTCACCTCATCGTGGTACGCCGTGTTGGCGTTGCGCAGACGCGTCAAGAAGTCTGCGATGGGGTCAGTCATGGTCATAGGTCGACCTCGACACCTTTCTCGCTGTGGTTCCCATGCAACACCGGACGAATCCGATCGTGGGCCTCCAGCAATTCGGCTGGGCCGTCCGACTTGTGTCAGACGGCGTAAGTTACCGCACCGAGCTGAACGCATGCGTCAGCCACGGCAACCGCCCTAGTGTAGGGAACTTTGGCGCAAGTGTCCACCGGGATCCCATGTCGCCTCCCCCACTGCCGCCCGAAGGATGCGATCGGGAAGCTATCGACGCACCCCGAAATCTGAACTGCTCGTTCGGCACCGAAGAACGACACCGACGAACGATGATCGCTTTCAACCAGAGTCGCAGCGGGGCAGTTCTTTTCAGGATCGGCACGATTCACATCTCGATGAAAACCACGAATGGGCGTGGGTTCCAAAGGAACCCACGCCCATTCACATGCGTGGTGTGACGAAGCCCGAGGGCCTCAGATCACCAAGAGCTCTTGCGAACTCCGGGAAGCTCGCCGGCGTGAGCCATCTCGCGAACGCAGATACGGCACAAGCCGAACTTGCGGAACACCGAGTGCGGGCGACCGCACCGCTGGCAGCGGGTGTAGGCGCGAACCGCGAACTTGGGCTTCTTGTTGGCCTTGTTGACCAATGCCTTCTTAGCCATGCGCTCAGTTCTCCTTGAACGGGAAGCCGAGGTGCTTGAGCAGTGCACGGCCTTCTTCGTTGTTGGTTGCGGTGGTCACGACGGTGATGTCCATGCCGCGGGGGCGATCGATCTTGTCCACGTCGATCTCGTGGAACATCGACTGCTCGTTGAGGCCGAACGTGTAGTTGCCGTTGCCGTCGAACTGGTTGCCCGAGAGACCGCGGAAGTCGCGGATACGGGGCAGAGCGACAGACACGAGGCGGTCCAGGAACTCCCACATGCGGTCACCACGGAGGGTGACGCGTGCACCGATGGGCATACCTTCGCGGAGCTTGAACTGCGCGATGGACTTACGTGCCTTGCGGATCTCGGGCTTCTGGCCCGTGATCAGCGACAGGTCATGGACAGCGCCGTTGATCAGCTTGGCGTCACGGGCAGCGTCGCCGACGCCCATGTTGACGACAACCTTGACGACGCCGGGGATCTGCATGACGTTCGAGTAGTCGAACTCGCTGTTGAGCGCGTCCTTGATCTCAGCGCGGTAGCGTGCCTTGAGGCGCGGCTGGACCTTGTTTTCGGTGGAGGTCATGTCAGATGTCCTTCCCGTTCTTCCGGGAAATCCGAACGCGCTTGCCGGACTCTTCGTCGGTGCGGTAGCCCACGCGGGTGGGGTTTCCGTCCGAGTCGACGACTGCAACGTTGGAAACGTGGATCGGGGCTTCCTGCGTGACGATGCCGCCGGAGGATGCTCCGCGCTCGTTCGCGGAAACCGCGGTGTGCTTCTTGATTCGGTTCACGCCTTCGACGAGGACCTTGTCGGTCGCGGGGTAGGCCTGAATGACCTTGCCCTTCGCGCCCTTGTCCTTGCCGGCGATGACCAGAACGGTGTCACCCTTGTGCACCTTCATCACAGCACCTCCGGGGCAAGCGAAACGATCTTCATGAACTTCTTCTCGCGCAGCTCACGGCCGACGGGTCCGAAGATGCGGGTTCCACGGGGATCACTGTCAGCCTTGATGAGCACTGCAGCGTTCTCGTCGAACTTGATGTAGGAACCGTCCGGACGACGGCGCTCCTTGGTCGTGCGAACGATGACGGCCTTGACGACCTCACCCTTCTTGATGTTTCCACCGGGGATTGCGTCCTTGACGGTGGCGACGATGACGTCACCGATCCCGGCGTAGCGACGTGACGAACCGCCGAGAACGCGGATGCAAAGGATTTCCTTGGCACCCGTGTTATCAGCGACGCGAACTCGCGACTCCTGCTGAATCACTTGATCTCCCTAGACCTGGAATTTCGTGCGCAACGGATTACCGACCCGGTGCGCGCGGTCATTGTTGCCACCTGCGTCGTGTCTGAGCTGCAGTCCCACCGACTGACGTCGGGAGACGATCACTGCAAGCACCGTTCGAGCTGCGCACGTGAAGACACACCTCTGCCACAGGCAACCGTTCTATTGTAGGGAAGGGTTCACCGAATACCAAATCAGCCGTACTCGACGCAACTCGAACCCTTCGCCCGGAAAGCCGAATGGCCCACTCCCCCAAGGGGAAGCGGGCCATTCGGTGATACTCGATCAGCTCGAGGATTCGATCAGGCTTACTTGGCCTTTTCGAGGACCTCGACCAGACGCCAGTGCTTCGTCGCGGACAGCGGACGGGTTTCCATCAGCTGAACGCGGTCGCCGACGCCGGCAACGCCGTTCTCGTCGTGCGCCTTCACCTTGGTCGTACGGCGGATGATCTTGCCGTAGAGCTTGTGCTTGACGCGGTCTTCGAGCTCGACCACGATCGTCTTTTCCATCTTGTCGGACACGACGTATCCGACACGGACCTTACGGCTCGCGCGCTCTTCTGTGCTCACTGCTTTTTCCTCACTCATGCCGCGTCACCTGCATCCGGACCCACAGCGAGTCCGAGCTCACGCTCACGCAGGACGGTGTAGATGCGCGCGATCTCGTGACGAACGGTGCGCAGTCGTCGGTTGTTGTCCATCTGGCCGGTAGCCATCTGGAAACGAAGGTTGAAAAGCTCTTCCTTCGACTCACGGAGCCGGGTGACCAGCTCGTCTTCACTGAGCTCGCGGAGCTCTGCTGCTGGGGTTCCAGTAGCCATCAGAACTGCTCCTCTCTGGTCACGATCCGGCACTTGCACGGGAGCTTGTGCATCGCGCGGCGCAGGGCCTCACGAGCAATCTCCTCGTTGGGGTATGTCATCTCGAACAGAACGCGTCCGGGCTTGACGTTGGCAATCCACCACTCGGGCGAACCCTTACCGGAACCCATTCGGGTTTCGGCCGGCTTCTTCGTGAGGGGGCGATCCGGGAAGATGTTGATCCAGATCTTGCCGCCACGCTTGATGTGCCGAGTCATGGCGATACGAGCGGACTCGATCTGCCGGTTGGTGATGTAGGCAGGCTCGAGAGCCTGGATGCCGTAGTCACCGAAGGTCACCTGGGTACCGCCCTTGGCGGCACCCGAACGGCTCGGGTGGTGCTGCTTGCGGTGCTTGACCCGCCGTGGGATCAACATGCGTCAGCCCTCCTGATTCTGTTCAGTTGCGGGAGCATCGGCGGTTGCGGTCGCTGCGCGGCCGGCCTCGGTGCTGGTCGCAGTGGTACCGGTGGCACCGGAACGACGCGGACGGCTCGGACGCTCACGACGCGGGCGATCCCCGGCCGGTGCGGCCGTGTTGGCGGCGAGCTCACGCTTGCCACCGACGATGTCGCCCTTGTAGATCCAGACCTTGACGCCGATGCGACCGAAGGTGGTCTTGGCCTCGTAGAGGCCGTAGTCGATGTCCGCACGAAGCGTGTGCAGCGGCACACGGCCTTCGCGGTAGAACTCCGACCGGGACATCTCGGCGCCGCCGAGACGACCGGAGCACTGAACGCGGATTCCCTTGACGTTGGGCTGACGCATGGCCGACTGGATGGCCTTGCGCATTGCACGACGGAAGGCAACGCGGTTCGAGAGCTGCTCGGCCACACCCTGTGCGACGAGCTGTGCTTCAGCTTCTGCGTTCTTGACCTCGAGGATGTTCAGCTGAACCTGCTTGCCGGTCAGCTTCTCGAGCTCGGAGCGGATGCGATCGGCTTCGGCGCCGCGGCGGCCGATGACGATGCCCGGACGTGCAGTGTGGATGTCCACGCGAACACGGTCACGGGTGCGCTCGATTTCGACCTTCGCGATTCCTGCGCGCTCCATGCCGGTGGCGAGGAGCTTACGGATCGCGACGTCTTCCTTGACGTACTCCGCGTACTGCTTGTCTGCGTACCAGCGAGACTTCCAGTCGGTGGTGATGCCGAGACGGAAGCCGTGCGGGTTGATTTTCTGGCCCACTACTGAGCACTTCCCTTCCGGCGATTACGGGTCGATGTTCCGGTCTTCGGCAGGCTCTCCACGATCACGGTGATGTGACTGGTGCGCTTGCGAATACGGAACGCACGTCCCTGTGCACGCGGCTGGAACCGCTTGAGGGTCGCGCCCTCGTCCACGAACGCCGTAGCAACGACAAGCGTGCTGGGGTCGAGGTCGAGGTTGTTCTCGGCGTTGGCTGCTGCGGAGGCGATCACCTTGGCGACCGGCTCGCTCGCTGCCTGCGGCGCGAACTTCAGGATGTTCAGGGCGTCTTCAACCGAGCGCCCGCGGACCAGGTCCACAACTCGACGTGCCTTCATCGGCGTAACGCGAACGTGCTTCGCTACAGCCTTGGCAGTCGGGTTGGCGGTTTCGGTGTTGCTCATCGCCTCTTCGCCTTCCGATCATCCTTGATGTGACCCTTGAACGTGCGGGTCGGTGCAAACTCTCCGAGCTTGTGTCCGACCATGGAGTCGGAAACGAACACGGGGACGTGCTTGCGGCCGTCGTGAACTGCAAACGTGTGGCCGATGAAGTCCGGGATGATTGTCGAACGACGGGACCAGGTCTTGATGACCTGCTTGGTTCCCTTTTCGTTCTGTACATCCACCTTCGCGAGGAGGTGGTCATCGACGAACGGGCCCTTCTTAAGGCTGCGTGGCATCCTTCACTCCCTCCTAGCGCTTGTTCTTGCCGGTGCGGCGGCGACGGACGATCATCTTGTCGCTTGCCTTGTTCTTGCGGGTACGGCCTTCAGGCTTACCCCACGGGCTGACCGGGTGGCGTCCACCTGAGGTCTTGCCCTCGCCGCCACCGTGCGGGTGGTCGACCGGGTTCATCACGACACCACGAACGGTCGGGCGCTTGCCCTTCCAACGCATACGGCCGGCCTTGCCCCAGTTGATGTTCGACTGCTCGGCGTTGCCGACCTCGCCGACGGATGCGCGGCAGCGCACGTCGACGCGACGGATTTCACCGGAAGGCATACGCAGCGTGGCGTAGCTGCCTTCCTTACCGAGGAGCTGGATACTGGCGCCTGCGGAACGAGCCATCTTGGCTCCGCCGCCGGGACGCAGTTCCACACCGTGGATGGTGGTACCAGTCGGGATGTTGCGCAGCGGCAGGTTGTTGCCCGGCTTGATGTCGGCGCCTGCACCGGACTCGACCGGTGAACCCTGCACCAGGCCCTTGGGGGCGATGATGTAGCGCTTCTCACCGTCTGCGTAATGCAGGAGTGCGATGTTTGCTGTGCGGTTGGGGTCGTACTCGATGTGAGCGACCTTTGCCGGGATGCCGTCCTTGTCGTTGCGACGGAAATCGATCAGTCGGTATGCACGCTTGTGTCCGCCACCCTTGTGACGGGTGGTGATACGACCGTGTGCGTTACGTCCACCGCGACCGTGCAGCGGGCGAACCAGCGACTTCTCGGGGGTCGACCGAGTGATCTCGGCGAAGTCCGAGACGCTCGAGCCACGACGGCCCGGTGTTGTCGGCTTGTACTTACGGATTGCCATGAGTCTTCTCGTCCTCTATGTCTCGTCAAGTCCCGGCGCTTACGCGACCGGTCCTCCGAAGATCTCGATGGGCTTGCTGTCAGCGGACAGGGTCACGAGCGCGCGCTTGGTGTCCTTGCGCTTGCCGTAACCGAATCGGGTCCGCTTACGCTTGCCCTGACGGTTGGCGGTGTTGACGCTGGTCACCTTGACGCCGAAGACCTTCTCGACGGCAATCTTGATCTGCGTCTTGTTCGAGTCCGGGTGCACCAGGAAGGTGTAGGTGCCTTCCTCGATCAGTCCGTAGGACTTCTCGGAGATGACCGGAGCGAGCAGGATGTCGCGGGGGTCAGCGATGGTGCTCACTTGGCGTCCTCCTTGTTCTGAGCGCTCTCTGCGGGCCCGTGGATGAACGCGTTGAGTGCCTCGACGCTGAACACGACATCGTCTGCATTGAGCACGTCGTAGGTGTTGAGCTGGTCGGGTGCAATGGGATGCACGCCTTCCAGGTTCTGCACGCTCTTCCAAGCGGCTACATCCTGGCGACCCACGACGAGCAGCAGCTTCTTGCGATCCGAAATCTCGCCGAGGAACGCGATTGCGCCCTTGGTCGAAGGCGTCTGCCCTGCAACCAGTTCGGTGATGACGTGGATGCGCTCGTTGCGTGCGCGGTCAGAGAGGGCTCCGCGAAGAGCGGCTGCCTTCATCTTCTTGGGGGTGCGCTGGCTGTAGTCACGCGGCTGCGGGCCGTGAACGGTTCCGCCGCCGACGAACTGCGGTGCGCGAGTCGAGCCCTGGCGTGCGCGGCCGGTGCCCTTCTGGCGGTACGGCTTCTTGCCACCGCCGCGGACGTCGCCGCGGGTCTTGGTGGAGTGGGTTCCCTGACGAGCAGCTGCGAGCTGCGCGACGACAACCTGATGGAGAAGCGCGATGTTGGCCGGAGCGTCGAAGATCTCAGCGGGGAGATCGACGGTGCCGTTGGTCTTGCCGCCGGCGACCTTGACGTCCAGGGTCAACTTGGTCTCGGTGCTGGTCATGCCCGTGCACCACCCTTCACTGCACTCTTGACGATCACGAGGCCGCCCTTGCGGCCGGGGATCGCACCCTTGATCAGCAGCAGGCCGTTCTCTGCATCCACCTTGTGGACCGAGAGGTTCTGCGTCGTGATGCGGTCGCTACCCATGCGTCCGGACATGCGCATGCCCTTGAACACGCGGCCGGGAGTTGCACAGCCACCGATGGAGCCCGGGCGGCGGTGAACAGCCTGGGTACCGTGCGACGCGCCCTGTCCCTTGAAGCCGTGACGCTTCATGGTTCCGGCGAAGCCCTTGCCCTTGCTGGTTCCGGTGACGTCGACGTATGCGCCGTCCTCGAAGACCTCGGCGGTGAGCTCCTGGCCGACCTCGTAGTCGGAGGTGTCCGCAACGCGGAGCTCCACTACGTGGCGACGCGGGGTCACACCAGCCTTGGTGAACTGGCCGGAAGTCGGCTTGTTCACCTTGCGCGGGTCGATGGCGCCGAACGCGAGCTGAACGGCGCTGTAGCCGTCACGCTCTTCGGTACGGATCTGGGTTACGACGTTCGGCCCAGCCTTCACGACGGTGACCGGGACAACCCGGTTGTTCTCGTCGAAGACCTGGGTCATGCCGAGCTTGGTGCCCAGGATTCCCTTGATCTTGGTATCAGTCATTGTTTTTGTCTCCGCCGTCACTGAATGTTCACGTCGACACTGGCCGGAAGGTCGATGCGCATGAGCGCGTCAACCGTCTTCGGCGTCGGGTCGAGAATGTCGATCAGCCGCTTGTGAGTACGCATCTCGAAGTGCTCGCGCGAGTCCTTGTACTTGTGCGGCGAGCGGATGACGCAATATACGTTCTTCTCGGTCGGCAACGGCACAGGTCCAACGACGCGGGCACCCGTACGGGTTACCGTCTCGACGATCTTGCGCGCTGACGCGTCGATCGCCTCGTGGTCGTAGGCCTTGAGCCTGATGCGGATCTTTTGTCCCGCCACGCTTAGTGTCCTTTTCTTGCCGCGTTTCGTAGCCCGCCTGGTCAGGCTCGAGCTACCTCGTCTGCACAGTCCTTGCCTGGACGATGACACGACGAACACTGAAGCGATCGGGACCAAGTCCAAGTTCTCGGGAGTACCGAGATTCGGATCGAGATCAGGATCTGCTGCCGCTGTTCGTTTGTCATTGTTCTCCGGTACACGCGGTCGGGCGTGTCGCCTTCTCACTCATCCTGCGCCGGACAATCTTTCGATTATCTGGCGCGTGATGCGTACCGGACGTGTTCGATGTCGAACACAAAGTAGGTACTGCTTCCGTCCTGCATTACTTCTCGTCTTGCATGGTCACAGTCGTTGACCCGATTACCCTGACGGGATCTGCGATCGATCGTCTGTGACGTCTTACCCTTACCCGATCACGGCCGCAATCGACCGCGTCCCGGACAAGGCAACCCGACCAGTATGCCGTACCTGGCCCAAATCCTCAACTCCCCCGAACTGCCTTTTCCGAGTGAGCTGCGCGACAACAACCTTACTCAGAAGTAAGATACGCCTATGACTACCTCCAGCCCTACCTATCGCGGATGGCAGAAATTGCCGGACAACGCCCTCGGACATGCAGTTTTCTCGGCGGCGATGTCCATTCGCGTGCCCTATTTCGCCTCTGTTCTCCCCCGGGTGACCAAGTTGGAACCAGGGCTCTGCGAGGTACGCTCCCCCAAATGGTGGGGCGTCCACAATCATCTCGGCACTTTCCACGCGATCGCTGCCTGCAACCTCGCGGAGGTCGCGATGGGCATGCTGAGCGAAGCGACGGTTCCGAACTCCCACCGCTGGATCCCCAAGTCGATGAAGGTCGACTACCTCGCCAAGGCCGAGACCGGCCTGCGGGCGGTCGCCCGACTCGAGACTTTGCCGGACTTCGCGGCGATCGAGAGTGGCACGGAACTTCTCGTTCCCATCTCGATCTTCGACCGGGGCGGCAAGGAAGTAGTCCACGCCGAAATCACCACCTGGGTCTCCCCCAAGTAGGCACTCACGAACCCGCCTGCATCGCAACCTGATTCGCCCGCCAAACAGGCTTCGCAGAATTAGGCACCACCGCAGGTTTCGGCGAATGACGATCGTGGAACACCTCCCCGAACGGCGATGGTCGGTCGGGGTGCCGGTGTCCGGAGGTGGGTTGCGTTCCGGGCACCACATTGTCGACCTCGCGTCACGCCGAGCACCGGGAGGCCTCGTGGAAGAGTTCTTGACCACAACGAGTTCCGAAGCAGGCACGCAGACCTCGTCGTATCCGGACGAGGCCGAGGGATTGGACAGCTTCCGGCGCGACCTCGACGCCATCGACGCTCTACTTCTCGAGACGGTGCGGCAGCGGCTGGAACTCTGCCTGCGCATCGGCGAGTGGAAGCGCTCCCGCGAGGTTCCGATGATGCAACCCGGCCGCGTGCGCGTCGTGCAGGAGCGGGCGCGTGAATTCGCTCGTAGACACGACCTCTCTCCTGACTTCTTCAACGCCCTGTACGAGCTGATGATTGCCGAGACCTGTCGACTCGAAGACCTGGTGATCAACGCACCTGTTGAGGAGGAGGACACTGTTCGGGAATCCGTCGGACCGAGATCAGGATCATCGACATGAGTTCCCGCACCCTTCTGGTGGACAATTACGACTCGTTCACCTACAACCTGTTCACCCTGTTGACCGAGGTCAACGGGGTTGTGCCGATCGTGGTCCGCAACGACGCGGATTGGGATTCCCTCGATCTCGCGTCGTACGACAACGTGGTCATCTCCCCAGGTCCCGGCCGGCCGGATCGCGACCGTGATTTCGGAATCAGCCGCCGTTTCATCGAAGAAGCGCCTCTCCCACTTCTCGGTGTCTGTCTCGGCCACCAGGGCCTGTGCGAGTTGTTCGGCGCGGACGTGGTGGTTGCGCCCGTACCGATGCACGGCCGAATTTCGCTGATCGATCACGACGGCTCGGGCATTTTTGCCGGACTTCCGTCGCCGTTCCGAGCTGTTCGCTACCACTCGTTGACCGTCGAGAATCTGCCGAACGCCTTCGTTCGTACCGCGTGGACGTCCGACGGTCTGCTCATGGGTGTCCGGCACCGGACCAAGCCGATGTGGGGAGTTCAGTTCCATCCGGAGTCCATCAGCACCGAGTTCGGCATAGATTTGCTCGCGAACTTCCGCGATCTGTCCGTCGGACGCACTCTGGATTCGGTGATCCGACCCGAACCTGTTCCGCAAACACCCGACCTGCGGCCGGCGATCAACTACGACGTCGACGACGTGATTCTCGATTTTGCAGTGGACCCGTCGGCGGCCTATGCAGCACTGTTCGCCGACGGCCCGAACGCGTTCTGGCTGGACCGCGCGGCAACCGCAGAGCCGAGTGCGCGCTTTTCGATTCTCGGCGATTCGTCGGGGCCGCTGGCTGAGTTCATCACGTACGACGTGCAAGCCGAGGTACTGACTGTCAGCCGAAAAGGCTTGTCCGACGAGCACATTCGAGTTCCGTTCTTCGATTACTTGGACGCACAACTCGCGACGCGCTTCGTGCCCTCCCATCCGGAACTCGACTTCAACCTCGGCTACGTGGGCTACCTCGGCTACGAACTGAAAGCACAGACCGGAGGAAGGGCAGTCCATCCGGCACCCACTCCTGATGCTGCTCTGGTGTTTGCCGACCGCGCCGTCGTCATCGATCACACCGCGGGCCGCACTCACGTTTTGAGGTTGCGCGAGAAAGTCCGCGACGCCGGCTATGACGATTGGCTCGAATCGACCGTCGACACTTTGGCGCGGATCGGCGCGGACCTTCCGGAACGCACCCCGGTTCCGCTGATCAGCGACACCGTCTGGACGCAGGCTCGCCTTCGGCATGATCGCGATCAGTACCTGTCGTTGATCGGAACGGCCCTCTCGGAGATCCGGGCGGGTGAGTCCTACGAGGTGTGTCTGACCAACATGGCGAGCGTCGACGAAACGATCGATGCACAGCAGGCGTTCGAGTATCTGCGCTCGATCAATCCGACGCCGTACAGCGCACTTCTCGACTTCACCGGTATCTCGGTGGTCTCGGCCTCGCCTGAGCGGTTCCTTCGTGTCGACTCGGCCGGCAACGTCGAGTCCAAGCCGATCAAAGGGACCCGCCCGCGCGGCGTCACCCGAGCGCGTGATGCTGCCCTACGGCAGGACCTGCTCGACAGCGAGAAGGACCGCGCCGAGAACCTGATGATCGTGGACCTCACCCGCAACGACCTCACCAAGGTCTGCGTTCCGGGAAGTGTCCACGTTCCGAGGCTGTTCGCGATCGAGTCGTACTCGTCCGTTCACCAAATGGTGTCGACGGTGCGCGGACACCTGAGTCCGGGGTCGTCGGCGGTGGACTGTGTGCGTGCCGCGTTCCCCGGTGGATCGATGACCGGCGCCCCGAAGGTACGGACGATGGAGATCATCGACCGTCTCGAATCAGGCCCACGTGGGGTCTACTCGGGATCGATCGGGTACTTCGCGCTCGGTGGCGCCGCGGACCTCTCGATCGTGATCCGGTCGCTGGTCTGCACCGAGAGCGGCGTGACCTTCGGAATCGGCGGTGCCATCACAGCGTTGTCCGATCCGGAAGAAGAATTCGACGAGACCACGGTCAAGGCGTCCACGCTGCTCCGTGCGCTCGATGCGGTGTCCTCGCGGGTCCTCGAGTACGGCGGGTAGATCCAGCCATGACGGCGACATCAGGCACAGCGACGGTTGTCGGCGGGCTGGGTGCCGTCGGATCCATGTTCGTCGAACTGCTTCGCGCCGGGGGGTCGACCGTCACCGTCGTCGACCCAGCAGGCAGCGATCCCGACGGAGATGTAGTCGTCGGAGACATCACGAAACCCAGTGAGCAAGTCCTCGCGCACGTGGAGTCCTCGCGCATCATCGTGCTCGCGGTTCCCGAACAGGTCGCTCTAGCCGCACTACCGAGCCTTCGGACATCCGGCGCTCTCGTTGTGGACACGCTGTCGGTCAAATCGCGGATGGACGCAGCAATCGCCGACGCCGGCCGAGAAGGGGAGTTCCTCGGACTCAACCCCATGTTCCGTCCGTCGCTCGGGCCACGCGGTCGGGCCGTCATCGCAGTGCCGTACGTCGGCGGTCCGCAGTCCGACAGATTCCTCGACATCGTGCGCTCGTGGGGAGCGTCGGTCGCGGTGATGGACGCCGATCGTCACGACCGGTTGGCTGCGGCCACCCAGGTTCTGACACACGCGTCGGTGCTGGCTTTCGGCGTTGCCCTGGCCGAACTCGGAGTTTCCGCGGACGAACTCCTCGCGGTCGCCCCTCCCCCGCATCGGGCCTTGCTCGCGCTCCTGGCGCGTGTAGCCGGCGGCGAACCGGAGGTGTACTGGGACGTACAAGCGGGCAATCCGTACGCAGGTGCGACACGAAAAGCACTGTTCGATGCCACCGCACAGGTGGACAGGGCGGCCGAGACCCTCGGCGACTTCACGACGCTGATGAAAACCGCCGACGCAGCGCTCGACAATCGCTCAGGCGAATTGAACGCGGAGTGCCAGAGCTTGTTCGATCGCATTTCCGAAGGGCACGGAGAGATCGCCGAAGGGCACAGAGAGTAGGGCACGATGAGACCTGGAGTGAGTCCGCCCAGCCTCCCGGAGTACGACGCCTCCGATCCGGTCGAGAGTGCAATCGTCCGCCGCCTTGCGAGCAATTGGGCGCGCCGGGCAACCGTGAAGAAGGCGGAACCGGAACTGGACGATCTCTTCGATTCGTCGCTGTCCGACTACCCCGAAGCACTTCTCCCGTTCGCGGAGCATCCGACCTACCTGGCATTGAGCCCCGAGCAGAAGCAACGCCTGCAAGCCTGGGCATGGATCGCGTTCAACAAGAACGTCATGGACATCGAGAAGTACGTCGTCAATCCCGGCTTCGACGTTCTCGCCGAAGACCGACTCGGCGTCGGTCTCGGAGATTGGGCTGCAGTGGCGGTCAATCAGGCGATGGTCGACGAGCAATATCACACGCTCATGCACTTCAATGCCAGTTCAGCGACCCGTCGAGGCAGGGGCTGGGGGCTGCCGGCGAAGGCACTGCCAGACGTCCTGACGGTCCGCACGCGGGCGCAAGCTCTCGACGCAGCCGAGGGGCCTCGCAAGATTGCCCTGACACAGTTGGCGTTCATGACCGTCGCCGAGGTGTCGATCACCGCATACCTCGACCTGATCTCGGACGACCCGGGCGTGCAGTCGATCAACCGCGCGACCATTCGGTTGCACGCTCGCGACGAGTACTGCCATGCCTCGATTGCCGGGGAACTGGCGGTACTGGTCTGGGATTCCTTGAATCGTGGAGATCGCAGCTATCTACTGGAAGGCTTCGAGGGCGCCATGCGCGCTTTCAGCGGGACCGACTTCGGCGCGTGGCGAGCAATCATGGAGATCGAAGCCGTAACCGGCGGACAGAAGATGCTCGACGACATCGAATCGGGACGGCGCAACAACCTGTTCGTCCAGGACTTCAGCGGTATCGAGAGGTTGTACAAGACCTTGAATCTGGACAGGATGTAGCCGACTCTCACGAATCCACGGGCATAGTGCGGGCTCCGGAACCTGACAGCAGTTTCCGCCATGACAACCGATCGGTTTGCCGGTCGTACATTCGGTACGCCGGCCACAACAGAGCATGCAGAATTGACGTCTTGAGAATCATCAAACGAAGTCGTGTAGTCATAGCCTGGTGATACTCGAGCGTTGTCACCGAAGCCTTGTTGTATGACAGAAACTCGATGGGTCCAGTCTCTCCCCTACGACCGGAGATTTCGCTGCGCATGTCCAGGTCAGTGCCGAACTGCATCCCTGCCTTCATCAGGCACAGCGACAGATCCACGTCTTCGTGAATGTCGGTGCGATCACTGACCTTGTCGCGGATCGAGCGCCACGACGTCGCCCGAATCGCCATATTCGAACCAGTCAGTGCGTGCGCCGGTTTGATTCCGTGGAAATCGCCACGGGCCTCGGCTTTGTTCACCGCTGCTCGTTGAAGACCCGAAAACGGTGACTCGTAAAACAACGAGAAACCGGTAACGGCATCAAGATCATGAGAAGCGAAGGAACTTCGAACCGCTCGCGCCCACCCTGGTGCGACACGCGAATCCGCATCGACCCTGCCGATGAATTCACCCACTGCGATGTCGAACCCGGCATTACGTGCATGAACAACGCCCTGACGCGGTTCTACAAGATATCGAATTCGAGAATCCCGCTGCTCGAAAGAACGCGCGATTTCAGGGGTGCGATCGGTGGAATTGTTGTCGACAACTATTATCTCGAGGATCTCGTCCCCTTGACAAGCGAGGGACTCCAAACACCCGGCGATGTAGTCCTCCTCGTTGTACACGGGAACCACCACTGACAACGTGCCGATATCCATGAGCAGTAGGTTACCTCGCCAGAGGGAGTCGACTTGATGATCGAGTCAGGGGTGCCCGTCGATCGAGTACGAACTCGTAGTATTCGACGAGCATTCAGGACGCGCGAACACGGTTCACACCTGTCGGCGACCCGAAATCAGGCCCGGTATCGGACACTGTGCGATATCGCACATTCCCGTCGGTCGGCCTGACCGCGGCTTATCGCCAAGCTGCACATTTGCATCGATCCCCACCGCGCGAAGGCCGGAACGAGGTTGTCCCTCCGGTAACATCCACTGTGCATCCGGAGATAGACGTACAAGGTTCCCGCAACCACTGGGGTCCTTACCAGTGACTCCGGCTCGGGCTACGGCTTGCTCGAGAAAGGACAGTGCCGAGAGGCCCTGTCCAAGCACAGCTCGGCCCGAACACCCATGTAGACAGCGGAGAATTGATGCCCTTATCGACGGACGCGGCGGTAGTCGTGGAGGACGTTCACAAGTCCTTCAAGGATGTGCACGCATTGCGTGGCATCAACTTCCAAGCTCCCAAGGGCACAGTGCTCGGCATCCTTGGACCCAACGGCGCAGGTAAGACCACCACCGTCAAGGTTCTGTCCACGTTGATTCGGCCTGACCGCGGCGTCGCAATGGTTGCCGGATACGACGTCGCTCGCAACCCAGCCGACGTTCGCCGTTCGATCATGATGACTGGCCAGTTCGCCGCACTCGACGACGCACTCACCGGACGCGAGAACATCGAACTGTTCGCTCGCCTGATGGGCCTCGATCGCGCATCCGCCAGGCAACGCGCCGTGGACCTTCTCGAGGAATTCGATCTCGTGGAAGCTGGGGGGCGAGCCGTTGCAGGCTACTCCGGCGGCATGCGACGACGCATCGACATTGCGTGTGGATTGGTAGTGAGGCCAGAAGTCGTATTTCTCGACGAGCCGACGACTGGACTGGACCCCCGCAGCCGCCAGAGCGTGTGGAACCTCGTGCAGACTTTGAAGGAGCAAGGCATCACGGTTCTGCTGACCACTCAGTACCTCGAGGAAGCTGACCTCCTCAGCGACAACATCATTGTCATCGACAAAGGATCTGTCATCGCGGAAGGGACGGCCAACGAATTGAAGGCACGAACCGGCGCCAGCTTCTGCGAAATCGTTCCCGCCGAGGCAAGCTTGCTGGGGCCAGCAGCCAACGCGTTGGGTAATTTGGTTCCGCCGGACTTCCGCTTCGATCTGGCAGTCGAGAACGGCCGAATTGCAATTCCCGCACCCCGTGGTTCTGCGACCCTTGCAGAAGCTCTGCGGCGTCTCGATCACGCACGGATACCACTCGCGGACATCGCCCTGCGCAGGCCTTCACTTGACGACGTGTTCCTGTCGTTGACGGGGCAGTCGCGTCCGAGCGAAACAAGCGATGCGACGTGACCACGACGACGAAATACGCAACTCAAGATCTTGCCTTGAAACAGGTAGGTCAACGGTCCATCACGGTGCCGAATGCAGCTCGGATCGGACGCCATCGTCGTCCGCAGCCATCCGCGGTCACACAGTGGTGGACCCTTACCGGCCGTACCGTTCGCGCAATGATTCGCCGGCACGAATTGCTAGTCGCAATCGTCGCGCCATTGATCTTCACGGTCGGCTTTTACCTGCCCCTCAAGTTCGTAATGCAGCTGCAGGGAATCAATTACGCACAGTTCCTGATGCCGATCATCGTCTTGCAGGCGATGGCCTTCACTTCGATCTCAGCGGCGCAGATGTCGGCGACCGAACGCATCACTGGCTTCAGCAGTCGGATGCAAACCATGCCGGTTTTCGGCCCGGTTCCACTGTTTTCGCGGATGAGTAGTGGATTCCTCCGATCCGTCGTCTCCCTGACGGCAGCAGTGATCTACGGATACGCGATCGGATTTCGCTTCGTCGGTGGTCTGTCACAGGCCATGCTCTTCTGCGTGATCGCGTTGACTTTCAGTACGTGTTTGTCGCTCGGCGGTGATGCAATCGGCTCGCTGTCGAAGAGCCCACAAGCAACCAGTCAGGCATTGACACTTCCCCAATTGATCCTCGGAATGCTCTCGTGTGGATTTGTTCCGGAGAGCGGATTCCCGGAATGGATCCGGCCGTTCGTACGCAATCAGCCCGTATCTCAGTTCTCCTACGCCATGCGGGACCTGGCTGCCGGCACCCTCACCCCGAATACGTTGGTGCCAGTTGCGGCTTGGTCGATCGGTTTGATAGCGGTATGCGGGCCACTCGCATACTGGGCAAGTACGAGGCGAGCGTGATGAGTTCTCTCGAGAAGCGTGAGGAGATACGCAGTGGGAGGGCGCTCGCGTTCCCTCTTCCCAACGCGGCACTACCCGAGAACTCGGCCAGCGCGCTCTGGACCCACAGCCTTATTCAGGCGAAGCGGCTTCTGATCAACTGGGCGCGCGATCCTTCAACGACTGTTCAGGCGCTCGTTTATCCCGCGTTGACCTTGATCATGTTTCGCGTTGTTCTGGGAAATTCCATCACAGCTGCCACCGGGCAGCCGAGTATCTATGGGACTGTCCCGCTCATCATTCTCGTGGGGGCGATGTTCGGTTCGATCGCCAGCGCAGTTGGCTTGCGGGGCGAGCGGAAGAGCGGTCTGCTCGGTCGATTCTGGACGCTGCCCGCACACCGAGCATCGGGCCTGGTGGGCCGGATGATCGCTGAAGCCGTTCGAGTTCTACTGACAACGATCGTCATCATCGGCGTTGGTTATGCCGTCGGCTTCCGGTTCACTCAGGGCCCGCTTGCGGCAGTGGCAATGATACTTCTACCCATCGCATTCGGCATTGGGTTCGCGGTGATGGTCACGGCTCTCGCCACGATGTCGGAAAATGTCCCGCTCGTCGAATTGGTTTCCATTGGGTGCACCCTGTTGATGTTCTTCAACAGTGGTTTTGTCCCGACAATGGCATATCCGGTCTGGCTTCAACCCGTAATTGCCGCACAACCGATGTCCGTCGCAGTCGACGCTATGCGCGGACTTTCGCTCGGAGGCCCGGTCCTGGTGCCAGTTCTGAAAATGCTTGCCTGGTCAGCGGGAATGATCGCTGTTTTTCTATATCCTGCGATTCGGGGTTACCGCCGGGCTGCGGAGACTTCATGACAGACGCATCCAGCGAGTGTGGCCTTATACCAGAATTTAAATATCTAAATACGGTAACAGTCCACAAACAATAACCGACTCAATTCTCTGAATGCGACAAGGTCGCAATCGACAATGAATCAACCGAAAGGTATGAGGTCTTGACGCGAAATTCTACGACCTGGCGACGCACCGTACAGATCGGTGCATTGGCCGTTGCCGGCTCACTGCTCACAGCCGGTCTCGCGCAGGCCACCCCCGCGCGCGTCGGTGGCGACTCATCCGAAACAGCGTCGACGGGCTCCTACATCAAATCCGTCGAGAAGGTCAATGACCGTCAGCTCGTCGTCAACGTCTATGCGGCGTCGATGGACAAGGACGTTCCGATTCAGGTGATCACCCCGGCCGACAACTCCGAACCTCGCCCGATCGTCTATCTGCTGAACGGTGCCGGCGGCGGAGAAGATGCCGCGACATGGGAACTACAAACTGATGTAGTCGATTTTTTCGCTGACAAGAACGTGAACGTCGCCACGCCTGTCGGTGGGCGTCTCTCCTACTACACCGACTGGGAGAAGGACGACCCCAAGGCCGGACGCAACAAGTGGTCGACCTTCCTGGGCAAAGAATTGCCCCCGTTGTTGAACGAAGAGCTGGGGAGCAACGGTAAGCAAGCCATCTCGGCCATCTCGATGTCCGGTACGTCGGTACTGAACTTGGCGATCGAGTACCCCGGTTTCTACAGTTCTGTTGCCGCTTACAGTGGCTGCGCACAGACCAGCGATCCCCTCGGACAAGCATTCGTCCGGACGACCACGGAATGGATCGGCGGCGTCGACGACATCACGAATATGTGGGGACCATTGGACGGACCGGGATGGGTCGAACACGATCCGCTCGTCAACGCAGAGAAGCTGCGTGGGACGCCCATCTACATGAGCACCGGAAACGGGCTTCCTGGAATTCCGAACGACACATTCCTCAACCCACGTCTGAGTGATGGTCGCGCATATACGGAGAACCAGATCATCATCGGCGGCCCGATCGAAGCAGCGACCAACCTTTGCACTTCGAACATGGCCAAGCGCCTGTATGAATTGAATATTCCGGCCGTTGTCGACTTCCAGCCGGTCGGGACCCACTCGTGGGGCTACTGGCAGGATCAGCTACACAAATCATGGCCGTTCATCGCCGGTTCGCTCGGAATCTGAGACAACCGCAGGAACATTCTCAACCAGCCAGCCTGTTCTTCTCGATCAAATGCGAGAAGAACAGGCTGGCTTTCCTCTATACCTCAGTCCGTAGGTACATGGCTTGCGGAATAGCTGACATCAACGAGGGCTTCGCCAGAAAAAGTGACTGAAGTGATCGAAGTGTGAGCCACATCGCGTTCATGCTGCCGACGCCACAATGATTCGCTCCTCAACGAACGCCGCAAGGTACAGATGGGCAGCTCGTGGCTGAAGCACACGCCCTCCTTGCCCGCGCTCCGACGCCGAGCCGAATCCAGGGCAGCAGACATACGTCTGACCATCGATTTGTAGCTCTCCCCCCACGAAGGCGTCACTGGATTCCACGTTTTGAGCAGCAACCCGACCGACGGCTTCAGTCTCGGGTCTCCCGCTGCGATCCCGTCGAACCTTCCCTCCCACTCCACAAGATCTTCGTTCTTCTCGATGGGTAGATTCAACAAATCGGCTAGCGGAGTGGCAGTTTCAATCGCGCGTTCGAGCGGGCTGGAGAAGATCGAAGAGATTGGACGATCACCGAGAATCTCGGCGACTGCCTTCGCCTGGCGATTGCCCAATTCGGAAAGCGAGTATCCGGGTAGCCGGCCGTAAATTACTTTCGACGGATTGAACACCTCTCCGTGACGTACAAAATGCACGACAGTGCGAGGTTCGGCCGACCGAGCCGGGGTTTCATCAGTCATGACGAGCGCTTCTCCTGCGTACGTAGGTACTCGGCGACGATCGGCCCGATCAACTCGAGCTTGTCCGGATGCATCATCGACGTGTGATTGCTGTCGATATCGATGTCAGTGATCTGTCCACCGATCACCGATCTCCATTCGTCTGTCACTGTGAAGTCCATGTCCATGCCCGCAGCTGCCCGGAACATCACCACGTCGCCATCATATTTGCGCGGCTCATACCCGGAGATCAATTCACCACTCGCCGAAGCGAAGTCGTAAAGTGCGCCAATCTGTGTCTCAGTCATGAACGACACCGAGTCCAGCGTTTTACCGATGGCGATGATCTGGCTGCGATCAAGAGAATTGACGTCGGCACCTTCACCGAGTTCCACTCCCCAACTAGCTGCCATGTCACGGGTGTTCTCGAGCGCTACATCATCGTCGACCTCCCTCGGATGACGTGGATCCACCATGAACAGAGAGACCTCGAAACCTTGCTCGCGTAGAAGAACAGCACATGCATGGCCGATGAACCCTCCAACTGAGTGGCCGATTATGTTAAACGGCCCAGTCGGATTCACATCGATCATCTCACGCACGTAACGGTGCGCTAGCTCGTCGACAGAGGTCGGTAATGCCCACGCCTCCGTCATTACGGGAGTTTGCAGGCCGTAGATCGGTGTATCTGCCTCTAGATACGGAGCGAAGCCCGAGGCCTTCCACGCCAGACCACTCATTGCATGGATATAGAAGAGCGGTGGCCGCTGTCCCTCGATGCGAACGGGAAAGAGCACGCCGATCGCATGATCGTCCGGTGTCGCCGAACCTGATTCCCGAGCCTCATCGATCCTGGCAGCGAGTAATTCGGGTGTCGATGCACCGAAGAGCATGCGGACAGGAACATCGAAATCGAGTGTGCTGCTCAAGTTGGCGGTCAATTTCATCGCGATGAGGGAGTTGCCACCCAACTCGAAGAAATCATCATCCAACCCCACCCGATCAACACCCAACACACCCACAAACGCCGACGCCACCACCAACTCCACCGACGACACCGGAGCCCGAAACACCCGAGCCTCGAACACCGGCTCCGGCAACAACGCCCGATCCAACTTCCCCGACGAATTAAGTGGAAACGCATCCAACACCACCACAGCAGCCGGAACCATATAACCCGGAACCCGCTCCCCCACAAACCCCCGCAACACCGACACATCCACAACCGACCCCACCGCCGGCACCACATACCCCACCAACTGATCACCCATCACCGACCCACGCACCACCACCGCAGCCGACAACACCGACCCATGCGACACCAACGCCGCCTCGATCTCCCCCAACTCGATCCGCTGACCACGGAACTTCACCTGAAAATCAGTACGACCGATGTACTCCAACTCACCAACTGTGTTCCAACGGACCAAATCACCCGTCCGATACATCCGCTCACCCGAACCGAACGGCGACGCCACAAACCGATCCGCACTCAAATCCGGACGACCCACATACCCCCGAGCCAACTGCACACCCGACAAATACAACTCACCCGCAACACCCACAGCAACCGGCCGAAGGCGCGAATCCAACACAAACACCCGGCAATTCCACTCCGGCACACCAATCGAGACCACCGACCCCGACCCGGCAGCCGTCACATCCGCAAACGTAAACGACACCGCCGCCTCAGTCGGACCATACAAATTATGCAACCGCGCCGACGACACCAACCCGAACTCACGCACCGCCTCCACCGGCAACGCCTCACCGATCACCAACACATCACGCAACGAACCCAACAACCCCGGATCCACCAACGACGAAAACGTCGACAACATCGTCGGAACAAAATCCGTCACCGACACACCCTGATCATCAATCACCGACGCCAAATACCCCGGATCCCGATGACCATCAGCCGACGCCAACACCAACACCGCACCCACCCGCAACGGCATGAAAAAACCCCACAACGACACATCGAACGTCGTCGCCGTCTTCTGCAAATACACATCAGACGACGTCAAGCGATACTCGCCCTGCATGAACTCGAGCTGATTCACAATCGCCGCATGCGAGACCGCCACACCCTTCGGCCGACCCGTCGACCCCGACGTGAAAATCACATACGCCGTATTCGACGCCCGCAACGGCGAGCGCCGATCCACATCAGAAACCCGCGCACCCGAAAAACCAGACACATCAACAACATCCACACACACAACCCGACGACCCGACGCCACGAAACCATCACGCTCCGTCGACACCACACACACCGGATCAGCCGAATCCAACACATACTCATTACGCGAGGACGGCGCATCAGGATCCAACGGCACCCACGCCCCACCCGCACGCACAATCGCATACAAACCAACCAACAAATCAACCGACCGCCGAACAGCCAACCCCACCAACGACTCCGGCCCAACACCCAAACCAATCAAATAACGCGCAAACCTATTAACCCGCTCATCGAACTCCCCATACGAAAGCACCACATCCCCACACACCACCGCACGCGAACCCGAACAAACCCCCACCACAGAATCAAAACCATCCAACAACAACCCACCCACAACCGGACGAGACGTGTCGTTCCACGACTCGAGCACCAAAGCACGCTCAGACACAGTCATGACCTCGACGTCACCGACCGCTGAACCGGGATCTGCGACCATCGCGCGCAGTATGCGGACAAACCGATCGGTGAAGGCGGACATGGTCGAGGCATCGAACAGATCCGTAGCGTAGAGCCAGGACAGCGCGATCCCTGCGGCATCCCCCGACTCGTTTTCCCGTGGAGCTGCGGTCAATTGCAAATCGAACTTCGCGATGTCGACGCCCGCGTCGAATCCTGAGACACGCAGTCCGGGCAATTCCAGTGCGTCGTCGGCCATGTTCTGGAAGAACAGCGCAACTTGGAACAACGGGTGGTGCGCTTGGGATCGTACCGGGTCGAGCACTTCGACAAGCCGCTCGAATGGCACATCGGCGTTGGCAAAAGCCCCCAGATCGATGTCACGCACATGGTCGAACAAATCGGAGAAGCTTGCTCCTGGATTCACGGCCGTGCGTAACACCAGGGTGTTTACGAACATGCCGATCAGATCGTCGAGTTCGGGTTCCCCTCGTCCAGAGATTGGTGAACCGATCGCCACGTCACCGCTGCCGCTCGACCTTGCCAACAGGACCGCCAGCGCCGCATGGACGACCATGAACAGTGACACGTTGTGGTCAAGTGCGAGTTGCTCCAGGGCACTGTGCAATTCAGCGTCCACGTCCGAACGGTGGACGCCGCCTCTGGTGGAGAGAATTGAGGGTCGTGGACGGTCGGCCGGGAGTTCGATCTTCTCCGGCAGGTCTCGCAAGGTCGTCTTCCAGTACGCGAGCTGCTCGGACATCAACGATGTCGGATCGGAATCCACGCCGAGAACCTCACGCTGCCACATCGCGAAGTCTGCGTACTGCACCGGCAGCGGTGTCCACTCCGGACTCCGGCCGTCCACACGCGCAAGGTAGGCGAACGCAACGTCCCGAACCAACGGCGCTACGGAAACGCCGTCCGCTGAAATGTGGTGAACGACCATCGCCAGGACGTACTCGGACGGATCCGTCTGGAAAAGCTTGACCCGCAACGGAACTGCCGAGCTGACGTCGAATCCGGCGGTAACGAGCGCCAACAGTTCGCCGAGAAGTGCCGAATCGGCCAACGGAACGGGATCGAGGTCGATGTCTGCGGTCGATTCCGGCAGAATTTGCTGATAGCCCACACCGTCGATTCCTGGGTAGACAGTACGAAGGACTTCGTGCCGAGCTAGGACGTCACCGACCGCTGAGGCGAGCGCAACCGTGTCAAGCTCACCACTCAGGCGGAGGACGATCGGAATGTTGTTGACAGCAGATTCGGAATCGAACTGGCTCAGGAACCACATCCGTTGCTGCGCCAGCGACAACGGCACATGTTCCGGACGAATCACCGGCGCAAGCTGTACTCTGGCGGACCCCTCCGCCTCGGCTTCGATTCGGGCAGCCAATGCTTCGACCGTCGATACCTCGAAGAGGGTTTTCACCTGAATGCGTGTCCCGAACGCAGCTCCGAGACGTCCAGCCAGCCTTGCTGCAACAAGTGAGTTGCCGCCGAGTTCGAAGAAGTCGTCTTCGGCACCGACCCTCTCGACTCCGAGCAGGTCGGCGAAGGCCGCTGCCACGAGTACCTGTGCAGGCGTTGATGGTTCGCGGTACGCACGCGAGATGAAGATCGGCTCGGGAAGGCTGCCGGTGTCCAACTTACCCACAGGGGTGAGAGGAATCCGGTCGATGACCATGATCGATGCAGGCACCATGTGGCGAGGAAGAACGGCCCGAGCGCTGGCGGTCAACGAGTCTGGGTCCAGGTCGACGTCGGCATTCGCCATGACATACGACACCAGCGCGGCGTCACCTGAGGAACCGGTGATCGCAACGGTGGCGACGAAGTCGACTCCGGGTTGAGCGGCAAGGACGGCATCGATCTCGCCCAGTTCGATCCGGAAGCCGCGAATCTTGACCTGTGAGTCCCCCCGCCCGAGATATTCGAGGTCGCGCTCACCACTGGTCTGATCGGTGGCTCCGCCATCGCCGCCGGTGCGGATCCACCGCACGGTATCGCCGGTCCGGTAGAGCCGCTCCCCGGCGCCGCCGAACGGATTTGCGACAAAACTTGCCGCAGTAGTTGCGGACAGGCCGTTGTACCCGCGGGCAAGGTGGGTGCCCGACAGGTAGAGTTCGCCGGCGGTTCCGGTGGCGACCGGCTGAAGTCGAGAATCGAGGACGAACACGCCGACACCACGGACGGGACCACCGATCGTCACGGGACGATCGACGGTCAACTCGGCGATGTTGCTGGCGACGGTGGCTTCCGTGGGTCCGTATGCGTTGAAGAACCGTCGGCCGGGTGCCCAGGTGGACAGCAGCGCGGGTGAACACGCTTCACCGCCGACGACCACCACGGCGAGATTGTCGAACTGGTGGGCGCCGTCAACGAAAATCGAACCCAGCGCTGCCGGGGTCACAAACGCGTGCGTGATCTTTTCCGACACCAGAAGTTCCGCGAGTTCGTCGCCGCCGAACATGTCCGGACGCGCGATCACCATCGTCGAGCCTGCACCGACGGCGAGCAGCAGTTCGAGCACGGAAGCGTCGAAACTCGGCGAAGCAAAATGCAGTGTCCGCGACGTAGAGGTGAGCGCATACCGTTCGACCTGTTCCACACACAGGTCTGAAAGCCCGGCGTGGGTGACGACGACGCCCTTGGGCCGTCCTGTCGACCCCGAGGTGTAGATCACGTATGCCGGATGATCCACGCGAAGGGTTCGAACGCGTTCGGTATACGACACCGGATCCGGGGAGATACCGGACAACACGGCCGTCAACACGTCGCCGTCCACTTCCAGCCATTGGACGCTGCGAGGAAGGTCGATAGCGTACGCGGCCGTGGTCAGCCCTATCGAGGCTGCAGAATCGGTGATCATGTGTTCGACGCGGTCTGCAGGATAGCTGGGATCGACCGGCACGAAAGCTGCGCCGGTCTTGGCCACCGCCCACACCGCACAGACCGACTCGACGGAGCGGGGAATCGACACCGCCACCCGGTCCTCCGGCCCGATTCCGCGGCTGATGAGCAACCGAGCCAGACGCGAGGACAGCGCGTCCACTTCGGCATAAGTGAGGGTTTGACCCCCGAATGTGATCGCCGGTGCTGCTGGGTTGAGGTCTACTGCAGCTGCGAGTAACTGAGGCAGCAATGGCACCCGCGCGCGCCTGGTGCGTGCCGGTCGTTCGTTCCTGCCGGCGCGAGATGTCTTCCGCCGGGTCGCGTCGTCAGTACTCATACGACCGCCACCTGCGGTCGAACGGTGTGTACGGAGACCCAACGCTGCATCGAGCAACTCACCTTCGCGTCATACTTCTGAACTGTCACTACCGGTCTGTCCAGACTGGACGCCGGGGAACCCACAATTGCATCAGTGGGCTCCCCCAACACATCCAACCCCTACCGCCCATTGTTACAGCCGGTAACACCGATCCGGGCAACGGCACGATCACCTATGAATTCGGCCACTGGCACGGTCGCCGACGGAGCCCGATCTCACCACCCGAGTAGTTCGCCCGTTGCGAGGACGTACTCGAGATCGGGTAAGTCGGTTCGATCGACGGCCGAGCGGACCTCGTCCGGAAGCACCACATGCGTCACCCAGTCGTCAGCAAGTGAGTCTTCGATTGCCTCGTCGTCACCGAGAATGACGACAGCCGCTCCGGCTGACGCCGCCAGGAGGACCGCGACCGAGTGCTCCGGCGAGCCGACCGCGCCGGCGAATGCCAACCTCGACTCGAAGTCGACGGAATACCGCTTACGCAGCTCCGCCAGAGAGTCCGACAGGTCGCCGTACGTCAGCACTCGGTCACCGTCGACGATCGCCGGATCGTCCGCCATTGTCGACCGGGCGCGATCGACGTAGCTGATCGGACGATCCGACATCGTCGCCAGCCGAGACTCGATCTCCGGTGACGTCAAGAGCAGCGTCGAGGTGTCGGAGTCATTCGACAGGGTCAGGCTTGCCGGATCCGACGGATGCGCCCCGGTAACGGCTGCGCCGGTCTTCACCACAGACCAGTAGGCGATCACGGCATCGACACCACCACCGATGGAGATCGCAGTGCCGGGACCTGCACCTTCCTCGATGAGCAGGCGAGCCAGACGCGAAGACTTCGCGTCGAGTGCCGCGTAAGCGGTCTCCTCGCCGTCTGTTACCACCGCAGGCGCGTCCGGGTCGCTTTCCACGACGGAGGCGAGCAACTGAGGCAGCAACGTCGTGCTCGCGACTGCGCTGGCTTCGCGAACGCCGTCGGCGACCTCGGACTTCTCCATGTCGGTCAGCAGATCGAGATCGCCGACCTGCCTGGTCGGATCGTCGGTGACCTGCTCGAGTACACGAACGAACCGCTGTGCGAACGACTCGACCGTGGTCTTGTCGAACAGGTCCTCGGAATACAGCCACAGGCCGGAGAGTCCGAGGCCGTCCGCTGCGGTGGTCAGGGTGAGCTGAAGGTCGAACTTCGTGGTCAGGACTCCGCTGTCGACGGCGCCTATGGTCAGGTCTGCCAATGCAAACTCGGTCTGGGCGGTCGGTTCCAGCGACAGGACGATTTGGAACAGGCCCCCCGCCCGAGGCGGCAGCGCCTCCACGATTTCCTCGTAAGGAACATCGGCTTCGCCGAACGCGGCCAGGTCGACGTCGCGCACATGCGAAACGAGATCCTCGAAGCGTGCACCGGCATCGACCGTGGTGCGAAGCGCGAGTGTGTTGACGAACATACCGACGAGATCGTCGAGGGCGCGCTCGCCCCTGCCGCCGACAGCGGTACCGATCGCGAAGTCGGAGCCTCCACCCAACCTCGAGATCAGGACCGCCAGTGCGGCGTGGATTGTCATGAACACCGTGGCGTTCTTTGCTCGGGCGATGTCGCTCAGTCGCGAGTGGACATCAGCGTCGACGGTGAACTGGACTGCCCCCGCTGCGGCGGACTGCACCACGGGACGCGGTCGGTCTGTCGGCAAGCCGACATCGGTAGGCAGATCGTCGAGCGCTGTGCGCCAGAAGTCGAGTTGGCGCGCGGCGATCGTTCCCGCGTCATCTACCGATCCCAGTACGTCGCGTTGCCACAGCGCGAAGTCTGCGTACTGCACTTGGAGTGGGCTCCACGACGGTGCACTGCCCCGGGTACGCGCTTCGTAGGCCACCATCACGTCGCGGGCCAGTGGCCCCATCGACTGCCCGTCGGCCGCGATGTGATGCGCGACGAGTACGAACACGTACTGATCTTCTCCGATCTGGAGAAGATCAGTACGTACCGGAACCTCCGATGACACATCGAATCCGGCGGTCGTCGATTCGACTACCTTCGTGTACATCTGCGCGCCGTCGTGGACCGCTGTCGGTTCCCCGAACATGGGCACGAGGTCGGCGCCGACGATCCGCTGCACCGGCCCCAGCCCGTCGGACGGGTAAAGCGTTCGCAGTGACTCGTGGCGCGAGATCACGTCACGCAGAGCAAATTTCAGCGCGTCGACGTCCAACTGCCCGGCCAGACGCAGCGCCATCGGGATGTTGTAGGTCGAGGCGTCGGTGTCCATCTGGTTGAGCACCCACATACGCTGCTGCGCCAGTGACAGCGGAATGCGCTCGGGGCGATCTTGGGCAACGAGCTGCTTTCGCGAACCGGTTCCGACGTGGACTTCGATCGCGCTCGAGAGTTCTTCGACTGTCCGGGTGTCGAACAGAGTCCGTACGGGGACTACGGCGTCGAGGGATCGGCTCAGTCGTGCCGCCGCCCGGGTCGCGATCAATGAGTTACCACCGAGTTCGAAGAACTCGTCGTCGAGTCCGACCTGAGGAACCTCCAGCAATTCGGCGAATACCGTCGCCACGGCCTTCTCGGTGTCGGACACCGGCGCTCGATATTCGGCGGAAGCGAAGACGGGTGCAGGCAGCCGAGCGGAGTCGAGCTTCCCGTTCACCGTGAGGGGCAAGGCGTCCAACAACACTGTCGCGTCGGGAACCATGTAGCCGGTGAGGAAGTCGGCCGCACTTGTGCTGACCGTGCTCGCGTCGAGGTCCGAACCGGCTTCGGGCACGACGTACGCGATGAGCCGATCGCCCAGATCTGCGTCCTTGCGGACGACGGCCACGGCACGGGCGACACCACCGACTCGGAGCAGGGCCGTTTCGACCTCGCCGAGTTCGATCCGGAAACCTCGAAGCTGAACCTGCGAATCGGAACGCCCCAGGTATTCGAGCTGGCCGGCGCGGTTCCAGCGCGCCACATCACCGCTTCGGTACATCGACTCGCCGTGCGATGCAAACGGATTCGCGACGAACCGCCCGGACGTCAATCCGCTCTGCCCCAGATACCCGCGTGCCAGTTGTCCGCCGGCGACGTAGATCTCGCCGGCCGTGCCGATCGCAGCGGGCTGCAAACGGTCGTCGAGTACGTACACCCGAAGGCCGTCGAGTGGTCGACCTATCAACGACGCCGTTGCGGTCTCCGCGCTCGCACGATCGAGCGGGAGATAAGAGACGTGCACCGTGGTCTCGGTGATTCCGTACATGTTGACCAGTTGCGGCGAGTCGTCCGGATGACGGTCGTACCACCGGGTCAGCTGTGCGAGATCGAGTGCCTCGCCACCGAAGATCACGTACCGGAGCGCAAGATCCGACGCGGTACCGTCCGATCCTCCGGAAACACGGTCCGCCTCCGCAAGCTGGTAGAAAGCCGACGGAGTCTGATTGAGCACCGTGACGCCCTCGGTGGTCAGCAATTGTCTGAACTGGTCTGGCGAACGCGACGTCTCGAAGTCGACGACCACGAGTACACCGCCGTGAATGAGCGGACCCCACAGCTCCCACACCGAGAAGTCGAATGCGTAGCTGTGGAACAAAGTCCACACATCCGAGGAATCGAATGCGAATTCCGTCTGCGCGTTGGCGAACAACTCCACAACATTCCGATGAGTGACCGCAACACCTTTGGGGCGGCCGGTAGATCCTGATGTGTAGATGACGTACGCCAGGTCTCTCGAACGCAAAGGCCGCACGCGGTCTGCGTCGGTCACGGGGCGGGAGTCGGCTGCGGCGTCCCGGGGCGAGACAGAAGGGCAGGGCAGTTCCCGCAGCGAATCCGGAGCGACGATCGCACACACCGGAGACGCGTCGGCAAGGGTATATGCGATCCGCTCATCCGGATAGCTCGGATCGATCGGCAGATACGCGGCACCAGACTTGACGACGGCGAGCAGCGCCACGACCAGATCGACCGATCGCGGCAAGAGGACCGCTACCAGGTCCTCGGATCCGACTCCCGAATCGATCAGCGTGCGGGCCAGACAGTTTGCGCGGGAATCGATGTCCCGATACGTCAATCGCTCGTCTCCGAAGACCACCGCAATCTCGTTCGGTGATCGGGTCACCTGTGCATCGAACAGTCCGGCCAGAGTGGTCGAGTCGTCGACGACCGCCCCGGGCGTGGCCCACCCTTCGAGTATCGTCCGGCGTTCGTCCTCACCGAGAATGTCGATGTCGCCGACTGCATTGGACGAATTGGCGACGACGGATGTCAGCACGGCGTTCAGTCGTGACTCGAGGCCTGCAATCGTCGATTCGTCGTAGAGATCGGTGGCGTAGGTGACGGCGAAGGTGAGCCCGCCCGCCTGAGCCGGAGTCTCCCAGACCGTGAACTGCAGGTCGAACTTGGCCAACGTCGGCGCAATGTCGACACCGGAAATGCTCAGACCCGGAATCTCTACGGATCCGTTCGCGCCCTGACCGAGATTCTGGAACGAAAAGCCCACCTGGAAAAGCGGATTACGCGCCTGCGACCGTTCGGGGTCCAGTGCTTCCACCAGACGCTCGAACGGAACGTCAGCGTTCTCGAAACCGGCCAAATCAGTGTCCCGTACCTTCGACAGGAGTGCAGTGAACGACTCGCCCGGGTCGACCTCGGTCCGCAGGACCAAAGTGTTGACGAACATGCCGATCAGATCATCGAGAGCCTGTTCACCTCGTCCGGCCGCTGGTGTACCGATCACGATGTCGGCGGTGCCGGACAGCTTCGCCAGCAGGACGGCCAGCGCGCTGTGCAGAACCATGAAGAGTGACACATTATGTTCTCGTGCAACATGATTCAATGATTCATGCATGGCCGCTTCGATATCGAAGCAGTACTCGGCACCGGAGTGTGAAGCGACTCGCGGACGCGGCCGATCCGACGGCAGGGTCAGTTCGACGGGCAATCCGTCCAGTTGCGACTTCCAGTATTCCATCTGTTTCGAGATCAACGATCCCTGATCGGACTCGACACCGAGTACCCGGCGCTGCCACAGCGCGAAGTCCGCGAATTGGATCGGTAGCGGCTTCCACGTCGGAGCGATTCCCTGCGACCTCGCGGCGTACGCCGAGACGACGTCCCGGACCAGCGGCCCCATCGAAAAGCCGTCACCGCTGATGTGATGGATGGCGAACACCAGAACGTACTGCGAGTCGGCGAGATCGAACAAACGTGCCCGGACCGGCACGTCTGCAGTGACATCGAATCCGGCGAGTACGTATTCCGCCACCCGGTCGGTGACGACGGACTCGTGGATACGTACTGGCGACAGATCAGGCAGTGCATCCGCGGTGTCGAGGACTCGCTGGTATCCGATACCGTCGACTTCCGGATATGTGGTCCTGAGAATCTCATGTCGCTCGAACAGATCACGAAGAGCTGCCTGCATGGCCTCGATGTCGAGATCCCCCGTCAACCGGATCGCGATCGGAATGTTGTCCACTCCGGACGCCGAATCGAATCGGTTCAGGAACCACATGCGCTGCTGCGCGATCGACAGCGGAACCAACTCAGGGCGCTCCTGTGGTTCGAGCGGCGGACGGCCGCCCCGCCCCACGAGCACGTCGATTCGCGCCGCGAGCGACTCCACTGTCGATGCATCGAACAAGATGCGGACCGGCACAGTGGTGTCGAGTGCATGCCCGAGTCGAGCGACGATCTGCGTCGCGATCAGTGAATTACCGCCCAGCGCAAAGAAGTCGTCGTCCAAGCCGACCTGACCGATACCGAGGAGGTCGGCGAAAATACGCGCAACTTCGACCTCGACCACAGATTCGGGTTCCCGGAAGACCGCGATCTCGACCTCAGGATCGCGCAGTTGCTTCCGGTCGAGTTTTCCCGAGGCGTTGAGCGGCAGTTCGTCCAGAACAACATGTGCCGTGGGCACCATGTATGACGGAAGATGTTTCCCCAGTATCGATTCCAGTTCCAGCCAATCGATCAGAGACTCACCGGCCGCCGTCAGGTACGCGACCAGTTGATCGTTCCGGACGGCAACCACCACCGAACCGACCGACGGATGATCACGCAGAATCGACTCGATCTCCCCCAGCTCGATGCGTAGTCCGCGTAGCTTGACCTGAAAGTCGGTACGTCCGATGTATACCAACTCACCCGACGCATTCCATCGCACCAGGTCTCCGGTCCGATACAGGCGTGAGCCGGCAGGTCCGAACGGATCGGCGACAAACCGGTCCGCGGTGAGGTCCGGCCGAGCCACGTACCCCCGGGCCAACTGCACTCCCGCGAGGTAGAGCTCGCCCGCGACCCCGACGGGCACCGGATGCAGTCGTGAGTCGAGTACCAGAACGCGTGTGTTCCAGACCGGCGCGCCGATCGGCATGGTGGTGGTGTCGGCGTCCGTCACCTCATGGAAGGTCACGTCGACCGCGGCCTCCGTCGGTCCGTACAGATTGTGCAGTTCAGTTCCGGGAAGAACCGTCCGGAACTGCGCGGCCACCTGCGGGGCGAGCGCCTCACCCGAGGCGAAGACTCGGGTAAGGGTAGAAGACCTCGTGACAACCGTATCCGCGAGGAACACTTCCAACATCGACGGCACGAAGTGAATGGTGGTCACTCGTTCGGACGCGATCAGCGCGGCCAGATAGGCCGGATCTCGGTGGCCGTCGACGGCAGCGATCGCAAGTCGAGCTCCGACTTGCAACGGCCAGAAGAACTCCCACACGGAGACATCGAAGGTAAAGGGAGTCTTCTGGAGGACCACGTCGTCGCCGAGGAGGCTGTACTCGGCCTGCATCCAGATCAGCCGGTTGACGATCGCGCGGTGTGACACCGCAACGCCCTTCGGTTTGCCCGTCGACCCGGAGGTGAAGATCACGTACGCCGTGTTCTCCCCTCGCAGCGGGCCGAGGCGGTCCGCGTCGGTGACCGGTGCGTCGGAACAACCGGACAGGTCTACGGTATCGATCCTGACTACCAGCACTCCCTCAGCGTCGAATCCATCTCTCTCTGTTGTCAACACACAGATCGGAGCTGCAGTCGACACGACGTATTCGTTGCGCTCGACGGGCTGATCGGGGTCGATGGGCAGATAGCCGCCGCCGGCCTTGACTACCGCGTACATCGCCACCAGCAAATCGAAGCTTCGGCGAATGGCCAAGCCGACCAGGGTATCCGGGCCGACGCCTTCCGACACGAGTTTGCGGGCGAGTTGATTGACCCGCCGGTCGAATTCGAGATACGTCAGCTGATGCCCATCGAAGGTCAGCGCGATCGAATGGGGAGAGCGGACGACCTGTTCATCGAACAGATCCACCAGCGTCACATCGCGAACATCGTGACCGGTGCTGTTCCAGCGCTCGACGACCAGCCCTAGATCGGAGTCGCCGACGACGTCGACGTCCCCGACCGGCCCAGCGGGGGCAGCCGCGACCGCCGAGAGAGTCGCCGTCAGATACTGGACGAAGGAGGCCACCGTCTTACGGTCGAACAGATCCGTTGCGTAAGTGAAGAGTCCACGGAGTTCACCGTCATGCTCGGTGATCGTCAATTGCAGATCGAATTTCGCCACGGACGCATCGACGTCGAGGGCCGATACCGTGACGCCGTCGATGTCGGCCGATTCGTCGCTGCCCTGGGCGACGTTCTGGAACGTGAGCATGACCTGGAACAGCGGATTGCGTGACTGCGATCGTTCCGGGTTGATGATTTCGACGAGGCGCTCGAACGGCACGTCGGCATGCGCGAACGCTTGCAGGTCCGACTCACGCGTGCTGCGAAGCAATTCCGTGAACGACAGCGACAGATCGACGTTCGTCCGCAACACGAGTGTGTTGACGAACATTCCGATCACATCGTCGAGTTCCTGCTCACCACGCCCCGCGACCGGAGTACCGATCACGATGTCGGAGGTGCCGGACAGGCGCGCCAGCATCACGGCGAATGCACTGTGCACGACCATGAATCGCGAAGCCTGATGCTCACGCGCAATTCGGTCGAGGGAATCGACGACGCCCTGCTCGATGGCAAATTGGTACTCTGCACCACCGTTCGTTGCTACGGCTGGACGTGGCCGATCGGTCGGCAGGTCCAGCTGATCCGGGATTCCCGCGAGCCGGCTCTTCCAGTAGTTGACCTGGCCCGAGATGATCGAGTGCGGATCGTCCTCGCTGCCGAGCACCTCACGCTGCCACAGGGTGTAGTCGACGAACTGGACAGCCAGCGGCGACCAGGACGGCGCACGCCCGTGCGATCGCGCCGCATACGCTGTCACCACGTCACGTACCAACGGCACCATCGAGAAACCGTCTCCGCTGATGTGATGGACGACGAAGACAAGCACGTACTCATCGTCGGCAAGTTGGAAGAGCGCGGTACGGAGAGGGATCTCGACCGTGACGTCGAATCCGGGCTGGATCAGCTCCCGCACACGGAGTTCCACAGCCTCGGCCGGAACTCGAACCGGTGACAGATCGAGATCGACTGCCGCCGAACCGAGAACCTGCTGGTAACCGACGCCGTCGATCTCGGGATAGATCGTGCGTAGGCTTTCGTGACGGTCGATCAGGTCCCGCACGGCCCCCGCCAGAGCCGCCGTGTTCAACGGACCGGTCAACCGCACGGCGACCGGAATGTTGTCGACCCCGGATTCCGGCTCGAACCGGTTGAGGAACCACATTCGCTGCTGCGCCAACGACAGCGGGACTCGCTCGGGACGCTCCTGTGGGACGAGAGGCATCCGCCCCGCGTCGCCGGTGTGAGTGCTCAGTCGTGCGGCCAGGGCCTCGACCGTCGACACGTCGAACAGCAGTCGTACCGGCACTACGGTGTCCAAGGACTGACCGAGCCGTGAGACAACTCGCGTGGCAATCAACGAGTTGCCGCCGAGTTCGAAGAAGTCGTCGTCGAGACCGACCTGAGCTACACCCAGAACATCCGAAAAGATCTGGGCCACAGTTTCTTCGACCACAGTGGTCGGAGCGCGGTATGACAGTGTCGCGAACGTCGGCTCGGGCAGGGCCCGCCGATCGACCTTTCCGTTGGCGTTCAATGGAACCGTCTCGATCGCCACGAACGCAGACGGCACCATGTAGTCAGGCAGACGCGCCGCGACGGTCGAACGTATCGCCGCGATGTCGACGTCGGCCCCGTGTGCTGGTACCAGATAAGCCACCAGGCGGTCTCCGACCAGGCTGTCCTTGTGTACCACCACGACAGCAGCCGATACCGAATCGAGTGCCACCAGGGCCCCTTCGATCTCGCCGAGTTCGATTCGGAGTCCACGGATTTTGACCTGGAAGTCGGTGCGGCCCAGATAGTCCAGCTCTCCCGAACCGTTCCACCGGACCTGGTCTCCGGTACGGTACAGCCGCGAGCCTGCCGACCCGAACGGATTCGCCACGAACCTCTCGGCAGTAAGGTCGAAGCGTCCGCCGTATCCGCGGCTGACTCCCACACCTCCCACGTAAAGCTCACCGACCACTCCGGCCGGGACCAGCTGCAGGCGCGAATCCAGCACGTAGAGTTCGATATTCGGAATTGGAATCCCGATGGGGACTCCGTTGACGTCTCCCGGTGCCGCCTCCTGGAAGGACACTACGTCGGAGGCCTCAGTGGGGCCGTAACTGTTGACGACGCGCACACCGGCGGCCATCAGATCTTTGAGCCGACCAACCTGAATGGGCTCACCACCGAGGAACACGACGTCGAGTGATTCGAGGACGCCGTCCACGTCGGCATCGACCAGTGCATCAAATGCACTCGGCGACATGTTCGCGACCTGGACGTCGTCGTCGGAGACGGCGCGAAGGATCTCGGCGGGGTCGAACCCCGCTGCGGCGACGTGAACACTGCCACCGCTGGTAAGCGGTCCCCACACATTCTTCTGCGTGAGATCGAAACTCGGTGACGACGCAACGACCACACCAGCGGCGTCCGGAAGTTCGGATCGGTACCAGGCTGTCGTATTCTCGATGCCCGCCATCGGTACGACCGTGGGCTTGGGCCGACCCGTCGAACCAGAGGTCGAGATGACGTATCCCACGCGCTCACCTGCGCCCCGCTCACGCCAATGGTCCACCCATTCCGGAACAGAATCGCCGGATTCCGCCCCATCAGTGCTCTCGACCCGCAGCACCGGGAGCGCCGTCTGGACGCCGCCGGACGCGATCACCACGCGGGCACTGGTGTCTTCGAGCAATGTATTCACGCGCTCGGTCGGCAACGTGGGATCGATTGGTGTGTAACCGGCGCCGGTCTTCCACACCGCGAGCATTGCCACTACCCACTGCCACGACCTGGGCAGCACCAGCGCAACCACGTCGTCCGCTCCCACACCCGCAGCGAGCAAGTCCTGAGAGAGCACCGACGACCGCGCATCGAGTTCCCCGTAGGTGAGGGTCCGATCATCGGCCACGACTGCAACCGTCGACCGGTCGCGACTGACATGCCGGGCAAAGAGTGCAAGTGGCGATCTGTCGCCGATCGACACACGCTGCCCCACCGACCAGTCGAGCACGCGGGCTGCCTCGCCGGCGCCGAACAGATCGATCTCGCCGACGAGAACGGCCGGATCGGCAGCGACCGCACCGAGCAATACGGACAGCCTGGAACCGAACGTCTCGATGGTCGAGGCATCGAAAAGGTCACGCGCATAATCGATGACGACTGACAGCCCGCCGACCTCGATGTCTTCCCACACCGTGAACTGGAGGTCGAACTTGGCGACTGCGGACTCGAGCTCGAAACCGCTTACCTCGAGGCCGCCGAGCGTTGCGCCACTTTGTGTTTTCTGGCCGAGATTCTGGAACGCGAGCATCACCTGGAACAGCGGATTGTGTGCCTGCGAGCGTGCCGGGTCGAGCACCTCTACCAGGCGCTCGAACGGGACGTCAGCGTTACCGAATGCATCGAGGTCTGCAATCCGTGCCTGGTTCACCAGCTCGTCGAATGTACTTGCCGGATTGATCTCGGTACGCAGCACCAGGGTGTTGACGAACATGCCGATGACGTCGTCGAGTGCGCGATCGCCACGACCCGCCACCGGGGTGCCGATCGCGATGTCAGTGGTTCCGGACAAACGCGCCAACAGCACGGCGATTGCGCTGTGCAATACCATGAACACCGTGGCCTTGTTCGCCTGCGCAATCGACTCGAGGCGCGCGAGTACGTCCGCACCGATAGTCATCGTGTGCGACGCTCCGCGATAACTCGCGACGGGCGGGCGGGGTCGATCCATCGGCAGGTCTAGCCGCTCGGGGAGCCCGTCGAGCTGCTGTGTCCAGTAATCGATCTGGCGCGATATCACCGATTCCGCGTCGTGCTCGCTGCCGAGGACTGTTCGCTGCCAGATCGAGAAGTCTGCATATTGCACGTCCAGCGGCGTGAATTCGGGTGCGCTGCCAGCCGCCCGACTCGCGTAAGCGGTCACGACGTCGCGCACCAAGGGGCCCATCGAGAAGCCGTCACCACTGATGTGGTGGACGACGAATACAAGGACGTATTCCGACGCGGCCACCTGGAAGAGCTTGACCCGCAACGGCACCTGTGAGGTGACGTCGAATCCCCCGGTGATCTCCGTGATGACACGCTCGGTGATCTCGGATTCGGCCACAGCGACCGGCGACAGATCGAGCTCCACGTCGGAGACGGTCAAGATCTGCTGGTAGCCGACGCCGTCGACCTCCGGGTACACAGTACGCAGGCTCTCGTGCCGCTCGACGAGATCATCGATCGCCGAACGGAGCGCAGCGGCATCGAGCATTCCGGTCAGCCGGAGAACGACTGGGATGTGATCGACGGCTGACGTGGAATCGAACCGGTTGAGGAACCACATACGCTGCTGCGCAAGCGAAAGCGGGATCCGGTCGGGACGTTCCTGTGCAACGAGAGGAGCCTTCGTACCGCGGCCAGCAGAATCGCCTACGAGAGAAGCTAATTCGGATACCGTCGGAGCATCGAAGAAAGCTCGCATGTCGAGTTCCACGCCGAGTTCGGCGTTCGCGCGCGCCACCACTCGCGTCGCGAGCAGTGAATTGCCCCCGAGGTCGAAGAATCCGTCGTCGATGCCGAGGTCGTCCCGACCGAGCAGATCGGCAAAGATCGCAACCAACGTCTTCTCGACCGGCGTACTCGCTGCCCGGTATTCGACAACCTGCGCTGTGAACTCGGGCGCCGGCAGCGCCTTGCGGTCCAGCTTGCCACTGGCATTGAGCGGAAACGCCTCGAGTTCGACAAACAGCGACGGCACCATGTAGTCCGGCAGGCGTCCACCCAATTCACGTGCAAGAGCGTCGGTGTCGAGCACAACTCCCGATGCGGGAACCACGTATGCCACCAGATTGTCGCCCAAAGCCGCATCGGAGTGGACGAGAACGGCCGCTTGTGCGATTGCGTCGTTGTCGAGTAGCGCTGATTCGATTTCGCCGAGTTCGATGCGCAGTCCCCGCAGCTTCACCTGGAAGTCGGTGCGGCCGAGGTACTCGAGCAGGCGGTCGGCGCCGGCACCGCGCCATCGGACCAGGTCGCCGGTTCGGTACATGCGCTCGCCGTCCGAGGTGGAATGCGCGACGAACCGATCCGCCGTCAGATCGGGGCGGGAGACATACCCTCTGGCCAGCTGGACCCCCGCGAGGTAAAGCTCGCCGGGGACGCCGGGAGGTACTGGACGCAGTGCGTCGTCGAGGACGAGTAGCTCTGTTTCGGCGACAGCACGGCCGATCGGAATGGAGACCTCGTCCTGCGGTCCGGTTGCGTAGTACGTGACGTCGACGGCTGCCTCGGTCGGTCCGTACAGATTGTGCAGTTCCGCGGTGCTGACGTCGCGCAGCCGCGCGGCGGTCTGGGCGGGAAGCGCTTCACCCGAGGCAAAAACGTAACGTAGCGAGGTGATCTCGGAAGCGCGCGGTTCAGCGACGAAGACCGCGAGCATCGAGGGGACAAAATGTACAACGGTGACGCCGTACTCGATCATCGTCGCTGCGACGTAGGCCGGATCACGATGCCCGTCCGGCTTCGCGATCACGAGGCAAGCGCCGACCTGCAACGGCCAGAAGAACTCCCACACCGACACGTCGAACGTAAACGGCGTCTTCTGCAGGATGACGTCTTCGTCGGTGAAGGGATATTCGCTCTGCCTCCATCGGAGGTTGGCGACGATTGCCTCGTGTGACACACCGACGCCCTTTGGCCTGCCGGTCGAACCCGACGTGAAGATCACGTACGCAAGATTGTCGGTGCGCAGCGGTGACAGCCGGTCACCGTCGGCAAGCGGCGCGCCTGAGTGCGCCGAGACATCGATGTCATCGATCCGCAGTACATCGACGTTTTCGGGAATGCCGACCGCGTCCACTGACGTCGTCAGCACGAGGACGGGCGCGGCGACGTCGATCACATACGCCAGACGCTCAGCGGGATGGTCGGGATCGAGTGGTAGGTACGCACCACCGGCCTTGACGATCGCGTACATCGCAACCAGCAGTTCGACGGACCGACGGATACCCAGGCCGACGAGTGTGTCCGGTCCGACGCCACGGGCGACGAGCTCGCGGGCGAGCTGATTGACCCGGCGATCGAATTCCGCGTAGGTCGACGCCGTGGAGCCGAAACGAAGGGCGACGGCATCGGGGGTACGCGCGACCTGCTCCTCGAACAGACTTACGAGAGTCGACTCGACGACCGACGGAGCCTCGAAAGCAACGACGGAAGTCGCGTCGGCGATGAGCGCACCGACGACGGATTCAAGGCCACCCTCTCGTGTGGCGAGCAACTCCGGCAGCAGCGTGGAGATCACGACCGGTACAAGTGCGTCCGGGCCGAGCGCACCACCCATCGCGGAGTCGAGTGTGGTCAGTTCCGAGTGCAACCGTTCGTAGGTGACCTCGGCGTCTGCATGAACAAGCGCTGTCCGGTCGGGCTCCGCCTCGGCTACTGCAGCGATCAATCTCGGCAGTTCCTCGATCGTCAGCGACTGTGGTCCCGGCATACCGACGGACATCAACACTTCCTCCAACTGACGACAGCACGGCGCAGATCCAACGCACGACTGGTCGTACAGATCAACGCCCATGGGGCAAATACTGCATATTACCCGTCCGTACCGGAACCCTTCCCCAGCGTGGCCTGCGCGTCAGTTATCAAAGACTGGACGAGCGAGGTAGTACCGTCGGCGCCTAGTGCCGGAAGAATGCCCGGAACCAGACCGTTCAGCGAAACCGAGACCAATGCGTCGGCAGTGAGCGCCGCACCCATCGTCTGCTTCATCACAGCCAGTTTTTCGGCCAGCTGTGTGAAGGTCACCGCGGTGTCACCGTGAGTGAAGGCAACCGCCGTCGGATCTGCTGCGGCGGCCGCTGATGCGAGGTCCGGAAGATCGGCGGCGGTCTTCGGCTCGGCTGCCTCGATCAGCGCGCGTTCGAAGTCCGTCACGATGTCGATGGTCCGCAGAACCACCGTCGGATCTGCGGCAACGGCGTCGACCACGGCCCGCAACCTGGCCGCGAACAGTTCCATGGTTGCGGCGTCGTACAGATCGGTTGCATAGGTGAATCGCATCCGGATATCGGACAGCGTACCGCCCTCGTCGAACTCCTCGATTCCGGTGAGCTGCAGGTCGAACATCGCCGAGTCGAATCCGTCGTCCACCGCCGACAGTTCGAGCCCTGGCAGCGCAAACGTGCCAAGTGCCATGTTCTGGAACGTGAGCATCACCTGGAACAGCGGTGAGTATGCCTGTGAGCGCTCACGGCCGACCTGCTCGACCAGACGCTCGAAGGGCACGTCTGCGTTTCCGAACGCCGCGAGGTCCTTCTCCTTCACCTGCTGCAGCAGGTCGACAAACGTGGTTGCCGGTTTCACCTGCGTGCGCAACACCAGCGTGTTGACGAACATACCGACCAGGTCGTCGAGGACTCGCTCGCCGCGGCCCGCCACCGGTGTACCGATCGCGATGTCGTTCGAGCCGCTGAGCTTGGACAGCAGCACCGAGAACGCGGCATGCACGACCATGAACACGGTCGAGTTCTGCTCGCGCGCGATTTCCGCGATTCGACGCGTGGAGTCGGCGCCGAGAGTGAACAGGAAGTCCGCCCCCTTCATCGACTGCGTCGGCGGACGAGGACGGTCCGTCGGCAGTTCCAGAAGTTCGGGAACGCCGGCGAGTTCCTGCGTCCAGTAGGCAAGCTGCGTCGACAGTTCACTGTCCGGATCGCCCTCGGAACCCAGAACGTCGCGCTGCCATAACGTGTAATCCGCGTACTGGACTTCGAGCGGAGCCCATTCGGGTGCCGCTCCCCCGGTACGCGCCGTGTACGCGACCATCGTGTCTCGGATCATCGGCGCCATCGAGAACGCGTCGCCGCTGATGTGGTGGACCACCACGATCAGGACATGCTCAGTGGGCGTGATCTGGAAAAGGCGAACGCGCAGCGGAACACCGGCAGTGACGTCGAAGCCCTGACCGACGACCTTCGCGACCTCGGCCCCAATCGTGTCTTCGCCGACATACAGCACGGCCATGTCGACAACGGCTGCCGACTTCGACTGAATCGACTGCGTCGGGCCGTCCCCGAGATCGGGATAGAACGTCCGCAGGATCTCGTGGCGAGCAACAAGGTCGGAGACGGCCGACTGCAATGCTGCGACGTCGAGATCGCCGGACATCCGGATCGCGACCGGGATATTGTACGCGGCAGACCTGCGGTCGATCTGGTTGAGAACCCACATCCGCTGCTGAGCGAGCGACAACGGAATCTGCGACGGCCGTTCCTGCGCCACCAACTGTGCCCGCGAACCTGAACCGGCATGTTCGAGCACCCGCGACGCCAGCAGTCCGACAGTCGACGCTTCGAAGATGATCCGCACCGGAATCTGGGCGTCAAGTGCCTGACCCAACCTGGCCACGACCTGTGTGGCGATCAGCGAGTTTCCGCCGAGATCGAAGAAGTCGTCGTCCAACCCGACTCGTGGAACGCCCAGGACTTCGGCAAACACCGAGGCCACGATCTCTTCGACCGGATTGCTCGGGGCACGGAACTCCGTTGCCTCGAATTCGGGTTCCGGCAGCGCCTTTCGATCGATCTTGCCGTTGATGTTGAGCGGCAATTCGCTCAGCACCATCAACGCCGACGGCACCATGTAACTCGGCAACTCGCGGACGAGTTCCGCCTTCACGCTGTCGACGTCGACGGTGGCCCCGGCCTGCGGAACGAGGTACCCGACCAGTCGATCCCCCAGTCGCGGATCGGTTTTCGCGACGACAACCGCTGCGTCCACGGACTCAGCAGCTCTGATAACAGCTTCGATCTCACCGAGTTCGATGCGGTAGCCGCGGATCTTCACCTGGAAGTCGGCACGATCGACGTACTCGAGTTCACCGCCACTGCGCCAGACAACGAGGTCGCCGGTGCGGTACAGACGTGTGCCCGGTTCTCCGAAGATGTTGGCGACAAAGCGTTCCGACGTCAGGTCGGCCCGCCCGTGATAACCACGAGCCAGCTGGGTTCCGGCAAGATACAGCTCACCGGTCACTCCGACCGGAACGGGATGCAGTCGCTCGTCGAGCACGTAGACCTGCGAATTCCATTCCGGGGCACCGATCGAGACCGACGAGGTATCGCTCTCGTCCACATCGTGCGCGGTCACTGACACCGCAGCCTCGGTCGGACCGTACAGATTGACGAGTGCCGCGTCGGACATTTTGCGGAACTCTGCCGCCGTTGCCGCGGGCAAGGCCTCACCGATGGCAAGGACACGCTCGAGCGACTGCGGAAGAGTGCCGTCTGCTGCGGCCGTCAGCATCGAGAGCATGGACGGCACCGCGTGCAGCGTCGTCACCTTCTCTTGAGCGATGAGCGCCAGCATGTACTCGGCGTCCTTGTGGCCGTCCGGGTCGGCAATGACCAGGCGGGACCCGGATGTCAACGCGGACCAGAACTCCCAGACCGAGAGGTCGAACGTCGCTGCAGTCTTGAGCAACATTGCGTCGGTCTGGTCGAGACCGTAGCGATCACGCTTCCACAGAAGCTGATTGACGATCGCGGCGTGGGACAGCGCCACACCCTTCGGCTTGCCGGTCGATCCCGACGTGAAGATCACGTACGCGGTATTCGCCGAACGAAGCGGTGCGATCCGCTCGTCGCCGCGCACCGGCGCTCCGGAGACGCGCGACAGATCGAGGGTGTCGATGAGAAGAACGTTGTCGATCCCCGCGAGCGACGGTGCGTCGTTCTCGTTGCTGAGCACGCAGACCGGCGCGGCCATCTCGAGGACGTACCCGGTGCGATCGGCCGGATGATCCGGATCGATCGGAACATAACCGCCGCCTGCCTTGGCAACGGCGTACATGCCGATCACCAGGTCGATGGAGCGTCGCATTCCCAATGCCACCAACGACTCCGGACCGACACCCAGTTCGATCAGGTGACGGGCGAGCCGGTTGACCTTGTCGTCGAACTCCACATACGTCAGCGATTCGAGCCCGTGCACCAACGCGACGGAATCACCGTGAGCGGCAACCTGCTGATCGAACAGATCGACCAGTGTCGCCTCGGCGTCGAGTACCTGCTCCGTTGCATTCCATTCCTGCAGAACCTGATTCGACTCACGCGGATCGAGCACGTCGATGTCGCCGACCACGATCGACGGATCGGCAACCACCGCTGCCAGAACGGTGTTGAACCGATCAGCAAAGGACTGGACTGTCGACTCGTCGAAAAGGTCGTGCGCGTAGCTGAATACGGCCGAGATGCCGGAGGCAACACCACGCTCGTCGTAATTGTCACCGACGATCAACTGCAGATCGAACTGAGCGACACCGTTGTCGATCTCGAGGCCCTTGACGGTGAGGCCAGGCAGTTCCAGGCTTGCCTGTTCCATGTTCTGGAAAAGGAAGCCCACCTGGTAGAGCGGGTGCCGAGCAGTCGAACGTGCGGGGTTGAGAACTTCGACCAGTCGCTCGAACGGAACATCGGCATGCGCAAAGGCCTGCAGGTCGTTCTCGCGCACGCGGGCAAGTAGTTCCGTGAAACTGTCGGAACCGTCGACGTGTGTCCGGAATACCAGGGTATTGACGAACATGCCGATCAGATCGTCGAGCGCACGCTCACCGCGGCCAGCGATCGGGGTGCCAACGGCGATGTCGTCGGTGCCGGAAAGGCGCGCTAACAGAATCGCAAACGCCGCGTGCGTGACCATGAACAGGGTGGTCCCGTGCTCACGGGCCAGCGCCGACAGGCCCTGATGCACTGTTGCGTCGATCTCGAACTGAAGGTAGCCACCGCGGTACGACTGCGCGGCGGGACGCAGACGGTCCGTCGGCAGGTCCAGCTGATCCGGCAGCCCGGCCAAAGCTTGGCTCCAGTAGGCGATCTGCTCGGACGACACGGATTCCGGGTCTTCCTCGCTACCCAGCACCTCGCGCTGCCACAGGCTGTAATCGGCGTACTGCACGTCCAGCGGGGCCCAACCCGGCGCCGTTCCCTGCGCCCGTGCCGCGTAGGCCATGACGAGATCGCGGGCGAACGGAGTAGTCGAGGAGCCATCCGCGGCAATGTGGTGCACCACGACGGCGAGGACGTACTCGTTCTCGGCTACCTGGAACAACCGAATCCGCAGCGGGATTTCGGCCGTCACGTCGAACCTCGTCGACGCCAATTCGACCAGCTTGCCGACAATCTCGGCTTCCGTGACACTCTCGACGTTCAATTCCACCGGCGTATGTCCTACCGGTTCGATGACCTGGACCGGTCCCGAATCGGTTTCCGGATACACAGTGCGCAGGGTTTCGTGGCGGGCAACGACGTCGCCGATCGCCGCACGCATCGCGCCCAGATCGAGTTCACCGCTCAGCCGCAGTGCAAACGGCATGTTGTAGGCACCTGCCGAGCCGTCGAAGCGGTTGAGGAACCACATACGCTGCTGCGCAAGAGAAAGCGGAATCTCTTCCGGTCGATCCTGAGCTGTCAGCGCAAGGCGGCTTCCTTCACCGACGTGTGATTCGAGACGTGCGGCAAGTTCCTGGACGGTGGACGCTTCGAACAGAAGGCGGACCGGTACGGCCGTCTCGAGTTCTTCGGCGATGCGCATGACAACCCGAGTCGCGATGAGGGAGTTGCCACCCAACTCGAAGAAATCATCATCCAACCCCACCCGATCAACACCCAACACACCCACAAACGCCGACGCCACCACCAACTCCACCGACGACACCGGAGCCCGAAACACCCGAGCCTCGAACACCGGCTCCGGCAACAACGCCCGATCCAACTTCCCCGACGAATTAAGTGGAAACGCATCCAACACCACCACAGCAGCCGGAACCATATAACCCGGAACCCGCTCCCCCACAAACCCCCGCAACACCGACACATCCACAACCGACCCCACCGCCGGCACCACATACCCCACCAACTGATCACCCATCACCGACCCACGCACCACCACCGCAGCCGACAACACCGACCCATGCGACACCAACGCCGCCTCGATCTCCCCCAACTCGATCCGCTGACCACGGAACTTCACCTGAAAATCAGTACGACCGATGTACTCCAACTCACCAACTGTGTTCCAACGGACCAAATCACCCGTCCGATACATCCGCTCACCCGAACCGAACGGCGACGCCACAAACCGATCCGCACTCAAATCCGGACGACCCACATACCCCCGAGCCAACTGCACACCCGACAAATACAACTCACCCGCAACACCCACAGCAACCGGCCGAAGGCGCGAATCCAACACAAACACCCGGCAATTCCACTCCGGCACACCAATCGAGACCACCGACCCCGACCCGGCAGCCGTCACATCCGCAAACGTAAACGACACCGCCGCCTCAGTCGGACCATACAAATTATGCAACCGCGCCGACGACACCAACCCGAACTCACGCACCGCCTCCACCGGCAACGCCTCACCGATCACCAACACATCACGCAACGAACCCAACAACCCCGGATCCACCAACGACGAAAACGTCGACAACATCGTCGGAACAAAATCCGTCACCGACACACCCTGATCATCAATCACCGACGCCAAATACCCCGGATCCCGATGACCATCAGCCGACGCCAACACCAACACCGCACCCACCCGCAACGGCATGAAAAAACCCCACAACGACACATCGAACGTCGTCGCCGTCTTCTGCAAATACACATCAGACGACGTCAAGCGATACTCGCCCTGCATGAACTCGAGCTGATTCACAATCGCCGCATGCGAGACCGCCACACCCTTCGGCCGACCCGTCGACCCCGACGTGAAAATCACATACGCCGTATTCGACGCCCGCAACGGCGAGCGCCGATCCACATCAGAAACCCGCGCACCCGAAAAACCAGACACATCAACAACATCCACACACACAACCCGACGACCCGACGCCACGAAACCATCACGCTCCGTCGACACCACACACACCGGATCAGCCGAATCCAACACATACTCATTACGCGAGGACGGCGCATCAGGATCCAACGGCACCCACGCCCCACCCGCACGCACAATCGCATACAAACCAACCAACAAATCAACCGACCGCCGAACAGCCAACCCCACCAACGACTCCGGCCCAACACCCAAACCAATCAAATAACGCGCAAACCTATTAACCCGCTCATCGAACTCCCCATACGAAAGCACCACATCCCCACACACCACCGCACGCGAACCCGAACAAACCCCCACCACAGAATCAAAACCATCCAACAACAACCCACCCACAACCGGACGAGACGTGTCGTTCCACGACTCGAGCACCAAAGCACGCTCAGACACAGTCATGACCTCGACGTCACCGACTGCAGTAGACGGCGTTTCACCGATTTCGGTCAGCAGAGTCTCGAGGCGACCCAGCAGGGCCTGCGCGTACGACTCGTCGAAGAAGTCGGGTAGGTAACGAAGCGTCAGGTGCAGTTGGTCGTCGAGACCGATCAGCAGTGTGAGCGGGTAGTTCGTGGAATCGTCGGAGGCGACATCGTCGATCACCATGCCGTCCAAGAACTCTGCCTGCGCTGCAAGACCGTCACGGTCGACCGGGTAGGACTCGAAGATCACCAGAGTGTCGAAGAGTCCGCCGACGCCCGCGGCGCTCTGCACATCGGTCAGGCCGAGGTAATGGTGATCGAGCAATCCCGCCTGTTCGATCTGAACCCGAGAGAGCAATGCCTCGACGGACTCGGCCAGATCCAGTTGGACACGCACGGGCAGCGTGTTGATGAACAGGCCCACCATCTTCTCGACGCTGTCGAGTTGTGGCGGACGGCCGGAGACCGTGGCACCGAAGACAATGTCCTGGCGACCGGTCATGCGTCCCAGCAGAATTGCCCAGGCAGCCTGGACGATCGTGTTGGCGGTAACGCCGGTCCTCGATGCCAAACCGGTCAGTGTCGCGGTCACCGATTCGCTGAGCGAGATCTGCAACTTCTGCGACAGCGCACTGAATTCCTGACCAACGACGGTGGGAGCCAACAACGTCGGCTCTTCGACGCCGCCCAGCGCTTTCGCCCAGGCATCCATGGACACACTGCGATCCTGCTGGACCAGCCACGCGAGGTAGTTCCGATAGCTCAGTGACCGCGTCTGAGCGGGAATGTTCCCACGCATGGCGTAGTGGCCGAGGAGCGTCTGGAGCAGCAGCGGCATGGACCAGCCGTCGAGGATGATGTGGTGGTTTGCCACAACAAGGCGGTATTCGCTCGCCGCGATCTTGATCAGCGTGAACTTGATCAACGGCGGGTTCGACATGTCGAAGTGCGTGGCCTGGTCCTCGACAAGAATCCGATCCAACTCGCGGCGTCGTTCTTCGCTGTCAGCGATTGTGGTGAGATCCAGTTCGCGCCACGGCACCTCGATGTCACCGAGAACTACCTGGACCGGCGTACCCGTTCCGTCGACCACAAATGCGGTGCGCAGGTTCGGGTGACGATCGATGATGGCCTGTGCTGCGGCGTGGAGGCGATCCGCGTCGACGCGGCCGGACAGCGAGAGAACCATCTGCACGGAGTACAGGTCGACGGTCGACTCGGCCATGACAGCGTGGAACAGCAGACCCGACTGCAGCGGAGCCAGCGGCCAGACGTCCTGCACAGCGGGGAAACGCTGCTCGAACCCGTCGAGATCCCGCTGGGTCAGCGTTACCAGCGGCACGTCCGACGGCGTGAGTCCGCCTGCGCCGACGGCCTGTGCGTGCTGCGCCAGCGCTGTGAGTGCTCCGACCCACAGGTCGGCCAGGGCTTGCACCTCGGTGGCGCTCAGCAATCCGTTCGGGAAGGCAAACGATGCTTCGAGCACCGCGCCGTCAGGGCCGTCGTTGACGATGGCATTGATGTCGACAACCTTGTTGGCCGGCATGTCCGGGTCTTCCGGCGCAGCGACATCGGAGAAGTCGCGTGCCGGAATCCATCCGAGGCCTTGCGCTGCAGCCGGAATATCCTCCGCCACAATGCGACCCAGGTAGTTGAAGCTGACCTGCCCGCTGCTCAGCTTCGACAGCTCAGTGCAGGTGTCGTCGTTGACGTACCGCAGCAGTCCGTAGCCGACACCCTTGTCGGGAGCGGCGAGCAACTGCTCCTTGACTGCCTTGATCGCCGCTCCCGCAGCAACTCCGGCGTCGAAGGCGTCGTCGATGTCGATACCGGCAAGGTCGAGGGCGACGGGGAAGGCCGCCGTGAACCAGCCGACGGTGCGTGAGAGATCGGCACCCGGGACGACGCCCTCTTCGCGGCCGTGGCCCTCGAGCTGGAGCAGTGCCGCTTCGGTGTCGATGCCCCGCTCACGGCGCCAGCGCACCAGTGCCAGAGCAAGTCCGGCCAGCAAACCGTCGTTGGCTCCGCCGCGGAACACCTCGGGCAGAGTTGTCAGCAGGGTTTCAGTGACGCCTGTGGGCACCTCCACGCGCACACGCTCGACTGTTGCCGCAACGTCGACGGACGGATCGAACGCCCGCGAACCGAGAATCGGGTCTGGAGTCGACAGCGTCTTGCGCCAACGTGGCAGTTCTGCCAGTCGCTTGTCTGATCGTGATTCCGCAGCGAGCGAGTGCGCCCAGGTACGCATGGACGTGCCCGTCGGTTCGAGCACGGGTGCACTTCCGCCACTGCGCTGAGCCCACGCGGAAATCAAGTCCGGCACGATGATTCGCCAGGAGACGCCGTCGACGATCAGGTGATGCGCAGCCATGATCAATCGGCCGGTGCGTGTGTCACCGAAGTCGATCCACACGAACTGAGCCATGACACCGGCGGCCGGATCCAACCGGCCGAGAGCGTCGTCGAGAGCACCCGATGCGATGGCCGTCAGGTCTGCGCCCGAAATCGCGGGGTCCACCAGCACCCGTCGCACCAAAGAATCCACGTCGACGGTTCCGGGCGCGGACACAGCCATGCCCGGACCACGCTGATCATCGACCAGACGCGAACGGAACATGTCGTGGTGATTGATGACGGCAGCCAGTGTGTCGACAACACCGGTCCGGTCGATGCCGAGCGGCAACTCCAGCGTCAACAACTGGTTGAAACGCTGGAAGCTGCCGGGCCGTTCGAACATGAATCGCTTGATCGGCGTGAGCGGCATCCAACCGATGCCGCCGCCTTCGATCTCGGCGAGAACAGTGATCGCATCGGCGTCGGAGCCGAAGACGGCAACCTCTGCCAACTCAGCCACCGTCTTGTTCTCGAACACGTCCTTGGGCGTGAACAGAACACCGCGGGCCTTGGCCCGGGACACCAACTGGATCGACATGATCGAGTCTCCGCCCTGAGCGAAGAACGAATCGTCGGTACCGATCTGATCGAGGCCGAGAACGTCGGCAAAGACCTCGCTGAGGACGCGTTCCATCTCGGTCGTGGGAGCACGGAACTCCTTGACCTCGAATACCGGCTCCGGCAAAGCCTTTCGGTCCAGCTTGCCGGCCGGGGTCAGCGGCATGTCGGTCAGAACCATGATCGACGCAGGCACCATGTGCGCCGGCAGGGTGCGTGAGACGAACTCGCTCAGATCCGCCGAGCTGACAGCAGATTCCTTGCCGACAAACACGTACGACACTAGCGCCGGAGCACCGGACGCCAAAGTGGTGCCCATCGTCGCGGCGAACTCGACGTCCGAATGTGCCGTCAGTGCCGCGTCGATCTCACCGAGCTCGATACGGAAGCCACGGATCTTCACCTGGAAGTCGTTGCGGCCCACATACTCAACCTGATATTGGTCAGTCCAACGCACAACATCACCGGTGCGGTACATGCGCTCACCGGGCAGGCCATGCGGGTTGGCAACAAAGCGATCCGCGCTCAATCCCGGGCGGCGATGGTATCCGCGGGTGACCTGGGGACCCGACAGGTACAGCTCACCGGCAACACCGACGGGGACGGGCTGCAGACGCGTGTCGAGAACAAACGCCGCCATGTCGCCGATGGTTCCACCGATGGTCATCCGGTCGCCCGGCATCAGCGGCACACTGACGTTGGTGACGATAGTGGTCTCGGTGGGACCGTAGACATTGAGGAACGTACGTCGACGGTTCGGCTGATCCGCCCACTTGGCCATCAGCTCCGGCGAGTACGCCTCGCCGCCGACACCAACCACCTCGAGATCGTTCAGGCCCGACGGATCCATGGAAGCCAGCGCCGCGGGCGTGATGAAAGCGTGTGTGACGCGTTCGGACTTGAACAGCGCGGTCAACTCGTCGCCGCCGAAGATCGACGTCGGGACGATCACCATGGCAGCGCCTGTCGCGACAGCCAGGAACAGTTCGAGCATCGACGCGTCGAAACTCGGCGACGCGAAGTGCAGCGTGCGGGAGTTCGGCGTCACCAGGTAGTGCTGTGCCTGCGTTGCACTGAAGCTCGCGAGGCCTGCTCCCGTAGCAACAACACCCTTGGGCAAGCCTGTTGTGCCCGAGGTGTAGATCACCCAGGCCGGATGCGCCGGAAGGACGGGGCGCACACGCTCATCTTCACGAATCGGTGAACTATCCTGCGCTGCCATTAATTCCGCGCAAACAGCACTGTCGATCGCGAGCCACTCCACGGTGTCGGTAAGCCCTGCGAGTTCAGCTTCGAAAGTCAGACCGACCGAGACGCCCGAGTCGGAGACCATATGCGCGATGCGGTCGGCCGGGTAGTGCGGATCGATGGGAACAACGGCGGCACCTGTCTTGGATACCGCCCACACCAGCAGGACCGATTCGATGGAACGCGGAATCGACACTGCGACCAGGTCTTCGGCGCCCAGACCGCGAGCGATCAGGACGCGGGCGAGGCGCGACGACCACTCGTCGACCTCGGCGTAGGTCATCGACCGATCCTGGTAGCGGAGAGCTTCGTTGGAGGGATACTGCAACGCGGTCTCGGCCAGGATGTCGGCCAACGGCTTCGGCTCGATGCCCGAGGACGCTCGGCGACTGGTCAATTCGATACGCTCAGGCGCTTCGAGGATGTTGATGTCGCCGACGGCCTGCGTCGCATCCACGGCGACGGCCTCGAGAATCCTAGTCAACCGCTCGGCGAAGGAGACAACTGTCCCCTCGTCGAAGAGATCCGTCGCATAGGTGAAGGTCGCAGTCATGCCGTGACCATCGGCAGCTTCCACCAGGGTCAACTGAAGGTCGAACTTCGCTACAGTTTCCGCGATATCAAATTCAGTGATATCGAGTCCCGGCAACGTCAGGTTATTCTGCCCCAGGTTCTGGAATGCCAAGGCAACCTGGAACAACGGGTTGTGTGCCTGCGAACGAACCGGATCGAGTACCTCGACGATCCGCTCGAACGGCACGTCTGCGTGAGCGAAAGCCGCGAGATCACTCTCACGCGCCGACGTCAGCAGATCGAGGAAACGCATCCCCGGATCGACGTCGGTACGCAGCACGAGCGTGTTGACGAACATGCCGATCAGATCGTCGAGCTGCGCTTCACCGCGACCGGCGACCGGGGTGCCGACTGCGATGTCGGTGGTGCCGGACAACCGGGCAAGAAGTGTTGCCAACGCCGAGTGCATCACCATGAACAGCGATGCCTGGTGCTCGCGACCCACAGCGGCCAGTCCGCGGTGAACATCCGCGGAAATCGGGAAGCTGTAGGTGGCTCCCCGGCCGGTGAACACGGCTGGACGCGCGCGGTCACTGGGCAAGGTGATCTGGTCCGGAACTCCGTCGAGAGCTTTGGCCCAGTAGCCGATCTGCTCTGCGAGTACGGATTCCGTGTCACCCTCGGAACCGAGAACCTCGCGCTGCCACAACGAGTAGTCGGCATACTGCACCGACAACGGCGCCCAGGTCGGGGCTTGACCCTGTGAGCGGGCGTAGTACGCGGTCATCACGTCGCGGATCAACGGACCCATCGAGAAACCGTCGGTGGAGATGTGGTGAATCACTATCGCCAGTACAAACGAGTCCTCCGCGAGCTGGAAGAGCTTGGCCCGCAATGGAACCTCAGCGGTGACGTCGAAGCCTGACGTGACGAAGTCCGTCACCGCCGCCACGATGTCGGATGCTTCGATTTGCACGGGAGCCAGATTCACCGGAACTGCCGCCACCGGCAAGATCCGCTGGTAGCCGGCACCGTCGACCTCGGGGTAGACCGTGCGCAGAACCTCGTGACGCTTCAACACGTCCACGACAGCGTCGTACAACGCCGCCTGATCCAACTCGCCAGTGAGAGTGATCGCCATCGGAATGTTGTTGGCTGCCGATTCGCGGTCCAATTGGTTGAGGAACCACATGCGCTGCTGCGCCAACGACAACGGAACCCGAACCGGACG